>NZ_JBVGQI010000006.1:0-192847 GCF_058189395.1 Psychrobacter sp. CoH-33_TS_01
CACGCTCACAATGCTCGTGATTCGATGATAAATTGTACCAATAACTCATGAGATTTATCATCAATCAAGATACAAGGGTGAGGTTAGCGAAGCGTAACCCACCGATTTTATTGCCTGAATTATATAAAAATTTTTTATTGCAGATAAGGGTAAGAAGAGCATCGCGCTTTAGAAGGTGCGTCAAAAGCGCACTATGCTTAAAACGCAACTGTCTAACTGTCTAACTGTCTAACTGTATGGGTTGACTTTGCTGGGCTAAAGCGCCAACTTACTCGGCAAATCTAGGGTATTGGCTGATATGACTATTTCCTTCCGTGGGTGCTACCCACGCTACAAAAACCAAGCCATTTACTGGAGCCAAATGTTTACTGACTTTTGCAAATAAAGCATTAATCTATGCTGCATTTCTTAAGTATGACAATATTATTGCTATAACTGTTAAAACCTATCTTTATCGAGTGGAATAGTTTTTAAGTTGCCATCAACGACTTGGTATAGAGTAATGGTATAGCCTGAAATCTGATAGCCCGTATCAGAAAAAGTAAACAAATCATCTGCTTTGTTATAAGAAGTTTCTGGACCAAACAGCTCATCTTCTCCATACCAGGTATCTCCAGCAGCATATCTAATCTCATAACTACCTAGAGGCACGTCGACCTCAACAGTGTCCCCACCATTGATATATATAGTAAGTGTCTCTCTATCAGTGGCGGCATTAACAACTTTTACATAATAATCTGACCCACCTTGAGATTGGATTTCAAGCGGGGCAATAGCTTCTTCACCCTGAAAATCTTCGTTATAGACGCCACTGCTTGGTGCTGAGACTGGCATTAGAGTTTCTTCTGTTTCAGCAACTACTGGGGATAATTCTGAATTCTGCTCCATGACCTCGGGTGTTTCAACCTGTAAGGAGTCAACTGGCTGCTGCTCTGGTGAAGCACAACCTGCAACCATTAAAAAAGTTAATAAAGAAGCTAACTTATAGGTATTTTTAATTTTCATATTTCTCAACTTATTATTTTAATTAAGTGTTGTAGAGTGAGGTTATTGAAGCATAACCTACTAATTTTATTATATATCTTAAGTAAGAAACTTGCAGAACATTTTAATTAAGGTAGGCCTAGGTAGAGTGGCCTAATCCTAAAAGGTGCGTGGGACGCACCCTACTGTATTGGCAAAGTACCCTCTTAATAGTCTTAAGTCAGTAGAATCCGTAGCGTGGGTAACACCCACGGTTATAAAAGACTCCATAGGTAGTGATGAGAGCAAGGTGGGTGTAACGCAGTCTATAGCTACAACTGTGGCTAAAGAGTGACTATGGCTAAAAAGTTACTATGCTAGGCTAAAGCACCAGCCTACGCGCTTGATTTAGAGGTTGAAATCCACCCTTTGCCCCTCCTTTTAAAAAGGAGGGGCAAAATCTTGTGCCAATGACCTAGTGCTAAGACGATAAATTCAGCTATTCAGCCACCTCAACAGCAGTCACATTTTGAAAGCCTCTAGGCAGCTGACCACCACGATTACCACGTTTGCCCGTGTAGTTCGCCAAGTCCATCGGTTTGAGCGTGACATGACGCTTACCTGCAGTTACCGTCAGGCTATCGTCATGATGCAGCGAGGTCACGGCAAGCACCTCTTCGCCCGCTTTAAGGTTGATGAGCTTATTGCCCTTACCGCGCGCTTGTTCCGGCAAATCATCGATAGGGAAGATGAGCAGATAGCCGGCTGAGGTCACTACCGCGATTTGGTCATGAGCGGGACTGGCTGCCATCTCACTATTGCCACTCGTACCGATAGGGATAGCATTGACCGTCAATAGGCGGGCATCTTTGGCAATATTAATAACGTTTTTACCGGCTTTTTGGTTGGTTTCTAAGTTGCCTAACGTATTAATAAAGCCGTAGCCTTGTGAGCTAGCTAGAATAACTTTTTGCTCATTATCGCCTGTTAACAGCTGCTCAAATTTAGCCCCAGCAGCAGGCTTAAGCACACTCGTTAGTGGATCGCCCTGACCGCGCGCTGAGGCTAGGGTGTGGGCATCGATGCTATAACTGCGACCCGTACTATCCATGATGTAAATTTTTTCATTGGACTTGCCCTGCACATGCGCTTGATAGCTGTCGCCCGAGCGGAAACTCATACCCGTAGCATCGACATCGTGACCTTTAGCGGCACGAATCCAACCCGCTTGTGACAAGATAGCGGTAATCGGCTCGCTAGGGATTAGATCCGACTCTTTGAGCGCTGTTGCTTCATCACGCTCGACCACCGTAGACATACGCTCGTTGCCATGCTCTTTCATATCGGCGGTGAGCTCATCAATGATGAGGTTGGTCAAGCTGTCTGGATTGTCTAGCAGCTCTTGCAAGGTGGCCCGCTCCACTGCAAGTTCATCTTGCTCGCGGCGCAATTCGATTTCTTCTAGCTTAGCCAATTGCCGTAAGCGGATATCTAAAATGGCATTTGCTTGAATGTCACTCAAATCATAATCGGCCATTAATACGGCTTTCGGATCATCTTCTTCACGAATAATACGAATCACCTCATCGATATTCAGATAAGCAATCAACAGACCGGCCAAAATGTGCAGGCGCTTATCAATTTTATCCAAGCGATATTCAATACGGCGCGTCACGACGGCTCGGCGACTGACTAGCCATTCCTCTAAGATTTCTTTGAGGTTTTTGACTTGTGGCTTACCGTTTAGCCCAATCATGTTCATGTTGACGCGGTAGTTGCTCTCTAAATCGGTACTGGCAAATAAGTGGCTCATCACGCGGTCGACATCGACGCGGGTAGACTTAAGCTCGAGTACGATACGGCAGGCATTCTCATGATCCGACTCATCATGGATATCCACAATCCACGGAAGTTTTTTGTCGGTCATTAGCTTGGCAATTTGCTCTTGGATTTTATTGCCGGAGACTTGGTGCGGTAGGGCATCGATAATGACCAGGTTTTTTTCTTTTTTATCGATGTGATAGACCGCACGCATTTTATAGCTGCCACGACCGGTCTCGTAGATGTTCTGTAGGTCTTTTTTCGAGGTAATGATTTCCGCTTTGGTCGGTAAATCTGGCGCGGGAATAGATTGGGTCAACTGCTTGACCGACAGCTCAGGATTCTTTAATAGTCGAATCGCTGCTCGCACAACTTCATTGAGGTTATGCGGCGGGATATCGGTCGCCATACCTACGGCAATACCAGTGGTGCCATTCAATAGAATATTGGGCAAGCGAGCGGGTAGGGTAACCGGTTCTTGCATCGAACCATCGAAGTTGTCTTGCCAATCGACCGTACCTTGGCCGAGCTCCGCCAGTAAAGTATTGGCATAGGCCGACATCTTCGCTTCGGTATAACGCATCGCGGCAAAAGACTTCGGGTCATCAGGGCTACCCCAGTTGCCTTGGCCTGTGATGAGCGGGTAACGGTAGCTAAACGGCTGCGCCATCAACACCATAGCCTCATAGCAAGCGCTATCGCCATGCGGGTGGTATTTACCTAGCACATCACCGACGGTACGCGCCGATTTTTTGGGTTTAGCGGTCGACTTTAGACCTAACTCACTCATCGCATAGACAATACGGCGCTGCACCGGCTTTAAGCCGTCTGAAATATGCGGCAGCGCGCGGTCCATGATGACGTACATGGCATAGTTCAAATAGGCCTGCTCAGTGAATTCCGCAACAGAGCGGGTATCCATGGGTTCGCTGGCGGGAAGATCCGGGGTATCAGAAATAATGACATCAGACATAGAGAGAAGTTTCGCTTGTATAAAGTGTAAGCTGGCGCTCCTGCTACTCGAGGCAGAACCGGCCAAATCGGCAAAGATAAGATAGCGTTATCGTAAAGGATATTGGCGCAATAAAAAAGTGGCGAATGCTAATAGACGACAGGTCGTGACGCTTATTGTCCCGATATCAGGGCTAATCTATAGGCGAGCCACGTTTTAGGACGGGCTAATAGTGGTGATAATGCTGAGGGTTCGTTTGGTTTTTTTTAACTGATTTTTTATGACTGGTTTTTTATGAACAATGTCTGGCTTTTTATAAACAAGTAGCAGTGGCAGCGTGTAGCAATAGACCATAGGAGGATGAGATTTAGGGTGCTATATTAATTGCTTGATTGTAATAAATAAGCTCAGTAGTCCTACTAATAATAGGGATGAAAATTATCCTAGCCTTTTGTACTTAAAAACCCTTGCAACTGGCCGCTATTTTAGTTACAACATAAGGATAGGCTTAGGAGTTTTTTAAGTATTCCTAAGAGGCGGTTCATAGTCGCCAATTGATAACTTTGAGGCAATGACAGCTCAAATATAACCGTTAATTTATCAAAGCTCAGTTATCAGAGCATAAGTTATAAAAGTTAAGTTATAAAAGCACGGCCATAAAAATAAGCGAATGGGTAGGAGACCAAGGCATGAGCACACAGCCAAAGTATCGACTAGGGCATAAAAAAACGATTACACAACTGAGCGCCTTGGCCACTGCTGTGAGTGCTGGCTTATTTTTAGCGGGGTGTAGTACCCCCAACTCAGCAGAGACTAGAGCACGCAGTGAGCCGGTATCCAGCCCAGTCAAAGCAAAGCCTACGCCCTCATACCAGTCTGCGCCCGTCATCGCAGCAGTAGCGAGCAGGGCGGATGCTAGCCTGATTAGAAGCAGCAGCTATCCGGTTATGCCGGCTCCGCAACCGAAAGACCGCGATAATTATCAAGATCAGAGCGCCAATCCTGTGCATCGTACCGCAGAGTCAGCGGTAGCCACTTTGTCGATTGATACGGACACGGGCAGCTACGCCAATGTCCGCCGTTACTTAAATGAAGGCCAATTGCCTCCTGTGGATGCCGTGCGGGCGGAAGAGCTGGTAAATTACTTTTCCTATCCATTTAGCGATGGCAAACGGGTCGGTAATGCGCCTTTTGTGGTGGCGACCGAAGTCGTTGACTCGCCTTGGGACAAAGTAGGTCAGGATAATAAAATCGTCAAAGTGGGTATTAAAGCCGTCGATAATAGCTGGTCAGAAAAGTCGACCAATGCCGCCCTGCCTCCTGCTAATCTAGTCTTTTTAGTCGATGTCTCGGGCTCCATGGACAGCCGTGACAAGCTACCGCTTGCCCAATCTGCCCTCAAATTACTAACGCAACAAATGCGCGCGCAAGATACGATTAGTATCGTCACTTATTCTGGCCGTACCGAAGTGGTGTTACCGGCTACGCCCGGCGATAAAAAGTCTAAGATATTAGCCGCGATTGATGGCCTCAAAGCCGCAGGCTCGACCAATGGCGAAGATGCGCTAAAACTGGCGTATCGGCAAGCCAGTGAAAATATGCAGAAGGGTGGTATTAATCGTATTCTCATGCTGACCGATGGCGACTTTAACGTGGGGATTAGCGATGTCGATGAGATGCTGGATTTGGTCAAATCACAGCGCGATAAAGGCATTTCGCTATCGACCGTAGGCTTTGGTCGGGGCAACTTAAACGACTATATGATGGAGCAAATGGCGGATAACGGCAATGGTAATTACAGCTATATTGACAGCTTAACCGAAGCCAAAAAGGTGTTTAGCGATGAGCTAGCGGCTACCTTTAATACCGTCGCCAAAGACGTCAAAATCCAAGTGGAATTCAACCCTAGTGTCATCTCTGAGTGGCGGTTAATCGGTTATGAGAATCGTGTACTGGCCGAAGAAGACTTTAATAATGATAAAGTCGATGCTGGCGAGTTGGGCGCGGGTAAAGCGGTCATTGCCCTGTTTGAAGTGACGCCAGTAGGCAAGCCTGGACTGTATAGCGATCGTCGTTATGGCAGCAGCGAGAGTAAAACGACCCAAACCAATATGACCGAATTGGGCTATCTCAAAATACGTTATAAGGCACCTGCAGGTGGTGATTCTAAGCTGCTCAGCCTGCCTATTGCCAATAGCAGCCACCCCTTAAGCAGCGCCAATACCGACACGCAATTTGCGGTAGCAGTGGCAGGGTTTGCGCAACGTTTAGGGCAGGGGCAGTATATTAATAATTGGCAATACGCGGACAGTGGCAAGCTGGCCAAGCAAAGTTTGACCCAGCCCGCCAACAGTGATCGCGATGGCATCCGGCGTGGCTTTGTTGATTTAACCGAACTGGCCAGTGCTTTAGAGCAGACAAAATAAGCATTTTTTATAAGCAAACTATTGTTTACTATTATAATGAAGATGGGCTTAACGGATTCGCCTCATGGTAGCTTTTATTTCGCTCCAACACTTTTTATTGAACGCAAGAGTTAACAACTGTACTGATTTTATGTATTGAGTATGACTGTAGTAATAGTGTATCTTAAAGAATAATAGTGTCATCGCCTGAATGCTACACTTTGTCGTGTTATAGCATTCTAATCATTCCTTATTTTTATATAAGTATAACCCTTCGCCAAAAGATTATTTATCAGGAGCTTTACGATTATGGACAATCAAGACACTCTCATACGCCGTAATGACCCGGTATGGTTAAAGACCTACCAAGAATTAAACATGACCTACGACATTGAGTTGCCGCCTGAAGATACTTCTCTAATCGATATCTTTGAAGAAAGTTTCGTCAAACATAACAAAAAAACCGCTTACGTCTGCATGGACACTGAGTTGTCGTTTGCTGATTTAGACCGCTATAGTCGCCAGATTGCCGCTTACCTACAGGCGCTTGGCCTGAAAAAAGGCGATAAAGTAGCAGTAATGATGCCGAATATTCTGCAGATGCCTATTACCGTATTGGGGGTTTTGCGCGCAGGCTATGTGCTAGTCAACGTCAACCCGTTATACACGTCAAAAGAGCTTGAGCATCAATTGGATGACTCTGAGGCCAAAGTCTTATTTATCGTAGAAAACTTTGCTAAAACTTATCAAGATATTGGCAAAAAATTGGTCGACCATGTCGTTATCGCTTCTATGGGCGATATGATGGGTACGCTAAAAGGTTTATTGGTCAATACCGTCGTGCGCCACGTCAAAAAGATGGTGCCTGCTTATAGTATCTCAGGCAGTGTAACCTTCAAAAAAGCTTTGAATAAATATGGCGTTAATAAATATAAGCGCCCAACCGATATCGGCCTCAATGACTTAGCGATGCTGCAGTATACCGGTGGTACTACTGGGGTCGCTAAAGGCGCAATGCTGACGCATAAAAACTTGGTCGCTAACCTAATTCAGTGCGATACCTTCTTGGGCAGTGCTTTTGATGAGTATGAAAATGGTCCTAAGCAACCAGTTATTATGACCGCCTTACCGCTATACCATATTTTCTCGTTTACCGTCTGCGGCATGTTTGGTTTACGCCGTGGCTGTCTCGGACTATTGGTACCCAACCCACGTGATGGGGCTAGCTTAATCAAAGCTTATAAGGATTATCCACCGGCTTTCTTCCCAGCTGTAAACACCTTATTTAACGGTTTGGCCAACAGCGATGTCTTTAAAGCAATGGACCATAGCAACCTGAAATTATCGATGGGTGGCGGTATGGCGGTATTGAAAGATACTGCGGCCAAGTGGGAAGCAATCACGGGCAACGTCATCATCCAAGGCTATGGCCTATCTGAGACCTCTCCTGTGGCGAGCGCCAACCCGCTAGCTTTAGATCACTTCACCGGTACAGTCGGTGTGCCAATGCCGGGTACTGAAATGGCCATCTTAGATGAAGCAGGCAACGAAGTAGAGCTGGGCGAGCGCGGTGAAATCAGTGTCCGTGGCCCGCAAGTTATGAAAGGCTACTGGAAACGTGAAGACGCTACCAATGAAGTCATGACCAGCGATGGATTCTTCCGCACAGGCGATATCGGCGTCATGAGCGATACCGGCTATGTAAAAATCGTTGACCGTAAAAAAGATATGATTTTAGTGTCGGGCTTTAACGTTTATCCAAACGAAGTCGAAGACGTCATGACGGAACACCCAAAAATCTTAGAGTGTGGCGTCATCGGTATTGAAGACGAGCGCAGCGGTGAAGTGCCGAAGATTTATGTGGTACGCTCAGATGACAGCTTGACGGAAGAGGAAGTCTTACAGTATGGTAAAGACCATCTAACCGGCTACAAACGCCCGCGTTATGTCGCTTTCATCGATGAGTTGCCTAAATCTAACGTGGGTAAAATCTTACGTAAAGAGATTCGCGTCATCGAAGAACAGAGCCAGCAGAAAAAAGCGGCTTCATAAGCTGGCTATAGAGCTAAGTAAGCTATAAAGTGAAGCGAGCTATAAGAAGAAAGTAGGATGGGTTTGAGGCAGGATTAGCCTTAGCTTAAGTCTAGATTGAAGCGTTACTGTAAATAGGGCTCAAACGGCCCTTATGCAGAGTGATTTTGATTGAGACGCTAAAAATAAAGGGACGATACTGACTCAGTATTGTCCCTTTTTATTGGGTTTTATTAAGGCGTGTTGCCACTAATAAGACTATATAGACTATAAGATAGGCTGAGTTGATAACCGTGGATGGATGACTAGGTATTTATAACTAGGAACGGATGACTAATAAAGGGAGGGCTAATCGCAAGATAGTTTTTTATGATGACACTAGGTATTATTTACTTTACTCAGATGTGAAGAAGAAAAAGGCTGGCCTAATAGCAGTTGCGCTGACTTACGTGAATAACTTTTGCTTCACAAACGTTCACCTAAAGCGACTGTAATTAATAAGGTTTTGCATTATTCTATAAAGGCGTAATAGGGCGACGCTAGGATAATGGCTATAGTTTGCGAATAGAAGTTTGTACCTTCTGAGCGCTAAACTATCTTAAAACAGTAACCTCATCACACTGAATAACTAGGTAGTTTACTTCTAATAATTAATTTTTTGGGTACTTATATGACGGCACAAACTGACGCAACGACCACTAATAAACAGGCGAATAACCATTCGGTCAGCAATGATCAAGGTAAGCCTACCACCAAATTTTCTTATAAAGCTGAGCCTTATCCAAAGACACCGCACATCCCTAGTGACCGTCCTTGGCTAGAGTCTTATGAGCGTTATGGCATTCCTGCACAGATTGAAATGCCGGCAGATGAAAGCTCATTATTAGATATCTTTGAGCGCAATTTTAGTCGCTATGGCAATAAAAAAGCCTTTACTTGTATGGACGTCTCGCTGACTTTTCATGAGTTAGATTTGTATAGCCGCCAGATTGCCGCCTATCTGCAGTCGTTAGGGCTAGAGAAAGGCGATAAAGTGGGCGCTATGATGCCCAACATTTTACAGTACCCTATCGTCGCGCTAGGTGTGATTCGTGCGGGTCTGACTTTAGTCAATGTAAACCCGCTATACACCAGTCGTGAACTGTCACATCAACTAGAAGACAGTGGCACCAAAGCGCTCTTTATTATCGAAAACTTTGCTACTACTTTTACCGAGGCCGAGCATACCTCAGGGGTTGAGCACGTCATCGTATGTAGCATGGGTGACATGCTAGGCTTCTTTAAAGGCGCCATCACTAATCTGGTCGTCCGCCACGTGAAAAAAATGGTCCCGGCTTACAATATCCCTAAGAGCGTGGGCTTTAAAGAAGCCCTAAATGCGGTGTCTGCCAGTAAGTATCGCCGTCCCGATGTGGACTTAAGCGATGTGGCCTTGCTGCAATATACTGGGGGTACGACGGGGGTCGCTAAAGGCGCTATGCTCACTCATGGCAACTTAGTAGCTAACATGTTGCAAATCAGTGCCTTGATGACCAGTGCCTTTGAAGATGATGTGACCTCTGAGGACGTTATCCTTGCAGCCTTGCCGCTATACCACGTGTTCTCCTTTACCGTGTGTGGCCTATACCCGATGTACCAAGGCTACAACAGCTTATTAATCCCGAACCCGCGTGATTTAGAAGACTTAATCAAACAAATTGATAAATATAAGCCGTCTTTCTTACCGGCTGTAAATACCTTGTTTAATGGCTTGGTGCAGCAAGAGTCTTTCAAAAAATTGGATTTCTCGCACCTAAAGGCCGCTATCGGTGGCGGTATGTCGGTGCTGCCGAGCGTCGCCAAAGAGTGGCATGAGATTACTGGCCTGCCTATCGTAGAAGGGTATGGCTTGTCTGAGACATCGCCAGTAGTCGCCTTTAACCCTATGACTATCGCCGAATTTACCGGCAAAATCGGTATCCCGGCCTCAAATACGGACGTCATCCTTATCGATGATGAGGGCAATGAGATGCCTATCGGTGAGCGCGGTGAAATCTGTGTTAAAGGCCCGCAAGTGATGCTCGGCTACCAAAATCGCCCCGATGAAACCGATGAGACCTTTACCGAAAATGGCTATCTGAAAACCGGTGACATCGGTATTATGGATGAGAAGGGCTTTATCAAAATCGTCGATCGCAAAAAAGATATGATTTTAGTGTCGGGCTTTAATGTCTATCCGAACGAGATCGAAGAGGCCATGTCGGAGCACCCTAACGTGTTGGAATGTGGCGCTATTGGCGTGCCTAGCGAATCCCGCGGCGAAGACCCTAAAATCTTTGTCGTAAAAAAAGGTGAAGTCACTGAACAAGAGCTACTCGACTTTGGTAAAAAGAATCTTACCGGCTATAAACGCCCACGTATCGTGCAGTTCGTAGACGAATTGCCGAAGTCTAATGTGGGTAAAATATTGCGTAAAGAATTGCGTAAAATGGAAGGCTTAGAGTAATTCTCAGCCTTGCTATTAGTAGGTCATGACGTTACGATAGCGACATTAAGCCTTGGTGCGATAGCTGTTTTATTGGCATTAAGGCACGACTGACCTAACAAATGAATCAATGATAGGAAACCGCTTTACATGCGTATAGATAACCGTGAGCTCAACCAACTTCGTCCCGTAACTTTTGAACGGAATTATACCAAGCACGCTGAAGGTTCAGTGCTAGTGAGCTTTGGCGATACCAAAGTATTGTGTACTGCTAGTGTCGAAAATGGCGTGCCGCGTTGGCTCAAAGGTCAAGGTAAAGGTTGGATTACGGCAGAATACGGGATGTTGCCGCGCGCGACCAATACCCGTAACCAACGTGAAGCCGCTCGTGGTAAACAGTCGGGCCGTACGCAAGAGATTCAGCGTCTGATTGGCCGTAGTCTACGCGCCATGGTGGACCTATCGAAGTTGGGTGAAAACACTATCTATCTGGATTGTGATGTTATTCAAGCCGATGGCGGCACCCGTACTGCCAGTATCACCGGTGCTGCAGTGGCTATGATTGATGCGCTTGAGACCTTGCAAAAGAAGAAAAAACTAAAAGCCGATCCACTAATTGGCCTCGTCGCTGCGGTCTCTGTGGGCATTAAAAATGGCGAAGTCTTGTTGGATTTATGCTACGAAGAAGATGCCAGCTGTGATACCGACCTAAACGTGGTCATGACGCAAAAAGGCGAGTTCATTGAGATTCAAGGCACCGCTGAAGAAAAGCCCTTTACCCGTGCTGAAGCGGATAAAATGCTAGATGTGGCACAAGCCGGTATCGCTGATTTGATCAAGATGCAGCAAACGGTCTTGGGCTGGTAAGTAGGGTTTTTTAGCAGCGGGCTTAATGTTTGAATATAAGTGCGCTGCTAGACTCCACCTCCTAAAAAATATCTGTCATAGTGGTGACGGAGGCGGGTTATAAAAACCTCCGTCGCGAACAAACTGCAGGCAAGGATACCCTGATGCTAAAATTAACCGATCATGGCGCCCACATCACCCTACAAGGACAGCCCACACCCAGCGGTGATGGGCTGTTTTGGTTTGGGTCAGCGCTGCTTATTGGCGCGGTCGGGGTGGCGATGGCCATGAGTTTATTGCCTGAACGTTGGGCTATTGGGGCTTTAGCGCTATTAATCGTGGGCAGTTTTATCTTTAATCGCCAACGGCAAAAGCTCAAAAAACAAGCCGCTAATTTGATCCGTGGCGGGGTGCTCGATGTGCGGGCGGGTGCGTTTACCCATAAAGCGCTGGGAACTCAAAACCGGGTCGTTATCGCTGTGGATGATCAGATTGAGATTGAAGGCACTGAGCTGTTAATCCTAGATGTTAATAATGAGCAAAAGTGTCTGGTCACGGGTTTCGAGACGGCTAAAGAAGCTCAGGTGATGCAAGCCATCCTTAGAGGTCAGCAATTGAACAAGCGCAATGCTAATATCAAGATGCAGTCTAATTAAGCAGATTGCTGGAATTAAAGTGTATGAAAGCGCTGTTAAACGCTAGGAAAATTGCTTAAACTGATAAAGCTGTGTGCAGAGTTAGGTCATAGCGGCTAGGTTATAAGCGCACTCTATGTATAACAATGTATGACAACATCACTGCTAAGAGAGCATTCTTCCATAGACCAATAGGTCGGACCACTCAAGGATAGGGAGGTCAGTTTGACACCAAAACATACCGCAGTACATGCCACAATTAATGCTAGTCATCAGGACTTAACATCAGGGTCGCCACCGGCTCAGTTATATTCTGTAGCATCTTCCTTACCACCAAGGTTATTCAAACCAAGTCAGTCCCTGCGCCCGCGCTTAAGCTTGAGTGATATGTTGTGCTCAACGGCCATTAAATTATTCTTCACACCCGTAACGATAGCGTTAACCGTAGCTTCGGCCTTAGCGCTGCCTACTGTGGCCAATGCCGCTATTTTTACCTCATCTAACGCGACTATCGTTCCTGCAAATACGGCTTATGCCAGAACCCCTGTAGCCTTTCCACAATTGGCTACTACGCCTGCCTTTATGCAATCGTATGATAATCTAAAACCGGAGCACGCCTCAGTAGTGCTAGCCTCTGAAGCTATGGCGACCCCGGCGGCGCAACAAGTCTTACGTCAGGTCAGAGTCATGGCGTTAGATCAGCGCACTATCTTGCCGGGCGGCTGTTGGGATTATTTAAACGCCGCTTTTCAGCGCGCCGGAATCAGCCGCGACACGGTCTTTGAAGGGACGTATCGGGCAGGGCCTTATGCCGATAGCGAGGCGTTACGCTCAGGCGATTGGTTGTATTATATTAATCATGGCTATAACGATATCGAGCACAGTGGCTTATTTATTGGTTGGGTAGATAAACCGAGCCGCCAAGCGCTAATCTTGAGTTATGCCGGAGAAAGTCGTCATGAGCCGGCCCGCTATAAAGTGTATGACTTAAGCCATGTTTATCAAATTATGCGGCCGACGGCTTAAGTCAGAGTCACAGTGCGCTGCCCTTAACAGCGACCCTTAAAAAAGCCCATAACTTTGATAGCTATGGGCTTTTTTATTTTGTAGTGAGTCGGCTTTTGGCAGCCCTGTTAAAATGGCTAAAAAGGTTTCACAATCACTAAAATCACGACGGCGACCAATACCAATACCGGCACTTCGTTAAACCAGCGCCAAAACTTATCGGTCTTATAATGGGCATTATCCATCAGTTTTTTGCGATAAAATCCGCAAGCGCCATGGTAGGCTGATAGCAACACGACCAAGGTTAATTTGGCATGCAGCCACCCTTGGGTTTTATACACATCCCAGCCCAACACCAACATCCAAATCCCAAAGACCCAAGTGGCAATCATTGATGGGGTCATGATGCCGCGATACAGTTTGCGCTCCATAATCATAAAACGCTCGTGACTGACACGGTCATCACTCATCGCATGGTAGACAAACAGGCGGGGCAAATAGAATATCGCCGCAAACCAACACACCATCGAGATGACGTGTGCGGCTTTAATCCAATTAAAATAATCTGCCATAGGGCTGCCTTAGATCGTATAGAGTAGGGTGGCGCGCTACCGGACAAACAGCTTGTTTTATAGCTGTTGGTAGCCGACAAGCTAGCGATTATACCGCTGTCTCAGCTTTTGTGCTATCCAAGGAACGACCTAGGTCAAACGCTGGTGAGTTAGTGGGCGACTTGCTAAGGTATACCAATAAAAAAGGCCTAGTCCCACAATAACGGGCTAAGCCTTCTTTACAGCGATTTTTATAACGGATGATGCTGCCTGATACTGTAGATAGCGTCTAAGTTGCGCAATATAAGCAGCGCAGTATTAAGCGGACATGACTAGTGCTGAGGTATGGGCCGTTACCGCATCCGTCACTAACACTTGTCTTGGGCGACTCACCTGCGCGCGTAGGCCCAGCTGCTTCATCAAACGATCGTCGTTCGACTGGCTCGCATTGCCTGTGGTCAGCAGCTTATCGCCATAAAAGAACGAGTTTGCACCGGCCATAAAGGCCAAGGCTTGTTCAGAGTCAGACAAGCTCTCGCGACCAGCAGAAAGGCGCACATAGCTCTCAGGACAGCATAGACGCGTCACGGCAATAGTGCGAATCCATTCTAATACCGGCAGCTCGCCTTCGCTTAATATCTTATCGCCGAGCGGTGTGCCTGCGATGGGCACCAGTAAATTGACCGGAATAGACTCTGGTGGTATGGGCATACTGGCCAGCTCGTAAATCCAATCGATACGATCGTCACGGCCTTCACCCATCCCGACGATACTGCCGCTACACACATTGATACCGGCATCGCGAACATGGTTGATAGTGGCTAGGCGGTCATCGTAGCTACGCGTGGTCACTACTTCATCATAATAGCGTCTGGACGTATCCAAGTTATGGTTATAGTAATCGAGACCTGCGTCGGCTAATTGGCGTGATTGCTCAGGGGTCAGCATCCCGAGGGTCATGCAAGTCTCTAGACCTAAGGCTTTGACCTCTTTGACCAGCTCTGCCACGTAAGGCATGTCTTTAGCGCTCGGATGTTTCCAGGCTGCGCCCATACAAAAGCGTGAGGAGCCAGAGGCTTTAGCACGTTTGGCCGCTGCGATAACCTTATCAACTTCTAGACGTTTTTCAGCCTGCAGTTTGGTCTTATCACGGTGATGTCCCGACTGTGAGCAATAGCCGCAGTCTTCAGGACAGTTGCCGGTCTTAATCGATAGTAGCGTGCTGATTTGCACTTCATTGGCGTTGAAATGTTGACGGTGTACTTGCTGGGCTTGTAGCAGCAAATCCATAAAGGGCATGTCGAATAATTCAGCAATATACTCCCGGGTAATAGCCGGTTTGCTGCTAGCGGTATGCTGATCTGACTGAGCTGTCATCGCCGCGTCAAAGTTTAAATGGCCTACGTTATGGCTCCCGTGAGTAACTGCCGATTGTGGTTCGCTAATCCCTAATAAACCTGTCATTGTGCTGCTCATCATCCTTAATCCTATTTAGTCACTGATATTATCATCAGACCATTGTCCCTTAGCTAGCTCGATAACTATCAAGGGATAAATGATCTATAACTGCTTACTTAGCTTTTAATTAAATTGTTAATTCTAGGGCATGCTTAGCAATTTTGCTAAACGTTGTTGCCTAAAAGGCTAGCCTGGTGTCGTTTACCAATAGCTACTTAGCAAGCTCTAAGGTGCAAGCTGCTAATATGATTGTAATCGTATCATTTTATGAGATGTGTGGGGCAAAATTAGCGGCTATCTTAGCATCTTTCGCACCTATTTCTCTCAGTACCCTTTTAAGGAAACGTAGTTTTTTTGCAATGGTGCTTAGGGCTAGTTTTATGTCGCCTCTCTTTATCGCTACGGCTATTTGGTTAACCAGTTATTTTTACTATTGATAGTAAAAGCGGCTATAAAAAGTGACCATAAAAAAATTGCCCAAACGACATCACATCATTTGGACAATTCAATAACCCGCTAAGCCATTATTAAATAAGTTTAAGCTTATTTGCCTAGTTTATGTTTGGCCACGCCAATCCAATGCATAGCAAACTGTTGCGCTTTATAAGCGTAAGGCTTAGCTTTTTGGATATAAGGTTTATACTCTTCTGGGATTGCAGGAACAATATATTTAGCTAATTTATTGAACCACATCAGTAAGCTGTAATCGCCTTCCATCTTTAGCTCACCCGCTTGAATAGCGGTCATAAACGCGGCAACGTTACCACCCGTCAACAGCTTCACACCTGTCGCTGAATCTTTAAAGTCGATGCTTAACGTTGGTTTTTCCGCAGCGCCACTTTTTTGGCTAAAGCTACCATTTTTAAAATTATAAGAACGCGTAACGCCTGCTGAGTCACTGCCCAATTGAATAGTTACGTCACGGTCAGCCAGTAAGGCTTTAAAATCTTCGTTGTCACCGCCGGCAAGCATAGACAAGCGATAGCCAACAGCCGCTAGTAACGCATCAAGGGGATCGGCTTTGACATTCAGTACAGGGATAGTAAACATAAACAAGCTCCTAAAAAATAAAAAATGAATACGACAATCTACATAGTATAGCGGCTGTAGCCGTAGCGTCATTAGTAATTACGTTGACGCTTTAGTTCTGCATGTAACTAAGGTGTGTTCTCAATTAACAACCCTAGTGAGTAATGGCCTAACAAACTCTATCGCACCTTTAGCCTCATGATGCCCTTGAAGGCACGGCCCAGTTGCTGACTGCGTAAAGGTTGGCTGCCCACAGTATAGTAACTCACTGGCGTGAACGAAAGGGGAGAGTCAAAAAAAGTTGAGCCCCAAAAAAGCCTGTCTCTCAAAATAGATGACAGGCTCTCGACATAGGGCGTAATGAGTCAGGAATAGTTTTTAGAAAATAGCAGACTCAATATAAATTTTTTTAATAGCGTGTTGTTAGTCTTTTATCTAGGATTGGCTTAGTTAATAAATAATCAAAGTCAGCATAGTTAAAATAAAGGTTTTAAAAGCTATGTGATTCTCAAGGTCATGCGGTTGATTAAAGCTAGCGATAAGGCGGTCATTATCCTTAGCTATTGAAACTTAGGCTCGTATTCATCGTAAACGGGCGTGTGCTCGATATAGCGCTGTTGCACTGCTGCCGGGCGCGATTTGCTACGGATACTGATAGTGTCATGACGCCAAGCGCGCGCAATAATCCAAGCGCACAGAGGCAACCAACTTAATGCCATCGCAGCGACATAACCGTGCCAACTCGATAAGGGTAGCGCTGAAGTCAGCATATATTGCAGGCCTTCAATGCATAACCAATACCCCATGCCGGCGAGTGCATATAATAATAAGTAGCGTTGGGATGACAGCGCGGTCGCTAGGATACCTATTGCCAATAACCCATAGCCTAAAACCTCACCTATATTTAGGGTCGCGGCGCTAAACGGTGTCCAGCTAGCGTCGCCAGAAGAGAGGGTCGTGAGGGTAAGTATAAACATAGTGCATCGCCTCGTTAGCAGTCAGATAATGTTGCGGTATGAGCCTATTATGGCGACAAAGTAGGCCAAGCTAAAGGGCAAAAGCGAACCGTTGCGACAGTGGTTGTCGTCTAAAAATTAGCCTATTTTATGCCTTAGTTTAAAGGATTTTTAAGGCGTGATGGCACTAGGGGTAGCGTTGATTTTTGCGGAGAATAGCGCAGAAATTTTTGGGAAATCTGGCTAAAGTTTTTTGTAATCGTCAGGCTAAAAGCTGGCAGTTATAATTTTTTAAGGGAGGGGTGGGCTGGGGTTAGAAATGAGGGCTTAAACCGTGCAACGGATAACAATGTCTATCCACCGCACGGTCTAGCCAGTCCACCCGTGATTGGGTAACGAGTCACGGGTATAAGTTTACGCCTGCCTTAACTAAGTGCAGCAGGGGGACGCCTTGAATTATTGAGCAGGCTATTTGAACTATTCAGTAGGCCAATTGCATTATTAAATAGGTCCGTGACCTTAATGGGCTGACTCGCCGCGACGGCCCCACCAAGAAATGAGCAGGACTAATGCTGCGCCCACAATCATTAGGCTAATAGTCGTTGCCCACTGTGCCCCTCCGGGAAACTGCCAAGGCATCACGTTGCCTAACGCTACTGTCTTCCACGGCCAAATCTTTAATAAAGACCCTGCAATAAAGCCCGTCAGTAGCGCGAGAGTCCCTTGATAATAGCGCGCCAACAGCCACTTTAACATCCGGGTAAATAGCAGCAGTCCGGTCACCATCCCAGCGACTACCGTCAGCAAGATAGTAAAGTTTAAGGTATGCACGGCTTCTAGAATCGTATCGTAGGTCCCGAGTAGCAATAGGATAAATGAGCCTGATACCCCTGGCAAAATCATGGCGCAAATAGCTATCGCTCCCGACATAAAGAGGTAAGGCAAACTGGGGGAGGCGGGCATAATCGGTGCGGTACTAATGAGGGCAGCGGCCACCATCCCGACGACAAATAGTCCCACGCGGGCCGCTGTCCAACGGGTGACTTCTGTTAGCAAGACAAAGACCGTGGCCACGACCAACCCAAAAAAGAACGACCAAATAAGCAGCGGTTGATTGTCTAGTAAATACTTAATACCGCCCGCTAGAGTGACGAAGCTGGTGCCAATACCTGCAATCAGACAGAGTAAGAAAGTAGCATCCACATGACGCCAAACGGCCACGATACCCTGCATCCCCCCTTGGCGACGCCAAACCTGCCACAGCTCTGGACCAATACTACTTATAGCATTGATAAGGCGCTCATAAATACCGGCGATAAGGGCAATCGTGCCGCCTGAAACACCGGGCACAATGTCCGCGGCCCCCATAGCAATCCCTTTGACGTACACCCCTAACAGTTGCTTGGGCGCATTGGCGGGTGTCATAGGGGTAAGGGGCGCTTGATGCGGCGACAAGTCAGCATTCGCTGGGGATATAGGGCGATGAGATTCAGGAGAGGGGGACATAAAGGTCGCTCAAGAGAGTAAAGGAATAGGGGTGAGGGTAAAATAGACAGCACAGAACGAGCACAATAGGCGCATAAAGGTAGGCAACAAAAACGCGAGATAGCCAATACCTCGCGTATTTTATTGAATCAGGGCACGACTAGCAATAGCTGCACTGTGGTCTCTATAGACTCAGGATAATCGAATAAAATAGTCTAGACTTGCGGCGCAGGGTAGCCTAGCGCATACAACACACCTTCTAAGCCAGTCACATTAATCGCTGCATCGGCGCGCGCTTGTACGATAGGTTTGGCTTGATAAGCAATGCCTAAATCAGCGGTTGCCATCATCGGCAGGTCATTAGCACCATCACCAATACAGACCACTTGTGTCATCTCAATGCCTAAACGCTGGGCAATCTTAGCGGTCAGCATAGCTTTACGCTCGCCATTTACGATAGGCATTTGCACGTAGCCGGTAACTTCACCGCTATCGATATCTAGGTTATTGGCATGCACTTCATCGATACCCAATTGAGCCGCGATATGCTGCGCGAAATAAGTAAACCCGCCCGAGACCAATACGGTATGATAGCCCAACGCTTTTAGGGCGGCTAAGGTAAATTTCGCCCCGCGAGACAAGGTCAGCTGACTGCAGATATCATCCAACACATCGGTAGACAACCCTTCTAATAACGCCAAACGCTTAGCAAAAGACTCGTCAAACTCTATTTCACCACGCATAGCGGATTCGGTAATGGCAGCGACCTCCTCACCGATACCGGCGGCTTTGGCCAACTCGTCAATGACCTCTTGCTCAATTAGGGTAGAGTCCATATCGAAACAAGCCAGCTTATGCGGGCGTAACATATGACCGATAGATAAAATATGGCAATCGACCACTTCGGCGTTGCTGTTAGTAGGTGCAGCCGCAGGATTAACCTGTTGGTTCACTTGCTCATGCAGTTTTTGGCGTAAGCGCGTCGTCAGTTGCTCATCAATGATATGGGCGGCCGCGCTCTTCTTCTCAGGGTGCATCAATGCCCCTGTCGTCGGTATCAATAGGTAGCGATGGACTGTAGCGGGGGTAATGGTGCTGGCTTGACTGGCGGGATGAGGCTGGTCCGTATTTTGAAGCGTGCTAGAGTCTTGAATAACAATAGGCAGACGCTCTGCTACCGCATCATCGGTGACGGTCACTAAGGCCCAATTGGGCTGATCGTCGACCCAAGCCTGTACATAATCATGCACATTGACGACTTGGTGGGCTTGAGTGGCCGGCAATACGACAATAAGGGCAAAAATTGGGAGCGATTGCAGCGTATCTAAATCGGCGCTGCTCACCCCCGCAGGCAGTAACGTTGAGACAGAATCTAAAGCAAGTTGCCATGATTTGCTGTTTTTTGGTAACGAGTAAGGCGTATTGTTTGGCATGGCTCAATTGACCCTTGTGTGCTGAAATAAGATTAGGAATAATAACAGCTTCCATAGCGTCTTTGTAGGCGCTTGCTTCGGGCGTAATTAACCGCCAATTAAGCAGAAGTTGTTGGTTAATTTACCCGTCAGTTGCGCTACAATGTGAGGCATGACGGTCTGTGCTCGCCATAACGTTGGCGCACAGGGTGACTGCAGCAATCATAGCAGCATTTACCCGCATATTTCGCCCACATAGTTTTTATATTAAGACCTAACCGTCTAAGAATATTTGCTAGTATAGGGCGACAGGCTTGTTTAACGGCCCCCTAGATATTTGCCGTGCACAATTAAGTTAGTTCAGAAATTGCACGCAGCTCCACCCAGCAGTTACCGATGGCCCCTTCAAAGAAGGTGTGGTCGACCCACATCTTTGTGACTCACTATTAAAAAAGTTTAGCATACCATGACGTATTTAGCGCCGCGACAAGGCTTATTTGCCATTATTATCCTGATCAGTTTTAGCTTGCAGACCTTGCTACTAGTCCTGAGCACCGAGCAACAGTTAGAAAAAAGCCAGGCTCAAAAAGCCGAGCAAATGGTCTCGCAGCTGATTAGCGAAGCGAGTCTTGCCCTACAAAGTCGCGATCGCGTGAGCTTAAGCGTCATAGCGGGTCGTTATACCAGCGAGCAAGACGTCGCGCGTTTGGTCATCAAAGGGGCGGACGACGAAGTGCTGGTACCGCTGGGCAATGCGCCGTTGCATAAAGGCAAGACCGTACGTCAAGTCGCGACCAAAGGTGAGGCGGTAATAGGCAGCGTGGCGCTGACCATGAAAGACATTAGCAAGGGCGAAATCATCGCCAGCCAATGGCCTTTCGTCATCGGGTCTATGCTGCTGCATTTATTCCTATGGCTGCTTTACGGCTACGTCGCGCGTCCGACCAAAGAGCAAATCAATGCGCTAGGCCGTGATATTCACGAGCATTATCGTCAGCAGTATAAAACGAGCAATGGTAATAGCCGCGGGATTAGAGCCGAGGATGACGGGTTAATAGATGCTGAATTAAGCGCTGCTGAAGCGACGATTCAAGCGAAAGAGCCTAAGCGTTGGCCGTTATTCGGCAATCGTGATAATGTCGCCGCGGCGAGTGATGGTGATGAGCTTGCGGACCATAGTACGGCTGCCCCAGCTAATATTCATGATGAGCTCAATAGCTACGTCCAGTCGCATCGTGACACTAACAGTGGCGATGCTGGTAGTAATATTAGCGGCCATGATGTCACCGAGACGACGGCAGATACGGCTACTACGAGTGTTGAAGGAGCTGCTGATACGGATAAGAGTGCCCCTGCAGTCTCTCCGAGTCGCTATGTCAGTACGGTCGATGTGCAGATTGTCTATGATGATAATTATCGTCTGTTAGATAAGCTGGCCCCTGAGACCGCCGACCCTTACTTTACCCTCTGCTCACAACTGCTCAATCAAGCTATTAGCGAATTATTAAAGCAGCCGCTATTGCATGGCATCTATTTGGATAATGAACCGAAGTTTGATCATAGTGGCGCGGTAGTCGTGTTAAAAGCTGACAATAACCATAGTAAAGCGGCCTTAGCGGGCGTGATGCTAGGTAAGCTCTATCTCATGCTCAATCAAATCATTTATGACAAACATCGCGAGCTATCACGCTTTGCTCTGCCCATTCGGGTTGGCGTCAGTGATGATGCGCAAGCCCGTCCGCTCAGTCATTTGCTAGAGAGCGTGGGTCGTCGTGGTGAGATGTTGATTCTGTATCCAAAGGCGGGTCTCAAAGAGATTGGCAACCACATTCAAGTGCGCAATTTACAACGTCCTACCACCGTCTATGAGCGCGAGAGTGCTTTCTTTGACGGGACCAATGAGGCAATGATGCAGCGTCTGATCGATGTGCGCAATGCTGTGCTATTGTCAGGTAATGAAGACGCCTAAGAGCGTACAGATAAAGGGTTAACGCACTCATAAAAATGGGCTTTTAAGGTTTTAAGGATACCTGGACTATAGCGCCATACTCCTCCGCTAAGCTGAGCACCGTCACTGCAGCATTTATTTAAGGGTTAGGCCGTAAGTTTTCCTTGCCCTTAGGCCTTTTTGCGCTCATCTTAGGAGTATAGTGGGCCGCAACGCGAATAGAGGCTATACCGGCATGACGGCCTCGATAGGCTAAATAGTGTTTCTGCGGCCCTCATTGCTCACATATTTGCGATTATCATTGACAATACTCGCTGAAGGTTTTATAAGAAACCTTGTAATCCGCTTAACCTATCTCTATCATGCGCGCTACCCAAAAAAGCGGCTTAGCAGAAGGTGGGTTTGCCCCATTAGAGACCTAGTGGCTTAAGCTACAGGCTCAACAAAATATCCAGCTAAAAAAGCTATCCCGCCCATAAAGCATAGCTTGTTATTAATACTGACCAAGACGTAAGCCAATTCATAAATCCATTTGGGTAATATGGCAACCATTAAGAGACCATACGACCCCAATTACTGTAGGTTAAGAGGAGTTTGCTGTGAGTGATGCAGATATCGACGACGATTTTGATGATGATTTTGATGACGAAGATCCTGAGGCAAAGGTAGCGGAAGAGGCCTCAACCAGTGCGCGTGAGCGTCTGAGCAGCTTAGAAAAACGTCGTTTAATCGATAATTTGTTAGAAGAGAAACGCTTAGCCCGTGAGCTAAAAGACGGTTTTGACGATGATTTCGATGATGACGATTTAGACGATGATTTAGATGACGACTTCGACGACGACTTTGACGACGAATAGTTGCAAAAAACCTTGCCCGCTACACTCCTGTACCACCACAAATTTGTAATGATATGAGTAACCGATTATGACTTTAGATGATTTAAAAGAGTACCTCGACTCTGACGATAACGAGTTTGGCTTAGAGAGCGTAGCGACCCATGGCTATTTAGCGGCGACCGTAGTCGGTAAAGCCTTACCGAACTGGATGTCTTTGCTATTTGAAGGTAAAGAAAACCAAGTCGATGCAGAAGTAAGAGACGCTATCACCGCTTGGCGCGAGTCTATGCTGGCTGATCTTAAAGCTGAGACCGATATTGAGCTGCCTTTAGCCTCTAGCGCTGACGAAGAAGTGGATTTCTCTTTAGATTCTGACCTAGCGGCTTGGTCAGTAGGCTTTGTCGATGCTATGTACGGCGATGAAAACGTCGACTGGTTTAGTGAAGAAGATACTGCTGAAGACGTGGCTATGTTGACGCTACCGATGATGGTATTTAGCGGTATTGATATGGCGGGTGATGCTGAAGACGAAGACCCTGCTCTAGCAGAAATTCGTAGTGATGATGATGCTTTAGCGCAGATGGCCAACAGTATTGAAGGCAATTTGACTGAGCTGTATCTGTTGTTTCATACGCAAGACTAATAGCTCTACCTAAGCGTATAAATAACAGACGTATAAATACTAGCCAAGAGCGGGCATCCTACTATAAGGGCTGCCCGTTTTTTTTATATGGTGTAAGATAAGGTCATGCCTTGTGAGCGCTGCCTCCGGCCATCTCCATCCTCTAACTATAAAACGGCTTGATTATGCAACTCTCTAATTTAGAACACCTGCCCAATTACACCATCACCGAGCGTTTGGATGTGGTCTACGGCAGCACCGTGCGCTCAAAGCATGTAGGTAAAGACCTGTTTGCGAGCTTTAAAAACCTGGTCGGTGGTGAGCTGACCGCCTATACAGAATTGCTAGAAGAGTCACGCCAAGAGGCTATCGAACGAATGATGGTCAAGGCACAAGCATTAGGCGCGGATGCTATCGTTGGTATTCGCTTTTCTACCGCCAGTATCGCACAGGGAGCGTCAGAGATTTTTGTCTATGGCACGGCGGTTAGAGCCGTACCCAATAGCGTACCCAACCACAATGCTCCTATTTATCAACAGCCACCACCGTTAACTTAGCCTTTATGGGCAAACATTAGGATTGCAGGTTGCTTAGAGTAGGGTGACCAAGATTAAAGGGTGCTACGTTTAACGGTGCTACGTTTAACGGTGCTAAGAGTAGGAGAGCAGGGCGGTGTCGAATATTTTGCACGAAGTATTATCGAATTACGGGTTATTCATCGTGTTGTTTGTGGTCGGTTGGTTTTTTGGTCGTCGTAATGAGCAAGCGCATTTGCAAGAACTCGCCAAGTCAGAAAAAGTCTTGGGGCATATCATTTTATCGAGTGAGCGCTTTTACGAGCCAGAATTAGCCCAAGAGACGCAAGGGGATTTGGTCATCGGTAGTGTGGTCATCGCCCAAGATTATTTCAAAATGATCATCGCGCGGCTATTAAGCTTAGTGGGTAAAAACCTAACGACTTATGAGACTTTGCTCGACCGTGCCCGCCGCGAAGCTTTAGTGCGGATGAAGCTGCAAGCCCAGTATCAGGGTTATAATCAGATTTATGGCGTTCGCC
Organism: Psychrobacter sp. CoH-33_TS_01; assembly: GCF_058189395.1. Taxonomy (NCBI): domain Bacteria; kingdom Pseudomonadati; phylum Pseudomonadota; class Gammaproteobacteria; order Moraxellales; family Moraxellaceae; genus Psychrobacter; species Psychrobacter sp. CoH-33_TS_01. The sequence continues at coordinate 24,477 of NZ_JBVGQI010000006.1, forward strand.
TTGAGGTGTCCAATATCAATCAGTTGGGGAGTATGGTTGAGGCGATTGCTTATGGGACGGCGGTATATACCGTGAATAATCCCAAAGTCCCGCCACCTTTGCCCAACGCTACTTTTAAGTAAGCGCCGTTCTTTTGATTTAATTTATTAGTCTCTATGCTGTCTTTTCATAAATTCTGTTTTAGGCATTTCGGCCTTAATTTTTTCGATATCGTATAAGAACGTGCGGTTTTTCAAAATAGCGACGAAGACCACGCCCCCAACGGTATTGCCCAATAATACCAACACTAGAAAAATGAGATAGTCGGCGACGCTAATGCTATGGCCATAAATCAGCCCGGAGAATACTTCAACGTTACCCACGATACTGTGGTGTAAGCCTAAAAATCCGATAGTACCGGTAATCAAAGTCACTAAGACAATCCGGCTAATGGTATCGCGCGCTGAGGTAACTAACCACGCTGCAACGCCCATAAGCCAACCGGCTAATACTGAGCTACCAAAGATAACCCACCAGTCGTAATCTAAAACGTGCTGGGCAAAGTGGTCAATATTTTCGCTGCTGTACAGCCCCATATGCAAGCCTAAGCCAATCATCAATACTGCAAATAGGCAACCGCCCAAAATATTGCCGACGATAACGATGCCCCAAAGTCTTAACAACTTGCTCACCGGTTCGATTTTATTTAATACCGGCAGGCTTAGTAAAGATGTTTGCTCGGTGAATAATAAGGATTGACCAATCACGACGATGATAAAGCCTAGTGGATACAGTAAGGAAGACAGCACTAGGGCATAGTGGTCATATTCGGTAGGCAACAAGGCGCTGAGTAGTGAATAGGCGGCCAAAATAACGAAAAGACTAATCCCTATCTCTAATCCAGCGGTAAAGGCACTAGTGAATAATGAGCCTAGCGAGCGGTTAAAGGTTTCTTTGGCATCTAGGACTTGCTCGACTAAAATACTGGCGTAGCTTTTGGGCTGGCTAATGTTGTCGTCTTCCGCGACTTTTTTAATCGTTTCTTTATCTTGCTCACTGACGCCTTCGGAAAAGTCCTCATCTTCTAAATGCTTAGTGGCACTCGGCTGCGACTCATCCTGACTGTTGTTTGAGTCGGAATCTGAGTCTGAGTCTGAGTGTGTTTCGTGTTGAGTAGCATGCAGCTCAGTAGGATGCTCCGCTATCGGCGTCTCAGTAGCCGCTGGCAGCGAAGGTTGCGTCGAGGGCGCAGGAGGAGAAGGCTGGTCTTTGGGCACAGGAAGCTCGCTATTTAATCAGCTAATTAAGAGAAGGGCAGCGCTACAAAGTCGGTCGCTCCTTGCAGTTTAGTGGATAGCAGACCGCAGTGATATTAGGATTTCACCCTATTGCTGTTATTCTTTGTTTAATCAGCAGGTTAATTTTCTATAATCGCTATCTTTTTATGAGGTATGGATTTATTTACAGCGGCTAAGAGGGCATGAGTTAGAGTGCACTCCAGAGTTAATTTGCCCCACCATCTAACAAAATTAGCCCATCTACGTTAAAATCAACGTATTCAAATTTTCCTATACCATTTCTATTCTTACTAATTGATAAGACAGTAACTATGAGCCAAACAAACCGTCAGACCAATCTTACCCAATCTATTCAAGCCGCGCTAAACCAACTCGAGAATGCCTACAACCCTGCCGAGATTGAGCAAGGCATGTACCAAACTTGGGAAGAGCAAGGCTATTTTCAGCCAAAATATGACAGCGATGAGTCGTTCTCTATCGCTCTGCCACCACCGAACGTGACCGGCAACTTGCATATGGGCCATGGTTTTAATAACGCTATTATGGATGCATTGACCCGCTATCACCGCATGCTAGGCGACAATACCCTTTGGCAACCGGGCACGGATCATGCGGGTATCGCCACGCAAATGGTCGTCGAGCGTCGTCTGGATGCCCAAGGGATTAAGCGCCGTGATATGACCCGCGAAGACTTCATCGATAAGGTTTGGGAATGGAAAGAAGAGTCGGGCGGTAATATTACCCGTCAGATTCGCCGTCTGGGCTCATCAGTAGATTGGTCGCGTGAGCGCTTTACCATGGATGATGGCCTTTCCAATGCGGTCAAAGAAGTGTTCGTTCGCCTGTTTGACGATGGCCTTATCTACCGTGGTAAACGTCTGGTCAACTGGGATCCAAAATTCCAAACGGCGCTGTCCGATTTAGAAGTCGAAAACCACGACGAAAAAGGTTCGCTGTGGCATTTCCGTTATCACTTCACCGATAAAGATGTACAGACCCAAGATGGTAAAGACTATCTTGTCGTAGCCACCACCCGTCCTGAGACCTTATTGGGCGATACCGCGGTTGCCGTGAATCCAAAAGACGAGCGCTATTCACATCTGGTAGGTAAGACAATTACGCTACCTATTACCGGCCGTGTAGTGCCTATTGTCGCGGATGACTATGTCGAAAGCGACTTTGGTACTGGCTGTGTAAAAATTACTCCAGCCCATGACTTTAATGATTATGAGTTAGGCCGTCGTCATGACATGCCGCTCATTAATATTTTTGATGCCCATGCTCATATCCTCCCAGCAATGGAAGTCTATCCGGACTTGCAGACCCGCGAGCCTGAGCTTGAGACCACCCCAGAGGCTTATGCTGGTGTTGAGCGTTTTGCAGCCCGTAAGCAATTGGTGGCGCAAGCAAAAGAGGAAGGCTGGCTCGATCAAATCGAAGACTATGCTCTAAAAGCTCCGCGTGGCGACCGTAGTGGTGTCATCGTTGAGCCGTGGTTGACCGATCAATGGTATGTGGCTGTTGAGCAATTGGCGAAACCAGCGATTGAAGCGGTCGAAGATGGCCGTATCGAATTTGTCCCTGCCCAGTACAAAAACATGTACATGGCGTGGATGAATGATCTGCAAGACTGGTGTATCAGCCGTCAGTTGTGGTGGGGCCATCGTATCCCTGCTTGGTACGACGAAGCAGGCAATATCTATGTCGCCCGTGACGAAGCGGAAGTGCGCAGCAAGTATAACCTTGATGCTAGCATCAGCCTGCGTCAAGACGATGACGTACTCGACACTTGGTTTAGTTCAGGCCTATGGACGTTCAGCACGCTAGGTTGGGCTGACGAATCGGATGTGAAAAAAGTCCTTGAGACCTTCCACCCGACCAGCGTCCTAGTTACCGGTTTTGACATCATCTTCTTCTGGGTCGCACGCATGATTATGCTGACCATGCACTTTATGAAGAATGAAGATGGTACGCCACAAGTGCCGTTTAAAACCGTCTATGTGCATGGCCTAGTACGCGATGGCAACGGTCAGAAGATGTCCAAGTCTAAAGGTAACGTCCTTGATCCTATCGATATCATCGACGGTATCGATTTAGAAACGTTGGTGGAAAAACGCACCAGCAATATGATGAACCCGAAAGACGCGGCGAAGATTGAAAAGCAGACGCGTAAAGAGTTCCCAGAAGGTATTCCTGCTTTCGGTACGGATGCGTTGCGCTTTACTTTTACCTCGCTGGCCAGCACCGGTCGTGATATCAACTTTGACCTGAAGCGCGTCGAGGGTTATCGCAACTTCTGTAATAAAATTTGGAACGCCAGTCGTTTTGTCTTAATGAACTGCGTGGATAGCGAAGGCACGGCGCAAGCAATCGATAGCACTGCAAACCCTGACGTTTGGGAGCTGCCTGAGCGCTGGATTATGAGCCGTTTAAACTCGAGCATCCAAAACATCCATCAGCACTTTACCCAGTATCGCTTGGATATGGTCAGTAAAGATATCTATGAGTTTATCTGGAACGAGTATTGCGATTGGTACGTTGAGCTTGCTAAGGCGAGCTTAAACGATGACTCGGTCAGCGATGAGCGTAAGGCACAGATTCGCTTTGTTTTACTGCATGTGTTAGAGACCGCGCTACGCTTTACCCATCCTATCATGCCGTACTTAAGCGAGCAGATTTGGCAGACCATCGCGCCGCTATTAGGCCGTAAAGACACCGATAGCATCGTCGTCGCTAAGTTCCCAACCGTAGACACTGCGCAAATCAATGCACAGATTGAGACGGATATGACTTGGCTACAGGAGCTTATCGCTGGCGTGCGGAACATCCGTGGTGAGATGAAGCTAGGTAACGCAGTACGTCTACCGGTCTTACTACAAAACATCACCGATGAGCAGTCTGATCGTCTAACACGTATCCAAAACCAGTTTAAAGCGCTCGCGAAAGTTGAAAGTCTAACTATCGTGAAAGAAGGCGAAGAAGTGCCGCTATCATCATCAAGCATGGTCGGTCAGTTACGTATCTTAGTGCCTATGAAAGGTCTGATTGACCCAACTGCCGAGCTAAACCGTTTGGGTAAGTCATATGACAAGCTCAAAGGTCAAGCAGAAGGCATCGCGCGTAAGCTGGGCAATGAAGGTTTTGTCAGTAAAGCGCCTGTGGAAGTCGTGGATGCTGAGAAGGCGAAACTAGCAGAGCTGGAGGGTCAGTTGAAAGTGATGACCGAGCAGATGGATCAGCTTAAGGCTTTGTAATTTGTTGCTTCGGTAACTAATTCTTAATTCCTAGTATTGTCTAATGACCCAGTATTGAGCGTAAGTGCTTGATACTGGGTTTTTTAATGGGGGAATGGAAAAGCTGGCGCTTAAGAGCTACGGAAGCAATAAACAAGACCTTTTATAAAGTGCTACTATAACTTGAGGGAGAATCTACACATTCTGATGGAGTGTATTATGTCCAACAGCTATCAAGCCTTATTAGAAAATGGTCGAATCAAATGGTTAGAGACCCCACCAAACGTGACTTCGGCTAAAGTAGTCGTTACCGTATTACCGCCTGAGCAGGCAGCTTTATCTGAAGAGAAAGTAGGTATTAAGAAAAAGCGAAAGCTTGGCTTTATGCAAGGTGAGATGACTGTGCCTGATGACATTCATTGGGGTGATGAGGAAGTCAGAGAAATGTTTGGTGTCAGTATTTAAAGTGAAGTTATTGCTAACTGTAGTCAAAGCCTAGTACCAATTTTTGGGGAATAGCATGGGTCGAGTGGAGTATGCGCACACTGTATTTGAATGGGATGATGATAAAAATATTAGCAATAAGAAAAAGCATGGGTTGTTTTTTGAAACCGCTATAGCTGCTTTTTTTGATGAGCACAGCTTAACTGAAATTGATTTTATCCAAGATAACGAACAGCGTTGGAAGACCATTGGTATGGCACCGGATAATATAATGATTTTATTCATTGGCCATGTTATTTTTGACGATGAGATAGGACGTGAAGTGATCCGTGTCATTACTGCGCGTAAAGCTACACTGAATGAAGAGAGAATCTACTATGTCAGTTACTAGGAAGTACTTCGCTAAGGGTGAAAAGCCTGTTTTAACCGCCGAACAACTGGAAGAGCTTGAAGCCTTAAGATACCGCGAAATCAATTTATCCGACGCTCCAGAAGTTACAGACTGGAGTGGGGCGGTAAGAGGGCGATTTATGCAAAAGCGTTTGCCGGTGAGTAATGAAGCGTATGAGTGGCTGCAAAAAGGGGGGCAACCTGCTGAGGTACGCTTGAATGAGCTACTGCAAGAATTGATGCAGAAAGAAAGTGAGTCGGCGGTGAAATGACTTAGATGTAGCATTATTAATGGTTGTCTACTAACCCAATATTGAGTATAACTGCTTGGTATTGGGTTTTTTTGTGGCATTGATTTTATATTGGCGGTATTGGAAAAATCTTCATCGTTCTAAAAAATACAGTGGTATTCTATGAAAACAGATGAGCTTATTGAGGTTGTTAAAAACGGTACATTGGATAAGAAACCATTGATACCTGATGATATAAATTCTTTCGAAATTATGAATATTACTGATATGACTGTGCTTAGGGAGTTGGCAAAACATCAAGAAAAGTTCCAATTTTTATCAGAAACGGAAACTTGGGAAAAGAATGAAAATAGACAATATAAGCTGGGGTCGATGGATAGGCTCAACTTTTTTCTAAAGGAAATTGCTAACGGTGCATGTCGGTGTTTAAGGTATAAACAGGATAACGTAAGCCCAGAGTCTCAAGCTGATTTAGGATTAATACACATACTTGAAAAAATTGAAGGTAATTATACTTTTGAAGTTAAATATGAGTGTCAGTGTACGGCCTGTGGCACTGTTTACGACTGTTTCTCTCAAGAAGTAAGATTTGGGATAAGTTATGCTTGGAGAAAAAAGAAAACTAAATAGAGCCAATAATTATGAATCACTTAGCTATAGGCCAACGCGCCCAACTACATCAATTTGATATAAATGAAAACTCCCCAATCACAGTGAAATTTACCCGTCAAAGTCCAATAGAGATGGATATCAGCTGCTTTGCATTAGACAATCAAGGCAAGCTGATTAATGACGATTACATGGTTTTTTACAATCAACCAGTCTCGCCCTGTCAGCAAATCAAACTTACCCATTACGACGCTCAACCTAATTCAAATAAAAGCGTCCAAGCAGAGTTTGAGGTTAGCCTATCTAAACTGCCTATCGATATTGACAGTCTATTCTTCGTATTATCTGCTGACACTCCACTTAAGAACGTACAGTCTTTAGAGATCAATCTATTCCAACAGTCACAGAAGGCACAGGCCAATTACCAATCAGCGGATTTTGCTGACTTACAAGCCAGTATGCTCTTGCAGCTGTATCGCAAAAATGGTGTTTGGCGAGTGGCCAATGTAGGTCAGGGGTTTAATGGCGGCTTGGCAGCAGTAGTTCAGCATTTCGGTGGCGATGTGGCAGAAGAGGAAACAAAATCAGCTAGCACTCCTAGTGTAGATAAAGCTAAAGTGTCCTTAGAAAAAGTGATGTTGGAGAAAGCGCCCAAGCTAGTTAACCTTGCCAAAAAAGCAACCGTATCTCTAGAAAAGCGCCAATTGCAAAGTTTAACGGCCAAGGTAGCTTTAGTATTAGACGCTACAGGCTCAATGAATCGACAATATAAACAAGGACTAGTGCAAGAAGTGGTCAATCGTTTATTACCATTAGCGGTGAGTTTTGATGATGACCAAGCTTTAGACTGTTGGGCATTCGGGGAGCATCCACTCTATCTTGGTGAGGTGGGTCTCAATAATTACGCAGATTTCATCGACACGGTACAAGGCGGCTGGCGGAATTGGCCGCTTGGTTCTCGAACGAATAATGAAGCCGGTGTCATGGAGATGGTCACCAAGTTTTATATCGCGCAAGGGTTAGACGTGCCCGCCTATATTCTATTTATTAGTGATGGTGGCATCCGTGACAGCCGTGGTATTAGCAATATTATGCTGCAAGCGGCACAGCTGCCAATATTTTGGCAATTTGTAGGCCTCGGTGGCAAAAACTACGGCATTTTAGAAAACCTAGATGATATGACAGGCCGAGTCATTGATAACTGTAATTTCTTCGCCTTAGATGATTTACACGATATTAGCGAAGAATCGTTATACGAAAAAATGCTAGAGGAATTTCCAGAGTGGCTTAAGGAAGCGCGTCAGCTAGGGCTGATTAAAAGCTAATTAAAACGGACATTATTTATGAGCAGATTTATAACCCAACCTATGAAAACGCTGGCCTTAAGCAGCTTAATAATCAGTTTAATGGCCTTAGCCAGCTGCGTAACCGCTCCCACCAATGAAAACACCATGACCGACGCCCAGCTTGTCCAATTGGCCAAGCAAACAGATCGCACGCCAGTCGAGGGTGAGCCCAACCTCGTGGTTGGGATACATAACGGTACCAAAGTCATAGAAGAGTTTCACTGCTCAGACCTATGCCCACAGAATACAGTGCGTATTGTGCATTATGACGTAGCGGCTGGCCCCACCTGTGACGCTATTGGCGGCGTGACCAAATCGATTCTAGTACCCATTGCTATTACCGTGATGCCACGTGAATATTGCTTCCCCAAAGTGATTGCAGAGTATTGGGAAAGCTATACGCAATAGAGAGATTGGAGGAAGGTATTACGAATCGGTCTCAAATTTAACTATAAATATTTAATGGCTAAGCACTAATCACCGTTTATCCGTCACTAGTGCCCCGACCAAAAAAAGCCCTCCACTAATAAAAAGTGAAGAGCTTAATTTTTGCTGATAACTTACGCAGAATTAACATCGTAGCGGTCGCTTTAACTCCTAGTCATAAGTCTAATCATAAGCATCGATATACTCTTTTAGCTCATAGTAGCGATCGCCCAATAGCTCGGTGATACATTCCATACGGACGATTTCTTGACGGGCAGCTTCTGCCTCGCGTGCACGATCGGTACATATCTCATCACGATTTTCTACCCACTCTCGCTGATTGTCCATCAGACTTTGACGGGTTTCTTCAGAAGCGCTCTTCCAAAGTTTGTTAAACTCGCTACGTTTAAAGTCCATAGTGGCTTTGACTTTAGCTTGTTCAGTGGCGACGCTGGCCATTTCATTAGAGGCTTCGGTATAAGCTTCGGTAGCGGCAATCTGAGCAGAAGCAGCGGCTTCACGTTCAGCTCCTGCATTAATCGCTATATTTTTATTATCCTGAGCTTTTAGGGCGCGTACGTCATTGCGCTGCATAGCATCAATGATAGTGGTAGCGACAAAGCTAATGACTTCACTACCATTCTCTAACCTGCCAAAGACCTTCTCGCCATCATCCGTAGGCTGTACCGAATACTCCAGCTCATAGCTGATGGTGTTAGCATCCATATCGATGTCCTGTTCAAAGGCATCTTCATTCACGCCGGATGTGCCATAGTATTCACGGACGAAATTGGCACGAGACACGAGGTCTGAGTCTAGCTTCGCCGTGAGGGTGGCCACACAGAATTTTTTGGTACTTTGTGGGTCACTCTTATCGGTACGCACGTTATCTAACGTCGTTTTTACTTGACTGATATTGGCACGCAGGCCTGCACTATCGATGCGTATATCTTGATTTTTAGCGATACTTTTAGTGTTGGATTCGATACCATCTTGAAATAACTCTTTGACGAGATCGACCGCAGTCTCACTACCACATTGTACTTCTGGAGTAGAATTAGTACCTGGGAGTTTGTCACAGCCGCTAAGGCCTAGAGCTGCTGCTAAAGCTAGGATTAAAGACAACCGTTGTTTCATAATCTCTCTCATGCGTATGTTGGCGGACAGGGTCAGACGCTGTCTTAATAATCATAATAATAAGGGTAATGAGCTACATAGCTTTAGACGCTATGGAAATTGACTAATGTTGTCTTTTATAAAATTAGTATTAGCGATGGTTTAAATAAGGCTGCCGACTGTTAATCACTAATTAAATAAACTACTTAGCACTTAATAAGCTTATAGAATATTGCATGACATACAATAACTTACTCAGCATAAGTAATCATGTAACAAATTGATTATGCCCGATTGTTGAGTTTTTTTCTAGTCATATCAGCGGTTTATTCATACATTCTAGGTTGCGAATAAGCAATTTTTTTATGAATTAAATAGGATAATTAATTAGGCAGTCATTACAGGGTGATTCTTGAAAGAAATTTTGTTCAACAATTATCGTGACAATGAGTAAAAAGATTATTAGCGTCGATGCTGCTATTAAGGCAGTACTCACAATACGCGGGTAAGAAAGTGACAAGACGCGTGTAGAAAGTAACGCTCTATCTACGGTATAAAGTGACTGTTACTATTTCATTTATATATAATTTTGGATTTTTATCATGCCGCAAAGCCTCGAGCATTCTTATTCAGGCACTGTAAAACAAGCCAAGCATCCTGCTATGCGTTGGTTGTTTTTGCTGTTGGGCATCGTGTTTTTTATACTGGGAATTATTGGCTTGCTGCTGCCTGTGATGCCGACCGCCCCTTTTATTTTATTATCAGCCGCTTGTTGGGCGCGGGGCTCTAAGCGCTTTTACTTATGGCTGATTAACCATAAATACTTTGGTAAGTTTATTCGCGATTGGGAGGAGCGTCATGCCGTACCGCGTTATGCTAAGTGGTTGGCATGCATCATGATGACTTTGTCGGGCACCATGCTGTTTTATCAATTGCCTGCTGAAAAAATATGGATGGCTTGGAGCGTGGCAGCCGCATTTACGGGAGTAGCCATTTATTTATGGCGCTTGCCGGACGCTTAAACTGCACTCATGGTGCAAGTAATAAGCGTTAATATCTCAGCCATTTAGCCCACAAAAAGGCTTACTAGATTTATCCCATAAAAAAGGCTTACTAATAGTTAGTAAGCCTTTTTTAATATCGGTTTTAAAGTGAAGCCACTATAGCAGTTGATTAATGCCGACGTTAATGAGGCCGCCGCCAAGGATGAGCCAAGCAAACATAATGGCGCCCAGCAATAGAGGGCGTACGCCGGCTTGCTTGATAGCGCTAAGGTGGGTGGTTAATCCTAGCGCAAACATCGCCATAGTCAATAATACGTTGTCCAAAGTGACCATCGTGGCGACGAAGCTCTCAGACATACTAACGAAGGTATGTAGCACCACAATCAAGATAAAGACAAAGGCAAACCAAGGTACTTTCACTTGTGATAGTCGGGCCATAAAGGCGTTTTTGGTGTTGTGAGAAGCCGTAGTGTTAGTGCCCGCAAAAGTAGTAGCGCTTGAAACGGTTGGCGTGACTTTAGCCGGTGATTTTTCAGTCAAAATAAACGATAGAATTAATAGGAAAGGGGCGAGCATCATCACGCGAATCATTTTGGTGACCACCGCCGTATTGCCTACTTCAGCATTAATAGCGTTACCCGCCACCACGACCTGAGCCACTTCGTGAACACTAGACCCAGTATAAATCCCGTACTGCTGCGGGGTTAGCCAAGGCAATAACCAGCCCACATGGTACAACAGGGGATAAAGCAGCATAGCTAGGGTTCCAAACACCACTACTGTTGCGACAGCGATAGTCACTTTATGAGCCTCTGCTTTGACGACAGGCTCCGCTGCAATCACGGCTGCGGCACCGCAAATACTCGCCCCTGAACCAATTAATAGCGCGGTCTCACGGTCCACTTTTAGCCAGCGCGTCCCAAGGAAATAGGTGAGCATAAAGGTAGAGCTGAGTACGATGGCATCAATCACGATGGCCGAGGTGCCGACACTAGCGACTTGGGTTAGCGTTAATTTAAAGCCATACAGCATAATAGCTAAGCGCAGTATCTGCCCTTTAGAAAAGGTCACACCGTCTGCTAATTTAGGGGCGAATTTTGGATAGACCGTATTGCCTAACACCATACCGATAATGATGGCCAAGGTTAGCGCGCTTAACCCCAGCATACGGCCATTAGTCCATACGTTAATTTGCTCATTGAGCCACATACTCAGCAAACTGCCCACCAACACTAGGACTAGCCCAGCAAACTGGTAGGGGCGAGGAATATAACTGTTTAAGGTACGGGCGAAGGCGGTAGTCATAGAGGGCGGCTTATAAAGGTGGCGGATCATCAATAATTGCTTGCGTCTACTAGCGCATTCGCTAGATAGTCTACTATAGAATACTGTTATGCAAAGTTAGTATATAGCAGTAAAATCTATTTGAATAACGGATTAATACGGTATAGTCTATCGATAATATCGATAGGTTAAGGCGAGGTGGTTTGCAGCCCTCTATATGCCTGCCGCCTGCTATAGCCCCACTACTCTATAAGTCGCTACCGATACGGTGATAACCAATCCTTGAGAGCCGCCTATGCCATTACCCAAGATTACCCTTAAGCAATTAGCCATCTTTGTGAGCGTATACGAGACGGGCAGTACCAGTCAGGCTAGTGAGGCGCTGTATTTATCACAGTCGGCAGTCAGTAGCGCTCTAACGCAATTAGAATCGCGGTTACAGATGCCGTTATTTGAGCGGGTAGGGCGGCGGCTAGAACCCCATGCCTATGCGCAGCAGCTCTATGCACAAGCGCAGGCGATAATAGGGCAAGTGCAAAGTTTGGAGCAGTACCATGAGCATCAAGCAGGGCAGATTCGTATTGGGGCCAGTACGACGATTGGCAATTATGTGCTGCCCGAGGTGATTGCTGCGCTAAGTCAGCAAGTGCCTGCTGCGGATATCGATGTGCGCATTGCTAATACCCAAGAGATTGTCGCGGAAGTTGAGCAGTTGCATGTGGATATTGCCTTGGTTGAAGCCACTCCGCATCCGAGCAATATCAAAGTATTGGCGCAGCAAGTTTGGCGTACCGATACCTTAGTTGTGTTTGCGAAACGCAATAGCCGTTGGCTGGATGCTTTTGCGGAGGAAGGCCAGTCTTTGGATGCTGCAATGGGCGATGAGCGAGCCAGTTATCATTTGAGTCCTACCCAGCTGGCCAGTCTGCCTTTTATTGTCCGTGAAGCCGGCTCGGGTACTCGGCAAATCATCGACGAAAAGCTATTGCAGCATTTACCGGGGGTCAGGGTCATTATGGAGGTGGCGCAGTCTGAAGCCATCAAGCGCATGGTCATTGCAGATATTGGGGTGGGGTGTCTATCGCAGCATGTGATTGAAGAAGAATTGGCCAGTGGAGAGTTAGTGCAGATTGCTGTAGCCGGTCTGGATTTGTCGCGGCAATGGTGGTTGATTTGGCATACGGCCTGCCACCAAAGCTTACTCTGGCAGCAGTTTATTAAGATGATTGCTAATGAATGACGCTTAGGTAATAGTAGATGCCTAATAGTTAGTAGCTGGTTAATAATGGGCTAAAAATAGCGGGTTAATGACCGTTGGCGAATAGGTGAATAATAACCCCTTACTTAACGGGTTTATCCAGTTTGACCACCAAAAGATCACACTGGATATTCGGTAGGATGCTATCGGCAGTCGCCCCATTAATCCAAGCGGATAGGCCATGGCGCTCATGACGACCAATAATTAGCAAATCGACGGCATTTTTATTCGCATAATTAATAATACCTTCGCTACTCGAAATAGCCGTAGTCACTTCCGAGTTTTCCACGTCTAAGCCATTGCGGGTCAAAAATTTCGCCATATTTGCCTGCGCATCTTGGCAGCGCACATCATCCACTTCCTTATAAAGGCTGGAGGCGGGCACCAATTCATAGCCAAACCCTACCATAGTATCTTTGACGATGTGCAAGACTGAAAGCTTGGCATCTTGCTGTAAAGAGAAGATACGCTTGGTTTTTTGTGCGACGATATCCGCGTCTGAGCGTAAGTCTGTGACCAGTAATATATGTTGGTAACTCATGGCAAGGTCTCCTAGAGGTGGAATGAAGAGGGATAACAGCTGAGCTAATAACGGGCTATAACAGCGTCTATAAATATTGCGTTGAATATAGGGTCTGTTGACCAAGAAATACGGTATTAACCTGTTATTTTTATAAGTATTAATTGCAAGGTGTTAGGGATAATCTCTACCTTTATAGTAGCACCGCCTCCAAGCTACTGCCACTTTAATTCATGCTATTAATTGTGGGTGCTAATTAGCTCGTTATCCCAGTCATAATCCGCTCAGCGCCTAGCGAAAATGCTGTAAGTGATATCATCTTAGCGCCATTATTTAGAGCGGCCTTAACTGAAAATTAAAAATAAAGCTTGCGTGATGCGCAATCATTCCTTATAATACGTCCCTGCTTAAGAGAAGTTCTGCACCAAATCATTACCTCGTAGTATTAGTTATAATCCTCCGTTTTAAGATTTACCGTAGTAGCTCCAAGCGTTACTGGCCAATGGCCATCATTTTTAAAACTAGGATTATATTATGTCTAACGAAATTCAAAAAGGTACAGTTAAGTGGTTCAACGAAGCTAAAGGCTTTGGTTTTATCGCTCCAGAAACTGGCGCAGACGTTTTTGCTCATTACAGCGAAATCACTGGTTCAGGCTTCAAAACTTTAGCTGAAGGCCAAGAAGTAGAGTTCACAGTAACTCAAGGCGCTAAAGGCCCACAAGCACACGGTATCACTGCAGTATAATTTATAGGTCAGCGCTAGACGTTGACTATAGATAATATGCAAAAGCTCTTATAGAGCGGATACATAAAAAGAGACGAGCTTAATAGCTCGTTTTTTTTGGTTTAAAATTTACTAAGGACGGTTTACCAATAGCCGTTTTTGCGGTAAATGTTCACCCGCCCATTTACTCTTAGCCCATTGCTTGACTTTATAACCTATCACCCCCATAAAATCACCTTAGGCGTCTGTATTACCGTCACTATTTTTACAATTCAGATATCCCAGTCCCAAACCGTAAAATTGGGGCAGCAACTTCTATAATATTCATATATAAAATCAATAGTTTACTTATCACTCTATGGCCAGCTTAATGGTTTAGTGTCGGCTATGAGCCACCCACTACCCAGCGGCATGTAGCGCGATAAACAAGGACCCCTATGATTGATACTGCCTTTACCCCTGATCTCACCTTACACCCTGAATTTCGCCTAATCGAGCACCGTCATATTGATGCATTATCCCTCGATGTCTTAATCAGTCAGCATGCTCAAACGGGCGCGATGCACTATCATTTAGCGCATCCTAGCGATGAAAATGCCTTTTTGGTAGGCTTTCGTACTCAGCCTATGGACTCTAAAGGTGAAGCGCATATTTTAGAGCATGTGGCGCTGTGTGGGTCGGCCAAGTATCCGGTTCGTGACCCGTTCTTTTCGATGATTAAACGCTCATTGAATACTTTTATGAATGCTATGACCGCTGCAGATTGGACCGCGTATCCGTTTGCCACACAAAATAAAAATGACTATTTCAACCTATTGTCCGTCTATCTTGACGCGTCTTTTTTCCCGAATATTCATCCTTTAGATTTTGCGCAAGAAGGTATCCGTGTTGAGTTGGATGAGAATGATAAACCGCAGTTTAAAGGCATCGTCTTTAATGAGATGAAAGGTGCGATGAGCGGTGAAATCGATCAGTTGTATCATTCGGTCGCCCATCATTTATTCCCGACGACGACTTATCACTATAATTCTGGCGGCGAGCCCTCCGATATTCCGGATCTCACCCATAACGAATTGGTAGAATTTCATCAGAGCCATTACCACCCATCGAATAGCGTGTTGATGAGCTTTGGTAATATTCCGGTGGCTGAGACCCAAGCAAAGTTGCATGAAGATGCGCTCAAACAATTTGAGACCGGCAAAAAACACGTATCGCGTCCTGAGCAGCGTCTTGCCGCCCCAATCCATGCGACTGAAACCTACACTGCTGATGAAGCGGGTCCGAATAAGACCCATCACGTGGTGGCTTGGTTGTTGCCCGCCATTACCGATCCGAAGCAGCGCTTGGCGTTACGTCTACTAGAGGGCGTATTGATTGAGCATGCAGGCTCGCCACTCCGCGCTTATTTAGACACCCATGAGTTGGGTACAGCGCCAAGTCCGTTATTGGGACTGGATGACAGTCATTTCGAAATGGTTTTCTATACCGGTCTGCGCGGCTCTGAGCCTGAGCATGCTGCAGCGGTTGAGCAAGGGATTTTAGACTTGTTAACCGAGGTTGCGAGCCAAGAAATCGCTGCTGAAGTGATTGAGACTATTTTGCACCAAATCGAGATTGACCAGCGTCATATCGGTGGCGATAGCATGCCATATGGCCTCAACCTTATGTTAGAAGGCTTTAGTACGGCGATTCATGATGGCAACCCTATCGATATTTGGGAAGTGGATGAGCATTTAGAGTGGCTGCGCGAGCAGGTCAAAGACCCTAATTGGCTGCCAGGCTTAATCAAAACCCATCTGATTGATAACCCGCATCGCGTCCGCGTCACTTTAATACCTGATACAGAAAAGTCGGCGAAAATAGTAGCCGCTGAGCAAGCGCGCCTCGATAAGATTGCCGCTGAGCTTACTGAAGATGACAAGGCTATATTGCGTCAACAAGCGCTAGATTTGGCCGCGCGTCAAAGTGCTCCAGACGACTTGAGCCTGTTGCCGAAAGTTGGGCTAGAAGACGTGCCGGAGTCCGTGAGCTTTATTTATGGTCAAGAAAAAACCATCCAACTAGAAGGCCGCGACGCAAAGTTATATCAATACGAAGCAGGCACCAATGGCTTGTATTACTATCAAGTGGTCATGCCCTTAGCGAGTGAGGTACTGCCGGGCACTTCGCCGGAAGTGGCTGATGAGATTATTAATCATCCGCTGTTGCCGTTATATCTCGGCTTATTGTCAGAGCTAGGCACGGATAAATTGGATGCCCGTGAGATGCAGGCTTTGCAAGCCGCGCATTCTTCTGGCGTGACCGCTCGCATTAGCCAACGCACTAGCGTCACCAATAGCGACGAGATTGGCAGTTATTTCGTAGTGGCGACCCGGGCGCTTAATCGTAAGCCTGAAGCCATTGATTTGGTCAAAGAGGTCATGACTCACAGTGTCTTTGATGAGCATGCTCGTATCAAAGAATTGCTGCAGCAAAAACAAGCCGGTTGGCAGTCACGTCTTGCTGGAGCAGGTCACGCTTATGCCATGCAAACGGCCAGCCGCGGTATGAGCCGTCAAGCGCAACTAGAATACGTGCGCGGTGGTCTACCGGCCCTAAATGCCTTGACCGCCTTTTTAGCCCATGCCAAAGAAGATGGCACCCAGTGGGATAATCTAGCCAGCGGTTTAATGGCGCTACATCAACGTATCGTCAGTTTGCCCAAACATGCGGTGATTATCTGTGAAGCGGAGCAAACTGAGCGCTTAACAGATTTGATTACGCAAAGCTGGCAAGCGGTGGCTGAGCCTATCGATAATAAGGCAGCGGATAGCGTCTCTACGTTGGCGAGCGTCCCTGCTGAGTTTGCAGATTTGCAATTGCAAGCGGCAGCGACGACGGCACCGACGGACCAGGATGATATTGCTTGGCTAGTGGCGACCAATGTCTATCATAACGCTGCGGTCTATCCGGCCACCCCGGCAGATCATCCGGATACCGCACCCTTAATGGTATTGGCCCCTTACTTACGCAATGGCTATCTGCACAGTGCTATTCGTGAAAAAGGCGGTGCTTATGGTGGCGGGGCAGGCTATGACGCCAACTCGTGTGCCTTTAAATTCTTTAGCTACCGTGACCCGCATTGTGCTGAGACCTTTGCTCACTTTCAGCAAAGTGTCGAGTGGCTGTTGAATGAGCCGCAAACTGATGCGCAATTAGAAGAAGCCATCTTAGGTATTATCTCTGCAATGGATAAGCCAGGCTCTCCTGCGGGTGAAGCGGTCAAGTCTTGCTTTGCGGATCTACATGGTCGTGGCGAAGCTTGGCAGCAGCAGATGCGTGCGAATATCTTGGCGGTAACGCTAGAAGATATGCAGCGCGTGGCGAAGCAGTACTTGCAACAGCAGCCGCATGTCCGTGCCGTATTAGCACCTTTTGATAAAGAAGAGGCGGTCAAAGCACTTGGCTTTACGGTACAACGGGTTAAAGGCTAAGACTGAGTTTTTAGCGTAATCGTTCCGGCGCTGTAAGGGACTGATTAGCAGTAAATACTCCGTAAAAATCACGTATAAAAAAACCACCGTTTGTCATAAGCGGTGGTTTTTTATTGGGTCAGATTTTTATTAGGGCGGCTTTCATTAAAGCTATTGCACTCTAAACGTCATTAATACCGTTTAATACTTTTATCCTTGCCAATATATTCTTGATGAATAGCAAAAGTACTGTGGTCGCTATGCTGCTGACGATCTGCAAAGTAATGACGCAAGGTGCGGCGTACGGCTTCAAAAGCTAAATCATCCCAGGGGATTTCAGCTTCTGTAAATAGCGCACACTCTAAGCTTTCGGGACCAACACCGTATTTGCCCTCTTGCAAGGTGGTCAGATACAGCATATAGATTTGGCCGATATCAGGAATATCGTAGATACAGTAAAGGTGCGGCTCTACTGCCGTGGCCGCTGCTTCTTCAATGGTCTCGCGAGCAGCGCCTTCCGCCACCGTCTCACCGATTTCCATAAAGCCCGCCGGTAAGGTCCAATAGCCATGTCGTGGCTCGATAGCGCGGCGACATAATAGGACTTTATCGTCATGAACGACTAAAGCCCCGCAGATAACCTTGGGGTTTTCGTAATGGATATAATCGCAATTGGGGCAGACCAGACGGAGGTTATGATCGCCTTCGGGAATTTTTCGTTCGGCCGCATGACCGCATTGGAGACAGTACGCCATAAAAGTTGCCTAGCTCTATTAGGAAGAATTAAAAACTAAAAAAAGAAATATATTTATAGAATAATACGATACCACAGCTATACCCACTCGGTCTGCTCGACTGTAACAATGCGTAGGCCAGTGGGCGGTTTTTTTACAATAAGCCTTAAATTATAGCGGCGCAACTGCTCAATACAGTGCTTCAATATAGCACCTCAGTATAGCCGCCTGACTATAGGGATGGGATAAGCTATTGCTAGATTATTTATACAATAAGTATTTTGTGAGCTTTGCGCTTACGCAGTGCCACCATAAGTCACATAAAGCACGTGCATGCCTGCTATGATTGCGTTACGCTGATTTGTGTGTCAAAAAAGGATTTAACCATGACCGAGCCCCTGCATTCTCCAAGTTTTGATGAGTTGGCGGTAGCGCTACCTGCTCATATCTCGCACCCGCTCCTAAAACAGCTGGCCACGCGCCTGCAGTCGCAGTGTTTTCCACAAGAGTATAAGCGTCCTGTCATTGCAGGTTGGCCGGATATCAAAGATGATGATGGCCAAGGTCGAGATCCTAACGATTCCAATAGTCAGGCTATGGGTAGGCATTTTGAGGCTGCTGATAGCGAGGCTGTGGCGACTTCCTCTGCAACTAACACGACCTTTGAACCCGAGCATGAGATTAGCCAAAGCGCGTTGATTTTAGAGACGCTATTTCAGTCTGACATTGCCGATGCCTCGGTACTTATCGCCATAACTAATGAGCCCAATCCACGTATGCTGCTCACCAAGCGGGCAGGGCATCTGGCCGCGCATGCAGGCGAGATATCATTCGTGGGGGGTAAGCATGAGACAATTGATGGTAATAACGTGGTGACCGCGTTACGTGAGGCCTGTGAAGAGACGGCGCTACCGCCTAATAAAGTGCAAGTGTTGGGGCAACTGCCGGTACAAACCTCAAAGAGTGGGATGAGCGTCCGACCTATCGTCGCTTTGATACCCCCAGATTTGACGTTAGTGCCCGAATTGGGTGAGATTGAGCGGATATTTTGGGCCGACTTTGCGGTATTAATCGAGCAGCCCTTAGAAGAGTATGCGATTAATTATTCGATGTCGGGCAGTAATCTAGTGTTATTAACGCCAAGCTGGCTAGTAGATGGCGAGACGGTATGGGGTCTGACCGGATTAATTCTCGCCAGTCTGTTAGAGCTGTGTTTTGATCGAAAAATTGAGTGGTATTATCGGGCGCAAGCGTAGCGAATTAACGTTTTATCGGTTTAAAGGTGAGCGCTAGTGCTGGTTTCATATAGTTTGATAAACCCAATTTAACACTCTCAATTTAACAATCCCACTCTAAGCGCTTATCCTTTCTGGTCACCCTTGCGGCCGATAGTAATCATCGTGTTGTTTCAGCCACCAATTCATATTATCTTGGCGTTTAGCACGGAAGGCTTCTAACTTATTAGCTGCCTTATCACTGTGCAATCTTGCCGTATCGAGACCAAATAAAATCGGCACCGCGGTCAAGATGCCAAAGCGCAATCGAGGTTTGGGCAGCTCTAAGCCATCACCAATATCGTCGCCGACTAAGGTACGGGTCACGCTGGCATTGACCAACTCTACAAATTGACCGCGGCGGTTATCCTCTCCCATAATTTGACTGGGCAAATCGTGCAAAGCGCGCGCTAAAGGTTTGCCCATCTCAAAGTCGAGCTGTTGAATCGACAGATAAGTATACAGCCACTCCCAACAAGCGGTCTCGTCGCTCGGCAACCGCTGCAAATCCACGCCCATCCAATAACTCGCCATATTCCATAAATGCAAAATTCCTTGCGCTTCTTCCTCGCTAATACGTGCCCCTAATAAACGCAACCCACGCATAATTAATAACGAAAACTGCAAATGCGTCGCCACCATATCGGTCTGGTTGATAGGAATGCCCCAATAGCTACTGTTCCAGCGGCCATCGGCTAAAGCATGCGTTGCTAAAGAAGGATTCTGGTCAGTAAAAGGGCTAGCTTGCTGAGATTTAAACTGCCCTTCGAGTAAACCTTGGCGCACCATGGTATGCACTTGGCGGACGCGAATAGACTGGCGCCACCCTTCAGAACCAATGGCTAACACGCTATCGGCCCCATTTAGCTCAGGGTATTCAGAGACGGCGAGAATATAAGCATACGTGCGCATTAGCCGCGGTAAGGCTTCATGCTTAAGCGCCCCGGTCTGCACTAAAGGTAAGGATAAAGCGGGAATACTATAGCCGGCCATCAGCGCGACGTTACGCAATAACCAAATGAGCATAAGGGGATAGCGTCGGTAAGCCGCCGCACCTATAGCAGCGAGCTTCGGGTCAAACCAATTGGGGTGCTGACTAAACTGCTCGGTAAGTTGGTTAAAGTCTGTATTAGCCGCTAAGTGTTCGGGAGTCTGCTGATTTAAGACGGCACTTTGTAAAGGTTTGGCAAAGCGCACACCCTGAGTGATTAAACGGTCTGCTATCGGATCGCCAATATCGTAACCTGCTACCATTTCTTGCAGTAGACGGTCTTGAATAGCAAAATCCTTGGGCAATAAAAACCGACGAATCCGCTTAAGGACTTGTAAATCGCTGTGATTGTCTGTCGCTGTGGTGCGGCCATGCTGACGATAATGAGCGTGCGTGGCTGCGGTAGTGGCAGCAGCAGATGAGCTAGAGCCGCGAAGCGCATTAAGGGCGGTAAAGGAGATAGTCATAGGAGATGCTAGCTTATGCAAAAGAAAAGTCTAAAAAATGCCTAACCCATGATACCACTCAGGTAAACGATGCGTGGCAAATTTAATTGAGGGTGCGCTCTAGCCAATACCCGAGTAATTAGCATAATATGGCGGCATTATAGTAATAATAATTCTAGTTAAAACAGGGTTCGTTAAAGATTTAATGAACCCTAATAAAGGTAAGCCTATGACCACGACTTTGTTAAGTATATTTTTGGGGATTGGCCTCGCGGCTAGTGCCGGTTTTCGCGTCTTCGTGCCGCTATTTGCCATGAGTTTGGCGGCTTATTATGGTGTAATTCCAGTCAATGATAGCTTTGCTTGGGTAGCCTCGACACCGGCTTTAATCGTATTAGGGGTAGCGAGTATCGTGGAGTCGATCAGCTATCTCGTCCCGTTTGTGGACAATCTGCTCGATACTATCGCCGTACCGCTAGCTGGGGTCGCCGGCACGATGGTGATGGCCGCTTCGGTAGCCGATTTATCGCCTGAGATGACTTGGGCATTAGCTATTATTGCGGGTGGTGGCGCCGCAGCAACCATTAAGGGCACGGCAGCGGCAGGTCGTGCTGTCTCCACAGGGACTACTGGCGGCTTGGCCAATCCCGTGTTGTCGGTTGGTGAGACCGGTACCGCCATTGGCTTATCGGCATTATCGATATTTTTGCCTATCGTGGCGGCTTTAGCGTCGGTCTTAGTACTTGTAGGCATCATTTGGTTGGTCGTGCGCTTACGGGGACGTTTGCAACGCCATTGAAAAATCGCCCATTTTGTCTATTTGGTAGCTGTTTATGGGTAGTGATTTAAGTATTTTGCTTTTAATCAGTGGCGCAGAGAAATTAGGCGCACATTATAGAAGGTCATAAAAATGCCCATTAGGTCATCCGTGCGTCTGTGGTTTACTGTGATAGGGGCGCTTATTATTCCAGCTACTTCTTATGGTGGAGAGGTTGCAGATGATACTGACAGCCAATCACCTGCAGCTATTTGGAGTGGAGTAGCCGGGGAAGAGGATGCTTCTGAGTATGTGCAATCACTTCAAGTCTTAGCCCGACATGGCGATAGTCATGCCCAATATGAGCTCGGTACGGCCTATCATAAAGGCATAGGTATATCGCAGAATAGTCCTTTAGCTATGCACTGGTATTTGCAAGCATCAGAGCAAGGTAACCCGTATGCTGCCTATAATATTGCCTATATGTATCATTTAGGGGAAAGGGTTGCCGCCAGTGATAACAAAGCTTTAGAGTGGTTTGATAAGGCGTGTACTGATGGCCTAGCAGAGGCTTGTGACTCGATAAAATACTTTAATGAGCAAGTACCCTAAACCGTTACGGTCCAAGGATGATAAAAAGTTACTGTGTCCGTATTATAGGAAGCTACTATGCAGATATTAAACATAGGGTTCATTAACAGCATCATCAGCCTAGGGTTATTAAGTGGGCTACCTTTGCTGGCGTCTGCCCAAGGGGTCAATACTTCACAAGCGTTTGCGACACCACCGGCTATTGTCGCTGCAGCTAGGTCTACTAGTATCGGGGACGCACAAAACGCTACTCATAAAACACCAGCCGTTGCTAGTAAAACAATGCCAGGCTGTTTTGAACAACAAGACCTACCTACAGGCGGGGATAAAAAACTCTCTTTAGCCATAGATAATTTTTATAGTACGGGAGAGCATGGAGAGTTTGCAGATGCGGCAGAGTATTTTTTAGCAGCAGCTCATCAAGGAAATCCCTGTGCCCAATATATGCTGGGGCTTGCTTATTATTATGGTAAAGGCGTAGACGGGGACTACACCCTTGTCCGAGACTGGATGCTAAAATCGGCTGAGCAACATAATACGGATGCCCAGCAGTTCCTTGGGTTTATGTACTTACATGGGGAAGGGGTGCCTAAAGATAGAAGTAAGGCAAAACAATGGTTTCAACAAGCCTGTGAGGCAGGAGAGGCAGAAAGTTGCACTGCTTTGAAACAACTTAAGTAAGAGGCGAGCGCTAAGTTTTTCGGTAACTTTTAATACTTAAGCTGCCGATTTAACGAGTCTAGCTGCGCCTCGGTATTATTAATATCGCGTCTGAGTGAGCGTATCTTTGGTTGTAGCGATAGCAGACGAGCACGCGCTTCCTTTTCCGTTTTGAAATCCAGCTGTTCGCCTTCCCGTAATTTATCGTATTCCGTCAGATAGCTTTGCAGTTGCTGTTGGTCTTCTTGCAGCTGCGCTTGCAACTTATAGTAGTTATAGCCTTGCGTGTAGCTGCTGCGCAGTTCCGGTAGCATGGCGCTAGGGCAGACGCTATTGAGCTGCTGCCCACGACGGCCGAGAGCATAAGCATTGCTAGGGGTGCAATATTGCTTTAAGCCTTGTTGTCGTCCACGCTCCCAAGCTTGATAGTCGGGGCTGACATTGGCTTTGGCACACGCCTTCGTGTGGGAGGCCAAGCGCTCAGAGCTATAGCCTGCGACCCCATCGTTATAACCAATGGCCTGCCAATTGCCCATGACGCATTGCTCTTTGCTTAAAGTAGCACAGCTCGAGAGTACTAGGGCACTGGCCAAAATGGGCAAGGTGAAACCAATGGAGCGTAGGGACCAACCAACAGATAGACGCATCATGCTATTCCTCAAAGTAATTTGCTTACTAGACTATTCTAAAAAGGCCATCCCCGAAGAGATAGCCTTTGACTCACTACTATAAAGTGCTTCTATAAAAAAGTTCTGCTATAAAACCATGGCTAAAATAACGCCAACATCGTCTTACGATGGCGTATGGGTCAAATCAACGACAGTAGTATCGATACGGTCTTTTAGCGTAGCTTTTAGCATGAGGTAACCGGCGATGCCTGAGACGATTGAACCCATGATGATGCCTAGGCGCTCATCGAATAGCGGACTACCGCCACCGAAGGCGAGACCACCGATAAATAAGCTCATAGTGAAGCCCACACCACATAATAGGGCGGCACCGTAGATTTGCTTAAAGTTCATCTCAGCAGGCATCTGACAAGCGCCTAGCTTGATGAGAACCCAACAAGTCAGCATGACCCCAACCTGCTTACCAATAAACAGACCGGCCGCAATCCCTAAAGGAACCGAATGGAATAACTCTGCAAAGCCTGCGCCTTTAAGCGAAATACCTGCGTTGGCAAAGGCAAAAATCGGCAGCACGCCATAAGCTACCGTATTATGAAGGTCTTCCTCTAGCTCCTCTAAAGGCGAGTGCTCAGGGTCAGTGTTATCCAACAGCGGAATGAACAACGCCAAGACCACCCCGGCTAAAGTCGCATGAATGCCTGACTTTAATACCGCGACCCACATGATTAAACCCACTAATAAATAAGGCGTAATTTTGGTCACGTTGCGGCGGTTTAACAAATAGAGAACCGGCAAGCAAGCGGCTGCCACACCAAGCGAGGTAAAAGAGAGGTCGCTGGTATAGAACAAGGCGATAATTAAAATCGCTCCAATATCATCGAAGATGGCAATGGAGACCAAAAATATCTTTAATGAGTTGGGTACACGATTGCCTAACAGACTCAAAATACCTAGGGCAAAGGCAATATCGGTCGCTGACGGAATAGCCCAGCCTTTATAAAACTCAGGTTCATGAAAGTTAAAGGCGAGATAGACCAGTGCTGGGACGAGCATGCCACCGAGGGCTGCCGCAGCAGGTAGGATAATCTGTTTAATATTAGACAGCTCACCCACTAACACTTCACGCTTTAGCTCGAGACCCACTAAAAAGAAGAAGACCGCCATCAGACCATCATTAATCCAATGATGCGCATCTTTAGCAATTTCTAAACTGCCAATACGCAGTTCGACAGGGGCGTGAATGAAGGCTTCGTACCAGTGGTGCAGGGGGGTGTTGGCGATAATCATTGCGACGATGGCGGCAATCGCTAACACGATCCCTCCAGCCGCTTCAAATTCAAAAAACTTTTTTAACCTTTGTATTGCCATACTATCCTCAGTTTACCAGCACTTAAAGCCTACAGCTGTTAGTGTGATTGTCCTCATATTGATTAAATGTCACAGGCAATGCCACAAAAAATGGGCTTACTGTGCCTCAATTAGCGATAATTTTTATGCTATTGCTATCCTGCTACGCGTTTATTTTACCTGAAAAAAAACGACCTCACATAGCCAAGCGGCATTGATACCTACCATAATATGATTATACTAGCGCAAAAGTCGATACTTATTAATAATAATGTCCCTATTACTAGGGTATTTTTAGCGAGTTTGCTAAGGTGTTTGCACGCAAATACCGGCAAAAATTATGCCAATATCTATGCTCATACTAATGCTAATTCGAGCGCTAATAGCAATGCCAATAACAACACCAATAGCGACGCTGCGGCTAAGGCTGTCTTTATCACCAAATTAGGCGTATCTTGTCACCCTAAATAATGGGGTAGCTATTATCATAGTTGCTACGCCACGCTACTAACATGTTAGTCCGCCTTTTTTAATACTGTACCGGCTTATATGCCATTGTAAAATACTCACTTTTGCTAGCTGTTAGTGTGCAGCTTTACTGCAATTCCTGCTCAGTAATCGAGCTCTCCTTTATATACTAAGTTGATGTTATGGATGTCCAATTAACCTTAGAAACAATCTTAATGTTGGTCGCAGTTGCGGGCATCGCCGGTTTTATTGATGCTATCGCGGGCGGTGGGGGCTTACTGACGATACCGGCTATGCTGTTGGCTAATATTCCGCCTATTTTGACCTTGGGCACCAATAAGCTTCAGGCCGCTTCAGGAGCACTAGCCGCATCGATTACGATGTTTAAAAAGGGGGTAGTACAACCCTCGAAGATTAAACGGGCTATTGCTGGGGCATTTATTGGGGCGACTATTGGTACGATCGCGGTACAGATGTCACCGCCCGATATGTTGGAGAAATTGATTCCCTTTTTAATCGCAGCTATTGGGATTTACACCTTATTTGCCCCCAGTCTTGGTGAAGTAGAAGCGGAGCCTCGTATCTCCGAAGGCGCTTGGCAAAAGGTCGTTGCACCCTTGATTGGTTTTTACGATGGCTATGTCGGCCCAGGTACGGGTATGTTTTTTGCGCTCGGTAATGTGGCATTACGGGGCCGCGAAATTATTACCGCAACGGGCACAGCGAAAGTGTTGAATCTATCAACCAACGTGGCCTCGCTGATCTTTTTTATCTTGGGAGGTAATGTCTTATGGAAAGTGGGTCTAGCAATGATGGTGGGACAAATGGTAGGGGCTTATTTTGGCTCGCATATGGTCGTGAAGGGCGGTAGTAAACTGATTCGTCCGGTTATCGTATTGGTGTGTTTGGCGATGATTACTAAATATGTTTTTGGTTAATAGCCAATGATTGACTAGCAATATTATAGATAATTAGGGCACGCCTTAATAATCTTAAAAAAACCTTAAGCACAATAAGTGCCTAGGGCTTTGTCGTATCAGTGCAGCTAAGACTAGCGCAAACCAGCGCTAGCCTTCTAAGACAAACCTTAACGCTTATTTAAATCGTCATATTCGCTACCCATGATACCGTCGTTCATCACGTTAGAGAATTCACGCTCGTTATCCGGATCAATATGACCGTCGAACACCTCTTTAGTACCGGCGTCAGGATCGTTATAAATCGCTAGGTCCATCTTATCTTCAGACTTGGCTACGATGGCGGTCACTGCCGCATCACCACCGACGTTGACTGCCGTACGTAACATATCAAGTAGACGGTCGACCCCTAAGATTAAGCCAATACCTTCGATAGGTAGGCCCACTTGCGCAAAGACCATTGATAGCATAATCAGACCCACACCGGGGACACCTGCAGTACCGACTGATGCCAATACTGACATTAAAATCACAGTCAGATAACCGCTGATTCCCAGATTAATGCCATAGATATTAGCGATAAAAATCGTCGCAGTACCCTGCATAATCGCCGTACCATCCATGTTGATGGTGGCCCCAAAAGGCACCGTGAAGGAGGCGACAGAGTTGTTCACGCCCATGCGCTTAGTCACGGTACGTAAAGTGACCGGAATCGTCGCATTCGAGCTAGAAGTACTAAAAGCAAAAATCTGCACTTCGCGCATCTTTGCCAAGAAGGTCTTGATAGACAGTCCAGAAAATAACTTCAGGATAATCATCATGGTGATAAAGAAATGGAAGGCTAGCGCGCCAATCAATACTGCCACATAGCCCAATAGCGAGAAAATCAGGTCAATGCCCAATTCCGACATGGCTTTTACCAATAGCGCGAAGACGCCATAAGGGGCTAGATTCATGATGATGGTCACCATCTTTAAGATGACTTCATTAATGAGCTCTAGACTCTGCACTAAGCCTTTAGCAGGTTTGCCGACCATCAAGATACTGATACCAATCAAAATCGCAAAGAAGATGATGGAGAGCATGTCGCCATTGGCCATAGCGCTGATAGGGTTGGCAGGAATGATGTTAGAGAAAACATCAATCAATGGCGGTGCTTCTTGAGCTTCAAAAGAGGCTTCGCTGGCAATGTTCATGCCTTTACCAATGCCGAAGATTGAGCCAAGACCGATAGCTGTTGCAATCGCTAACGCAGTGGTCAGCATATATAGAAAGAAGGTCTTACTACCGATACGGCCCAGTAGGCGAATATCGCCAATCCCGCAAACCCCACAGATAAGTGAGATAAGGACTAACGGTACAACTAGCATTTTCAGCGAGTTAACGAACAGCTTACCGATAATACCGAATAGGCCATTGACGAAATAGGTATTGATGAAGCCGCCTTCGGCATTAAGGCCTGAATAGTTCAGAAACAGTCCCAGTGCAATACCTAATGCCATGGCGACCAGAATCTTGCCGGTTAAACCCATGTTTTTCCACATATTGAATATCCTCTAAAAGGGAACGTCCTTGTCCATCTTTAACTAAAAAACTTGGATGATTACAGTAATACCTACGGGTTTATTGACCAATTATTGTTTGTCAATTATAGGAAATGTAATTTGATGTAAAACAATATAAAAGAAAAGTTGGGATAACTGCAACCATTTTTTTACGAAGCCACTTATAAGAGAAAGGCTTGAGCGGATTGCTATCGTGAAAATTTACTAGTTAAGTAATTGTATTGGTTGGGCTAAGCACAATATACCTAAGCATTAATTTTTATAAATAACCGATTAAATAAGGCTAAATTAAATAATAAATAGCCAACAAAAATCCCAAGTAGCACTAAGCTACTTGGGATTTTTGGTATCAACACTGGTAGAGATTTAAACAATGGTTTGTCACTATAGTAGACGGCTAAGCTACGAGCTATGGTTAGCTCAGCAACAGCAGCCTACAGCTAGAGCTATCTTTTATAGCGTATTGTCTAAAAGTACTTATTTCATATCGCTAGTATCTGTTTTATGAACGCTAGTCTCTGTTTTATGAGTACTAGGCTCGCGACGTAGACCATCTTGCCATTCACCAGGCTCAGCTTCAGTAGCAGAGGGACTAGGACTAACAGCAGCAGGAGTGGCAGTATCCTCAGGTTTAGGGGCATGATTGTCACGCATGCGCGTCTGTAGATTGCTTGCCGCATCACGTTGACGATGGTCTAAGGCTTCTGCATCCGGATTGGTCTCGGTAAAGTCAGCTTGGTCTACCTTCTCATTGACGCTGCTTTGCTCATCCGCCATTTTTACGTCCCCATCCGGCTCATAACCATGGGCCGCATTTTCATCACCGGTGGCTTCCTCTTGCATCTGACTGGCCGCTAAACCGACAGGCTTACCTGATGCTGCGTTAGTAGCCGCTTGATTTAACTTTTCAGCATAGTCTGTCAAGTTAGCAGCTGCGTTTTCTAAAGAGTGCGGGTTTAAGCGCTTTTGCGCTACTTGTAGGTCGCTATCAAAAACATCCGTCAGTAAAGAATCAAAGCGCATGGCATTATATTCAATCAATTGCTCCGCTTCTGATTCAGTGATATCACCATTTTGCGTGGCAAATACGACATGATCCTCAAAGCTTAAGCCTTCAAAGCTATCTTTATGCTCTGCTTTTTTGAACTTCTGCCATAACGGCTCTACTTGTAATAGCGTCTGATAGGTATGTTCCAAACGGCCTGTAACGTCTTCAGGTTGCGTGTTGTAATACACCATAGTTTTGAGGTAGTCACGGAACGGGTTGGCCTCATGATCATCCATGATGACATCACCCAATTGACGCTTGAGATCATCGCTAGCAGGACTAAAGATACGTCCCGTAGGGAAGGTGACAAATTTCACTAAGCCTGCCGCCATCTTATTCGGGAAGTTATCAAAGAACGATAAGAAGGCTTCTTGAATCGTGTATAACGCGTCTTTTAGTGCCAACTCGGCATGCAAACGCTCGGTCTCAGACTTTGTGCCGTTCTGATAAAACTGCAAGATAGCGGTAGCAATAAATAGATGCGCATGGATATCAGCCAGACGACCCGACAGCATCTCTTTGCGTTTTAAATCGCCGGCAAGTAGCCCTAACGCCATATCGGCAGTTAGCGCAAAGTCAGCACTCAAGCGGTTGATATGTTTGTAGTAAGGACGGGTAAAGTTGTCTGCGAAATTCGGGGCAGCGCTGCTACCGCCAAGATAACCGGCGACAAAGGCTTTGGCACCACGGTTGAAGGTGTAGCCGAGATGTTTAAAGAACATATCATCAAAGCTCTGTACCGCAGCTTCCTTATCATCGCTCTGGAGTAGTTGTAGCTCTTCAAACAGATACGGGTGACAGCGCATAGCGCCTTGACCAAAGATCATTAGCGAGCGCGTTAAGATATTCGCGCCTTCTACGGTAATAGATACTGGAATCGCTTGGTAAGGAATGGCTAAGAAGTTACGCGGGCCCATCTGAATAGCACGCCCACCGACCACGTCCATACCATCATTAACCACACTGCGCATGGTTTCTGTCGCATAGTATTTGGCCATGGCTGTCATCACAGACGGGGTGCCGCCTTGATTTAGACCGCAGGTGACTAAGTGACGGAAGGCTTCTAACATATAGGTCTTACTGGCAATTCTACTTGTGGCATCTTGCACACCTTCGAATTTACCGACCGAAATTTTAAACTGTTCACGAATCTTGGCAAAGGCACCAACGGTTAGATAGCTCATATCACCCGCTGAAGTCGATAGAGCCGGTAGCGAAATGCCACGGCCAACACCGAGACACTCCATCAGCATACGCCAGCCGCGACCCGCATTGTCCACACCACCAATAATAAAGTCGAGCGGGATAAATACATCCTTGCCATCGACGGTCCCGTTCATAAAGGGCGAGCCACCAGGGTTATGGCGGTGACCGACAATCACACCTTCGTGATTAGCTGGGATGAGCGCACAGGTAATGCCGTAATCAGATTTGGCTTTGTCACCGAGTAGGCCTTCAGGGTCATACATTTTGAAAGCGAGACCAACGACAGTAGCAATCGGCGCTAAGGTAATCCAACGTTTGGAGAAGTTCATGCGCAGACCTAAGACCTGCTGCCCATCATGCTCACCGTAACAGACCACCCCAGTATCGGGGATAGCACCGGCATCTGAGCCAGCTTCTGGACCGGTCAAACCAAAGCAAGGCACTTCAGTACCTTTGGCCAAACCTGGTAACCACTGGTCTTTCTGCGCTTCAGTACCGTAATGCATCAATAGCTCGCCTGGCCCTAAAGAGTTGGGTACCATGCAAGATACGGCTGCAGTCAAACTGCGCGAGGCAATTTTACTCATGACGCGGCTTTGCGCATAAGAGGTAAACTCACGACCGCCGTAGGACTTAGGAATGATCAGACCTAAGAAGCCATTGTCTTTAATATATTGCCAAGCCTCAGGTGATAAGTCTTTATCTTCATGATGAATTTTCCACTCATCAAGCATGCCACATAGGGTCTCAACTTCGTTATCTAAGAAGGACTGCTCTTCTGCTGACAGGGTAGGGTAGGGGTAGCTGGCGAAAGTATCCCAATCAGGATTCCCCATAAACAGCTCTTTTTCCCACCAACTCGTCCCAGCATCCAAAGCTTCGCGCTCGGTATCACTCATGCTCGGCATCGCACCACCCAACGCTTTATAAACCGGCTTGGTAATGAGGGCTTGGCGGATAGGCTCGATAAGAATCACCAAGCACAATAGCAGCATAGGGATGCCCAAGATAAGGGACCAAGGGCTGATAATAGCTGTGATGATGACAGTGACGATAGCCACTACGCTGCCTGTCACGCGTGAAAGCCCTAGCAAAAATATAGCTAAGACGGTCGCCAACTGGATCAGTATTGCTAAAATGAATAGGCCAATCAACATGATTGCCTCCTTAGAATTAGGGTATAAAAAATAGGAACCGCAGTATTGCAAAATAAATAGGCTATAACTTATCAAGCCTCATCAGTATCTAGGTGGTAGCACCACGCTAAAAATTTTTATTATCAAACATACCGATGTTTGGCTTTAACTGGCCAGACTGTAATAATTAATAGTCTTAAATAAGAATAGCTTGCCCAGTTAATAGTTTTACGCCTCAACAAAACATTTGCTCTTAGCAGGGTGGTTATTCAAAAAGCTAAGTGGTCATACAAAATGCTAAAAAAGATCTAAAAAACAGAGTGGTATTGCTAAGACTAACTTAACTATCTCAATTTCAGTTCACACTCATAGCCTCAGCTGAGCGACCATAAGTTATTTATAAGTCACTACTTAATGATATTAATTAGGATATGACTCTTTATAGAAAATAATAGATGACTGGCATAAACTATCAAGTAGAAAAGTGCTAAGCCCTGTGTGAGAAATGTTCTTGATAACCGCAAATGGAGAGAGCAATTCTAGATTGAAACCAGGGTAATGACCCTTGCAAGAGCGATAAGGCAGAGCGATGATAAGAGAATAATAAGAGGAAAGGATACTAAATTAAAAGTAATGATGAGCAATAAGCAGACGAATATGCGCCAGTAATAACCGCTAGTAGCCGCAGCAGTAATCAATGGTGTAAATGATTAACACTGCTACGGTTTAACTAGTTATAAAGCTGCGACATCTTTTTAATAAAGGTGTGACAGCCTTTAAATGTAGAGTTGCTGCTAAAAGTAGTCTAGTAGCTGGCATTATTTAGGGGGTTTAGCATAGCCATTATCTGCTGGAAAAGCTTGTGGTTGCCCAGATTGTTGTGGGGGTTGATGGCCGGATTGAAGGTTGTTAGGGTCATAAAGCTCATAAAAAACAGTACCGATAACCCCTGTATTATTAATAGAGCCTGCTTCACTATTGGCGGCATACGAATCAGTAGGCTTACTAAAAATAAAGGAGGCCACAGCGTTTTCGTTTTTGCGGAAACCTTCGATGACTAAACTTTCATGGGGGCTTAAGACATAACCGCTACTATAACGACTGGCGGCGCTACCATCTATGACATCTAAACCATCGACGCTGGCGACAACCTCATAGGTTTTATCACTGTTATTACGGTAGACTAGCTGATAAGCCTGACCAGATTGCCCACGGACATAGTATTTATTGCTATTACGAAATAGCGGTAAAGCGCCATTATCCGTGGAGATAGAAAAGTTAACTTTTCCCGCTAACATGGACATACTATTCAAGGTACGCCCAGAATAATTTTTATCGGCATAAAAGACCTGCATTTGCTCAACGGGGTTTTCACTAACGCGGCGTAAGTCGACCGTCGTTATTACTGAGTCCACTTCATCCCCCCATTTAGTGCCCAATCTTTCGTCACCAGAGGCAGATTGCACACTGTTCTCTGCTATGGCATCGCTTTGCACAGCCTCTTCTTCGCTAGTCTCTGCAGCTACGGATTTATTCTGTGCTGAGTCTACTCGCGTCGGTTTATTGGTCTCTTGCTGGACGTTTGGTGATGAGCAGCCTACTAACCCTATGCCAGATATCAGAAATAAGGAGGAGGATGCTACTAATAAAACGCTAGTAAAAGGTTTATTCATCGAGGAGGTCATAGTTGCATCTTCCTATATAAGGATAGAGTAGCTGCTTAAAGCAGAGTCAATTTAAACATAAAGTAAAATGTTTTTTATTTTGATGTAATTAATCTAATATTTTTAATACTTTAAACTAATATTGTCAATGGTTTAAACGTCAGCAGCCCCGTTAAAATTGACTAGTGGTAAGACAGTTATAGCGTCAATGTAGTGCTAATATAATAGTCCCAATATAGACTCATAATAATTGCAGTTTACTTTCCTATGCATTAAAGAAGGTTTAAAGACATTTAAAAAGGGGCACGACCTTGTTCAGCATAAGAAAGCACTTGGTTGCGGCCGACGATAATATGATCAATCAGTTGTAAGTCGACTAAAGCGCAAGCGTCTTTAAGACGTTCCGTGAGGGTGTCATCGGCAGCGGAGGGGGTGGCGCTAACTTGTGGGTGGTTGTGCGCGATGATAAGGCGACTGGCGGCGTGGGTGAGGGCATGGCGTAATACTTGTTTGATACAGACTGAGCAGGAGCTGACACCACCGGTGAAGAGCACTTCGTAATGTAATAGCCGTAGCGCGTTATCCAGACAAAGCACTGCAAACACTTCTCGCGATTCACGGCGTAGCTGGCTAGCCACATAGTCTTTGACGGTTTGTGAGCGGTCTAAAGCCTTATTCGATTTAAGCTCGCTATCTAAGTAGCGTTTACCCATCTCTAAACTGGCTTGCATCTGGGCATATTTGGCCATACCGATACCGTGACAGGCCAATACCTCCTCTTTTGGGGCAGCAAGTAATTCTGCGATACTGCCAAAGTGCTCAATTAATAGTCGCGCTAATTCAATAGCCGAATAGTCCTTGGTCCCTATCCGTAAAAATATCGCTAGAATCTCCGCATCAGAAAGCTGAGCCGCACCAAGTTTCAAAAGTTTTTCGCGCGGTCGATCGTCTTCGTGCCAATCTTTAATCGCCATTATCATCCTTAGGGTACTTATTATTTTTATCAAAGGTTTGCAGGAGGTTTTATCAAAATCTTCAAGGGGTTTATAAAGTTTGAAAATATCTTTCTATTAAAGGCTAAGCTATGTTCTCAAGCTATAGGGGCGGTATTTTTTAGTATGAAAGAGCATTACTGGCTATAGCTGTCTTTTATCCTAGCAGGTCGCTACTGGGTTAGAAAGGGCGTTAACTGAGGTTATAAGCCATTACTTTGAGTTGCTAACAGAGGTGGATAGATGCTCTCTTAGTGTCGTATGTTTTAAGGATGAATTTGATTTATTAATGGAACTATTGATTTATAACCCATTTAAAGGTTTGTTTTTGGCTGAGGAAAATTAGATGAGCAATCAAAACTAGCGCTCATAACCGTAAATAAACCTTACCCAAGCCCCAGTAGAATTGTTACTATTAGTGACTTTTATTTTTGGGCTGAAGGGTCGCCTTGAGCCGCAGCGGCATTCAGTCGCTTGATACGTTAGGAATCCCAGTATTATGAGCATCTTCACCTTTGTGAACCCTTTATCAACCTTACCTCCTATCAAAAATGTCATCCTAGCGATTACCGGCGGTATTGCGGCTTATAAATCGGCGTTTTTCGCACGTTCATTGGTCAAAGCAGGCTTTGACGTGCGGGTGATTATGACGGAAGGGGCGCAAGCGTTTATTACTCCGCTCACCTTGCAAGCGTTAACGGGTAATGAAGTGCATACGCAGCTGTTGGATGAGCGTGCAGAAGCGGGGATGGGGCATATTGAATTGGCCAAATGGGCGGATTTAATCGTCATAGCGCCAGCTTCGGCAAATACCTTGGCACGCCTAGCGATGGGTATGGCTGATGACTTACTCGCGACGGTATGCTTGGCGACGACGGCACCGGTCATGGTGGCGCCAGCGATGAATCAGCAGATGTGGGCGCATCCAGCTGTGCAGTTAAATGTGCAGACGCTAGCCGATATGGATTATCTAATGATTGCGCCGGCTAGCGGTGAGCAGGCGTGTGGCGATGTGGGTGAGGGGCGTCTGCCTGAGCCTGAGGTGTTGCTCGATCACGTATTGACGTTGCAGGCCGAGCGTATAGTTCCGCAAAGTTTGGCAGGCAAAAAAGTCACCATTACTGCGGGTCCTACCGTTGAAGCGATTGACCCAGTACGCTATTTGTCCAATCATTCTACGGGTAAAATGGGCTTTGCCTTAGCTCGTGCCTGCCGTGATGCCGGTGCTGAAGTGACTATTATCGCTGGGGGCAAGATTACGCTACCGACGCCATTGGGCGCTACTCGGATAGATGTCTTGTCGGCTAATGATATGTTGCAGGCAGCGATTGCTTCAGCAGAGGCGGGCTGTGATGTCTTTATTGCGACGGCCGCTGTGGCAGATTACCGGACGAAAGATGCCGCCCCACAAAAAATCAAAAAGACCCAAGATGCAATGACGTTAGAATTGGTGAAAAACCCAGATATCTTGGCGACGATTTCACATGACTATCCCGATATCTTTATGGTAGGTTTTGCCGCCGAAACCCAAGACGTAGAAAAATACGCCCGCGGTAAGTTGGCCTCCAAAAACCTCGATATGATTGCCTGCAATGACGTATCACGCAGCGATATCGGCTTTGCTAGTGATGACAATGCTATGGAGGTGTTTTTTGCTGAGCAATATCAGCAAGCTCCGGTGCCGCTAGATAAAGCCAGCAAAGATAAAATCGCTGAGCAATTGGTGGCGTTGGTCGGTAAGCAACTGGCGTGATAATAAGCCCTAAGCGTCGTTGCACTAGCGTCGTATGCCGTTGAATAACTCTATTATCTTGGCCGCTATCTTTATTGCGGCCTCGCTATTGCATGGGATTAGTGGCTTAGGGGTTACCTTAGTCACAACGACCGCTTTAGCCAGTATATTCCCTTTAAAACAGGCCATTATCCTCACTATTTTCCCTTCGGCTGCGCTCAATGCGATGACGTGGCTGGTCGGGGGTGGGCGCAGTGTTTGGCAGAATTTTACTTATTACCTTAAGCGCTATTGGCTATTGGCGTTGATGAGTCTGATAGGCAGTTTGCTAGGGGTGAAGCTGCTACTTTGGGTCGAGCCCAGCTATATTTTATTGCTACTGGGGAGCGTGATTACTTTTTATGTCGGCTCTGCAGTATTGGGCAAGCAGATTCGTCTTCCGGCTACCACGCCAGTTCTTATCGCTACAGGACTCGTGGCGGGTATCATTGGCGGCTCCACCAATGCTATGTCTACGATTTTACTTATGTACTTGTTATCCGCTAGCGATGATAAGAATACGGTCGCTAAAGTCGGCAACATGTGCTATTTATTGGGTAAGGTCGCACAGATTATAATCCTACGCGAGCCTATTGCTGCTTTATCCAGTCAAGATTGGCGACTGATTGCTTTGCTGACTAGCGTTTCCGTTATCAGCCTATTGATTGGTATCCGCTTACGGCATCATCTCTCGCAAGCGCGCTTTCGGCAGTTGGTCTTGGTCATTTTGACGGTACTGGGTATGCGGGTAATTTGGCAGGGTTTGAGTGGGTTGTTGGGTTGATTGCTGCTAAAGTGACGATTGTTTTTTAGGCAGTTTTATAACTCTGCACGTCTTACAGTTCTTCCTAGCTTATTAGGCTACCTTTTTCCTCGCTTTTTTACTACATTAGAACCTGGCTATAACCATGACTTCTAACATTACTCCTCCCATCACCACTATCGAAACCTCGGCAGAGCTCGAGAAGCATATCGAGCAACTCATCAAAATTGAGCCGCGCTTTGCACCAGTTTATAGCCAAGTTGGCGTACCGGATTTACGCCGCAATAGCGGTGGTTTTGAGCAATTGATGCGAGCTATGGTGGGTCAGCAGCTGTCGGTGGCGGCCGCACGAAGTATTTGGAATAAATTAGACCAGGCAGGATTAACCACACCCGAGGCTATCATTGCCGCCGATGATGAGTCACTTAAAGCCAATGGCTTATCGCGACAGAAGAGTCGCTATGTGCGTTCTTTAGCCGAGCATAATATCGACTTTGCGGCGTTAGCCGAGATGAATGATGACGCAGTGATTGCTACGTTGACGGCAGTTACAGGGATTGGTCGTTGGACGGCAGAGATGTATTTGTTGTTTTCGTTGGGTCGGGCGGATGTGCTGGCAGTGGATGATTTGGCGATTAAAGAGGGGGCTAAGCAATTGCTTGAGCTGGACGGGCGTCCTACGCCTAAGCAATTTCGCAAGTTAACTCAAAGTTGGTCACCGCATCGTAGTGCCGCGAGTTTATTACTATGGGCTTATTATGGGTTTTTGAAAAATAAAGAGGCGCTACCGGTTTAGGTTAAGTATTAGGGCAGGCAGAGTAAAAAAGCTAACAAGCTTGGCCTCAGCATTGGAGTCCTTTTGCAGGGGAGAAATATGCGGGTCAAGGGTAGGCGATCTTTAATGAGTTAGCTCGGTGCTCGTCCCTCACACTCTTAGCTTAATGACTACTGTAGGCTGGCGCTTTAGCCCAGCTAATATGAATTTTGCAAGAATGCTGGGCTAAAGCGCCAGCCTACGCAAAGTCTATAATAAAGGTCTGAGATAGCGTATGGTTAGCGCAGCGTAACCCACGGAATTATTCAAGGTTATAACTGTGGCTGTTACCCCAGCTATGCATACCTATTGCGATTCGTCTTTCATTAATCTAAAAAATTGCCTACCCAAAAAACAATCGCTGTGCCACCCGAAAAGTATTGCAGTGCGCCTCAACTACCTGTTCGATATCTTCCGAATAACCGCCACCCATCACTACTGCCACCGGGATATTATTATCGCGCGCTTGCGTTAGCACAAACTCATCTCGAGTCTGACACCCTTCCAAAGTAAGCGCCAATTTACCTAACTTATCCGTTGCCAGGACATCTACAGCCGATTGATAAAAAATCATATCGGGGGCGATCTCTGCAATTAATCGGGGCAAAGTCTCGGTGAGTATCGAAAGATAAGCCTCGTCATCCGTATCATTGGGCAAATCGATATCCAAGTCCGAAGGCGGACGGCGAAACGGATAGTTCTTTTCGCCATGCATGCTAAACACAAAGACACGTGGCTCATCCGCCATGATACTGGCGTTGCCATTGCCTTGATGCACATCCAAATCAACAATAAGAATTTTTGTGGCTTCCCCACGATTCAGCAGCAGATTACTAGCGATACAGACATCGTTAAACACACAAAAGCCCTCACCATGATCGGCGAAAGAGTGGTGTGTGCCACCAGCAACATTCATCGCTACGCCAAACTGCTTGGCATATAAAGCGCATTCATAAGTCGCATGGGCAATATAGCGGCCACGCTCGACCAAAGTTTCGCTCATCTCAAAACCAATGGCGCGCGCTTCTTTGCGGTCCAAGGTTTGCGTAGCGAGTTTATGCCAATACTCAGCCGTATGGGTGGTTAGTATTTCTGCTTCACTGAGTTTAGAGGGGGCAAAAAAATTCGCTTCGCTAATGGTGCCTTCCTGCAATAGCCGCTCAGGGATCATCGTATATTTCTGCATAGGAAAGCGATGTTTTTCGGGCACTTGATAGCGGAAGACTTCAGAATAAGCGATTTTTAGCATAAAGTAAGAACACAAAATCAGAG
The DNA here is from genome assembly GCF_058189395.1 of Psychrobacter sp. CoH-33_TS_01. Lineage (NCBI taxonomy): Bacteria > Pseudomonadati > Pseudomonadota > Gammaproteobacteria > Moraxellales > Moraxellaceae > Psychrobacter > Psychrobacter sp. CoH-33_TS_01. The sequence goes on from NZ_JBVGQI010000006.1 coordinate 62,858, forward strand.
AGGTTTGGGGAAGGCGAGATGTAACATAGATAGCTATGAACTAGCGCTGAGGGTTATTAACCCGCAACGCCAGTCACTGTTGCTATTGATATCGTTGTTAGCTATGAGCTATTGCACGCGCTCAGAGGGTAAAAAATAAGTGCGGTCATTGACTTGATGCTGAATTTCATCGAGTAGGACATCGATATCTTCAGAGGGGTTGGGGTTGTCTAGTAAGTCGTTGAACAATTCATACGTTACTGTGGTCATCGCAATCACGCTTTGAATCAAATAGCTGATAACTTCATCAGACATACCAGCAGCTTCCACATCGATAGCGGTCTTATAGCGAATTTCACCGTCGCTTAAGTCCATCTCAATATTGCCCAAAATCATATCGTAGTTGAGCTGGGTCTTGAGCAGCATCGCGGCATTGCGATGGCTGTCAGGGATAGAAAAAGGCAAGATACCATAGACGGCGACCAGTTGAGTCCGCTCTTGGATACGGAACAGACACACCCAATTGACGGGTTCATTTTTCATACGCAAAGACAGATGATGGGTCTCTAAGTCATCATTATTCTTGGGATAATGATGGGTAAAGTGCCAATGCTGCGCGCTCAGATAGTCGTTAAAACGAGCGGTAATAGGAGCTTCGCCGGCATCAGGCCCTGTCAGACTGTTGGCTTGCATCTGTTTAAAAGATAGCGCGGCAGGCGTGTCTATATAGTCGTCAGCATCGTCGCCGGCTTCCTCAGGGTCCATAGCCTCTATCTCTAACTTCAGCGCAGACTTAGCTTGATGGCTAATGCTTATGGCAGGCGTCAGCGTTGCCCGTGTGCGCAGATCATTATCTTTTGCTTCAGGTGTCGCTTCGCTGTCACTAGTCTCCTGATTAGCAGCCACGCTCTCCTCTTGGTGCTCAGTGCCTTTTTCAGTCAATAGGCGCTTAAGCTTTTGCCACAAGTTAAGTTTTTTGGAGTGACTCATACAGAGGGGTATCCTTTGAGGTGCTGTTGGATATCGGGTTGGCCATAAAAAGCGGTTAGAAGTTGGCGAAGCGTATCCGTCAATAACTCGCTGTGCATAATATCGCTAATGAAAGTATGCAGATGGGGCAGTAGTGCGGCTACGCTAGCGTCATCAATATTCAGGCTAGCCGCCAAGGTAGCTAAGCTATCGTCTGCATGACGTTGATACCAAGTTTCAATGCCAACGCTAATCAAGGTCTTCGTATAAGATGACTGTCTTAAACGATTATAGCTGTCTTGTACACCGGCCTCTAACCTATTTAACGTCGTATTAGCATCGCTGCCGCCATTTGGGTTTTCACCAGCGCTAATAAGGCTGTCATCGTCAAGATACTGTTGTAGCGTACTAATGGGCGCAGTTTTGATACTCGCCCAACTCATCTCAATCAGTTTAGCGACTTCTGTATTACTTAGATGTGCTTTTGCACTACTTTCAGCTTGATGCGATAATTTTTTAATATTACGGTTGAGATAGCCCTGCAGTTTGTCATCGAGGTTATTACTGGTCGCCCGCTCAAAAGAGCTGCGGCCAAACTTCATCAGTTTACCTACACCGCCAGCCTTATCGAGGGTGGACTCCATAAAGTCATTGATAGCATGGTACAGAGTCTGGGTGAGCATATCGGTAAAGGTATCATTGCCGATGAGCGCATGGATGAGACTGCTGCGCTGCGACTCATGACTGGCGACATATTGCGCCAAAGCGGTGACCTGAGCATCATCGATTAATTCTGCCAGCACGACGTCATCATTGATCGGGTGATAGACCAAGGCCTGTAGCAAAGCGCGGATATCGGCACGCATGCTCTCGCTCATCGTCTGCGCCAAAGCCCAGTCATTGACCACACTGATCAGTTGGGCGGCAGAGACATAACGGGCTAAAGGCTGCGCGCCTAACCAATGCCAAAAATCGCTCCCAAGCTGCTGTTGATAAGCCGGCCGCGTCAACCACTGCTGCATAAACGCTATCTGCGCATCAATCAGCGGGGTCAATACAGCCAACTGCTCGCCAGAGAGCGTGGCCACGTCTGGCGACTCGAGAGTAGAAGGTAAGGCACTAGCGCTATTGTCAGTAGGGGGCATCATGATTCGGCTTAATTTGCTATACTTTAAGGCCTTAAAAAGGGTGATTTAACAGAATTGTCATTGTACTACATATGTCGTGCGATTACTTTAGCCGCAATAAGCCCCGCTATAGCTGTTATTTAGCCTATTAAGCGAGGGTTAAGAGCGGTAAAAATCAGTTATATCGTTGTATTTAAAAACATTCTATCTAAAAATATTCATAACTTAAAAAGACAGCTGTAGCGATGATAAATCCTCCCATAGTCGTGTTAGAAAACCTTACTGTTCAGCGCGGCGAGCTGCCCTTATGTGAAGGCGTGGAACTGCGCTTAGAAGCGGGGCAAATTTGTCATTTAATCGGGGCAAATGGGGCGGGTAAGACCACGTTATTAATGCAAATAGCAGGCCTTTTACCCGTTATCACAGGCAGTATCCGCTATTATGATGACCCCGAATTCTCCTTGCAGCCGCTATATGTCTCGCACCAGCTTGGTATTCACCCTAATCTGACGGTGGCACAAAACCTGACCTTTTTGCTCAATCTTTATGGTCTTTCTCCCAATATTGATGAGATCGATGCAGCGCTAACGTGGGTGGGTCTGCAAGGTTTTGAAGGGTTAAGCTCAAACCATCTTTCTGCAGGACAGACTCGGCGCATTGCCTTGGCACGCTTGTATTTAATGCAGCCAGAAATCACGCCTTTTTGGTTATTAGATGAGCCCTTTACCGCTTTGGATGTGGATATGGTAGCGCTGCTCTCAGAGCGTTTGGCCGAGTTTACGCAGCAGGGTGGGGCGGTATTAATGACCAGCCATCAGCCGGTTACCGTAGCCGATCAAGTGTTGGATTTGACTGATTATCTTTTATAGCTATCCTTAGGGCGTGTCCTCAATTAACAACACTAGCGTGTAATGGACTAAAACTGGCTATAGCTTAACTTAGATTAACAGGGTCATTCTGCGAAAATTGTCTAGACAATATGATCATATTCTCTGCAAAATTTCCATGGACTGACAAAAATCTATCTCACTTTTAGTCTCATGATTCAATTGAGAACACGTCCTAGTAAATATTTTTTATCACTGTCTATAACCTTCCAGTGATGCCACTATAATTCATAATATGAGCCCCATTAGCCGCTGCTGTGCTCCTGTAATAAGAGAACTTAATGTCTGATAATGTTGCCTCAGAATCTGTACCTGTTACGTCAAATACGGCTGTGCCCACTCGTAGCGCTGCTGCGCGTCCAATGATGACGGCGCGGCCAGGGATTAGCTTCGGTCAGCTCTGGCGCCGCGAGTGGTTGGTCAAGCAGCAGGGTGCGGTACAGTGGCTATATCCCTTAGTGCTGTTTTTGGTCATCATTACCTTATTTCCATTAGCCGTTGGTAGTGAGCCGCAGTTGCTCGCGCGCTTAGGCGTATCCGCGGTGTGGATTGCCGCGCTATTGTCATTGGTCATGGGAGTCGATGGTCTGTTTAAGCCGACCTTAGATAATGGCACCTTAGCACAGTTGATGGTGGCCGAGGCGCCACTGCCTTTATGGGTGCTGATTCGCTTGGCTATCCATTGGATTTTTAGCAGTGGCATTATTGCCTTGCTTAGCGTGTTAGCGGTGCCTTTGTTCGGCCTATCGTGGCTCGAGACCGGCATCTTGATGGCGTCTATTATCGCCGGCAGTCCTATGTTATTAATGCTATCCGCGATTGCCAGTAGTCTGACCTTATCGCTGAAAAATGGCGCGGTATTAGTGCCGCTCATCGCCTTACCCATGCAGCTGCCCGTATTGATTTTCGCTACTGGCGCAGTCGACCTATTTGCCACTGGTATGAATGGCTTGCCCATTTTGGCATTGCTATTAGCAGGCAGTATTGTTTCAGTATTAATAATGCCTTGGGTCATTGCGATGACATTAAGGATGGCTTGGTTAAACTAGGGCTTGTTGACTCTAACCACAAGCAGCCTATCGAGTCAGTTATAGAGACGGTCTAGCATGGAGCAGGGCTAGATTTTTGTTATAATGGTGTTTTATAGTCGGCAGACTATTAGACTTAAGCCAACCGCCAAGGTTTATTATCATGCCCAATTCCAGACCCGTCTCGACTCCTAGCCTATGGCAGCGTATTTGGCAGGTGTTTTTGGTGACCGTTGGCACCAAGCAATTTTTCGCTATATTCTCCCCTTGGGTGAAATGGCTGAGTATCGTGGCCGCCATTTGTCTGACGATTGGCAGTATCTGGGGCTTGGCTTTTGCGCCGCCGGACTATCTACAGGGCAACAGCTATCGGATTATATTTATCCACGTGCCTGCGGCGGGTCTGGCGCTGTCTATCTATTTTGCTATGGCTATCTTGGGCGTTATCTTTTTGGTCTGGCGGATTAAAACCGCCAACCTGGTAGCTCAAGCCTTAGCGCCCATGGGTTTTTTATTGTGTATCATTAGTTTGCTGACCGGCTCTATTTGGGCCAAGCCCACTTGGGGAACCTATTGGGTGTGGGATGCTAGACTGACCTCTATGCTGATTTTGGCCTTCCTATATGCTGGCGTGATGGCGCTATTTGCCGCTTTTGAGCACACGTCAAATCGTGGTAAGGCGGCGGCCATCTTATCTATTGTTGGCGCGGTGAATTTACCTATCATCAAATACTCAGTTAATTGGTGGAACACCTTGCACCAAGGCGCAACCTTTACCGTAACTTCAGCTCCGAAAATGTCGGTAGATATGTGGTTGCCGTTATTATTAATGATGATCGGTAGTTATGCTTTAGTAGGCGCCTTAGCTATTTATCGCACCAATACTTTAATCCTACGCCGTGACCAAGCTAAAGCTTGGGTCAATGAATACGTGCGCCGTAATAAGGCCAGCTAGGCTATTGCCCCGCCCGCGTAAGAGGCACGGTATAGTCTGGAAGTTCTAAGGTTAGTTGTCTGGTTTTAATCGCGTAGCAATGTATGAGGAGCTGATAATGCAGCCATATTTTTATAGCTTTTCTGAATTTTTGGCCATGGGCAAGCACGGTGTTTTTGTCTGGTCATGCTGGGCGATTACCGTAGGGATGCTACTGGCCTTTATTTGGTACAGTCGCCAGCAGCGCAAGACCTTACTTAAGCAATTGGCGGTGCAACAAGCGCGTCAAGCTCAGCGTCCTGCGAAAGCTAAGAGTAGAAAGCCATCATCTGTGACTGTCGCTGTGCCTAAGTCCGAAGGGTAGTAGTGGCTGGTGTACCGTCGTCATCATCATCCTTGAATGCTTCAGTTTTACCCCCATTAAACCTTAGTAATCCTTAATAATTTATAACGTTAAGTTAAACTTGTATTGTCTTAACGTGTACGCGTCCAATCCCTATCAGCCATTGTAATATTAGCCACGTCGATAATAGACGAATGAGAGTTAGGTATGAATGCAGTTCGCCGTAAAAAGCTCACTTGGGTCCTTGCCACTTTAGCAGGGGCCGTAGTAGCCGTGGTGTTGGTTATCTATGCGATTGGTCAACAGACCGATTACTACTTTGACCCAACCGCCATCGAGCAAGGTGAAGCCCCCCAAAACAAACGTATCCGTGCCGGTGGGATGGTGGTCGCTGGCAGTATTCATCGCGACCCCAACGACCCTACCCATGTGAATTTTGAAGTAACAGATTTTAATGCCACCGTGCCCGTAAGCTATGAAGGGATTTTACCCGACTTATTCGCCGAAAACTCAGGGGTCGTTGCCACGGGTAAAATGCAGGGTAAGACCTTTGTCGCGAGCGAAGTATTGGCCAAGCATGATGAAAACTATATGCCGCCTGAAGTCGCCAAATCGCTGAAACAAGACCAGAAAGCGCGTGGTGTAGCGCCAAGCTCAGAGCAGTATACGCCAGCGACACCGATGCATGAGTCTAAAACTTTGGTGCAATAGCCAGTCATTTGGCACGATTTAGAGCGCAGCAATAGCAGTCAAAGTAGCAATAGTAGTAGCCATAGAAAAAGGGGCAATCATTAGCGTGATTGCCCCTTTTTATTTTACGGTGTTAATTTTGACTAGGCAGGCCTCATAACGCGACCTAATTATTAGTCTGCCGAGCTATTAATCGTCCCAGTTAGGACTATAGTCAGGGTGCTCAATCATACGCCCAGCACTGCTTGCTAAAATGTTAATTTGGGTAATATCCTCACTATCTAAACGCACCTGTGCTGCGTCTAAATTACCTTGTAGATGGTCGGGATTGGCTGTTTTCGGAATAGCTATGCGTTTGCTATCTGAGAGAATCCAAGCCAAAGAGACTTGCGCTGGGGTAAGGTTATGTTTATCGGCAATAGCTTTAATAATATCGTTATCAAACACCTTACCGCGAGCAAGTGGCGAATATGCCTCTAGCAGAATATGATGGTTGTTCATAAAGCTCTGCAAGGTAGTTTGTTTGATAAACGGATGAAACTCCACTTGGTTGACTGCGATAGGCACATCCGCATGTGCTTTGGCCTCTAGCAAATAGTCGATATTAAAGTTTGAAACTCCGATATGGCGAGTCAGCCCTTGTTTCTGTAAGGCACATAATGCAGGGATAGTGTCGGCTAATGGCACCCGCTCATCCGGCCAATGCAGCAGCAGCAAATCGACATAATCCACCGCTAAATTCTCTAGCGAACGTTCGGCCGCCGCTTGCAAATTCTCAGGAGTAAACTTCATGTCGTCGGGGAATATTTTTGTGGTCAAAAAGAACTTCTCACGATTAACCCCAGACTGCTGAATGCCTTTGCCAACCTCGGTTTCATTGCTATAAGCTTGAGCGGTATCAATATGCTCATAGCCCATTTGTAGGGCTTGACTGACGATATCGATGCAGTCTTGACCAGTCGATTGCCAAGTGCCTAACCCTAATACAGGGATATTGGCAGGGCCTGCCGTACGGATATTATAAGTTTTATGCAAGTTCATATAATTTTCCTTATTTTTTATTCATTTAAAGTGTTTTGGCTAGCGTAAATAGTGGTCTATAAAATAGCTATTTATAAAATATCAGTGCTGCTCGCCATAACCTTACTATAAGGAAGTTTAGACTGCGGTTATAGGGATGCTGACGAAACCCTACAAAGTTGCCACAGGCTGTCACGGGTAGTTTTATAACCAGTAACGCTATTATTCATATTGGTTTTTAATCTATTAACAAAAACTCGAGACCAAAAAAAGCACTCCTAGCTCAAGCTAAAAGTGCTTTTTTATTGAACGACTAAAGTGTTTTCTAATCGTCCAACGGGTCTACTAGCTAACTTGCATTATTTAGCAGCAGGTTGCTCACCCCAAATTTTAGGGTATTTGTAGCCTGGGAAAGTTTCATGAGCATAGGCTTTGAACGCGTCAGAGTTATAAGCGTTGGTCACGTCTTTCACCCATGGCTGGTCTTTATCAGCGGTCTTAATAGCTGACCAGTTGACATAAGCAAAGCTAGGCTCTTGGAATAAAGCGTCGGTCAGTTTGATACCAGCGTCTGTCGCGTAGTTACCATTGATCACGGCAAAGTCTACTTCATCACGCGCACGTGGTAGCTGAGCGGCTTCTAATTCGACGATTTTGATATCGAATTTGCTGTTGTCATCGATGTCAGCTTTAGAGGCAGTTAATGGGTCGATGCCTTCTTTTAGCGTGATCCAGCCTAGGTCGGCCATCATTACTAGGGCACGAGCAAAGTTGCTTGGATCGTTTGGCGCAGAGACGCTCATGCCCTTATAAGCTTCTTCTAATTTGGTTTTTTTGCCAGAGTAGATGCCTAGTGGGGCAGTAGGGACTTGGAAAACTTCAACAAGGTCTAGCTTGTTTTCAGTTTTGAAAGTGTCTAGGTAAGGCTTGTGCTGGAAGATGTTAATGTCTAAATCGCCATCGGCCAAAGCTTGGTTCGGACGAACGTAATCGGTGAAAGTCACTAGCTCAACTTCATAACCTTGTGACTCAAGCGATTGCTTAACTTGGTTACGAACCATATCAGCAAAGTCACCTTCGGTAGTCCCGATGACGATTTTTTCTTTATTAGGATCACGGTCGCCAGTTTTGGTAGCTTCAGTCGTAGCAGTAGTGGTTTCTGTGGTTTCAGTGGTGGTAGGCTCTTGCTTCGTCGCTTCAGGCGCTGAAGAATTGTTACAACCGACTAAAACAAAGCCAGATACGCCAACAGCAGCAAAAGCAGTGGCGACTTGACGGCCAACAGTTGAAAGTTTCATATATTTTCCTTTGAGGACTTAAAAAACTGGGATAACGCAGCGTTTTGACGGTTGGTCTTAAAAGAGACAGTCACGCAACGATTATCATGAATAAGAGGGAGTGGCACGCTACTGATTGTGATGCCCTAACGAGACTAATAAACTTATATTGGGATTAATAAGCCTCTATTACCTTAATACACTAACCTATACGGCAGGATTAAGGAGACGCTAGGGCAAGCCAGTAACGGTCATTTTCAGCCCGCCAGTATAGTACAATTCGGTAACATTAGTTATGATTAATCTTCATAAGGTCATGAACTATTTTTCACACGACCGCTTTGCTTGACGGTAAGCCAGGGCGCTTAACAGGAGTCTATACTGGGTAGGACTACTTTATGAGTTTAGCTATGGCGGTTGAACTATCTCGGTTTCTCTATGTCAGCTTAGTTATATCAGTTTAGCTATTATAAAGTAGACGCGTTAGCGTTTGTCCAAACGCTGGGCTAATAAATTACCCCCCGCCTGAATCAGAATCACCATGATTGATAATAGAATGACAATAAACACCATCACTTCGGTTTGATAGCGATAATAACCATAACGAATGGCCAAATCCCCCAAACCACCGCCACCAATCATACCGGCAGCCGCTGAAAACGACAGCAAGCTGATGCTTAGGATAGTCACCGAAGAGACGATGCCTGAGCGCGCTTCGTTCAGCAACACTTTGATAATGGTAAATGGCGGGGCGCCCATAGATTCGGTTGCCTCGATGATACCGCGCGGTACTTCGCGTAAATTCTGCTCGACCAAACGGGCAAAATAAAACGACCCAGCAATGGCCAATACCAATGAGGCGGCGATTGGACCAATACCCGTACCGACAATAGCTTTAGTAAATGGGCTCATCGCAATCATTAAGATAACGAAAGGGAAAGCCCGCACAAAGTTGGTGATACCGCCCAGAATGGCATAAGCCGTTTTATTCTGCAAAAACTGCCGATCGCTCGATAAAAATAGAAAAATACCAAAGATACCACCAATCAAGATAGCGACCGTGGTAGAGATGCCGAGCATGATAAAAGTGTCTAGCAAAGCCTGCAAGATTTCTTTTTTCATGGTGAGCAGTTTGGCTATTGACTCAGAGAGTGCTGCGCTGATAATCATAATTAGTCCTCTAGAATCAAGCCTTGGCCGATAGGTGTCATCGCTTGAATAGCGCCGTCACTGATGTCAGCGACTTCTAACAGCTCGCCTTGATGGAGTAGGGCGACGCGGTTACATAGACGACGAATCACGCTCATCTCATGGGTCACGATGACGATGGTCACGCCTAGCTGCTCATTAATATCCCGCAAGCACGTTAGTAAGCTCCGCGTGGTAGCCGGGTCTAGCGCACTGGTAGGCTCATCGGCCAATAATACTTTTGGGTTAGGAGCAATGGCGCGGGCAATACCGACGCGCTGCTTTTGGCCACCGGACAGCTGTGCTGGATAATGCTGCGCGCGATCGTTTAAGTCGACGATATCTAGGCAGGCCATCACTCGGGCATGGATTTCTTTAGACGGGTAGCCGGCCACTTTTAAGTTAAAGGCGACATTGTCATAAACCGTGCGGTTCGACATCAAATTAAACTGCTGAAATATCATGCCAATATTATGGCGTGCTACCCGTAAGTCGCTTGCAGATAAACTGGTAAGGTCTTCATCATCGATGATAACTTGACCACCATCAGGACGCTCAAGCAGATTAATGAGACGCAGTAGCGTGGATTTACCCGCGCCTGAATACCCCATCAGACCAAAGATTTCACCCTTTTTGATGCGTAATGAAGTCGGTTGCACTGCCGTAAACCAATGCGGTTTGCCGGCCTTGTCTTTGACGGAGCGGTCGCTCATAAAGCGTTTGCTCACATCATTTAGAACGATCATATCACTCATAAAAGACTCAAAATTATCGGATAAGGCTACTGAAATTAAAAAAAGAGGCGGGTTGCTAGTGGCGCGTACTACATAATACAGTAGCAAGGCTAATCAATAGGGCAACATAGTCTAGGGCCGCGATCACTAATTAAACGGGATTCAATAGACGTTGAATAAGGAATTAGCAGTGCTAATACGCCGAGATAACCCGCTTAAATAAAGCGCAGTAATATAGCATATCTTAGCCTGACTAGATATATTAATGCGCTATTAGCGCATGCCAATACTTCATATCCGCTATAGGCGGTATCAGCCAAGTAGTGCCATTTTAAGCGTCTTCTACCACTAGCGAATGGTTGGAGGCCTCGATGGGTATGACTACCAAAAAGCGGGTATGACCATTTACGGTATCGGTAGAGATGCGGCCTTGATGGGCATGAACAATTTGCGAGACTAAGGATAAGCCAAGCCCTGAGCCTTTTTTATTTTGCTGTAGTCGTACAAAAGGACTAAAGATATCTTCGCGTTTATCCTCTGGAATACCGCTTCCTTCATCGATGACCGCCAGCACGGCATAGTTAGGCTTAATAGTAGGTGCTTCGGCTTTAGCTTTGCGGAGATGCTTGGTAAATAAGCTTTCTCTACGGGTTTTCGCTTCTACTATCGGTGCCGGCTCAGTAGTAGATTTCGACTCGTCGTCCGCAGTCGCTGGCAGCTCGGTGACGTTGGCTGGTTGCGATTTAGATGAGGAGGATACGGCAGAAAACGAGCTAATAATATCGGCATAGCTATGGTCATGCACTGGACCAGCAGCGGCGGTCTCATTATTATTAATACTGGCATTGCTTTTACTATTGCTGGCATTAGTAGCATTATTATTTGCTATCGCTGTCTTATTCTCTGGAAGTTTATCGTTAGCGGCGTTGTTATTGGCAGTAGTGCCATCCGTTACTAGGCCAGTTTCATCTACAGACTGGCTTGCAGTTGCACTCATATCGGCATTTATATCAGCACTTATCTCATTGATGAAAGGCGTGGCAGCGACATGACTGCCCCACTCATCATCCGCCATAGGCTCAAGGTCTTGAGTCAGTACAGTTTGTATCAAATGCTCAGGGATCGTCCCCGCATCTTCATACTTTTCTACCCCATATAGCATGACCGTGACAGGCGGAATACCATGCAGCATAGCATTGTTTAATAAGTTACGAATGAGGTGGGTTAGCAGTTGTGCCTGACCCTCAATCACGATATGTTCGCCCATCAAAAAGGCTTCAGGATAATGCTGATGCTCTTGATGGACCAGCTCATATAAATCCAAACGCTCCACTTGCTGTAAAGCATGCCCGGCATCTAAGCGGCTCACCAGTAGGATGCTCTCGACCAAATCGTTCAGACCAATAAGGTCGCGATTAATGGCCAAGGCACGTTTATCGAATTTCGCCTTACTTTCGGTCTTGAGCTCAGAGGCTAGCATATCCATCATTTCGATTTGTAGACGAATACGCGTGATGGGGGTGCGCAGCTCATGCGAGGCGTGCGCTAATAGCAAATTATTGGCATTGACCAAATGTTCGATTTTTTGGGCAGCTTGGTTAAACCCTTTGGCTAAGGAGGCAATCTCATCATTGCCCTTAACGTTGACGCGGGCGCTAAAGTCCCCGTCGCCTAATTGCACCATCTGCTGGCTTAATTGATCGATACGCCAAGTCATCGAGCGCGCAATCCACCACAATACCCCCGCCATGATGAGTAGCAGCAAGATAGTGCCGGTAAATAAATTTAGAGCTGCTGAAAAAGGGGCTTTTTTGGGAGGAATACGAGATTCGAACAGCAACGTATAGCCAGTGCTGCTATAGACTTGCACTTGCTGCGCTGGGGCATCTGATAAAAAAGGAAAAACTCGGCTGGCCATAGAAGGCTTTTTGGGCAAAGTGGTCGGCAGATCGCTACTTTCCGTCTGCATCAGCAAGTGACCTTCGTGATCGTACAGACCCATCTTGGCTTGTAGCGACTCATCAAAGATATCAAAGCTTTTTTTCACCACAGCCAGCATAAACCGGGCTTGCAAGCGGTTGTTATGCAAGGCCGCTTTATTGAGGTCTACTAAGAAAGGGTCGACTTGGCCGAGAATTTGCGTGGCCAGAACTTGCGAGCGAATTGTAGCGTCTTTATCGTGTACCAGCTGCGTTAACAGGACCATCGCTATGGCGAATAATGTCAATGCCAGCATGACACTGGCAAATAATTTGACGAATACTGAGCGAAAGCCGCGTTGCTGCATTTATAAAACTCGAGTTGGACCAATAGAGGACATTATTGCCTAGAGGTAAGGGGTTTAGCAAGCTAAAGCGATAAACAATAACGCAGAAAATAGGAGGTGGCCTGCAGGAGACCCCTCCTATTAATTTGATAATAATAACGCAGTTAGGTAGCGGTAGATGGCTAGAATTCAGCAGTCAGTGGCTACACCTGATCGGTCGCAAACTGATAGCCCACTCCGCGTACGGTAATGATGCGTTTAGGCTGGCGCGGATTGTCTTCAATCAGGGCGCGCAGTCTAGAGATATGCACATCAATAGCACGGTCGATATTGTCTGAGCTGTCGTCATTGGGCATGGCTTGCCAGAGCTGCTCACGGTTCAAGACTTTACCGGCATGGGTGGCAAAATAATGCAGCAGTTGGAACTGATGCGTGGTCAGGCGCACAGCTTGATCATCAATGGTCACTTCATGGCTGTCTGGGAACACGCTTAGGCGGCCAAAGGTAAGGCTGTCTGAATGGCTATCCGCTTGGTTCGGCTGCTCATGGCGACGCAGTACCGCACGGATACGCGCTAATAACTCACGCGGCTCAAAAGGCTTGGCGATATAGTCGTCAGCGCCCATCTCTAACCCTAAGACGCGATCCGTAGTATCGCCCTTAGCCGTCAACATGATAATGGGGACTTTGTTGGTCTGATTATTCTTACCACCACGAATCTTTTGGCAAACTTGCATACCATCCATATCCGGTAGCATTAAATCGAGCACCACAAGATCAATATCGCGCTCTTTGGTATCTAGGACATTAAGGCCATCTTGGCCCAAGCCAGCATGATGTACTTCGTAATAGTTCATCGACAGATATTCGCTGATTAATTCGGCTAGGTCTGGATCGTCTTCAATTAATAAAATTTGCTTGCTCATAAGATATCCTTTAATTAAATTTTTATAGGAATGTGCAGACTCGGACTACGTTAGGAAACGCTTGGATAATACACCCAGTGGTTTTCATACTAGTGTGGCTGTCACATGATATTTACTACAGACTGACTAACTATAATGGCTAATTTTATGTCGTTATTGTTATAGGACGTTGTAGGGTTAGCTGTCGGTGATTATAGGATTAGCCGTTGGTATTAATTTTCGGACTTAAGAGGCACATTTAAGACCTCTAGTCTTAGGCTGTTATAGTGCCGAATTACGGGGTAACCATACAAGAGGCCAATTGTTACTGAGTCTCTTAAATGTAACGCCCTTACCCCTGTCTTTATACGTTTGTCTAAGCCCTGTCCCTTTATTTAAGAAACGTTGCGTTATAAAGGAAACACCGCTGTCGTTATCCCTTATTTGTGGGGCAACCATCTTTTATTTATGGCGCAATTAACGCTTATTTATAGAAAGCTCCCTAGCCGCAAAGACGCCAGTACAGAATCCTAGCAGGCCTTACGATTAAGACACCACTACTTTTTTCCCTTCTGAGTCCGTGGGTAGGGGCGCAAGGCAAATTAAACTGTCATTATTAATACCGGCCACCAGATACTGCTGAGTTTCCGGGTCATATTCAATGACCTGAATCTGTTGCCGGCTCAGACGTTGATCCTGACCAATAATCCACACCTCAGCTTTAATAGGATTGATGGCGCGGTATGGCGGGGTTAGCAGCGAGGTCAAATCGGCATTATGAATTCCAGATTTAGGCACGATAGTACCGACCTCAATCTGCCCGTAATCGACTCGGCCTAGCACCGTCATATTAGGTTTGAGTTGGTTGTGTATTTCGTCATGTTGGGTGATATGCACATGAACCAGCAGATGTTGTGGATTACTCGAGGGCACTAGCTTGCTAATTTGTCCGGTAAACGTGTCTGGCAAGGTCGTTACCGAAAAAGTCACGTTTTGCCCTATAGACAGCTGCGATTTCGCGCTGATAGGCAACGTCGCTATAAATTGTAGATCATTAGGGTTACTCAGTTTGAGTAGGGGCTGCTGCGCCGTTACGCGATCGCCTGCCTTGATATCGAGCTGCTCAATACTGCCAAAGAACGGGGCTTTAAAGGTGAGCAGTTGGCCTACCTTATATACGGTGGCTGGCGGCGTTGCGGGTGTTGTACTAGCAGGTGCGCTAGGGTCATTGGGAGCATTTTTGGCCAATTCTGGAGGTTGCTCATTAGCTGCTGGCTTAGTAGGCGTGGTCTTCGTAGCAGCGACTGTAGGGTTAGACTCTTCAGCCTGAGCGCCTGTTGCTACCGTGTCTGTTGCTGATTCGTCGGCTTCTGCGCTGTCTGTTTTTAGGTCGTCTGTGGCGCCCTCTGCATTCGCCAGTACTTTTAAGACGAATAATGGGGTGTCTTTTTTGACCTGTTGATTTGCAGTGACCAATACCTCTTGTACGCTAGCATTGGTGGGGCTGGCTAGCGTGGTGGTGTTGGTAGCAAACATGGTGCCTTTTAAGCCCAAGCTGGGCTGATAACGTTTGGATTTAATATTCAAAATATGGTTGGTAGTTAGCGTCACCGTATCGGCAGTAATGATGACCTTATCGTCGCTGCCCTGAGTAGGGTCTGCTGCGGCCTCATTGGTAGCTTGCTCAGCAGGGGGCTGGCAGGCGACCAAACTTAATCCCAATAGCACACTTATAGAAAGCCGCGATAACACAGATGACTTTAATACAGAGGACTTTAATAAAGGACGCTTTACTAAAGAAGACTTTAACCCTGTTCGCGTAGTGGGCTGCGGCGACCCCGATAGCCTGCCTTTTGTATGAGCTTTATTACTAGATATGGCAGGGTGAAAAGCCATCGCAGGTAATTCGATAGACTTTGAGCGAGGTGGGGTAGAGGATCGGTCAGTCATAAGTAGGGGCTCGATATATAAGGCAGAAGTATAAGGCAATTGCGTAATAACAGTAAGGTCCGGATTAATTACAAGAAAGTCCGAATTAATAACCGTAAGGGCCGGTTGGGATAATGCCATGCTAATGTAATCTGGGGAAATTCATGAATATCTGCCGATTATAGGGATAAATGCTAAAACAGATGCTGAATAATTATAAGAATAGAACAAAGCTTTTATTGATTATAAAATGATATAAAAGACAGATAAATCAACAAATTTTATTACTTATGAAAACAACTATTGTTCGTTAGACTAAAAAAAACTTATAAAAATATATATTTAGTAACTCCTCAATCCATATTTTTAGCTAGATATTGTCAGGCTATGGCTATAATATTCTTATGTTAAATGTATCTCTGTAGTCTTTAATATATGATTTTTTTTGTTACCATAAGTGCTATGATGCGTTCTAGACATTTACATCGCTAGCAGGTTGCGTTGATACTGCAAGGACGTAGTTACACGGTTTGAGTAGCCTGAAACCACTAGCAGATATCGCAATGAGGCGACTCTGGCATAATTTAATATCTCATAATTTGACTCAGATATTTATAGGATAATGGTAATGGAAAATAACTTTGAAGGTTTAAAGGTCATGGTCATTGATGACTCTAAAACCATTCGCCGCACCGCAGAGACCCTACTGCAAAAAGCGGGTTGTGAAGTCATAACGGCAGTCGATGGTTTTGATGCCTTAGCTAAGATAGTAGACAATAACCCTGATATTATTTTCGTCGACATTATGATGCCGCGCTTAGATGGCTATCAAACCTGCGCTCTAATTAAGAATAATCCAGAATATTCCAGTAAGCCTGTCATTATGCTGTCTTCTAAAGATGGTTTATTTGATAAGGCACGTGGACGTATTGTTGGCTCTGATGAGTACTTAACCAAGCCTTTTAGTAAAGATGAGCTGTTTAACGCCATTAACCAATATCGATAATATTGCCGGCCAGCTGCTACCTGCAGCGCCGGCTTTTTTTTAGGGCTAATTTTAGTCTTTGCATACATTTAAGGGGAATGGTATGACTACCATTTTAGTTGTCGATGATTCACCATCCGAGATGGCTAGGTTTCGCGACATACTGGCAAAAAATAACTTTACGGTTATAGAGGCGAGTAATGGTGAGGAAGGCTGTGCGAAAGCGGCTGAGCACCTACCTGACGTTATCTTAATGGATATCGTTATGCCTGAAGTCAATGGCTTTCAAGCAACGCGTCGCATCACCCGCGGCAAGACCACCTCCCATATTCCTGTGGTCATGGTCAGCACGAAGAATCAAGAGACCGATCGCCTTTGGGGCAAGCGTCAAGGGGCCAAGGAGTACTTGACCAAGCCTATCCAAGAACAAGAACTTATGCGGGTCATCCGTTCAGTAATGGAGTAAGTTGTGGCTTCTAAAGGGTTTATTGAAATACTTCGCTTAGCAGATCTCGCCAAAGCTCGGCAAAGTGGTCGCTATAATGCACAAAAAACGCAATGGGTAGGCGTCGTCTTTGAAGTATCAGGACAACGGTTAGTAGCGCCTATGGGCGAAGTCTCTGAAGTCCTCAGTATGCCTGATTTAACCACCATACCCTTAACTAAGCCTTGGCTGCTTGGGGTGGCCAACGTTCGTGGCCGCCTGCTCCCACTAACCGACTTGACTTCGTTTTTATCTTTGCCTAGAGCATCGGTGCGTCCTAGCCAAAGAAAAGTCTTAGTTATTGACCAGCCTGGATTTTTTTCAGGCTTAGTCATCGACGCCGTGTTAGGTATCCAGCAGTTTACGAGTGCCCAATATCGGGCAGAATCTTTGCCTAGTGACTCGCCTCTTGCCGCGTACAGCCATGGTAAGTTCGTGAAAGATGAGCAAGAGTGGTTCGTCTTTATGCCCAGCTTACTGGTACAAGATCAGCGCTATGTAGAAGCCGCTATTTAAAATAAAGGCCTTGTGGCTGCGTTAATAGAGCGTGGGCTAAAGCAGATATCTGCTTATAACAACTTAGCTAACCACTTAACTATAAACAGACTAATAAATTCAGTTAATTCAGGCTAACCCTTACGGTGGTGAGCGCTATTGCAACACCAAACCTTGTGTTGAGCAATACGACTATGACCAAGCGCTATTATTTTGGGGTTTAATATTAATCAGTCAACGATATCAGCAACATAGACATTAGCAATGCACACTTGGCGAATGGCTTAGGCGACTGTTTTGGAGAGATTAAATACAATGAGTACTTTGAATAACCAGACCGAAGCGAAAATAATTCAGACAGATCCTTCAGCCGCGGACAATGAACGCGATATTTGGCAAGTACTGCGTTGGGTTTTCGCTATCCTAAGCTTAGCCAGTTTAGCGTGGCTGATTTACACTCTACTGAATATGAATAACTACTTAGGTAGCGTCAACCAGTTAGAGATCAGCTCTGCTAATATCGTGCAAGACTTAAATGAAGCGACTTTCTCGCAAGATTTTGAAGTCACCAGTAAGGCCTACGAAAAACTCCAGAGAGATGTGCAGCTGTATGAAGGGGCATTAAACGAAGCCCAAGCTACGGCCTCTGATAACCGAGCTGTATTCAAAGACTTGGCTAACGATTGGGCAGCTAATAAAGAGCAGATTGACTATGTCTTGGCGCATATCAATGATGTCAATGCGCTAAAAGATTTGCAAGAGCGCGTAACGGGTGGCAGTGAGCAGCTACAAAACCATTACCGTCAAGTGACTCAGCAAGCGGTTGCAGCCGGTCTACCCGCAGCAGCTATCAGCGATATTCAAGAGCAAATGCTACGTGCGCAGCGCATCAATACTGAAATGCAAGCGTTGACGCGTGGTATCGACAGCAATTCAAAAACTTTCAATGAGCAAGTAGCAGCGTTCGCCACCACTTTAGCCGCGCAGAAAACCAGCTATGGTCAAAACCTACCTGCCCTACAACAGGTGGATCAAACCTATCAACAATTGATAGCCCCAGTTTCACAGCAAATTAAGACGCTAAATGATCCGGTTATTAAAACCCGTGAAAATGCTTACGCGTTAAACGATATCGCCCGCAATACCCAAACTAAGCTAGAGAATGTAAATCGTAATATTCTAACGCGTAGTGGCATTATTTTACCGGCGCTAGGGTTCCTAATCGGCCTCTTAGGCTTGATATATTCTTTCTATAACCTACTGAACCGCCGTGGTCGCTCGCAGCGCCTCTTGATCGAAAAAGAAACCATGCGTCAGAGACAAGAAGCTGAAGTTGAGTCAGAGCGTGCGCGTAAGATTCAGGAAGAAAACGAACGTAACCAGATCGCTATTTTGCGTCTACTTGATGAGTTAGGCGATTTGGCAGAAGGTGATTTGACGGTAAATGCGACGGTATCAGAAGACTTTACGGGAGCCATTGCTGACTCGGTCAACTTCGCAATCGATCAGCTGCGTCAACTGGTTACTGCCATTAACACCACAGCTGAGCGCGTAGCAACCTCTTCAGAACAAACTCAGATGAATGCGATTGAACTGGCTGAAGCTTCTGAGCATCAGGCGCAAGAAATTGCTGGGGTATCGGCTGCTATTAATGAGATGGCAGTTTCTATTGACCAGGTATCTGCGAACGCTAACGAGTCAACCGCAGTTGCTCAACGCTCGGTTGCTATTGCTTATAATGGCGCTGCCGTTGTACAGCGCTCGATTGAAGGTATGAACGTTATTCGTGATCAGATTCAAGAGACCTCAAAACGTATTAAGCGTCTGGGTGAGTCTTCACAAGAAATTGGAGATATCGTTAGCTTGATTAACGACATTGCCGATCAGACCAACATTCTAGCCTTGAACGCCGCTATTCAGGCCTCGATGGCTGGGGAAGCGGGTCGTGGTTTCGCGGTAGTTGCCGATGAGGTTCAACGTCTTGCAGAGCGCTCTGCTAATGCGACCAAACAGATTGAAACCCTCGTGAGAACGATTCAGGCCGATACGAGTGAAGCGGTTATGTCGATGGAGTCTACGACTTCAGAGGTTGTCCGTGGTGCCCGCCTAGCGAAAGATGCTGGTGAAGCCCTCGAGGAAGTACAGAGCGTCTCGAATACCTTGGCAGATCTGATTCAGAATATTTCGAACGCCGCTCAGCAACAGGCAGATTCTGCAGGTCATATTTCTAACACGATGAATATTATCCAAGATATTACCTCACAGACCTCGTCAGGTACCATGACTACGGCACGTTCAGTAGGTCAGCTAAGTGAGATGGCAGTGGCGCTGCAGGAGTCAGTATCTGGCTTTAAGCTGTCAGACGATGATTTTGTTGCAGAAGAAGACCTACGCTCGGCATAAGCAGGATCAATATAGCTGATGTTAATGCCTTCATACTGATAGATAGGGGCCAACACTATAATGGGGTTGGCCGCTGATGAATACTCTTAACGGGTGGTTATGAGCAGCACTATTAATACGCCAAGGTGGCAAAACTACATCGAAAGTAAGATAGGCTTTGTGCTGCCCAAAACTCAAGTGAGATGGCTAAGTAATGCCATTTTGACGACCGCAGAGGACAGTGGGCGGAGTTTGTCTGAGCTTTGGCTCGCAGTACAAACGGATGTGAGACTGCGCCAACAACTGCTTGATAGAGTATTAATAGTGGAAAGTCGGTTTTTTCGTCACGGGCCATCTCTTGAGTATATAGCGGCTTTAGCCAAGGAGCAGGCTGTAGCTCGCGAGCACCGCATAACTGCAGACGATACCCTTGATAACAGACTAAATAATAGACCGCAAAAGCAGTCTTCCTATCGAATATGGAGTGTCGGGTGTGCTAGGGGTCAAGAAGTATGGTCATTGGCCATGCTGCTGGAAAATAGCGGAATAGCAGATTATTGTATTTTGGGTACTGATGTGAATTACGAAGCTATTCAGGACGCGCAGCAAGCCCTCTATTGTCCTCGGGAAATAGCGACCATTCCAGAGGACTACCAGCATTACATACAACCCTGTGATACTGACGACAGCTTACTCAGCCCGCTCACAGAATCCCAAAGCATAGAGACGGGCTGCCGTTGGCAAGTAATAGACGCGTTACGCAGTAAGGTGAGTTTTCGCCATCATAATATATTTGGTACTAAGGCGGCGACTCATACCAAGCAACAAGTCATTATTTGCCAAAATATGCTGATTTATTTTCGACAATTTGATCAACGCGATATCTTGGCGAGATTCGTAGAACAATGTGAGCTTGGGGGCCATATTATTTTAGCTCCCGGCGAGGCGCTATTTTGGCAGCATCCTAAGATGCAGCGTATCTCCCACCCAGAAGTGAACTTATGGCAAAAGATACGGGCATGATTAGACTGCTCTAGCGTACGCTCCTAAAACTGAGTGCCGCAAACAATAATATAACTATGGCAGCTGCGGGAACAATACCGTGGTCTGACAGACGACAACTTTAGGATGATTCTATGATCTCTTTGCCTAGCAATTTTGTGACCATTGAGTGGTTGATACCTTTATTCAATGAGGAGTTATCGCACCTGCAGAGGTCATGGGACAAGCTAGCGCAGGAGACTAGCGCAGACGCTTGGCCAGATTTTGCCGATATGACGGCACGCTATCATGAGCTTAGTGGCGCTTTGCACATGGCAGAGCTGTCCGCATTCCTTCCATTGACCCAAAGTCTAGAGCTATTGTCACAGCAGTTAATCTCTGACCGCGAGATTCGCAAAACTGCTCACAGCTCGGGTGCTTTTGCGAATGCATTGCTGCAAGGTGAGCTCAATCACTATGCGATTACGGGCGATATTCGTCACCAGTTTTTAGTACAGTGTAATCAAAAAGTTGTCCGCTTACTACCAGCCACTATTTCAACTGCCTCAGCGCAGATGGATACCCAAGCTTTCCCTAATATTCTATTTGCTACCCAGTGGCCTATTCCAGAAACTTTATCCAGACCACTAATGGCCGCGCAATACAGTTTACTGCTGAAAGCCTGGCGTCAGTCTGTGCGTCAACTATTGCTGGTGAACAGTAATGAGGCGCAGTATCTAGCTCCCCTGCAAAAAATCACTCATTACTTGTGGCAAGCCAGTAGTTCCCAAGTGCTGCAAGCCATCTGGTATCTCAGTAAAATATGGTTAGATAACTTGGGAGATAACGAGCACCCAACCCCTAGCCAATATGCAGGGCTATTAGCGCAACTCGACCAAGTATTGCAAGTGCTCAGTCAATTGAGTACCGAGGTAGATAGCGCACTTATTGATAGTCAAATGCTCAATGAAGTCTTGCAAGGCTTAACTATTGAAGGGGTAGTGGCGCAAGTCTGTATTCATTTAAGCGCGTTAACTCACAATAATTCAGCAGCCAAAGTGGTTCTGTCTGCCATCAACACAGATACGGAAAGCGCGCAGAGATTCTTGCCTCGTACCCTGTCCAAGCTAGAAGCGGCAGTCTTTGAGCCACAGCAGCCATTGGCAATCGTTCCTACTTTGTCAGATATTAGACGACTACTGCATCAACGCGGTTGGTCGCTATATGAGCGCGATATTGATCACATCATTACTGATATTAAGCGTTTGCCACATGCAGCGGATGGTTCGGGCCAGTTGCAACAGCAGATTGAACAGCAACTGCAGGCCTTCACCACCACGATATTAAATGCTCATGAGACTATTGTTAATAAGATTGGTCAAACCCATACCTTTGCGCCAAGTTTAGAGGCGGCGGGGTCAGATTCTGCCCACGCGCCTTATCACTCTCAACCTGATACTGTGCGTCAACTTAGAATTGCGGTTGAAGGCATCAAGTCAGATTTTAATAGCTATTTACAGCAGGGCCAACCAGCTTGCTTACCTAGCGCAGATAAATTTGCGGCCATTCAACAAGATTTTATCGATATTCAATTGCACGAAGTGGCTGAGGTCAGTGCGCAGATAGCCAAATTATTTTCACAACTAAAAGCAGCTGAATTAACTAAGTTACATTGGCCTTTAGTGAATGCCATTGCTGAAAGCTTAGCTTCTTTAGAGCTGTTCTTAGACTATCTGGCGCAACAAGTCTTTGATCAAAATCTGCTGGGGCAACTACAAGCTCATATTGAAGTGGCCAATGGCTTATTGAATGAGATTATTGCTGACCCTGATGCGTCCGATATTGCTACGGCCGCATTATTCTCTAGTGAGCTCGCGGCAGCTGACAATGTCACTCGTTACGATGATAGCGGTGAAATAGTCGCAGTAAATAGTGAGCAACAAGCTAGCTCTATAGAAATCGTTCCGGCAGCCCAGGCTACAGTTAGTCTGGTTGAGGGCAATTTAGCTGAGGAAGCCACTACCGAAGTAGTAAGTGCAGAGGCCTTAGACACAAGCGCTCCAAGCGTTTCTGAGGACAGTGAGGCATTAATAGCAGCACGAGCGACGTTAAAAGACGATAACTTTGACATGGATGAAGAAATCCGTGAAATCTTCGTCGAAGAGGCCGAAGAGGTATTAGAGCAGCTCGATCAGTATTTGCCGCAATGGGCGGACGCGCCGCAAGACTTTACCCCTCTAGCTGAGATACGCCGTGGTTTCCATACCTTGAAAGGCTCTGGTCGTATGGTCGGCGCTTTCAATGCAGGCGAGATGGCTTGGGCGGTCGAAGATATGCTTAACCGTGTGTTGGATAAGACCGTACCGGTAACCGATGAGTTAATAAGCTTTATCCGAGATACCAAAGATTTAATTCCTACCTTAGTCGATGACTTTGCCAATTTGCGCAAGCCTAGTATCGATCCTGCTATTACCGTATTGAAGGCGAAAAATATCTTGGCAGGTCAGCCCATTAATCAAGGTTTGGTGGGAGAGGGTCAGCCAGAGGTAAAGATGTTGAGCTCTACAGAAGCTAATAATGACAGCGCTTCAAGTTTAGAGCATTCCGTGACGACTGCTGCAGACTTAACGGTGACTGACATGCTTGAAGATAGCGGGGATAGTCATGTTATCGATAGTAACCCTTCGCTAGCATTAGAGCAGCTGACTGACATTAATACTGATACTGAGATTAATACTGATGCTGACATTGCTAATAATATAGCGACAGACCCTATGTTGGCCGAGTTTCCCGAAGTATTGGCGCCTTTTATGTCCTTAGCTTTACCTAAAGATACCAAAGATACTGACCCTGATATCAAAGAGATATTCATCGAAGAAGCGGATGAGGTCTTAGCGACTATCATGCCTAAATTCGCTCAGTATCAAACGGAGTTAGCGCACGCCGACAATAGCGGTAAAAATAATGGCAAACTGTCTGCAGAAGCGGAAGAGGCGTTATTAGAAGTGCGGCGTGGTTTCCATACTTTAAAAGGCTCAGGACGTATGGTAGGCGCCAATCACTCGGCAGAGCTGGCTTGGGCGGTAGAAGATATGCTCAACCGAATTCTGGAGCATACCTTAGCTCCAACTGCGGATATGCTAGCCCTAGTGGCAGACGTCATCAGTGCTTATCCTGCCTTCTTATCCATCTACGAAGCAGGCACCAATGATTATCCTGAAGAAGTGGCTTTGTGGGCAGCCTGTGCCAATGCTTATAGTAAAGGGTTGGGCAAACAGTTCAGTTATGCGGTAGCCAAAAAGCAGAACGTTGCCACCACTGAGCAAGTAGATAATCAGGATGCAGACCCTGAAATAGACTCTAAAATAGACGCGCTGCAGGCTGACTCGTTGGCAGTGTTTACCCGTATTAATGAGCAATTGGTGGCCGCACCCGTGGTTCTGCAACCAAAAAATGAAGAAGAAAAGGCCTTCTTTGAAGTCTTTATGGAAGAAGCGCAAGAGCGGTTAGAGACCATTAGAAACTTTGTAAAGACCCACCACTCTGCGTCTGAAGTTATGGTAGATGACGAGATTGTACGCGCATTCCATACTTTAAAAGGCGCTTCTGGTACGCAGTCTCTCACTACTATTAGTAAGATTAGTAGTGCGATAGAGCATAGCTTAGAGCAGTTGCAGCAGCATGATGCGGCGATGAGACCACAGCATCTGCAAGCTCTCGAGCAGGCTGTTGAATTAATAGAAAGCCGTTTAGCGACTTATCAAAGTAACCACTTGCAAGGGATAGCTGACCGAACGCAAGATGACACCGAGCAAGACCCCTTAGAGGCTCAGGTCAATTCGACAGATTTACAGTCGATTCAAGATATTTTGGGCGAGTCAGACTCTCAGTCTGGTGCAGACGAGATTTCAGTAGCCCAGCTGATTCAAGATGATATCGATGACTTGCTAGATGCCGAGTGGGAGTTAGAGTCACATTTGTCTGAGCAAAACGTCTCTCATATTAGTGCGTATGCGCTAACTATGACGGAGCAAATCAATAGACTATTGGCCTCGACCATTAGTTTGAGCAAATTCCAAAAGCTTCTGACAGCGCTATTGGCAGTATATGAGCGGCTAACAACCGACCCAGAATTAGCATGGCAGGATGAAATGGTTAATGGCTTATTGGCCGGTCATGGCGAGCTTACGGGCTTGTTTGATGCGCTAGCAGGCAGTATCTCCTTAAAGTTAAATGAGACCGTAGTTGATGAGTTAATTCATATCGCTCAGCTGTCTGCCAGCCCCAGCTTAAGTCAGCAAACAGTGGCTTCAGAAACTGCTTTAGCAGAGATAAAGAGCCAGCGCATTGAAGATGAGATGATAGCGAATTTAAGCGCTAAATCACAAACTATGGAAGTGAGCGAATTAGAGCTTGAGCCCATCAACACGGATGCTGAGCTCCTAGAGATTTTCTTAGAAGAAGCTCAAGAGCTAGATGCCGATATCAATAATATTTTCACCACATGGGTAGAGGCTCCTAATAACATGGAGGCCTTAAAAGCCTTGCAGCGCCATTTGCATACCATCAAAGGTGGTGCGCGTATGGCAGGGATTAAGAGTCTCGGCGATTTGACCCATGAAGCTGAAACGGTCTATGAGTACTTTGTTGGCGGTAAGCTAACCCCCTCGCAAGGTTGGGTCAATGTGATGCAAGGTATCCAAGATACCATGTCAGCGCAGATTGATTACTTAGTACAGCATCAACAATCTTTTTATGCCACAGATTTAGTGGAAGCTTTACAGAGCTTTATCAGCATGGGTACGCTGCCAGAAGACGCTAAAGTTAGCTTACCAGTATTTAGAACGGTAGCAGCCGAAGCGACCGCTAGCGAAGTAGAGTTAGTGACTGGCCTAGATGAGCATAGTGAAGATGAGTCAACCAGTGACCAACCTGAGCATAATTATTTAGAGATGGTCACCCAATCTTGGCCAGAGGAGCAGCCTGACCCTGATATTTTGGCTGTTTTCTTAGCAGAAGCGCGTGAGCTAGACAGTAGTATCCGTGAGCATATGCAGTCTTTCATCAGCAATACTAGTGACGTGGTAGCATTGCAAAGCTTACAAGGTAACTTACATAGGCTCAAAGGGGGCGCTCGTATGGTGTCTGCTAACGGCATGGCCGATCTAGCGCACCAGATGGAAGCCGTGTTTGAAGCGCTTGCCAGTCGCCGCCGTCCTGCGACCAAGCTGGTCATACAATTGCTGATTGACTGTCAAGACTGGCTCACAGACGCTATCTTTGTTATCTCGCACCATATCAACCCGCCGGCCCCTGCAAAAATGACGGCGGCGTTAGAAAGCTTTAATGAAAACCCAGATAGTCTGCAAGAAGTCGTGCCGGCGTCATTGCAATCACAAATGGCCGCTATTGCTGAGCATGAGGCGATGCTAAAAGCGGCCTCTAAGCAACGCGACATCAGTAAAATGCCGCTGATGACAGGTGGCTTTGAGCAAGGTCAAACGGCGTCAGACAATACCAATGAGATGATTCGTATCCCGTCAGGCCTGATCGAGCGCATGATTAACTTATCGGGTGAGTCAGCGATTAACCGCGCCCGTATCGATATGGGCATGAGCAGCCTGACCAATAGTATTGAAGAAATGGGCATTACGGTTCAGCGTTTGTCCGATCAGTTACGGCGTATGGATATCGAGCTTGAAGTACAGATTCTGTCGCAAATTGATGAAGAAGAGATTTTAGATAACGCTGACTTTGACCCGCTAGAGATGGATCAATATTCAGCCCTAAATCAGTTGTCTAAATCACTATCAGAGTCGGCTTCGGATTTGGTCGATATTAAGACGACTTTACTAGAGAAGACGCGCGATAGTGAAGCCTTGCTACTGCAGCTATCCCGTACTCAGGCTGAGCTACAGAACGGCTTGATGGACTCGCGCATGGTACCGTTTTCACGGCTGTTACCGCGTCTGCAACGTATTTTGCGTCAGACGGCAAGCGAGCTGAATAAAGTCGTTGAGCTTGACGTTATTAATGCCGATGATGAAATCGATAGAACCATTTTGGATCGTATTACCTCACCGCTTGAGCATATGCTTAGAAATGCTGTTGACCATGGCGTAGAGATGCCCGATCAGCGGGTAGCAGCAGGCAAACCACGCGCAGGTC
Organism: Psychrobacter sp. CoH-33_TS_01; assembly: GCF_058189395.1. NCBI lineage: Bacteria > Pseudomonadati > Pseudomonadota > Gammaproteobacteria > Moraxellales > Moraxellaceae > Psychrobacter > Psychrobacter sp. CoH-33_TS_01. The sequence goes on from NZ_JBVGQI010000006.1 coordinate 89,629, forward strand.
AAATTAAGCTAGAGGTGATGCGTGAGGGCAGTGAAATCGTTATCCACTTAACGGATGATGGTAACGGGATTGATATCGAAGCTGTGCGCAAAAAGGCTATCGATCAAGGGTTAATTGACGCCGATAATACTAGTCTGACGGACAGAGAGGTGATGCAATACATCTTTAATGCCGGATTAACGACCACCAAAAAAGTGACCCAAATTTCGGGTCGTGGTGTCGGCATGGATGTGGTACGCAGTGAGATTCGTCAATTAGGTGGTGTCGTCGCCGTTGATTCAGTAGAGGGTGGTGGCTCACGCTTTACCATGCGTGTGCCATTGACCGTGGCGGTCTCTGACGCCCTAGTAGTGCGCGCAGCAGATCGTTACTATGCTATTCCGCTGGTGCAGATTGAGCGTGTTGTGCGGGTTAGTCCTGAAGAGTTACATGCTTATTATCAGTCTGAAGACAGCACGTTAATGATTGAAAATAAAGACTATCGAGTCCGTTATCTCAACGAAATATTATCTGGGCATACCTTTAATGAAATGCTGATGACGAGCAACAGCAGTCTGCCGGTTATCATTATTAAGAGTCAGACAGGCCAGTCTATTGCTATGCAAGTGGATGAAATTGCGGGCTCTAGAATCGAGGTAGTGGTGAAGCCACTGGGCCGACAAATGGCGCAATTACCCGGTATCTCAGCTGCGACTATTATGGGTGACGGCTCAGTGATGCTCATTTTAGATATGGTAGCCCTTATGCGCACGGCGCAAGCTAAGCCGCAAGTGTTGCAGCAGCCAGTAGTCGATAGCGAGATACAAGCGGTAGCCGTTGATACGCAAACTACGGTCCTAGTAGTCGATGACTCAGTGACGGTTCGTAAGGTCACCTCGCGTTTCTTAGAGCGTCAAGGTATGCGGGCAGTCGTCGCTAAAGACGGTATCGATGCTCTTGAAATACTACAGGATCTCACCCCTGATATTATTCTATTGGATATTGAAATGCCCCGTATGGATGGCTTTGAAGTGGCGACCCAAGTACGCCATCAACGCCGCCTAAAAGACATTCCAATTATCATGATTACCTCACGTACGGGAGAAAAGCATCGTGAGCGTGCTATGGAAATTGGGGTCAATGACTATATGGGCAAACCTTTCCAAGAAGACGAGTTGCTAGACCGTATCGACGAATTGCTAGGAGAGCGTGACTTAGCAGCGAATGGTTCAAGCAGTCTAAAGCAAGGCTCAGCAGCTACGCAAACAGGTGGTCATCATGACGGCTAAGCCTACGCGGCGGTTGGATGAGATCAGGGTCATTGTCGTCTCCGAAACTCAGCATCAGCGCATTGCCTTTAGTGATACGGTACGCAGCTGTGGCTTGACCTTAGTAGATTGTATTACCTGCGAGCAGGTGACCCAAAAGTATGCCCAGTCTGACGTGGATATTTGGCTGATTGACAGCAGTTATGATTATAAGATGATCGCTGCTATTGAAGCTTCAAAGCCAGATACAGTCCTAGTGGGCTTTGATACCGCCCCCTTTTTAAATGAGTCGCAACGTTATGCAAAGTGGCAACGCCGGCTAAAACGTAAGCTGGCAAATATGCTAGATATGCCAGAAATCATCGGCAGCAAACGCTTTGAAGTCAGTAATCGCTCTTGGCAATTTGTGGTGCTTTTAGGTGCCTCTATGGGAGGACCTAGTGCCATTAAGAGTTTCTTAGATCATCTGTCTACTGAGCTGCCCATTTGTATTTTATTGGCACATCATTTTAACGATAAGATGATTCATACGTTACCGCGTATCCTAAACCGTCACAATGAGTGGCGCTGCCAAGTCATTACGACCACGCAGATGTTACAGCCCGGGCAATGCTTGATTGCGCCGGTCGATAAAAAGATAGTCTGTGACTCAAATGGCCGCGTCATCCTAGCTGAACAAGGTTGGGAAGGGGAGTATAAACCCGCTATTGGTACGTTATTGAAAAATACTAGTGACGTGTTTGGCGCGGATCTTATCAGTATCATCTTCTCTGGTATGGGGGTAGATGGCTCGCAGCATCTTGAGCAGATTCAAGAAAATAACAGTCAGCTGTGGGCGCAAGACCCTGCTGATAGTGCTTGTGCCAGTCAGCCTAAAGCCATCATTGATTCAGGCTACTGTCAATTCGTTGGTACCCCTGCGCAGTTGGCACAACACCTTACGGATTATGTCACCGAGCATAGGCATAGTGAATAGCTAGGAGCTAATAAGCGTATTATGAAAAAAATTCTAAAACATCGTTTTGAGGCCGTCAGTTTATTAACGGCTGAAAATGGCTTAATGAGTGTGACCATTATCCCAGCAGTCGGACAGCCAGATTGGGTTATTCCTAGTAATTTGATCCTAGATATTGTTGAATTTAATGAATATATTTGGACGTATTCATGGCAACAGCAACAGGTCTCTATTTTCCATCTCCTGCCTCGTGAGGTGGCGCCAACCTCTATCGTGATACTCGAAGGCAATACGGATGTGCATAGATTCGGTTTGCAGTTTAAGGGTTCTTTACAAAATAAACAGGTGCGTATTAGTGATGTAAAAGACGTGCCCTTACCAGAACAGTATCTTCCAGACAGCTATAAAGATAGCCCTGAAGACGCAGTTACAGACTCAATTTTGAGCTTTGATGCGCCTGTGAAAGTCGACTCTTACAGCAGCTTTGATGAAAAGTTTAATGAATCGGCCATCTTATCTTACTTATTTGAGTGCGTAGAGATAGACGGCAAGATTTATATGATCCCAGACTTGGATAAAATTGCGCATCATTTGGTCGATTTAGACAGCTAATAAGGGTTAAGGTGACTGGCCTATTGAGGGAGAGTAAAAACTTGCTTTAGACGGTCACAATTCTGTCTACTTTTGGCACAGTATAGACATAATTACTGCGTATTATAGTAAGTCTATAATAGGGGCTGCATAAGGCCCTGTAAAAATTATAATAATGTACATAAACTGATTGGCCGCATCACCGTGTTGGCCAATTTTATTGTCTAAATTTATAACTTATGATGAATTACTCGCTATTTTTCTGAGCAAACGCTATACCAAATATCCGTATGCAAACCCAACATTTTTTATAGGTGAGTTCCGCGATGTCTATTTCTCCCTCTTCTTCACACAATAATATGGCTAAGTGGGCGTTATCCAGCCGTATTTTTCATTGGACCAGCGCAGTGCTATTGCTAGTCACATGGGCCATGATTCTTTTACATGGCAATAGTGAGGGCAATCAGTTCATTAACCTGCATAAAGCTTTTGGGGTGAGTCTACTACTCTGGACGATAGCGCGCTTGATTAACCGTTTCATCTCTAAGACCCCGCCTGCTGTGCCTATGCCTAAACTCCAAGCGCTAGTGGGTCATCTAACGCATTTCATTTTATACGGTTTATTGCTGGCCATGCCGATCGCCGGGCTATTAATGTCGCTATATGGGGGCCGAGCTGTCAGCATGTTTGGGCTATTTGAGATTCCCGTATTTGTCACCCCCGACCGCAGCTTAGCTCGCGTATTCAATAATATTCATGTTGATATTATCTGGCCCATGATTATTATCTTTACGCTCATGCATATTGTTGCTGCGTTATACCATCAATTTATCAAAAAAGATGGCTTAATCTCACGCATGAAATAGTCAGTTTTTAGCCTGTTTAGCAGGGTACGTCAAAATCCCTAGCTCACAAAAAAGCCCCAAGCTAATAAGCTTAGGGCTTTTTTTAGGCACCGCCATTATATAAGACACTATAGACAGCTGAGGGCTGGGGCAGTGTTATTCAGGCCGCACTGCTTTAAGGGCGACGGTCTGGCAAGCTAATGTTCATCTCAAGCACGTCTAAAGTGTCTTCGTGGCGATGATGGATATTCACATCGTCAATCTGCACGCCATTAACGTATTTATTCACCACTTCTAAAATTTCACGTTTCATTTTTTCGATACGATCACTGGTTAGGCGGCTGTTAAGACGATTTTCACTGGCAACGATGACTTTCAAACGCTCGGTTGCGGTATTGGCACTGCCCGGGGTACGGTCGTCTGTGCCAAAGAGATTACTCCAAAATCCTTTTTTCTTACTCATGATTATCCTCCAAACCAGCGTTGCAAGAAGCTCTTTTTCTTCACATTAATATGGCGAAGCTCACGATCTTCACCTAAGAATCGTGCCACGATATCATCGTAACACTGCCCAGCTACCGAATCGGTATAGTAAATCACAGGCTCACCATGGTTAGAGGCTTCTAGCACAGTATGGCTCTCTGGCACGACCCCTAGTAAGGGTACTTTCAAAATATCGTTAGAGATGGTATCAATATCCATCATTTCATTCGCAGCAGCCCGTTCAGCGTTATAACGGCTAATCACCAAATGCTCACGCACGCTGCCTGCGTTGTCTTCTACTTTTTTCGTGCGACTCTGCAAAATACCAATAATACGGTCCGAGTCACGGACAGAAGAGATTTCTGGGTTGGTCACGATGATAGCTTCATCGGCATGGTACATAGCCAATTGTGCACCGCGCTCGATACCGGCAGGGGAATCACAGATAATGTAGTCAAACTGTTTAGACAGTTCAGCCATCACATCAGCGACCCCTTCGTCGGTCAAGGCATCTTTATCGCGGGTTTGACTGGCAGGTAGAATAAAGAGATTCTCTAAACGCTTATCTTTAACCAGCGCTTGCGATAATCTGGCATTGCCACTAATGACATCGACAAAATCGTAAACGATACGATTTTCGCAGCCCATAATCAAATCTAGGTTACGTAAGCCTACATCGAAATCGATGACCACGGTCTTGTAACCGCGTAAAGCTAAACCTGCTGCAAAAGAAGCACTGGTGGTAGTTTTACCCACACCACCCTTACCGGAAGTGATGACGACGATCTTTGCCACAATGGCACACTCCTATACCTATAATATATAAATAGTATATAAACCAAATCCAGCAATGTACTGGATTCATAACTCAAAATTAGTTACTAGCAATCAAGTGGATTAATACTGATAAAGTAAGACGGCTGCTCATGAATACTACTCGACATGCATACTACTAGAGCGAGTCTCATAAAATGCTATGTTATACGCTTTTTAGCAAATTCACAGCCTAACATAAAGAGATTACGCCAGTTGCATAAAAAAGTCACCATTCATTAATATTAACGCAAACTTTGGGCAGGAGATTCAGCTGCTATAGCGGCATCAATTACCGTTTTACAGCAGCGCTAAAACCTCCTATTTATCCTTAGCATAATAACTTGAGCATCTTTGATCAATAAAACATAACTGCTCAACCAAACATAGCTGCTCGACAAAACATAACTAAAAACAAGGTATCATCGTAGGGTAGCATAGCGCCAGATGTTTTTATAGGGCTGCCGTTTATTTGAGCATAGATTAAGTATTATTCATCACAGTAAAGACTAAGCCTTCGCCTTCTTGATAGCGCACTTGCACAGGCTGATCAATCATCTCTTCAGGGATATTGTCGCGTAGACAGTAAGTGCCGGCCACCGAGACTAAAGACGGATTAAAGGACTGGCAGAAGATACGCGCATCTTTATCACCTGTAGCACCCGCGACCAAACGGCCATTAGCGCGGCCATAAATATGCAGGCTATTGTCCGTAATAGCTTCGGCGCCATTATTGACACTGTTGGTCATAATTAGGTCGCCACCCACATGGTTGATACTTTGCCCAGAGCGCAGCATTTGATCATAAATCATACTAGAGATATGGTCGCCATGGCTGCTTTGCTGCCCTATCATATTGTCTGAGTTCAGTTTATTGGCTACGCTAGCTTGTGCAGGAGCGACGCTTTGACTGTCACTGTCTGCCGTAGAGGCCAATACCGTTTCGGTAGCATGGACCGTTTGGGTAGGAGCCGGTTGCTTGGTTTTGATGCGCTCAATACGCTTGCCATCGCCTGGAAAGATAGCCAGCTTGCGGGCTTTGGCCTGTTCGTCCAGCACCCCAGTAACCACGCCGATAGGCTGTAGGCCCCATGACCACAGTAAATCTACCAGAGCGTCTAAGTCTTGCTCGACCTCGCTATTAATTACCATAGGGATTTGACTGGTTTTGTTGCTAAGTAAGGCTTCGAGCTTTGCCTCAATGACCGCGAGGTCAGCAGTCTGCAATTTTATCTGAGTAAAATTCAGCATCTTGCCGTAGAAAATGACACTGTGCTCAGGGGATTGGGCCGCTTGGTCAGTATCTAAATTAGACATTATCTAAATCCTTAAAACGTATCAAAAGTATAGTAAATTTATAGGGAAGGGGGTCGCTTAAATGGCACAGCCAACAGAGTATTAATTATTACGGCTGTAAGGTTATGGCATCTTCAGATATTGAGAGTGCTTCCACTGCTGCACTTTCACTTGCGCCTCTAAACCATCGAGGGTGTCTTCGATCAGCGACTTTACCACCAATTCTAAAGCTGGGTTACTCATATCCAAAGTCACAATACCATGCACGACTTCTTGCAATACCTTATCCAAGGATTGCGGTTCAAGCAAGCGTTTATTCAGCGACAATACCACATTTTCACCGACGTGCTGACCAATCTGTAGCAGCTGCCCTGAGATCAGCGTGCCTGCAATGGGAATTAGCTTCAGATAGCGGCTAATTTCGGGGGTATTCGCTAAACCTTCCTGTACTGCCGCGCCCACCTCTGTGGCCAAAAATTGCGAGACAGCAGGTGGGGTAGCGCTGCCGGGCTTGGCTGTGATATGCGGCTCAATGACCTGTTTTAATAAGGCGACTAGGGCGGCTTCAACCTCGACTTGATTGCGTTGAATGGTCTTGGCTATCAGGGCTCTTGAGGCCTCAGTATCCTGAAACTGATGGCGGATGTTACTCAGCCCCGTCAGGATAACCCGGTCGGACAGCTCCTCTAAAACCACCTCAAAATAGAATTTACCGGTAGCCAACCAAGAGGCCGGCAGCACTTGATAGCCTAGCTGATAGAGACGGTGACCAATAATGACAGCTCGCAGTAAACGCAGCGCACGCAATTGCGGTAAACAGCCCAGCACCTCGTACCAATGCGCAAACGGAAAGAAAAACCAACGATAATAGCGTTTGTTTTTAATAGCGAGCGCCCAACGTACTAGCAGCTCAAACACTAGGAATACTGTAAAGATACCCCCTGCGCCGCGCAGTGGCTCGTGAATATGCTCACGATAATACATTAACCAACCCACTATTGTCATAGCGCTAGTATTGGCCTCGAAACTCAACCTAGCAATCAGCTGTGAGAAGGTGGCACTCATAAAAATATTATCGAGGGCAATCAGGCTCAGGTCGATGATAATAATCACGACCATAGCGATATCGTAAACGAGCTTAGGCTTACTGGGTTTGGTAGGCTTATCACCAATAGGCTTAGGGTCAGCAGGCTTAGGGTCAGACGAGTCGGAGGGCGGCACAGCGGCCACCTCAGTAACAGACATATAGAGGCGCTCAATAGGAGTGGCTAAGGGAAATTAGGGTAGGGAAGTTACGGCATTGATTCAGTAGGTATAGTGAATTGACTCACAAAAAAAATCAAGGGATTGCGTAGTTTGATTGCTCAACGAGGGGCTAATGCTTTCGGCGTATTTAACCCGTGACTCGCCGTATGCTAGTTTTAACTAGGGTTGACTATAGCTGCCTTTTAAAGGTTAAAAGCTAAAAAGCAGCATCCCCCTATTTAAGAAAATACTTATTAAGAGGACACTGCATTTACTATTTATTAATCATTAGCTAAATATTACTAACTACCAGTGCGTATTAAAAGCCGCTTAGCGGAGCATCGGTCTAGTAGCGATTAATCTGATTTTGGCGTATCAAACTCTGCCAACATAGTGTCGATGAGAGCATCTTTTTGTGCCCAAACATCATCCAACCAAGTAAACATTTCGGCCTTAACCTCAGCGTCTTTCTCATAATTACCCGCCACAATAGCGTCAAATAATGGCTTAGGCATATCGATATGGCGCACGTCTACACCAAGACGGGTAATATCGCCTTTCCAAAGATCAGCATAGTTAGGCTTGCCGTCTGGATAGACGATAGTCATGTCTAAAATACCATCAATTTGGCTGCCTAATGCCCCAATGGCTAAGGATAAACCGCCGGCTTTAGGTTTTAGCAAATGCTTATAAGGAGAGTCTTGTTTGGCCTTCTTTTCCGGGGTGAAGCGTGTGCCTTCTAAGTAGTTCAGCAGCGTAAAAGGCTTGTCTCTTAATAATTCACAAGCGCGCTTGGCCTCTATAATATCTTGGTCTTTAAGCTCAGGATTTTTTGCGATGGCTTCTTTAGAATGACGACGCATCATCGGGAAATCTAAGAAATAAAAGGCTTGGCCGACGATAGGGATATAAATCAGCTCAAATTTCGTAAAAAAGCGTGTTAATGGCAAACGGTCTTCGCTGATATATTGCACGATGCTGGTATCCACCCAAGATTGGTGGTTTGAAATTAGGAGATACTGGCCATCAGGGCGCACATCAGCAGGCAAGTTAATACGCCAGTCTTTTTTGGGCAATAGGTGATTAATGACCGCATTGTTACTGCGAATCCAGTGGTCGGCAATGCGAATCACCGTGTCATCAGCGATTTTGGCACCCGTTAATATTTTTGTAGCGCCCATTAACCAAAGTGGGATACCGCCACCAAAACTGTTGGCTAAAATGACCCCAGTGGCAGCGCTGAATGAAACGGCTTTACCAAGCTTCGGTTTTTTATTATGAAGACGTTGAATTAAAGAAGCGGCACGCATAATTATCCTTGCAAATTAATGACATTTTCTAAGCCAGTTTATAAGACGCGGGCTAGCACACTAAAAGGGCATGCAAAATAAACGTAGCATAATAGCTAGCGATAATAGTGGCTGATATTTATTATTAAACGGCTTGCTGAAAATCAGCTAATGCTCTGATATTAAATGAATATTTAGTTCAATGCACCCAATAGCTAACTATTAAAAGCGGTTATTAAAAACAGGTATTAACAACGCTCAGTCAATCGGGCGATTAAAGTAGGAATAGAGCTGTAATAATTTATTATATCAGTGCACGCCTGTTGTACCAGTGCTTAGTATGAACGCCATAGGTCTACACTTGTGAGCGTATTTATCGGAGTACACAGCTTGGCAAAATAAGCTTATTTATATATCAGAGCTAAAGAGACTAAGCGCACTACTTATACAGAGATGTGACAAAATATTACACACAGTTAGATTACACTTGGGATAATAAGAAACGATAAAGACGACTTATTTATCTTAAAAAAACAACACTTAAAAGCTGATTTTGCCTAGACTGAGACTTTATGTTAGCAGTTATAGTGGTGAGCGGCTTGTCACAAAATATGAGGAATATATTATGCGTAACCAACTTATGATCGCTGCTGTGGCTTCTAGCATGATGCTAGCCGGTTGTGCTACTGACCCAATGACCGGTCAAACACAAATCAATAAAGGCGCTCTTGGTGCTCTAGCTGGTGGTTTAGGCGGTGCAGCTATTTCTAAAGCAACGGGCGGTGATAAAACTGGCCGTGATGCTGCCATTGGTGCTGCTGTTGGTGGTGGTATTGGTCTGTATATGCAGAACCAAGCCAATAAGCTTAAGCAACAAATGCAAGGTACTGGCGTTTCTGTACAACAGAACCCAAATGGTAACATCGACCTAGTTATGCCAGGCAGTATCACTTTCTCTTTTGATGATGCTACGCTAAACAACTCTTTCAAACCAACTTTAGACAAATTGGCTTCTACGCTAGTTGAGTACAACCAAAACACTATCACTATCGCGGGTCATACCGATAGTAAAGGTGATGCAGGTTACAACATGAACCTATCTCAGCAACGTGCAAACGCAGTAGCCAGCTACTTAAGCCAACGTGGCGTTTCTTATAACCGTATCCAAGTTATCCCATACGGTGAGTCACGTCCAGTAGCTACTAACAACACAGAAGCGGGTCGTCAGCAAAACCGTCGTGTTGAGCTAACGCTTAATGCTCCACAAAGCGTTAACTAGAATCAACTAACTTGGTAGAGAACTTCTTTATTTATTTGAGAGAATCTCTATTTGGTAGCCTGCTCAAAAAAAAATGTGAGCTGTTTTTGAGTAAGTTAGAAAAAGCCAGCCTTAGGGTTGGCTTTTTTTTGAGCAAAATTTAATTTGATAATCATTCTCAATAACATTATAATTACCGTTATTCATGAATTTTACTTGAATTAGTTGTTACTTTATTGATTAAAATTATTAACTTACTCTTTATTCGTCTTTAAGGATTTGCATGCAAAATCATTCGTCTACGACCACTAGTATGACCAATCGACCCTCTAAAGCGTTGCCGATGGCAGTAGCCCTCGCTCTCGCAGGACTGTTAAGCATCACGGGCTGTACGAAAAAGGCGGATGAAGAGGCAGTAACAGCAGACAATGCGCAAGCCGTAGAGACAACCGACAGTCAAGCGGTCACCGCCTCAGCTAGCGATGCGCATATCGACCGTCTCGCGGTCAGCTATGCCAATATGGCACAAGCGGCCTATGAAGATTCCTTAGCCGAAGCCAAAAAATTACAAGCGGCTATCGATACTTTTGTAGCAACGCCAACTGAAGAAAACTTAGCAGCAGCAAAAGCGGCCTATAAAGCAGCGCGTCAGCCTTACTCACAAACTGAAGTTTTCCGTTTTGATGAAGGCTTTGTCACTGCAGATGATAAACGTAAAATTGGCAGCATCGATGGTTGGGAAGGGCAATTGAATGCTTGGCCATTGGATGAAGCGTTAATCGATTACGTAAGCGACAGCTACGAAGGCGAATATAACGCTAAAGACAACATCATTAATAGCGATAGTATTAAAGTCGGCAGTGTGAGCCAAGATACTAAGCAAATCACGCCTGAGCTATTGGCTGAGATGAATGAGATTGGCGGTAGTGAAGCCAACGTAACGACTGGCTACCATGCCATTGAGTTTCTATTATGGGGTCAAGACCTGAATGGTACAGGGCCTGGTGCTGGCGAGCGTCCGGTCAGTGATTATCTGACTGAAGAGGGTAAATGCACCAGCGGTGATACGGTCAATGAAGGCGTGACGATTTGTGAGCGTCGTGGCACCTATCTAAAAGCCGCTGCTACCTTATTGGTGAATGATTTAACCGATATGGTCGCTGAATGGCAGCCTGATAGTACCAATACCTTGCGCAGTGATTTTATGACCCGCAAAAACAGTAATGCTTTGCGCCAAATCATGTACCAAATGGGCAGCTTATCTTTAGGTGAGTTGGCCTCTGAGCGCATGCAGGTAGCCTTTGTCACGGGCTCTACCGAAGATGAGCACGAGTGCTTTAGTGATTTGACCCATCTAAGCTATGCCAACAATGCTCGTGGTATCGACAATGTCTTTAATGGCAGCTACAAAACGGTAGCGGGGGAGTCTATTGGCGGCTACGGCATCAAACAGTACTTGATGGACAGTGGTCATAAAGCTGAAGCGGATAAACTAGCCGCTGACTTTAATAAAGTGGCTGATAGCTTCAACACTATCGTGAGTAAAGGCGAAAAAGATGGTATTAGAGTGGATCAAATGATTGCTACCGTCGGTCAAGCCAGTAAGCATGGTATCTCTGCTGAAGAGCAAACGCAGCGCCGTAGTTGGATGGAAGCGGCTATCAATGACTTGAAACAAGTAACTGTAGGCATTGAAAATGCGGCTAAAGCCGTTGGTATTGATAATTTAGATGCGGATGCAGGGTCAATGTTTTAGGCGGTTATAAGCAGTTTTAAGGGTTTTTAACCAAGATTGCGTTAACAGCGACTCTTAATAGTCATTAGCGGCTTTATCCCCACACTGTCAGAGCATTCTGGCGGTGTGTTTGCGTTTTTATCGTCTCACAGGTTTTCACCGTTTCCCAGTTTTAACCTATTATAGGTTTTCACTATTATCTAAGTTTAGCAATCGGTTTTTTAAAAGTGCGATTTAGATAAAAGCAGGGTCACAAAAAGTGCTGTTTAGGTAAAGGGTGATTCAGGTAAAATAACGCTAGTGATTAGCGCCTTTATTATGGTGATAGTTAGACATAGCGATAGGAAGTGAAGGGTCAGGGACGAATTAAGGTGAGTTGGGCCATAGGCCAAGCTGCATGAGAGCAAGTTATGTCTTATCAGTAGTACCCTAAAGGAACTAGAATTAAATGGTTATAACGTCTCGTGATAAAGTAAAAGCAGCTACACCTTTGCGCCTTAGTGGGACTTTGCTGAGCGGTATGTTGTGCAGCTTGTTAAGCTTAACAGCCTGTTCGCCGGCTAATACTGACCAAGATAAAACCGCAGACTCTGAGTTAAATGCTCGCGAACAAACCCTTGAGCAATTGGCTGGAGTGCCTTATAAGACGCTGCTCACCTTTGATCCGCAAGAGGTCAAACAGGGCGGCGACACCGGCATTACTATCACCACCAGTGAGAGCTACTCCAAACCTTCCTCAAATATTCCTGCCTCGCGTAAAGGCGACTTCTTCATTGGCAATGCTTTTTTTCGGCAACCTTGGGTGGTCGCGCCCGCCAGTACAGACAGCCGTGATGGGCTAGGGCCATTATTTAATGTGGCCGCTTGTCAGTCTTGCCATATCAAAGATGGTCGTGGCCATGCGCCCATGAGCGCTGATGACGATGCTGATAGTTTGCTGATTCGTTTGGCCATGCCCGCGACCACGCCTGAGCAGCAACAGCAGCTGCAAAATTCTTTAGTCGAAAAAATCCCCCATGCGGTCTATGGTGGCCAGCTGCAAGACCGCGGTATTCAGGGCGTCGCGGCAGAAGCCCGCGTCCAAGTAAAATGGACTCCTGTACCGGTAAAATTTGCCGATGGTCACGTTGAGACTTTACGTCGGCCTACTTATACCTTGAGCAATCCCGGTTATGGCGAGTTTGACCCTGAGCTAATGGTCTCGCCAAGGATAGCGCTGCCGATGATTGGTCTGGGGTTATTAGAGCAAATCCCGGATGCTGATATTCAACGTCAGGCGGATGCGAAAGATAAAGATGGCAATGGGGTTACCGGTAAATACAACTGGGTGCTCGACCCACAGACGGGTAAGACGGCGCTAGGTCGCTTTGGTTGGAAGGCTGGACAGACACGCTTATTAACGCAAAACCAGAGTGCCTTTAACGAAGATATGGGGCTGACCTCGAGAATTCGCCCGATAGAATCCTGCACGAAAAATCAGCCCGATTGTTTAAACGCGCCTACGGGTGCCGATGAGCAAGGCGATGGCGGTCCTCCAGTTGAGGTCAGCAATGATGTGGCTAAGTTTGTAGAGTTCTATACGCGCAACTTGGCGGTACCGCACCGCCGTAATGCTGATGATCCAGTGGTATTGGCCGGTAAAAAACAGTTTTACGATATGGGCTGTGTGCAATGCCATACCCCGCGCTATAAACTGCCGACCACCGATGATGACCGCTTAGAGCAACACGGGCAAATTATCTACCCTTATACCGATATGCTCTTGCATGATATGGGCGACGATTTAGCAGATCGGACTATCGCTGGTAAGCTGCCGCCCAAGAGTGCGCAAGTTGAGTTTTTGGCCAATTCTTTTGAGTGGCGTACCCCAGCGTTATGGGGTATCGGCTTGGCGCAAACGGTTGATGCCCAAGCGACTTTCTTACACGATGGCCGCGCTCGCACTCCGATGGAAGCGGTGCTGTGGCATGGCGGCGAGGCTGAGCAACAAAAACAGCAAGTTCTCAAGCTTGACAAAAAAGGTCGAGAAGCGCTCAATGCTTTTCTACTGTCTTTATAACGATTTACTATACTATTCATTAGGCTGTCGCTCAGCTCTCGATTATAGGGCTGGCGCAGCGATAATGGGTGCAATACACCGTAAGACTCCGATAACGAGACCTTTATGAAAAAACATCACGCCATTGCTATGGCCATCTCTGCGCTGAGTGCTGGTCTATTAATCAGCTGCGCCAAACCTAATGATGACGCTGTGTCTACTGATACAGCTGCCAGCGAAAGTGAAGTCAGTAATGAGTCGGCAGCACAACAGACGCCGGCCACCGATACAGCAAGTACTAGCAAAATTACCCCGGTAACGATTTCAGCAGACACGCAAAAGGCCTACCTGACGCACGTGGCTGATGACATTGTGGTCCCCGCTTATAGCGATGCCGCTGCACAGAGCCAAGCGCTACACGATTTAGCTATTAAGCATTGTGCGAGTGGTAGTGTGCAAGGTGCACCGCTAACCGAGCTGCGCGAGCAGTGGCTCAAATTAGCACAAGCTTGGGCCGGTGCTGAGATGATTAATTTTGGTCCAGCGACCCAAAGCATGAGCAACCTTTATATCAACTACTATCCTGATGAGCGTGGCCTAGTGCATAGCGGAGTCGCTGATCTAATCGCTGCCAATCCGAATCTCACCCCTACACAACTGGCGCAAGAGAGTGCTATCGTGCAAGGGGTGCCAGGCTTGGAAGAAGCGCTCTATGCCAATGACCGTTTAGAGGCTGCGCAGTGTGCTTACGTCATTAGTGCCAGTGAAGCTTTGACCACTCGTCTTAAAGATATTGAAGCGACTTGGCAAAAAGATTCTGTGAGTCTTTTGGCTATCGACCAAACGGCCAGCTCAGACCAAGGCCTCAACCAGTGGGTCAACTCCTTGTTATCGCTGATTGAAACTATGAAATCGAGCGCTATCGAGCAGCCATTAGGCTTAAACGGTAAGAGTAAAGGTCATGTGCCCGCTATGACGGCAGGGCAGAGCCGCGCTATTATTAACGCCAAGCTCGCTACCCTAAACCAAGCCTTTACTGATCCGGTATTAACCGCCATTTTAAGCCGCGATAACACTGATTCTGCAGTCGGCGATAAGCTATCGACCGCGCTAGCCGATACAAGCACGCTATTGGCACAAATGCCAGAAGACATCAGCCAAGCGGATAAAGCGACGCAACAGAAGCTTTATGACCACTTGACGACGGTGACGCAAATTATCAAACGCGAACTGATTCCTACCTTAGGTATCCGCGTCGGCTTTAATAGCACCGATGGCGATTAAGCCATGACTAGCCCAGTGCAACAAACGGTAAAAACGCTCGCTTGGTCGACTTTAGGGACCGCCGCGATTATAGCCGTACACCATCGCTACCGCAGCCAGTCTATTGAGACTGCGCGGTTAGCTGACTATCCCGCAGGCGTAAAAAGTGAGTTGTTAAAGCTAGCGCGGGCAGGTCAAATCGGGGCGAAAGCCTTTATTAACGCCTATCAAGACAGCGAATTTGCCTTAGAAACGGCATCCGCAACTCCTAGCGAGTCTCATTATTTAGCGACTAGCCATCAGTCAGATACAGCTGTTGATACGGTGCAATGGGTCAGTGGGGTAGCGGCTTTAGTCGAAGGCGGTTATGGGGTCGTTGGAGTAGATAGCGAGCGCCAGATTGTTTGGCAAACGCCCATGTCTGAGCGGGTCCACGATATCGTGGTACAACCTGCTACAGATGGCATCATTACTAAAACAGGCGCTACAACATACACTAGAACAGATGCTACGACTGCTACTAAAATACGCGAAGTGGTGGTCATGGGTCGCCGCCCAAGCGAGCACTTTTGGGTGTTGGATACTACGAACGGTGAGCTGCGTCATACTATAAAGGCACAAAGCGACCGTCATTTTTATGGCCATGCTTGCTTTAGTCTCGATGGGGATTATCTCTATGTCACCGAAAATGACACGGTCAGCCTAGCCGGTAAAATTGGTGTGTATGACGCGAGGCAAGGCTACCAAAAGGTCAAGGAATTTGACTCGCATGGTATCGGCCCCCATGAGCTGGTTATGCATCCGGATGGAGAGACTTTAATCATTGCCAATGGTGGTATCAAGACTGAAAAGGCCTCTCGCGATGAGCTAAATCTCGACAGTATGCGTCCGTCTTTGGCTTACCTTAATCGGCATGATGGCATGCTATTAGAACAGATCGTTCCTCAGCACCCGCAGATGAGTGTGCGCCATTTAGATATTCACCGCGATGGTACGGTCATGATTGGTATTCAGTTCCAAGGCCCCAAGCATATTAACGTGCCGCTAGTATTAACCCATCAACGCGGGGATACAGACTTTACCCCATTGCAAATGCCCCAAAATCAGTGGCAGTGTTTCCATCAATATATCGCCAGTGTGGCGATGGACGACGAGCACAATCTTTTGTGTGTGACCACGCCTATTGGTGGCTGTGCTGCGGTTTATGACCTAACCACGCGCCAGCTTATCGATGTGGTCACTTTGCCCGATTGTGCCGGCGCGTCAGTCATTAAAACTGCGGTGGCTCAGCCTAAACAGGCAGGTTTTATTGTCAGTGATGGTCAAGGCAGTATCACAGCATTAACGCTAAGTCGAATGACAGCTGCCTCACAAAAAATAAGTGAGCAAACTTTGGATTTTACTACTGATAATAGCTGGCAAGTGATCGTTACAGCGGTCTATCACAAGATGTCATTTGACAATCACCTGCAGGCGTTATAAAACTGCAGTATCTCTTTGTCTTGAGCCACTGTTTTGTCATCCTCTCCTATTTCCGAACATACCTTACCTCAATCTCCAACACTGCCCGCCGCTTATCGAGACCTGCAACAGGTCTTGCTAGCCGCGGGTATTCAACTGCAGCTGCAACGTAAACGCGTCAAAAATATTAATTTTCGTCTAAAGCCGCAGCTATTAGTAGTGTCTGCGCCTGCGCGATTAAGCCATGAGCGCATTGCTCAGTCTATTGAGCAGCGCTTAGAGTGGATATTGACGCAGCACCCTAAAATTATAGCGGCGCAGCAAGCCCGCGAGCAAGTCCAACAGGGTGGCGAGGCACGCCAAGCACTAAGACTGTGGGGCGTGGCACAAGAGGGCGTTATGAGTGAGCTACAGCGGTTAGCTTGGTATCGGCAAGAGTTAGCGGCAGTGATGCCTACCTTGTTTGCCAAATGGCAACCTATCGTAGGCAAGGCCGCCCATGAGCAGCGCATCAAAAAGATGACCACGCGTTGGGGCAGTTGTAATGTGCGAGCGCGGCGGGTCTGGTTATCGGTTTATCTCCCAGCTTATCCTATCGAATGCACAGAATACGTCATCGTCCACGAGCTCTGTCATTTACATCATGCCAATCACAGCCAGGCTTTTTGGCAAGAAGTCGCTAAGGCGATGCCAGCGTATCAGCAGTGGCATGATATGTTGGCCGGGAAGGGCGATGGCTCTCTAGACAATCGCGAGATAGATTAGCTAAAATTGGTTAAATATAAGATACTTATACTAGGTGATGACCATAAGGTAATCAAAGCTAACAAGGAAATGAGTCATGGATGAAGGCAGTGCAGTAGATATCTCTGGTTTACAACCCGGACAACGGGTGAAGGTAGATGCAGACTTTTGGCAAGAGCGTTATGAGGCGGGACAGTTAGGTTGGGATATGGGGCAAGTGTCACCACCAATTCAAGCTTATATCGACCAATTACCCG
Organism: Psychrobacter sp. CoH-33_TS_01; assembly: GCF_058189395.1. NCBI lineage: Bacteria > Pseudomonadati > Pseudomonadota > Gammaproteobacteria > Moraxellales > Moraxellaceae > Psychrobacter > Psychrobacter sp. CoH-33_TS_01. Next base: position 107,149 of record NZ_JBVGQI010000006.1, read on the forward strand.
CAGCAGATAAAACCAAAGCCATTATGGTCGCTGGCGCAGGCAACGCCTATGAGGTCGGCTATTTGCACGAGCAGGGCTTTACCCAAGTGACTGTCTTTGACATCGTTACGCCGCCATTAGAGGGCTTTGCGCGCCGCTATCCTGACTTTCCCAAAGACCACTTGGTCTGTGCTGACTTTTTTGCGCTAGCGCCTGAGCAGTATCAGTTTGACTTGGCTATCGAGCAGACTTTCTTTTGCGCTATTGATCCCAATATGCGTCCCGACTATGTCAAGCAAATGCATACTTTACTCAAGCCGGGCGGCAAATTGGTGGGACTGTTATTTGATAAAGACTTTGGTAGGCCTACGCCGCCATTTGGTGGCACAGAAGCGGAATATCGCGAATTGTTTGCCCCTTATTTCGATATCGAAGTGATGGAGCAGTGCCATAATTCGCATCCAGCACGCCAAGGTAGCGAGCTGTTTATTATTCTTAAAGCTAAGCCTTAAACAGCTAAGTTTTTAACGGCTAAGCTTTTAACGACTAAGCTTTAAATGGCTAACTGCCTAGCCCAGCTAAGCGTTAAACCGCTGTTAGAGTCTTTATAGCATCTGCAGTTCTCGCGCTATATTGGCTCTAGCAGACTCCTCACATTGCGTGTAAAACTGCTCTGTCATATATAATCTAGCATGGCCTAACAACTGCTTTAAAACCTTGGTACGTCCTAGTCGATAGGTCTCTAGTGGCACGTGTTGGTATTCAAAACGCACGGCCTCCGCATAGTTCTGATAGGTCAGCCAAGCGGCCCCTAACACACTTAAGTCTAAATCTAATAGGTAAGCGGCATCGCTATCTGCAGCATCGCTCAGCTGATGCGTTTCCGTAAGTAAAATTAACTCATAGATGCGCTGAATCTGTACAGGATTGAGCCAGTCCCTAAGTTGGGTTGTAGCATGGTCGGCACTTAACGCCTCATTGCTCTTGGTAACGGTAGGCGCGGCTGTCTTATCCCCTACATGATAAATAATATCGTGATAAAACAGCGCCATTGCTACTAGATGCGGTTGACGCAAGAGCTCGCTAATACCAGTAAACTGCGCGAAGATAAACTCAAGATGGGCGAGTGTATGATAGGCCCGCTGCGGCTCTGCATAGCGCTGCTCGATATCTTGCCAAAGCGGCTCTATAGTTGCCGCTGCTAGGTCTGGCGACAAGGCCTGTAAATGCTGAATAAAACGGTTTTTAAGCGTTGCAGTCATCTCTTTCGCCCTCTCTCTTGCCGCTGCAGCCGTGCCTTACCTATGCGCCATAAATGAGCTATCTTAAGCCGTGTGCTCGCTCTTTTGTTTAGCGTCTTTATCGGCATGCAGCGCTTCACCAAACACTTCCCCCAATAGATTGACATCATCTACCCGCGCATAATTTAAGCGGGTAACAAAGGCAATATGACGATGCGGTCCAGCTTCGGCTAACGGAATAGCGACAGCATTTTGATTTTGTAGATGCAGCTGGTCCAAAGCCATATCAGGGACTAAAGTCGTGCCCATATTGGCCAATGCCATTTGAATCAAAGTGTTCAGGCTCGCCTCTGAAAAGTTTGACTTCATCTCATTCTTATCAAAATGGCACACCGATAGCGCCTGGTCGGTCAAGCAGTGACCCTCACCCAATAACATAAGGTTTGCTGTGGCCAGCTCATCCGCATTGATAGTCTCTAGTTTGGCATGCACATCATCACTGGGGAAGACGGCAAAGAAATTCTCTGACCAAAAGTCAAAAGTATGCAGCCCTTCAACCGGATACGGTAGGGCAATGATAGCGGTATCGATATGACCATAGCGCACTTGCTCTAACAGGCGCTCAGTTTGGTTTTCTACAATAGTCATGCGAAAGTTAGGGTACTGGCTTTTCATAGCCGGGAGTACTTTAGGCAGCAGATAAGGCGCGATAGTAGGAATAATGCCCACGGTCATCGGATAAGCCAGCGGGGTCTGATGGCTATGCGCGCGCGTCGTCAAATCGTGTACTTCAGAAAATACACGCTGCGCACGGGTCAAAATTTCTTCGCCAATAGGAGTAATCAATACTTGCTTGTTATTACGCTCAAATATTTGCGTGTCCAACTGTTTTTCTAGCTCAGCAATACCCAAGCTTAGCGCCGATTGCGAGATGCTACACTCTTCAGCAGCCCGCTTAAAGTGACGGTGTTTGGCGACGGCTAGGGCAAATTCTAATTGACGTAGGGTGATCATAGCGGCTCTCTTAAAATATTTTAAGGGTTATAGAGGGTGGTATCTAGCTTATAAGCTATGACTTAGCGCAGGCCTGGATTGTACGATAAGGATGTCCACACCAAAAGCACAGTATTCAGTGTTGGATAGGTGATGTAAAGTCTTCTAATTAAAAAAGGTTTCGTTAACAATTCACACGGATATCTAACACAGCTATTCGTGAATCCTTGTTATATTATTAAATCGCTTAAGGCTATAAATCTACCTATAGTATGGCTATAACAAAGCAGTCGCTAAGCTATTGCCAAAAAATTTAAGCGGCTATAGAATGGTCAAATATTGTAGCAAGTTTTATAAAACAAATCATCATATTAAAAACTTTTAATTAGATTAATTATAGATTTAGCGTATAGTTAATCTTGTTCTCAACTACTACTAGAGATAACCAAGTCACTAAGCTGACATAAGCATCTGATAGTCTTACTACTATAAGCAGATACTCCCTAAGAAATGAGTATTGTGATTAGCGGTAATAGGAGTCGATGCGGCTCAAGTGATTACCCTCTCTTTATTTAATTCATAACTAAACCTTAACTAAAAAGGAGCCAATCATGGCAGCTATTATCAATCAAGAAATCCCAGAATTTTCAACTGAAGCTTTTGTAAATGGTGAGTTCAAAACCATCACGTCTGAAGACGTCAAAGGCAGCTGGGCGATCTTTATGTTCTACCCACATGACTTCACGTTTGTATGCCCTACAGAACTAGAAGACATGGCCAACCATTACGAAGAATTAAAAGGCCTAGGCGTTGAAGTTTACGCTGTGTCTACTGACACTCATTTCGTGCATAAAGCATGGCATGACTCTTCAGAAGCTATCGGCAAAGTGACTTACCCAATGCTAGGTGATGGTACTGGTAAAATCACTCGCGGTTTCAACATCATGATCGAAGAAGACAACGCAGCACTACGCGGTACTTTCTTAGTCGATCCAGATGGCCTAATCAAAGTAGCTGAAATTCATGACCTAGGCATCGGCCGTAGCGCTAAAGATATGGTTCGTAAAGTTAAAGCTGCTCAGTACGTTCGTGAAAACGACGGCGAAGTATGCCCAGCTGCTTGGGAACAAGGTAACGCTACTCTAAAGCCAAGCCTAGATTTAGTTGGTAAAATCTAAGCTAGCCTTTAATTAGTAAGTTGTGGCTCTTTCTTAGAGTCTACAATATAAAAACCCCATCTGCGTGAGTAGGTGGGGTTTTTATTATGCATAATTTGGCTGGGAGGTTAGGGCATTGCTGCTGACCTGAAACCGCCAAATTATGTTAGGTTAGTAAATAACGTCAATAAGTAGCGTTAATAAGTAGCGCTGATAAGTCGTGTTAATAAATAACCAGGTAAGCGCAGCTAAAGGTAACTGTTATAGACCTAACTTCGTAAGAGCCAGCTAGTAAGACTCAGCGCTGTGGTAGAGGGCTAAAGTTATGCCTTACTGTGTTTTTCTACGGTTCGATAGATTTCATCTTTGAGTTGGAGCTTGCGGCGTTTTTTGACTTCGATCTCTTCATCTCGACTGGCGTGCTTGACGACATCATTTGCTAACTTGCCAATTTCCATATCCAGTTGGCTGTGCTCATCACACATTTTGGCAAAATGGGCATCAGACTGTTTAAGTTCATTAATCAAATCAGTATTTTCATGCAACATAATACTTTCCTTGTATAAATAAATAATATAGTGACTCGAGCCATAGACAGCCCGCTTTGATACCAAGGAAGCAATCTTGGACACCGGTAGGAAAACCCCGTAACTCATGAAACATCACGTCTATTTGCCTAGCATAATGACCATACTATTGCGTAGATATCCCTATGAGTGTATCTAATAACAGCGCCTTTCTCCAATGAAATTATCAAGCAATAACACAAAGTATTATTTCCGTTAGTATTTGTTTTTCAAAACAATTATTAAATAATGATTGGTTTTTTAAAAGTCGTAGATTGAGTTTCTCAGATTGCAGTTCAGGTGGGGAAGACTGATAATAGTCCCATCTTATTCAAACACTTAAATAAACACTAATTAGAAAGATGAGGAAATGACTATGTTGGACCAAGGTTTATTAGATGCCGTCAAAAGCTATAGCGAAAATATGACGCGTTCAATCACTTTTGTATTGGGTCAAGGTGAGCATGAGAAACGTGCTGAGCTTATTGATTTTCTAAGCAAAATAGCAGGCACTAGCCATAAAATTAACTTTAATGAAGCGGATAGCGATAGCACTTTGCCAAGCCCCATCAGCTTCAAAGTTATGACAGAAGGTCAGGACACCGGTATCGTCTTTAGCGGTATCCCAGGGGGCCATGAGTTCACTTCACTAATCCTAGCTATCTTACAAGCAGGTGGTCATACCCTAAAGCTGGACGATGGCATACAAAAGCTAGTGAAACGCTTTAATGAGCCCATGCAGTTCCAGACTTACGTGTCGCTGTCTTGCCACAGCTGCCCAGACGTGGTGCAAGCGTTAAACCAGTTTGCCTTATTAAATGACGGCATTAGCAATGAGATGATTGATGGTGCCTTATTCCAAGAGCAAGTGGAAGCCAATAACATCCAAGGCGTCCCTGCAGTGTTCTTAAACGGCAAGCCTTTCATCAATGGTAAAGTGGACACCGCGCGTATCTTAGACAAGCTACAAGAGCAGTATCCTGACCTATTATCAGGTGGCAGTGCTAGCGATGAAGAGCAGCTTGAGCAGCAAGACGTCACCGTGATTGGTGGTGGCCCAGCAGGTGTTGCAGCCGCAATTTATACCGCTCGTAAAGGCTTAAAAGTGACGCTTATCGCGGACCGTATCGGTGGTCAGGTCAAAGACACGCAAGATATCGAAAACTTAATTTCTATCCCATTGACCAATGGTACCGAGCTGTCAGCTAACTTTTATAAGCATCTAAAAGAGTACGACGTCACCTTGAAAGAGCACGTAGTCGTTAGAGAAATCACTGAAACGGTTGAAGAAAACTACGCTATCCACCTAAATACAGGTGAGCAGTTTGAAACCCGCAGTATCATCCTAGCGACTGGCGCACAATGGCGTAAGCTGAACGTCCCTGGCGAAGAAGAGAATATCGGTAACGGCGTGGCGTATTGCCCACATTGTGATGGTCCATTCTTCAAAGGCAAAGACGTAGCGGTCATCGGTGGTGGTAACTCAGGTATCGAAGCAGCGCTTGATTTGGCAGGTATCGTTAGCCATGTGACCGTATTTGAATTTGCAGATAACTTAAAAGCGGATCAGGTGCTTATCAACAAGGCAAACTCCAAAGACAATATCGATATCATGACATCTGTAGCGACTAAAGAAGTCAAAGCTACCAACGGTAAAGTAAGTTCAATCGTCTATGAAGACCGCAACAGCGGTGAGACTAAAGAGCTTGATTTATCAGCAGTGTTTGTGCAAATCGGTCTAGTGCCAAACTCTGAATTCGTGAAAGGCTTTGTCGATATGAACCGCTTTGGTGAGATTGAAATCGATGAGCGCTGCCAGACAGATCGCAAAGGTATCTTTGCTTGTGGTGATGTGACTACGGTACCTTTTAAACAGATTAATATTGCTATGGGCGAAGGTTCTAAGGCAGCTCTAAGTGCTTTTGAATATCTAGTTATGCAGTAGGCTTTAAGCTTTGAAAAATAAAAAAACCGTCTCATTCATTGAGGTGGTTTTTTACGGGTGCTCATTTTTTAGCCAATCTTGCTTTGCGCTCATATCTTGCTCGTCCACTGGAGCGGTGACTAATGGCTAGTAGAGTTCCTGTTGCCTCGATTTATAAATATGTCTATAAATTAAAACTATTTATACTTAATTTATTGACATATTTAAATATTTGTATAAATTAGTTGATAGACCTACGAATAGATTTTATCAAGGTGTTTCACCTTGAGTGATTTTCATGCTACGGCCGATTTTGCCGTCCTAAACTTATCCTTAGAGTTCCGTAGAGTATTATGGAGTATAACTATAAGGGCATAAGAGTATTCGTAGGTCTTCTACTTTAATATTTAAGAAAAATTATGGCTTATACTCCTAATCTGAAAGCACTTCAATCAGCAACAACACTTCAAGATATTGCTTTCTTACTTAAAATTAAACCTTCAATACTATCATATCATCTCTATATATTAGATACAGATAAAGATAATAGTAATAAGAAAAAGTATAAAGAGTTTGAGATACCTAAAAAGCAAGGTGGTGTAAGGAAAATACTTGCACCCATTAATGGTCTTAAAAAGATTCAAAAAATTTTGTCTGAATTGCTTTATAAATGTATTAAAGAAATCAATATAATTAGAGGGGTTAAAGGTAATCTATCCTACGGTTATCAGAAAGGTCTTTCAACAATGAGCCATGCAAAGGTTCATGTCAAAAAAAGATATGTGTTTAATATAGATTTAAAGAATTTTTTTGATTCTATTAACTTTGGAAGGGTTAGGGGATTCTTCATTGCTAATAATAATTTTGGACTTCATCCTAAAGTAGCTGCCATTCTTGCCCAAATCGCTTGCTATAACAATACTCTTCCTCAGGGCAGTCCTTGCTCACCAGTTATCTCAAACTTAATAGGCCACATTCTTGATATTAAATTAGCCCAATTGGCTTCAAAATGTGGTTGTAGTTATTCTAGATACTGTGATGATATTACTTTTTCAACTAACAAAAGAGTTTTTCCTCATGAGATTGCTTTTACAATTGAGGGGAGTGAATACATTCCGAGTCAGAGTCTGACTAAGATAATTAATAAAAGTGGTTTCGAAATAAATTCTAGAAAAGTTAGGATGAGCTTTTTCTATTCACAGCAGCAGGTGACAGGTCTAACTGTAAATTGTCGAGTTAATACTCCTAGAAAATATAGAGATACTGTGCGTGCTCTAGTACATAAGCTCTGCATTACGGGTGACTTCGAGTTTAAAGAATCGTTTAAAAAAGATAAAATTAATGACGATAATAAGTTAGATAGCTTGCAAGGAATGCTTAATTATATTGCTCGGATTGAGCACGACTATAGAGAAGATAATCCTAAAATTAAGAATAGTTACCCAAATTACAACCGTCTTACAAAAGATGAGAAAGTTTTAAAAGACTATTTAATGTACCGTTATTTATTTAATCCAAAACAAACAACTATTTTTGGTGAAGGTAAGACGGATAAGTCTCATTTGTTACATTATTTAAAGTTTCGTAATGAAGATAAACAACCACTTCCATCTAATTTTAATGGTTGGAAGAAGATTGACTTTAATAATTTTGAAAATAAATTATTTAATGTTATCTCAGGAAGCGGCGGCACGGCAGACATCCTGAAACTAATAAAGGACTATAGTCAGATTTGCAGAAGATATTATAAAGATGAGACTCAGAATCCACTAATAATTTTAGTAGATAATGATAAAGGGTCGAAGGATATAAGTAAATATATACAAACTTCTAAAAAAATTAAAGGACCTGCGGGTTTAGATGGTTTTTATCATATAGCTCATAATATGTATGTGGTTTTTTTACCTAGACTAAGTGATAAAGAAACAGATATAGAAAGCTTCTACTCTGAAGAAATTATTGATATCCAAGTTGACGGAAGGTTTTTTGAAAAGTCAGCCAAATCTTCAAGCGGTAATGTCTATCCTAAATCCTTATTTGCTACTCATGTGGTGCCAAAGCACCATGTATTAAATGACTGGTCAAATTTTGACCAAATTTTTGAAAGAATACAATTAGCTATAGAAGACTTTGAAAAAAGAAAAAATTAACTCATAGTCGTAGCTTAAGTATAGATAGTTAATATTTATTAGATTGTTATTTAAATGCTTTAAACAAAAATCAACCGCTCAACACCCCAACCAAACTCAATATCTCACCCGCCTCATCCTTTACAATGCGGTGCGTCTCATTAAGCGCCGCTTCTCGCCATTGCTTAACATAGGCATTATTCAATATCGTCTGGCTGTATTGGGCAGTAATCGGCTGTAATGCTATTCCTGAAGCTTCAGCATAAGTCTGTAGCCGCAATACAACAGGCGCAAAGAAAGCATCGGCAGCGGTAAACGCGCCAAATAAATAACTATCAGTCGCTCTATTTTGCAGGCACTCTACAAAAATTGCTTCAATTCGTGCTAGGTCAGTAAGGCAAGCTTTACTAGGCTTAATACGAGCAGTTGCGCGAATATTCATCGGCATTTCACTCCGTACGCCCATCAGTCCCGAATGCATCTCCGCTACGATACTTTGACAATAAGCGCGGTCTTTATTCAGAGTAGCGCTGCTATTATTCACCTCAGATTTAGATTTCCCTGACCAAATGTCTTTATTCGTTAAGTAATCGTTGGCATAAATAGCAATGGCTAACGTGTCCCAAACCGTGGCTTTATCATTATTAGCGCTACCATCATCTGCCTTATGAACGAGGACGGGGACTTTGCCCGTGGGGGAGTGGGCTTTCAGTATCGGTATGGCAGACGAATCAAATAATTCGATAGGGTGCTCATCGAAATCTACCTCGAAGGCTTTGAGCAATAGCCAAGCGCGCAGTGACCAAGTGGAGTAGTTTTTATTACCAATGATAAGGAGGGGCTTTGCCATAAGGTGAGCTCTAGTTATAGATATTATGAAAATTTAATATACAGCACCGTTTTAGTATTCACTAGCATTGATTATCATAGAACTATGGCATTTAACATGAATGGTAAGAGCCTTTACGGTAGATTAGTTGCCTTATCAAAGGCGTAGACCAAAACGTAAATTAAGCCTGCTAGGCAAAAAACAATGGCAGCGAGAATAGATTTTTTAGCATAAAAAAGCCCCTCCAAATACGGGAAGGGCAATTTTTATAGGATGTGAGTAGATATAAGAACAAGTAGCGATTAGACTAAATTAGTCGTCTAATAAGTCCATTTGCTTAGCAGTCTCGTAAAGACCGTTTGAGCGGTTACCCGTACGGCAAAACATCAGAATAGGCTGCTCGGCTTGATTAAAGAAATCGGCGAATTCTTCCACACGTTGCTGAGTTAAGGCATTACCAGCAAAGGTAATCTCTTTATACGTCACGCCCGCCGCAGCTGCAGCCGCAGCGATATCAGCATTTAGCGGTTGGTTGGCTTCTTCCCCGTCTGGACGATTATTAATGATGGTTTTAAAGCCATCGTCGGCGACAGCTTGAACTTGGTCAGGGGTGATTTGTCCGGCAAAACTAACTTGATGACTCATACTGATTTTCCTTATTATATTATTCAATGGTAAAGGGTAGTGCGGCTGGGCAAGTATAGGGGACATGCATACAGACTATATAAATATAAAAGCTATAAATATAGGGATAATACTGGCGGCTACAAGCCCTAGTCGTCTTATAGCAACCCTTGCATCAAGGCGCTTTGATACAGCAGCTTAGCACGGCTACCAGAGCCACAAAACAGCATGATAGGCTTGGGCAACTCATGATAGTACGTCGCAAAGCTCTCAATAGTCGCTAGACTCAGACGCTCACAGTCAAAAGGCAGGTAGACATAAGCTAAGCTTGCGTCGTTAGCCGCTTGTTTTAGGGCATCACTACTGGGCTGCTGCTCGGTCTCGGCATCGGGACGAATGTTAATCAAAGAGCGATAGCCTAGGGCAGACAGTTGCGGACACTGCTGCGGATAAATTTGCTTATAGATGGTAATAGTGTCGGTCATGTTGGGTCAATAAACTTATGAAAGTTAAATGAAACCCTATGATAACGACAATCGATGAATTACACCATGCTCTGTTAAAAAAACTTCGCTATCTTATTACACAGACTGCCTAATTCGCTAACTAAAGCTTAACTTATCCAAGCGGTTTTATGCCTCATCTTCGGTTAAAGTCTTTACCGCCTGCATCGTGCTTAAAAAGACTTGTCCGGATAGATTCTGAATGATGGGCGTATCCTCAATGACATCCATGACAGGGCCTTTAATAAAGCTAAAGTGTAGGCGTTTATTTTGACTAACTAGCGTTTGGTTAAGGCTGAGTAGCATCTCTTGCGCGGTCAAATCAATATGGTTGACCGCCGACATAATCAGCACCAGTTCGCTGGCTTCTGGATAGCGCTCGATAGCCAGCTGCAGTTGCCGATAGACCGACTCGCTATTACCAAAAAATAAGCTCTCATCCACGCGCACAATGAGCAGGTTATGGTAAGTGACCACATCGTGACGGTTAATATTACGAAAGTGTCCGCTGCCCGCCAATTGCCCAACGACGGCAATATGCGGCTTACTCGATTGCCAAATCAGCCCAGCAAAAGAGGTGATCAGGCCAATCACCAGCCCAGTATTTAGACCAAAAGCTAATACCCCTAAAAAGGCCGCGCCAAAGCTAAAGGCATCCAAACGGTCGGTTCGCCAAGCCGATTTAAAAGTGGTGACATCGACCAAGCTGACAATCGAGGCCATAATCATGGCGCCTAATAAAGCATAGGGTAGGGGCGCAATAAGGTCGCCTAGCACCAATAATGCCGCTACCATGACCGCCACGGTAACTAGGCTAGCTAGCGGTGATTTGGCCCCTGAGTCGACGTTGATAGCTGTACGAGAAAAGCCGCCGGCGACCGGGAAGCTCTGGAAGAAACCCCCAGCCATATTGGCCAAGCCTAAACCTCTGAGCTCATCGTTGGCCTCAAAACGCTCCCCGCGCAGGCGGGCGTAAGTGCTGGCGACCGAGCTGCTAGAGACAAAGACAATCAACGCCATCAAGGCTGCGGTGGGGATCAACTGCAATATCGCCTCTACGCTCGGCAAAGGGCTAGGTATGGGCAGTTGCAGGCTAGGCAAGCCGCTGGGCACTTCGCCAATCACATGGATACCTAGTGCCCCCCAATGACCTAGCATGCTCGCGACGATGGCGGCGACCACTAAAATAAGGGGAAATAAGCGTGCAGCCCATTTTGCTGAGGAAGTGGGCAGCCAGCTTTCCCAGAGCCATTTACCGCCATAGCGATTGATTAAAAATAAGCCTAGGGTCACGCCGCCTACCAGGAATGTTGGCAAATGAATGGTGTTGAGGTTGTGGGTAAGAGAGCTGATATATTGGATAAGGGTGTTGCCGGACATTGAGGCGCCCAACAAGTACTTCAGCTGGCTGACGAAAATCAGTACGGCTGCGCCACTGACGAAGCCTGCTGCTACCCCGCGACTGATAAATTGCATTACCCAGCCGAGTTTTAATTTACCGGCTACCCAAAGCATCAGTCCCATCATGACGGCTAAGAGGCTGGCCATTAAGGCGTAAGTGTCAGCGCCTGCCTCAGCATAGCCATGCAAACTACTGGCCGTCATAATCGCTGTAATAGCGACGGGACCTACAGCTTGCACATTGCTAGCACCGACCCAAGCGTAGACCAATACGGGCACTATGGCCGCATAAAGCCCATAGACGGGCGGCAAGCCGGCAAGTACCGCATAGCCAAGACTCTGCGGAATGACCAACACCCCAACCACTAAACCGGCAATAATATCAGCGGGTAAACGGGCAGGCGTATAGCTGCGGACCCAAGCGGGTAGCAACCAATGTAGAAGATTATGTGAGGTTTTTTGCCCGGTCATTACTGGTCTCGCCCTTACTGGTGCCGTCTCAATTTGCTGGTCACTGATTTCTCAGCGGCTGGTCGTTTGCTTGTTGTGCATAGCCGCCTAGCATAGCTTTGTTCAGGCTATATCAGGCCTCCTAGTACAGAAACCCAAGGTATACTTTGCTCAAAGCCCCTATAGCGTCTATTATTCATAGTAACGACAGCTAGGGAAAGCGACAGACTTGAGAGATCCTACAAAAAAATGGCTTGAATGGGTTGAAGTTTTCTTTTAAAGTACAATATACATTATTATATAATATTTTATCTTATAATATTATTAACATAATTATAATGCTATTAATATGATAAGCAACTTCTTTCGCTAATGAGGCAATTATGGATGTTTATTCCTTTTTACACAACGATACCGAGACTTATACACATGTGCTAGTAGATGCTAGCAGCCAGCAATGTGCGGTTATTGACCCAGTATTGGATTTTGATAATAAGTCGGGCCATACCAGTACCGAAAGTATTGATGAGGTAATCGACTTTGTCAAAGAGCATGGGTGGGAGACCGTCTATATTATTGAGACCCATGCGCATGCCGATCATCTGTCTGCAGCGCCGGATGTCAAAGCTGCGCTCGGCGGCAAGCTAGTGATTGGTAAATACATCACGCAGGTGCAAGAAATTTTTAAGAAGGTCTTTAACTTTGACGCGGCGTTTAAAGCCGATGCCAGCCAGTTTGATATTTTGACCGAAGAGGGTAGTGAGCTGCTCTTAGGTAATATCGTGCTCACCGCTATGCATGTGCCGGGTCATACCCCAGCGGATATGGCTTATATTGCGCGTGCTACGGGTGCAGAAGGTGCGGAAAAGACCGCTGTATTTGTAGGGGATACGCTATTTGCTCCAGACGTGGGTACGGCTCGTTGCGACTTCCCAGGGGGTGATGCTGCGCAGTTATACCAGTCGATTCAAAAGATCCTAGCGTTGCCAGAAGACACGATGATTTATCTGTGTCACGACTATCCTGGGGAAGGTCGTAAGTATTGCCCGACCACGACGGTCAAAGCGCAGAAGATGAGCAATATCCATGTGAAAGATGGTATTAGCGAAGCAGAGTTTGTGCAGATGCGCGAGCGCCGTGATGCGACCTTAGAGATGCCGCGCCTGATTATTCCTGCGGTACAGGTCAATATCGATGCCGGCAAGCTGCCCGAGCCAGAAGACAATGGCGTGCGCTATTTGAAAGTACCTTTAAACCATTTGGGCAGTTAGAGAGAAGCGCTGCATAATAAGTTTTTGCTACTGTTTTTATAATTAGGAAGGCCTGATATGAGCAACACTAACCTTGACTCCTTACATCTCGTTTGTCCGCAGTGTCAGGCGACCAACCGTATTCCAGCCTCGCGTCTGAGCGAGCAGCCGACTTGTGGTAAATGTCAGCAGGCATTATTGACCGCAGCGCCAATTGAGCTGACCCAGCAGACGGTTAGTAAGACTATTCAAAAAAATGAAGTGCTAACCATCGTCGATTTTTGGGCGAGTTGGTGCCAGCCTTGTCTAATGATGGCGCCGCAGTTTGCTACGGCAGCCCAGCAATTGCCGCAAGTGGTGTTTGCGAAGTTGCAGACCGATAAATATGAGCAGGCTGCCGCTCCCTATGGCATCCGTAGTTTGCCGACTATGGTCGCTTTCCGTGGCGGTAAAGAGGTGGCACGCCAGTCAGGGGCATTGCCTAGCAGTCAGATTGTGCAGTGGGTACAGAGCTTGCGCTAAGTATAAGTGATTATTTTTACCGATTCGCAGACCATAAAAAAGCTGAACACAGGATGTTCAGCTTTTTTTATGCGTGCCCTAACTTAAACCAGAAAGCCAAATTAGGAACCTAATTCAGAAATCTAGGCCATTGAGCCACTAAGTCAGCGGCTGCCAAGTTTAAGTTACGTTATTCACTTATTCGCCGTAGATTTTTAAGCCTGTAGCAAAGTCGCACTGTTTTAGGCGGGCCGATTGCACCACAGCATCGCGTTCGCCATACAGTCTAGATAACTTCGCATCACGCGCTTGCGTGTTGCCACTTTTGCCCAAGCCAAAGCTAATGTTTGGCGAGATGCCCCAACGACCAGCTGAGACCCCTACACCAACTCCCGTAGTCGATAGGGTAGACTGCTGCTGTTGGGCTTGTTTAACATAAGTATTGATGCGGTTATATTCTTGGCCAAGCGCGCTACAGTTATAGCTTTGATAATTGCTGGGCGGAATATACTGCGGGCTAATATTACCCGTGCTGGCACAGCTAGACAGTAGCGCTGCGCTTGCCGTAAGGGCTAAGAGGGCAGATAGACGTGAAGTAATAGGGCGCATAATAACTCCAATACAGCGGGCTAGAAAAAATTAGCAGGTTTGGCTACAGCAAGGAACACGATACCTGCATAGGCTGCCGCAGCGATGAGGACACCGGCCTTGGTTTGCGCAGGAGTAGCGGTGGCTCTGAATGCTTTTATACTAGCACTAATTGCCGCTATGAGCAGTACAATCTTCGCTACCACCCATTGTACAGGGGCGTTGACCGACATCAATTGCATCAGCATCCAGCCACCCGATATGATGATTAGAGCATAAGTAATATGAGTGGAGATTTTGACGACTCTAGGTGCCGGCTGGCGGGTCGTTAGTGCGACAAAGCTTTGATAAATAAATAGCACAATGACGATGACCGCCATCAGCATATGTAAGTGTTTCATAGGGATCCTTAGCGGGTGATATTACTCAGCAGTCTGGAGGTAAGCGGAAGATAAGCGACTACACTTTTCTAGACTGCAGGCGAGGTAATAAGACTGGCAATATTTAGTAATCGAAGCTCTAGCGGCTATAGCTCAATATCAGCGTACAACATACGCGCCTATCAGCGACTTATTTATTTTTACCCGCACATAACGGGCTGTCCGGTGCTGCCTCGGTCGCTGCCCACTCATCAGGCGTATAGGCGTGAATGGCTAGCGCATGGATTGTGCCGCCAGCACTGGTCAATAGTGGTCCTGCTAAAGCATACACTTGCTGATGACGGGTGACTGGGCGCTTACCCATAAAAGCGTCACTGACAATAGTCAGCTTAAAGTGGCTTTCTTTACCTTCAAAATAGCCTGCATGCTGCATAGATTCATTTTCTAGCGCCAGATGCGAGGGGTTTAAATCTTGTAGATATTCGGTGAGTTGCTCTGCGGTACTCATAGTCTATCCTTATGGTTTTGTTATCAAGTTGCTATTGCTATTTATGTGGCTATTTCTGTTTCTATGTTTGGGAGTCTATAGAGCCCCTATTAATAGTAGTCAATGCTTATACTCTAAACAATAGCCCCATATAAAAAGCAGCCAGTACCCATTATCGAGTATTACTGGCTGCTTTCCTAGTATAAGACGAGGCATAGCTGGTTATTACAGTTAATAAACGGCTGTTACTGCTACATCGTCTAGCTCGTGCTCAATAATGGCTAGGCTATCATTAACGGCGGTTTTGTTGATAGAGCGGTGTTACTTTTGGCAGTAAGGCTTGCATCTGAGCGATACGGTTGCTGCTCGTAGGGTGAGTGCTTAAGAATTGTGGTGGCTCACCTTGGCTAGCACGCTGCATTTTTTGCCACAAAGTAATGGCAGCTTGGGGGTTGTACCCAGCGCGGGCCATAAGCTCAAGACCGATTTGATCGGCTTCGCTTTCTTGCGTGCGACTGTGCGGACGGCTTAATCCTAAATCACCAGCGACCCCAGCTAACTGTGCTTGCCCCTGTGACAGGCCAAAGACGCTGGCAGCAAGGCCAATACCCGTTTGGGTGGCCACTTCGCGCGATAGACGCTCACGAGAGTGCTCGCGTAGCGCATGCGCCATCTCATGCCCCATAATAGCGGCAATCTCATCATCGGTGAGCGTCAGACGGTCCACGATACCGGTATAAAACATCACTTTACCACCGGGCATGACAAAAGCATTCAGCTCATTAGACTTGATAGTGTGCACTTCCCAATTCCAACGGGCAGCATCAGGGCGATAGACACCCACTTGACCTACCAATCTATTGGCGATGCCTTGGAGTCGAGAGCGCATAGCGGCGTTGGTATCTAAAACGCCTTTAGATCTGGCTTCAGCGATAGTTTTATTATAGCTCTGCGCTGACATCTGCAAGACTTCTTCGCTTGAGACTAAGAGGAGCTGCTGACGGTCCACGCCAATAGCGCCGCCACCGGTTGTGCTAGAACAGCCAGAAAGCGCGCCTGCGCCAGCCATAGTGGTAATGCTAGCCGCTAATACGGCCGTCGATAGTAATTTTTTCATAAAAGACCTCACTGTCCAATAAATATTAATTCACCTAAATATAGCAATCCTCGTCGCTATCTTAGAGGGATTTTTGTAGCAGCCTTACTATAGAACGCTGCCCAACCTTTAAGCATTAAGTACGAGTGCTAAGAAACGTATCATCCGAATCAATACCAGGATGATTAATAAAAAGATGATTAATAAAAAAATAATGCTAAATTTTACTGACCCTACCTAATAAGGCTCAGAATGTTCAAAATTTTTTGGCATTTAGTATGTCGGCATTTAGTATAATAAGTAACTCTAGGGAAAACCACTTGCGCGAGGGTTCAGTCACTAAAATCACACGATTGCACTGTCTATAAAAACGCGCAAAAGTAATTATTTTAATAATTTTTAAAAAAACCGTTGACACACGTCAGAAAGTTGCTAGAATAGCCAACCTAATGAGGACAATCACTACTTACTAAGATTTAGTAAAGAAGATTATCAACATTAAATGCGGGATTAGCTCAGTGGTAGAGCATAACCTTGCCAAGGTTGGGGTCGAGAGTTCGAATCTCTTATCCCGCTCCAAATATGGCTTGAAATACAGCGGAAAGCCCCATAACTCTTTAGGAGTTGTGGGGCTTTTTTTTATGCGTGTGTTTTTTACTTGTCTTTACGAACGCACACTTATCTTAATGCCTGATGCTAGTGAAAACGATACTAAAAAAGTTCGTAATACCAATGCTAACCCCAAATCAGTTAGCAGCTTTCAAAACCCCTGACAAGACAACGTGCAATACGCTGCAAAATAGCACACAGTCGATACAGCTCTAGGGATAACCTAAGTGGACTAACCAGACTTATCGGCCTATCTTAGTAAGTGAGATTATTAGGGCTAATAGCGCTATAGAGCGTCTAGCCAGTGCTTAATAAATGGAGATAAGACCATGGTTGCGTATCAAGAAAAAAGTTTTAAAGAGTTGTTCGATTTATCAGGGAAAGTCGCTATCGTCACTGGCGGTGCTAACGGTATTGGTAAAGCCACAGCTTTGCGCTTAGCACAAGCGGGTGCTGATATCGTCATTGCCGATTTAAAAAAAGCAGACGCTGAAGCGGCGGTAAAAGAAATCGAAGCTTATGGTGTCAAAGGTCTCGCGGTAGAGTGTAACATCCTAAAAGATGACAGCTTAGTCGCTTTGGTCGATAGCGTAATGGACGAGTTTGGCAAGATTAATATCTTGATCAATAACGCGGGCGGCGGTGGTGGCGGTAAAGAAGATCCGACCAAGATCTCCGTAGACGATATTCGTCGCGATTTTGAATTAAACGTATTTAGTGGCTGGCGCTTATCGCAATTGTGCGCGCCGCATATGCAAGCGGCGGGTTATGGCTCCATCGTCTTCACCACCTCAATGTCGAGCATTAATAAGAGCCCAAATATGAGCGGCTATGGCGGCTCAAAAGCGGCGGTCAATCATATGGTGGCCAACCTAGCGCATGACTTTGGTCCTGAGGTGCGTATCAATGCGGTAGGTCCTGGTGCGACACGTACCGATGCTCTAGCTAGCGTGCTCACCCCTGAGATTGAGGAGCGCATGCTCTCTCATACGCCGATTAAACGTTTGGGCGAAGCCGATGATATCGCCGGCGCTATGCTGTATTTTGCCGCGCCAATCTCGACTTGGGTCAGTGGTCAGACCATCTTTGTAAACGGTGGCGGGGTACAGACTCTAGATTAGTAGCTAGACTAATAGGCAGTATTGGCGAGGGCTATTGGCCTAATCGCTATTTTGTCTAACCGCTATAGTCTCTATGACAGTAGCGGTTTTTTTAGGATTGCGCAAAATGGATGATATGCAAAATAAAGGGTAGGAAATTACTTTGGCAGACTCATTATTCAGTAGCCGGTTTAATGTTGCGTCCTGTGAGACTATTGGCCACCCAAGCCGGGCCAATTAATAAGAATTGTAGGTCTTCAAAGAAAGACGGTTTTTTGCCCTCAACCTTATGGCCAATAAACTGCCCAATCCAGGCGACGACAAACACTAAGGCCCAAAATTTAAAGCCCAATGGCATAAAAGCCATCACGGACAAGCAGAGTAGGGTAAAGATGCCCATGGCAAAAAACAGCTGCTTCGACAGACCAAGGTAAAAGATACCTACCAGCGCCGTGGCGACTAAAGTAAACCACACCGACAGCGACATGCCCATGCCAAGGATGCTCACAAAGATAGTGGGCACACAGAGCCAATGGATTTTTTTATTTAAAGGGTTTTGGTGGCTAACGGCATATTCGGCGAGCCATTGCTCAAGAGAGCGTTTGTTTTTATTACGGGTGCGGATCATACTAACCTCCCTGTCAGTATTAATTGCTATAGCTATAGTTTTAACAGGTAATTAGCGGGTTGTAAACCAAAAAACCAGCGTGCCCACCCTAGTTTGACTGAAAAGGGGCAACATACCGGTTTTAAGGCTTACTCATTAAAAACAGTGGCAGCGTTTATATCAACCCAGCTTGCCTTTGGCCAATTGCTCGCTGCGGTGCCATTCATATAGACCCACAAAAGCATTGATTTGATAGACCATGGTTTGAATAGCAAAGATGTAGTTGCCGGTCATTAAGTTGACGATGAGCCAGACGAAGTTGACCGCAATCCAAATCCACCAGTTAAAAGAATAACGCAGGATCATGGTGGCTTGCGCAGTAATCGATAGCACAAATGCTGCGACGTTAATCCAGTAGAAATCAATCATACCTAAGAACTTACTGCCATCATTATCGACGACCGCAAAGCCTTTTTGTGCCAGCCACTCATTGACGATAGGGAACAGCGCTAAGCCTAGGGCAATAAAGGCTATGGTCAGCATCCAGATCCACTTGCTAGCGGATTTTGGCACCATATCGCCATCAGGGTCGGTGTTCTTTGACCAGTAAAACAGACCATAAACGTGAGTAAAGAAGTTGAATAAAGGGGCGAGCATTAAGCCTACCGCGCCAGAAGTGGCCTGCACCACCACCTCACCGGCGGTAGCGGCCATGCCCAATCCGTTGCCCATGACGTTTTTACGGAAAGAGAGCGACACCACACATACCAAGCCGACTAACGACACCCCCAGATAAAACCAATCTAGCGTTTGATGCTCGGTGAACTTCCAAAACCCCAAGGATAAGGCTAAGACCCCGCAAATGAACCAACTGATGATCCACTGCATGGACCACTTCCCTGTGATGTTGTCTAATAATTGAATGCGCATAGTTGTCCTTAAAGCAAACCAAAAATAAAGAGTCTCAAATACCCAGCCTTATAAGCTGATGACCTAAAACAGTATCTGAAAGATTCGTCCCGCAAAGCGAAACCTATAATTTAACGAAATCTACTAAGCCATAAGCGACTAAAACTTAGGAGGCAGGCCACCATAAATATGTTGGTTAATATAAGCAATCGCTTGCTGATAACGCTCGTCATAATCCGGATCAGTGATGCGATGCGGCTCAATGTGATGACGGGCAAAGATGTCGGTGAGTCGCTGCTCAAAGCGGTCGCGTGCTGATTCAGTACCCAACGAGCGCATGCCATCGTCTACCCACGGGGTATTATTGGCCAAAAATAAGGTATGGTCTAAGCGCACCTCATCGATACAGGCGGCGACGAAAGGGTGGGTGCGGCCTTCGTACTCCTCACAAAAAGCTTGGGTGGTCACAAAGTCAGTATCCACAAAGGTTACGGGAGCAGGCGCGCGATAAGTCGCCACCCGGATGGCCTCGGCATGGTCGAGTGAGATAGGCCCATAATCGCTATATTGCAGCCCGACCTCTGAGCCGCCCAAATCGGTTCCGACATATAAGCGCCCCATCTCGAGCGCAAAACTGGCCCCATAATAGTTGGCTAATTTGTGAACTAGCGTGGTCTTGCCTGAGCTCTCACCGCCCACGATAGCGACGGTCTTGGTATAGCTGCCACGCGCTTCAGGGTGGATAGCCGGCCAATGGGCAATCGGATCACGGGCAATATCGGCCGAATGGTAGCCGGGCTGTTCTGGGGTAGTCAGGATAGGCAGACGCATTTGCGCATACAGAGCGGGTTGGGCCAACGGGTGGTTTTCTGCGACAAATAAAAAGGGCAGGTCGCCAGCACTGTCGGCAGTATGGCTAACCGCCACGGTGTCAGTAACTATGTCAGTAACGACGTCGCTATGATTATTCTGGCTGCTAGGGACAATCTCTAAGCGCTCTAGTAGCAACTGCAGTTTGGTATTGGTGGCGTGAATATCGACCAACACCTCATCAAAATTATCATGCACCGGCAATTGAATCTCGTCGGTGGTATGAATCTGAATAAAAGGCAGGTCACGGCAGGCCATCTGTAACCAACGGGCTTTATCCTGCAAGGTCACTAGATAATCAGGGTTGGGGCTTGGATGCTGAGTAATGACGATATGCAGCGTGCGCACTTGCCCTGCTGCGTGCAGGATACTGCGCATCTGGCCGAGATGTAATGGCTCAAAATGACCAATCATAAGTCCTGAGTCGTGCATGACGTCTCCTAGCAAGCGATAAATAAAAGAAAAGAATGGGGGGATTTAATAAAGCTATTAAATAGTTATTTATAATTTTTGTCCAGAGAGGTCTTGATATTAGGATGACATGGCCATAGTAAGAGAGCCTGTTTACTGTTTAAGTGAGCTTAGCGGTAATAGGGGCTAACATAATCAATAAAAGGCGGCGTCAGTAACCCATCACACAGCGGCTAAACCGACGCAGCAACTAAAAATAACTGAGCAAAAATAACCCTATAGTGGCTTTTAAAAGCTATTACGTGGCCTGTTAAAGAGACTAGCAGTTGCAAACGGGTAATAATAGCACGCTAAACATTCTTTGAAATATTTTGAAATAATTTTACGTAATCAATGACTTAAATATACTCAAGACAAGGTAGTGTAAGCTTATGTAGCAAAAACTCACAAAGCAAGACTAGATGGGCTACAGTCTTTCAGGTATAGAGAGGCTATAATGATTATCAATTAAGCGGTAGTCAGTAGCTAGATGACATAGTTTAGTAGTATTACACTATACTTAAGCTGACCTTTCCCTACTTAAGGAGTTAATTTTGGCCAAATTGGTTAAGTTACATCGTTCTCGTCAACACCGTATGATCGGTGGGGTAATGGGCGGTATTGCTGAATATCTAGGCTGGTCACCCATGTTAACGCGAATATTGTTTGTCATCGTATCGACAGCCAGTGTAGCGGTACCGGGTATCCTAGTTTATCTGGTTTTATGGTTGGTAATGCCTAACGCTAGCGCGGAGTCTTACCGCTAAGTAACGGGTCATAACTATCCCTGCATTAATGATTTTTTTTATTTGAACTACTGCTTTATCTTTATCAACAATAAATTGTATTAATTATAATTAGAACATGCTTTTCCTCCTGCCTAGGTGGCTCGCCATCTAGGTATTTTTTTGTCTATCCGTTGGCAGACTATGGATAAAATTGCCGTTTTTTAGTAAGGTGAGGGCCTAAAAAGCCAGTTATTGGCTTAAAATAATTTCTTCGGCTTATTTACCTATAATTTATCTTATAATTGCTACCACGATTACCTAACAATGGCGACGCTATGACTTTCCAAGACCTCATTCTAACTTTGCAATCCTACTGGGCAGACAAGGGCTGTGTTGTGCTACAGCCTTATGATATGGAGATGGGCGCAGGTACCTTTCATACCGCTACCTTTTTGCGCTCACTAGGGCCTGAAGTCTGGAACGCAGCTTACGTGCAGCCGTCGCGCCGTCCCACCGATGGCCGTTATGGCAATAACCCCAACCGTCTGCAGCATTATTATCAGTTTCAGGTGGTGCTCAAGCCCAATCCACCCAATATCCAAGAGCTGTATTTAGACTCGCTGAAGGCGATTGGTGTCGATCCGCTGACTCATGACATCCGCTTTGTAGAAGACAACTGGGAGTCGCCAACCTTGGGCGCTTGGGGTCTAGGTTGGGAGATCTGGCTTAACGGTATGGAAGTGACTCAGTTTACCTACTTCCAGCAAGTCGGTGGCATCGAGTGTTTCCCAGTGACCGGCGAGATTACTTATGGGCTTGAGCGTCTGGCCATGTATATCCAAGGCGTCGATAGCGTCTATGACTTGGTCTGGACCGATGGCCCGTTTGGCACCGTCACTTACGGCGATGTGTTCCATCAAAACGAAGTAGAGCAGTCGACTTATAACTTTGAGCACGCTGATGTGCCGAAAATGTTTGAGCTGTTCGACTTCTATGAGCAGCAAGCCGACAAGTTAGCGGAGGCCGGTCTGCCATTACCCGCGTATGAAATGGTGCTAAAAGCCTCGCATGCCTTTAACTTACTCGATGCCCGTGGTGCCATTTCTGTGACTGAGCGTCAGCGTTTTATCTTACGCGTGCGTACTTTAGCCCGTAAGGTCGCCCAAGGCTATGTTGAGGCGCGAGCTAAATTAGGCTTCCCGTTAGCGGACGAAGCCCACAAAGAGGCGGCTTTGAAAAAATATCTGCCGAAAGCAGCGTCTGCGCAAGAAGACAGTGCTAAAAAAGACACTGACAAAGATACCGCTGATAAAGATACTGCCAAAGACCAGCCAAAGAAAAAATAAATCCTAAGATAAAGGGTAATAGCGCACGGGTAATCGCTCGCTGCGCTTATTAATAATTTGCCAGCAGTATTGGCCGCTATGACGGCTAAGAGACCTGATATGAATAACCAAGACGCTAGTGTGAATGACCCCGCCGCCATGCTAGACAATCTAGAAATCGTGGTGGCTAAGCAAAACCCGACTACCGCTCAAGCAGACGCTACAGTGGCTAATGATGAGACGCTGGTAGTGGTCAATCTAAAGGCCAAACTGCGTCCAGAAGATCAAGGGGAGCTCGAAGATGCCTTTCTTGATGTTTGTGAGCAGTTAAACCTACAGGCTGATATTGTCGGCGGCGGTAGCTTGTTAGACGATAATGGCGAAAGCTTTGAGAGCGTCATCGAGATTGCTTTAGCAGAGTGCAACGACACTATTATCGACCATATCATCGGTTTTTTTGAATCGACATTGGCGCCCAAAGGCTCAAGCTTAACCATTTATGAGCCGTCAGATAGCAGTATTGAAAGGGCCGTTATTGCAAATACAGCTATTGAAAATGCGGCAACAGACAGTGAAGCAGAAGCGGAAATTAACCCGTGCCGTAAAATTCATTTTGGTCATCAAGAAGGCTTAGGACTTTATCTAAATGGTAAAGACTTGGCCCCCAAAATCTATCAAAAGTATGACATTCGCCATGTCTTTGATAAGTGCAACAGCCTGCTCAAAGGAGTAGGGATGGTGAATAGCTATTGGCAAGGCTATTCGGAGACGGCCCTGTATATGTATGGCGACAGCTACGAGCAAATGGTCAAGCGTATCGAGCCTTTTGTCAGCACTTATCCGTTATGCAATAAATCTAAAATGGTTAAGATAGCTTAGGGTAGAGTAAGTGTGGCGTTAATAGCTATCAGAGCCAATGCGCAATAGCCCGCCTGATGGCCGGTTGATTTTGCTATAATCCATACCATTCATAATTGCTAAAAATTTTAAAACGACTTCATAATCAGAGAGCCCCATGACCACTATTTTATTTGAACTCGGTTGCGAAGAGCTGCCACCAAAAAGCCTAAAGCCACTGCGTGATGCGCTACAAAGCAGTGTGGAGAGCCAATTAAAAGAGGCGGAGATCTGCTATGACAGCCTAAAAGCCTTTGCCGCACCGCGTCGCTTAGCCATTCAAATCGAAGGGATTGCGGATAAGCAACCGGACCGTAGCGAGCAAAAGCGTGGCCCCGCTATCAAAGCCGCTTATGATGCTGAGGGTAAGCCTACCCGTGCAGCAGAAGGGTTTGCCAAGGGTTTAGGTATCGATGTCAGCGAATTGATGACTATCGAAACCGATAAAGGCGACTATATTGGCTATGAGCAAAAGATTACCGGTCAACCGGTCACTGAGCTCTTACCAGCTATCTTCCAAACCGCGTTAGATAAATTGCCTATCGCCAAACGTATGCGCTCAGGCGCGAGCCGTGAAGAGTTTGTGCGTCCGGTGCAGTGGTTGGTGTTAATGCAAGACGATCAAGTGATTGACGCGCAAGTGCAAGGCTTACAGAGCAGCAATCAGACCCGTGGTCACCGCTTCCACTCTCCCGATTTTATGACCATCCCGCAGGCTAGCGACTATGAAAGCTTGCTCGCAGACGCCAAAGTTATTGCTGATTTTGATAAGCGTCAGGCGCTAATCAGCGAGCGAGTCGCGGCATTGGCTAGTGAAGTCAATGCTAGCGCTATCGTGCCCCAAGCTTTGCTCGATGAAGTCACTGCTTTGGTGGATTTGCCGGTTGCGCTACGAGCTAGCTTCGAAGAGCGTTTCTTACAAGTGCCACAAGAAGCCCTTATCTCAACCATGCAAGCGGACCAAAAGTATTTTTGCTTGACCGATAGCGATGGTAAATTGCAGCCTTACTTTATCTTTATTAGCAACATTGAGTCAAAAGACCCGCAGCAAGTGATCAGCGGTAACGAAAAAGTGGTGCGCCCGCGTCTCGCCGATGCTGAGTTCTTCTTCTTACAAGATCAAAAGCAGCCGTTATTCACGTTGACAGAAAATCTTAAAAATCGCGTATTCCAAGACCAGTTAGGGACCATTTGGGAGAAATCTGAGCGTGTTGCCAAATTGACCGCCTTTATTGCCTCTCAATTAAAAGGGGAAGCAGAAAGTAACCCAAGTTCAAGTCTAGCGGCCTTTAAAGACATCGATATCGAGCAAGCTACCCGCGCGGCTATCTTATCAAAAGCCGATTTGGCCAGTACTTTAGTGGGTGAGTTTCCAGAGCTACAAGGGGTGGCAGGGACTTATTATGCGCGTCTAAATGGTGAGCCAGAAGCCGTAGCGGCGGCTATCGAAGAGCAATATCTGCCTAAATTTAGCGGTGATGTCTTACCTAAGACGGCAGTCGGTATCTGCTTAGCGTTAGCCGATCGTATCGACACGCTAGTGGGTATCTTTGGTATTGACCAAGCGCCAACCGGTTCAAAAGACCCGTTTAGCCTACGTCGTTCAGCGATTGGCGTGCTCAGAATTCTGATTGAAAAGCAGCTACCTATTA
Organism: Psychrobacter sp. CoH-33_TS_01; assembly: GCF_058189395.1. NCBI lineage: Bacteria > Pseudomonadati > Pseudomonadota > Gammaproteobacteria > Moraxellales > Moraxellaceae > Psychrobacter > Psychrobacter sp. CoH-33_TS_01. The sequence goes on from NZ_JBVGQI010000006.1 coordinate 132,394, forward strand.
ACCTGATTGGCTTGGTTGAGCAAGCTATCCGCAATTACAATGCAGATGGCGCTGATAAAGTCGCGAAGATGGGCGATACCTTTACCCAAGTCATCGACTTTATGAACTCTCGCTACCGTGCTATGTACACTGAGCAGGGTGTCAGCGTTGACACTATTCAAGCGGTCTTGGCTATCAACCCGCATATGCCGCTTGATTTTGATCAGCGTATCCGTGCGGTATCGGGCTTCCGTGCCTTGCCACAAGCGGCAACTTTGGCAGAGATTAATAAACGTGTTGCCAATATCTTAGCTAAATCTGATGGTGATGTGGCCGAGCAAGTGGATGCGATGCTACTAACAGAAGCGGCAGAGCAGTCTCTAAATGCGGCAGTAAATACTGCAAAAGCAACGGTCGCTCCGTTACAGGCTACTGCAGATTACCCGCAAATCTTGCAAGCGCTCATCACGCTTGAGGCGCCATTGACGGACTTCTTTGATCACGTTATGGTCAATGCAGAAGATGCGGCGTTGAAAGCCAACCGTCTTGCGCTGTTAAAGCAAGTGCGTGAGCTGTTTCTAACCGTTGCCGATATTGGTGAGCTGCAAATTTAAGCTGGTTTTACGCAGGGGGTAGGTGTTGAGTCCCTCAATTTACTGGCGACTGCACGAGTACCACCGGTTATACTAGATATTCGCAACGAGGGTTGGCAGATACAGACTTTGCTAGTCCTCGCTAAGCGCTAAGGAGCTGCTCTTGTTTGCTGTAATTATGACGTTCATCATTATTTGGATAGTGATGTGGATATTCTACAAGGTGATGTATCCCAAACCGCCAGCGCATTACTATCCGCAAGAGGGTGATGTGCTGACGCCGCGTGCCTGTGACTTCTGCCATAATGAATTGGCGGAATATCGAGGGGTGCTAGAGCCAAAACCGGACAGCGCAGGCGAGTGGTTCTTTTGCAACTACGAGCATCAAGCCGATTTTCATGCGGGTAAAGTCTATCGCTCGGCTAATCAGCAGCTTTAGCCAGCAATTTTAGTCAGTAAGTTAAGTTCGCAGGTTTAGCCAGCAAGTGTAAAAAGGCATTAGCAATAGCTTGGCGTAATGGCGCAAAAAAAGGCAGTGAGTTAGCTCACTGCCTTTTGTATTCTTTAGGGCTAGCGGGTTTTTTAATAACGGCTAACTGAGCATCGATTTAGCATCTTTGATAATCTTTTCAAGCAAAGCGTCGGCTTCTTGGCTCAGCAAGAGCTCACTAGTATTAGAGGCTTTTTGCTCTTGTAATTTTTCATATAGGTTTAAGCAGCACAGCACCAATAAGTCCTCTTGACCAATACGCGGCATATCGCTTTTTAGGTTTAGCGCAAAAGTATTAATGTAAGAGACAGATTTACGCAGCGCCTCTTCTTCACTAGTGGGGCAGTTGACCTGGTAAGTTTTGCCAGCAATAGCGATAGCGACCTTTTTAAACTGCGGCTCTTCCACCACAGGAGTGGTAGCGGCTTCAGGTTGCGCAGGTACGGCGTCTTTGGCGGGATTGCTAATAATAGTCATAAATAAAAAGTCCTACAAGTAGTAAATATTAGTGTCCATACAATGGAGAATCATGGGTTTGGCCGATGATTATTGCCCCCGGTTGTAGTCTGATTATTCTTCCATTTGGTCGATTTGGGTCAGGCGCTCTAAGACCACTTGCGTGTGTTCAGCGGCGACGCGGTTTTTCTCTACTAGCTTGTCGACTTGTTGTTTCAGCTCGCCGTTTTGTTGCGTAAGTAGCGTATTGTGTTCGGTAAGCTCATCGATCTGCTGCTGCAATTTATCTTGCTCTTCACCAATCAGGTGGTGTGCCTCAGCCAAAGACTGGTAGCGACGATCGAGCTCATTGAGGTTGCTCTTTAGCGTATCCCGCTCTTTGGTTAGGGTGTCGCGCTCTTTGCTAAAGGCTTCAAGCTTGGCTTTTAACGTGTTATGCACTGCAGGATCGATTTGTGGCGACTTTTTTATGGCCAGAAGTTCCTCAGTAGCTTGCTGATATTGCTTACGAATGGTCGTAAGCATAGTTTCGAGGGTCTTTAATTGCTCAATCATGGTGAGTGCTTTACCTTATGCTAATGTCTAGCTGCGTAGTTATTGTGAGGAGATACTTTAATAATGCCACAGGTGACCGCATAATATCCATACCTCGATGGTAAGACAATAATTCATCTGACGTCAAAGTCTATAACCGCACTATATTTGCCCTAGTGTCCCTGAAGATTTGCGCTAGTGCTGCTCAAAATTTGCCATATTGCCTTTCAAGCGAGCCCAGTATTATTTTAATAGTGGCGACTCTTGGATAAAGGAAGGCTGCCGGGCTGAGCAAGCGGCTCATATGGCTCATAGCGCCTTAGGGTCATAATAGCCAGTTGTGTAATAAGTAACTATTCATTGAGTTACTCTGTATGTCATTGAGTTACTCTGTATGACGCTACTTTCTTAATAAATTTTTTCCACAAGCTCTATAAATAGGATCTCGATTATGAATGACAATATCTCTGGCTGGAATGATTGGAACGTCGCCTTTGCCGATTGGACCGACGTTACCATTAGTGAGTTGCATGGCTTAATGACCGGTATTATGACCGCTTGTGAGCCGCCTTCTGAGGAAGACTGGATACAGCTGCTGACCGAGCTGAGCTTTTCTATCCCAGAGCCTGCAGCCTTAACACTATTGACCGATGAAGCAGAGGATACCGTATTTCAGCTCAAAGACAAAGATGATGCCTACGCTTATACCCCGCTAGTCCCTGATGATGAACATGACTTATACGAGCGGGTAATGGCCTTGAAACACTGGGCGAACGGCTTCCTTACCGGTTTCGGTATTACCGATTGTCGTATCACTGCTGAAGAAACTGAGCAGCTCAATACGCTATCAAAAATTGGCGGTATCCGGGTGAGTCCAGACGATGAGTTTGAAGGCGGCGAGGAGTCTTACCTGCATCTTTATGAGTTTGCCCGCATGGTGCCGGTCAGCTTTTCTACCCGAAAACGTAAGCCGGTAAAAGAGTTATCGCTGATCTCGGGCTTGTCTATAGATGCTAAAACTGCGCTTGAGCTGCAAGCGGAAGGCAAGACCCCAAAACCGATGCCTCCTGTAATCGATGCCATGAATCAAAACCGTCCGTCTTAAAATGTCTTTGCTGCGCTAGCCTGAGAGCAAGCTAGCTCATAAAGCGGCAGATAGCTTTTGCTAAGGGCGCTATGTGAAGGTCGAGCTTAGTGGGGCGCTGCTGATTTTAAGGGGGGTAGAAGTTGAGCAGCCGGGCAAAGGGTGTTAAGTTAAGCGTTACCTTTTAAGTCCATACTAGGGCGTGTCCTCAATTAACAACACTAGCGTGTAATGGACTAAAACTGGCTATATTTTCGTCACTCTGCGAAAATTTCTAGACAATATACTTATATTCTCTGCAAAATTTCCATGGACTGACAAAAATCTATCTCACTTTTAGCCTCATGATTCAATTGAGGATACGCCCTAGCTTGCCCAAACCTATTAAGATAAGACTAGGGCAGGGCTATCCTGCTGCCTCCCCTCAACATCAAGGAGTGATGATGACTACTGATACCGATATGACCCATTTACGCCGCTGTCTTGAGTTGGCAGAAGAGGCTTTACGCGAGGGCGATGAGCCTTTTGGTAGCGTGTTGGTCGATAGCGCAGGTAATGTGCTCCGTGAAGACCGTAATCGCAATCAAACCGTAGATGCTACCTACCACCCCGAGATTGCGGTCGCTCGTTGGGCCGCTAAAAATATGACCTTGGATGAGCGCAGTACCGCAACGGTTTATACCTCAGGAGAGCATTGTGCGATGTGTTCAGCCGCGCATGCTTGGGCGGGATTAGGCCGTATCGTCTACATCAGCTCCTCCAAACAATTGATTGAGTGGTTAGAGGAGATGGGGGTGAGCAACGACTCTCCGGTGACGGCACTAGCTATCCAAGACGTCGCGCCAAACATCCCAGTCGAAGGCCCCATTCCTGAGCTAGAAGACGAGATTAAGCAATTGCATCGTCGGGCGCATCAGCAAGGTTAGCTTAATGGCAAGGTTAACTTGATGAATAGGTTAACTTAATTCGCAGCAGTAGTAGGAGTATCTAATGAGCGCTAACACAGTAGCCAACAGCAATGTGACCCGTACTGAGTCTGCAACGGCGAGTCATGGTGACCAGTCAATGACGGCCTATGATGGGGTAGGCGCTGCAGCTAAGTCTAAGTACCCTGTGACGAGTATCGATTGGCTCAACCGCCTGATTGGTTACGATACGGTAAGCCGCTATTCTAATTTAGCGCTGATTCAAGATGTCGAGGCCTATTGTCAGCAATTGGGGCTTACGCCTTACCTGACCTTTAGCGAAGATGCGAGTAAAGCCAACTTATTTGTCACGGTGCCGGCTGGCAAAGAGCAAGCGCAGCAGTCTGGCGGTATTGTGTTGTCCGGTCATACCGATGTAGTGCCCGTCGATGGACAAGAGTGGTCGTCTCATCCCTTTACTGCTGAGATACGCGGCGATAAGCTCTACGGTCGCGGTGCTTGTGATATGAAAGGCTTTATTGCTTGTGCCTTGACGGTGCTGCCGTTAGCCGTCGCTAAGTCTACCGCCGGTGAGCTGGCGCGTCCGCTGCATATTGCCTTGTCTTTTGATGAAGAGGTCGGCTGTTTGGGCGCACCGCTGCTGCTGGCAGATGTAGCTGCGCGGGGTATCAACCCAGATTACTGCATTGTGGGTGAGCCCACCCTCATGCAAGTGGTTAGCGCGCATAAAGGTATTTCGGTCTATCGCTGCCGTGTGCATGGTAAATCCGCGCATTCGTCATTGACTCCGCAAGGGGTAAATGCCATTAGTTATGCCAGTCGCTTGATCAACTATGTAGATGATTTAGCCCAGCAATTAAGCGAGCGTGACGATTGTGATGCTTTGTTTGATATCCCTTTTTCTACCTTATCGGTAGGCACTATCCACGGTGGCACGGCCACCAATATCGTGCCCAACCTATGCGAATTTACTTTTGATTATCGCAATCTACCCCACATGACTCATGCCGATATCTTAGCGCCGATTGAGACAAAAATTGCTCAGTTAGAAGCACGGATGCAAGCGGTAGACCCTAATACCGGTATCGAGCTACTGCGCGAAGAAAACGTACCAGCCATGACCGATAGCGACAGTGCCGCACTGCAAGCACTAGTCACCGGATTGGTCGCAGAAAAAGAAGTTACCAAAGTGGCCTATGCGACTGAAGGTGGACAGTTTACCCAAGCCGGTATTCCTACGATTATCTGTGGCCCCGGCAGTATTGAGCAGGCCCACAAAGCGGATGAGTTTGTCGCGCTTGAGCAATTGAGCCAATGCGATGCGTTTTTACATAAGCTCTTGCTAAGCCTGAGTAGCGCAGGCGAGCCTGTCGAAATCTAAGTTTAGACGAGCTAACCCGTTACACCATGCCTGGCTGAGCTAATAGAAAATCAGCCAATTAAAACGAAATAAGCCAGTGACTTTGGTCATGGGCTTGGTTCGTTTTTTTGTTTTTTCTACTTACCCTATCTTTTAAATAACCGTCCTGATAAAGGCAGCACCTTGTGAGCTTATCTAACTTTCTACTCTTCTTTTTTAGTACTTTTCTTATCTCTGCGACCCCAGGTCCTAATATGTTGTTAGCCTTTCAGCAAGGGCTTAATTATGGGGTACGGCAGACGCTATGGGTGTTGGCTGGGCTGAGTTTTGGTCTGTTAATACTGTTGTTATCGGTACTGCTAGGGATAGATGTTATCAGTAAGCAGATGCCTTGGCTATTGACGGTAGTAAAAGTGGTAGGCGCGCTCTATTTAGCCTACTTGGGGGTGCATTCTTGGCGCCATGCCGATGATACGGCTGAGTTTAAACAAGCTTCTGCTAAGCCTAATAAAGGTAAAGTGCAAGCCACTCATCACGATGATGATGGCTATGGGGCTAGTGCTAGCTATGCGGTGCATCCCGCAGGCGAGCCGGCCCTAGCAGGTATGGCAACACCGTCTCTTGGCAGCAATACCGCTACTTTTGCCTTGGCCATAAAAACGCCTTGGCAAAGATTTCGCCAAGGCGTATGGGTGTCACTATCTAATCCAAAAGCGATTTTATTCTTTGCCGCTTTCTTCCCAAAGTTTATTGATTTCAATATACCACTCGTACCGCAGTACGTTTTATTGACCTTAGCGCTGTTTGTTAGCGAGACTACTTGGCAAATGATTTATACCGTTGGCGGTACGAAATTAGCCAATTGGCTCGGTAGTGGCTCACGGCTACTTTGGCTAAATCGCATTTGCGGCATTATCTTCTTAATTATCGCTGTGGCGCTGATTGGGGAAGTGGCGACCAGTCTTTAACCCAGTATTTTTTGACTTTGGTTTTGCTAGCCAACCACTTCGACCAATTCGCCTTTGACCATATGCGGGCTAATATAGTCCGTAATGCGCACGTTGACGATTTTACCTTTCATAGTTTCCATTTCCTCGCTAGGGACCGCAAACAATACCGAGCGGGTATTGTCTGCCGTGCCAATAAGATGGTCAGGATAGCGATTGGCTACTTCTTCAGCCAGCACCCGCTGGGTGGTGCCAATCATCTCATGGGTCTTTTGCAAGGTTGAGTCAATAATCACTTTTTGGAAAGTGGCTAGACGCTGTTTCTTAGTCTTTAAGCTAACATCATCGGGCAGCTCTGACGCTGGTGTACCCGGACGTTTAGAGTAGATAAAGCTGTAAGAATGGTCGAAGTTTAAATCTTTCGCCAATTGTAGCGTGTCATTAAAGTCCTCGTCGGTCTCACCTGGGAAACCAATGATAAAGTCACTCGATAAGTGAATATCGGGACGCACGGCTTTAAGTTTATCAATTTGGTTAATATAGACATCAATGGTATGGTTGCGTTTCATCGCAGCAAGGATACGGTTGGAGCCACTTTGTACCGGCAAATGCAGATGCGAAGCCAACTTGGGTAACTTAGCGTAGGCATCGATAATATCATCCGTAAACTCAAGCGGATGGCTGGTGGTGTAGCGGATACGCTCAACGCCATCAATGTGTGAGACATAATGCAGCAGCTCGGCAAAACGGCAAATACTGCCATCGTCTTTTTCACCGCGATAGCCATTCACGTTTTGACCCAATAGATTGATTTCGCGCACACCTTGCTCCGCTAAGCTGTCAATTTCAGCCAACACATCATCTAGCGGCCGTGATAACTCTTCACCGCGAGTATAAGGGACGACACAGAACGAGCAATATTTTGAGCAACCTTCCATAATCGAGACAAAGGCACGGTAGCCTTCTACTTTGGGCTCAGGCAAAAAGTCGAACTTCTCAATGCTAGGGAAGGAGACGTCAACGATACCGATACGATTTTTCGGTGAGATATGCTGCTGAGTCGCTGACTGGTCGTACAATTCTGGTAGACGGTGCAGCGTTTGTGGTCCAAATACCATATCGACGTAAGGCGCGCGCTTTTGGATATTATCGCCTTCTTGCGACGCTACGCAGCCGCCCACCCCAATTACTAACTCTGGATTTTTCTCTTTTAGCTTGCGCCAGCGGCCCAATTCTGAAAATACTTTCTCTTGCGCTTTTTCGCGGATAGAGCAGGTATTCATCAACAACACATCGGCTTCATCAATGTTGGTGGTCACTTCCATATCGTGCGAGTCGCCCAAGACATCGCCCATCTTTTGCGAGTCATAGACATTCATCTGACAGCCTTGGGTGGCGATAAAGACTTTTTTGCGGCGTACTTCACCGTCGCCCGCCGCTAAAGTAGGCTGGCTAGCCGTCAATAGCGAGTGGGCCAGGGGCGTCTTATCCGCAGTGGCTTGTGCAGTATCTGTGGGTTCAGGCGTAAATATAGTAACGGTCATGAGCGATCCAGTCGTTGGCGGCAGGCTATAAATTTAGCCACTTAATGCGGTCAATACCCTAAGGCAGATGACCGAAACTAAGGGGCTTTTATCATCTAGGAACAGGCGCTAAACTTATAAAATAGGAGGGATATTGCAGTTATCAGCACGATAGCAAGGTGCAAATGTCTCAAGACTATCGGTTATTTGTACCGAGCGGCTAGGGAGAGTAATCTAACCGCTAGTGACCATAACATGGCTTAGCAATATCGTTATAACCCTCTATTTTATCATAGTCATCCCGTGAGATTCTATGCCTGTGCAATTCGCTACTTTTGCGGCGCTACTCAGCAAACTGTATCTGAGTAATAAGCATCTGAGCCATAAAGCTTGATGGCGGCCTTTTATAGTTTTGCAGCCGCGTAACGTGTTGCTCCCACCCTGCAGAAAATTAAGAAATGGTAAGGGCACTAGGCCGATTATCGGGGGTATAGTATGATGCTGTTACAAAGTAAATTGGCATTTGTAGCGCTTTGAGAAGTCTAGGCGCGGATAAAGGCCAATCATTCTACGCTTATTTGCTACAATCTAAAGCAGCTACTAACGGTAATTAGAGCGATAAAGGCCATTGGAATAAAGGCTATCGCAATGAAAGCTATCAAAGTGAGACTGGCTAGAATTTGCCAAACCGTAAAGTAGTACATCTATTATTCATTATTAATAAGAAAAGGTTCTCTAGTGAGATTTATACGCCGTAACTTAGTTTCTTCGCTGCAAAAAAACGCTGCCCAAATGCAGCTAAAAGATAAGCTGTTATCCAGCAATTGGCTGAGCTCGCGTACGCTACGATTGAGTACCGCCAGCGTAGTCGGCACGATGGGGGCGCTTGGTATAGCACAGGTCGCGTGTGCCGAACCCAGCAGCTATCAAGTCGGCGCTTATCAAAGCGATACTAGCATTGACTATTTCATGGAAGCTGCTGCTGCTGCGGACCGCCGCGATACTGGGGCGCTCTATAATTACGAACAGATGATGAATGGCGGTTTATTCGCTATGTACCCTGCGTATTGGCGCTTAAGTGGTGACTTAAATAGTCAGAGCCCAGCCACCATTCTGCAGTTTGCTCGTCAGTATCCAGAGTCGGTGATGGCAGAGAAACTGGTAGCGGACTATGCCGAGGCTAAGGCTTCTTCAGGTGATTATGCAGCGGTACGACAAGTGGCGAACATGGTCACTAATGGGGATCGCAGCGAGCGCTGTGCAGTAGCTTTGGGCTTTACCCATGGTAGCGATGTGATGCGTGCCTTGGCAGAAAAGCCTGATGTTTGGCTCACTACCTTAAAGCAGCCGGAACTTTGTAATCAATTGGCGTTGGCTTTAGCGCACAACCCGCTCATTACCAATCAAGATCGTAAAGAGCGCTTAAAGCGGATGCTGCGAGCGGGTAGGACGGGCGATATCATGGCGTTGTCGAGCCGTCTTGGCACGCCGATTGCTTATTCTGCCTTGAGTGAGATTCAACTTAGCCCCACCCAATTTATGACCCGCTTCACTAGCCAACCGTATAGCGAGGCCAATCAATACCTTTACCTCTATGCTATAGGCCGCCTAGCGAATAAGTCTTATCGTGAAGCCGCCATGCAGCTCGACTACGATATTAATCAAGACAATCAGCGTAGCAGTCATTTATTATCGGATGAGACCCGTCGTTTCGCCTATCGTATTCTCGGGGTAGAGCGTATGGGTCATAACACGGACGATGGCTTTAATAGTGAGGCAGTAGATTGGTTTCGCAAGAGTGTAGGCGAGACCTTTAACTTCCAAGAAGCTCGCGATTATGCAGTCGCTGCCATTCGCTTTAGTGAGTGGAATGATGTGGTTGAAGCCATCAGTAGTATGGATGCGCAGGTACAAAAAGAAGACGTCTGGCAGTACTGGTTGGCACGTGCCTATGAGCAGGGCAGTGATGCCAGCAAACGAGGCATAGCCAAGCAAATCTACCAGCGCTTAGCCAATAAGAACAATTACTATGGTTTCCTAGCCAAAGACAAAGTCGGTCAACGTTTTGATGCCCGCAGTTTAGGTGGGTCAGCGCTACCTAACGTGAGCAGTTATGACCAAGCCCGCGTAATGAAAGACCCGCATTTCGCTCGAGCTTTTGCCCTTTATAACTCACCAGCTAGCAGTGCCTATTCTAACCGTGAGTGGAACTGGGCGGTGAAAAAAGCCCGTGACAATCGTGATGATGCGCTTATCATTGCGGCTGCAAAGCAAGCTCATGATATAGGCTGGCTAGACCGTGCAATCTATGCGATTGATAACTCTAGCAATGCCGTCAGCTATGGACTCTCACACCCGATGCCGCATCAAAGCTCAGTGGTGCAGTATAGCCGCTCAGCCGGTATTGATCCCGCCTGGGCTTATGGCATTATGCGTCAAGAAAGCCGCTTTGTGACCTCAGCACGCTCGCACGTGGGCGCTAGTGGTCTGATGCAGATCATGCCGGATACCGCCAAGTATATCGCGCGTAATCTTGGTGAGTCTTACAGCTCAGACCGGGCCAATAGCGGTGATACCAATATCCGCTATGGCACTTGGTATATGGGTGATATCCAATCAAAACTGGGCGGCCAACCCGTGCTAGCGACCGCCGGCTATAACGCAGGACCCAACAAAGCCAAACGTTGGCAGCCGGTGTACGGTAGTCTAGCTGCCGACCAGTATGTGGAATCGATTGCTTATCCTGAGACCCGCGACTATGTCAAAAATGTCATGGAAAACGCTACGATTTACAGCAGCCTGTTAGGTCAGCCGCAGTCTATTACTCAGCGTATGGGCACAGTGCCCGCAGGCTATTAAGCGTCGGCTTTTAGCACTCCATCAAAAGCAGTCCAGCAGCGTCTTATTGAAAACGGCACCTAAGGGTGTCGTTTTTTTTGTGCTAACGATAGCGGCGTGGCCCGGTAAGAGGTCTTAATATCGTTAGTGCAATCAGTATCTGCCCTAGAGTCACCGGTATAAAATTGCGCCCGCCTCATATAATGACTTTTAGCCAGAAAATTTGTATTAGTGACTGGTGATTTACCCTCTTTAAATAGGAGGGCCTGTAGCGACCATTAGTAGGGCAGCTAGCGCATAAAAAAGCGCTATAGCAGACCTTTATTTTTCATTACTATCAATAAATAAGGGTCTAAGAAAATTTAAAGCCTAGCCAGCTAATTGCTAAAGAAATACCTAATTTACGTGAAATGTACGTTTCGCATATGGTATTTAAAATGTAAATCCTCAATAATACTGATAGTTAAGGCTTTGTATACCTTAGTTACGAGCTATTAAGAGTATAGACAGCTTATCTGAATAAAAAAGTTGTAAGCATTCGCTGAAAATAGTCGTGCAGTAGTCGTTAATTAATTTATAAATAATTGATAATTAATGATTTTATTAGCATTTTCAGGGTCGATAATCGTTAGTATTAGCTCAATAAACACAGATCATTGCTAAACCAACGTAGGCGATGCAAGTAGGTGATGGTAGCTAGATAATAAACAAAGCTTTGTTCTTTAGTAATAAATCAGCAGCAGTCAATCAGCAAGTAAAGATAAATATTGTTGAGAATAGACCCGTTAAACCGCTTAATAATAGACCCAATAAGCACTATATAATTAACACTGTATAAATTGAGCCTCTCTTCTTTTATTCACTATATTTTAGTTACTAAAATTGCTAGCCAGTAGGATGTTTCTGTGAGTGTGAGCGAACTTAATGATAACTCTTTGGTATCGTACCATCAGGCTTATGCAGCCACTCTCAAGTCTTTTCTACTCCGCCTTGCGAGTCGTGAGTCTGCAAAAAATAGCGCCTTATCTGCGCGACACTCATCGACTACAGCTGGGGGTCAAGGGATGCCTAGCTTTATGATTAAAGCTATAGTAATGCTCACTTTACTAGTGGGCAGTATTGCGCTGACTCCCGCCTATGCTGCGGGCAATGCTAAAGTGGGCCAGCGTATCTTAATGATTGAGATGGCGCCTGCCTTGTGTAGCATCTATCCGACGCGAGCAAAGATGCGTCAATGTTTAGAGGGTTACTCGCTGACAGTTTCGGGTCTGGATTTAGGTTATGGCGATAGCTGTGGTCGGGGCGGCAGAGCAGATTTGACCCCGCTACAATTGCGCGTCGTTAATAAAGTGATGCCCGATGCTACCGTCCGCGATCAAGCATGGCGTCGTTATGGGGCCTGTAGTCCGCTGCGTTCAAGTTTCTATTTCCGGCAAATTGTTAGCCATGCGAGTGAATTAAAGCTACCACGTGAGTTGAATACAGGCAACAGTTATACGGTCTCGAAATCAAGATTCTTAAGCCAATTACTCCGCTTAAATCCAGGTATGAGCGCCGCTGGGGTAGACCTAATCTGCCAAGATGCCAGTCGCCGTCAGTCTGTCCTCACTGAGATTCATATTTGCTATCAAGGCAATAGCTTTGGCCGTTGTCCCTCTGTAGTGGATAACTGTGGCAGCAACTTTATCATTTCAGGCGGCAAATAAGCTAAGATAACCTTGAAATTCTACCTAGACGCTTGCGCAAACTAGGTGATACACTACCTCTCGAAAAATAAGAAAGGTGACCAAGCCGAGCGGGTGACATTAGTCTCTGCCGCTGTCCCAGTCCATTGCTATCTTAAGTGATTTTCACCGATATAAGTTATTAGTGACTTTATATAGAGCACAAAATAACAGGTGGCCAATACGGGTAGCCAACTTTGTTATCTTGCTTATTATTCCCTTTTATAACGACCTAATTTACTATAGGGTCGGCCTGCCCTCATGACACGAGCCGTATGTTCGCCATGAACAGTCGCAATCCGTCGTCATCATAATCTATATTAATTAAATCGGAGAGTTATATGAAACAGCCAATTCGAGTTGCCGTCACTGGTGCTGCTGGTAATATTAGTTATGCCATGTTATTTCGCATCGCTGCAGGCGAAATGTTAGGTAACGATCAGCCTGTTATCTTACAATTACTCGAGATTACACCAGCACTAGATGCACTAAAAGGTGTGGTCATGGAGCTTGAAGACTGTGCTTTTCCATTGCTAGCCGGCATTGTACAGACTGATGATGCAGAAGTTGCTTTTAAAGATGTTGACTATGCCTTATTAGTAGGCGCGCGTCCTCGTGGCCCTGGTATGGAGCGTAAAGACCTACTAGAAGCAAACGCTGCGATCTTCTCAGTGCAAGGTAAAGCGCTAAACTCTGTCGCTAGCCGTGACGTAAAAGTATTGGTTGTAGGTAACCCTGCAAACACTAACGCTTTAATCGCTCAGCGTAATGCGCCTGATTTAGACCCACGCAACTTTACGGCTATGACCCGTCTGGACCACAACCGTGCTATGGCACAGTTGGCTGAAGAGACCAAAACTACCGTTAATGATGTGAAGAAAATGATCATCTGGGGCAACCACTCATCAACTCAGTACCCTGACCTGACTGCAGCTACTGTTGAAGGTAAACCTGCTCTTGATTTGGTGGACCGTGATTGGTACGAAAACAGCTATATCCCAAGCGTACAAAAACGTGGCGCAGCTATCATCCAAGCTCGTGGCGCTTCTTCTGCCGCTTCAGCTGCCAACGCTGCTATCGCGCACATGCGTACTTGGGCACTAGGTACTGATGAGAACGATTGGGTATCAATGGGCGTTTATTCAAACGGTGAGTACGGTATCACTGAAGGCCTAATCTACTCATTCCCTTGTACTTGCAGCAATGGCGACTGGTCAATCGTTGAAGGCGTAGACACTTCATCTGATTTCTCTAAAGAGAAAATGGCCGCTACTGAGCAAGAATTGACTGAAGAGCGTGATGGCGTAGCACACCTACTACCATAAGCTTAAAGCCAATTGTGCTTAAAGACAGTTATGCTGAAAGCTATTGAGCTTTTAGGGTAATAAAGAAGTCCTCTATACATTGCGTATAGGGGACTTTTTTTAGGTTAATTTTTATATAAAAGCAGGCTCGTATAAAAAAAGACCTAGCTAAAGGTAAATTTAGATACGCAGAAACTACGACCCGTTACGATGAATAACAGCATTTTTATAGCAGTTTGCTATAGTTAATAAGTCATTAAAACAAACTCACGCTGGTTTGAGTTAAATAAAGCAAAACCATATAAGCTCAGTAGTAGAGTCATTATTATATTAATTTTAGGAGTATCTGTATGTTAGGTGAAAACGAATACACCATGAACAATTTGTTTGCTCAATTGGGACTAGACAGCTCGGATGAGGCTATTGAGACTTTTATCGAAAATAACCAATTGGCTAAAGAAGAAAAGCTAACTGAGTCTACTATTTGGTCTGAAAAACAGCGTATGTTCCTACAAGAAGAGTGGAAGCAGGACGCTGCTTGGGTAGAAATCATTGATGAGCTTAACGTTCGTCTGCACCCGACTGCCTAATTCTAAGAATATTTTGATTCTTAAGTCATTTTTTATTAAGTACAGTTCAATAAAAAACCTGCTAATTAGCAGGTTTTTTTAGGTCTAAGTTTTTAGGTATAAACTATCTGAAATCTATAGGCTGACAAGCGGCTGTATTTAATCAGCAGTACTATTTAACCAGCGGCTCTGTTTAACAAGTAGCTCTACTGCTTAGTCCGCCAATCACGCAAATCCACCACATCTTGATTAATACCGACTTTCAAAGCATCAAGACCATCATACTTACGTTCCGCGTGCAGATAATGCAAGAACCGCACCTGCAAAGTTTTACCGTATAAATCGCCTTTAAAATCTGGGAAATAGACTTCTAACCGCCAGTCAGCGGGCTTATCTACTGAAGGCCGCGTGCCGATATTAGCAGTACCAAATAGACTGTTAGGGCGCAGACCAGGGATACCTTTGTGCTTACCTTCAGTGGCCTTTTTCCAACCCTTCGCATCGACATTACCTTGGTCATCGAGCATAACGACATCGACGCCAAACACCCCATGCAATGCGGGCTTTAAACGGTTTAAGCTGATATTGGCCGTAGGGAAAGCCAGCGTACGACCAATTTGATCACCGGGTACGACCGCCCCGGTCATAGTGTAATCGCGGTCTAACAATTGGTTGGCTGTCTCTAGTTTTCCTGCCGCTAATAATTGGCGAATGCGCGTAGAGCTGATACGGTCGGCTAATAGCGTATTGTCGGTGACCGTATCTAAGGTCGTGACCGGTAAACCATAGTGCCGTAAAAACTCACTATCGCCGGTACGGTCATGGCCAAAACGGAAGTCATCGCCTAACACAAGGGCTTTGACACTGAGCGTCTGCGCTAAAATATCGGCAAATTCAGTAGCGGATAGTGAGCGGAAGGCATCGTCAAAACTGGCGACGATAAGGGTGTCTACGCCGTAATGGGCAAGCAAGGATTGCTTTTCTGCCAGGCTCGTCAAGCGAGCAGGGACAGCCATCGGCTCGCCTTTTAAGGCCGCAAAATACTCTCTAGGCTGTGGCTCAAATATCATAACCGCACTGCCAAGGCCTTGCTGCTGTGCCTGCGCTAAGGTCTCGCTCAGCATGGCTTGATGGCCACGATGGACACCATCAAAATTACCAATCGTGAGCACACTGGCAGGCAAAAGGGGGGCAGGCGTAGTCGCGTCAGACTGGGTCTGCAATAGATCATCAAGATAATAGGTGTTCATAAGCAAAGTAGGCACAGCTCAATAAGAAAAACAGAGAGTTAAGAGAGGAGAGTATGTTTAAGGATATCATTATAAAGTAAAATACGCTGTAGCTTTGCACAATTACCGTGAAGATTATGTTGGGCTATATTGGACGGATTATTTACGCTATTAACGAACAAGGTAACGGGCATTTCTATGGCTATATTGGTTGAGTTATCCGCGGGTCAGCACGTGTCTTTAGCGGCCCCTAGCGACTTGCTAGCTATTGTACAAATCTATAATCAGAGTATCGATAGCAAAGTCGCTACGGCAGATCTTAGACCCGTTACGGTGGCGATGCGGCAAAAGTGGTTTGACGCCCATGCTGGCGATAGTAAACGTCCCATTTATGTGGTTAAAAATGAGGCAGGGGCCCTTATGGCTTGGGGCAGTTTTAGCAATATATACGATCGGCCCGCCTATCATATTAGCAGTGAAATCAGTATCTATGTCGCTACAGAATATCAGCGCCAAGGTCTCGCCAAACGTCTCGCCACCTGGATGTTAACTCAAGCTCCACAGCTGGGCATCAATAATGTCGTCGCATTAGTCTTTGGCCATAATATGGCAAGCCTAGCGCTATTTGCCCAATTAGGCTTTAGCGAGTGGGGACGGATGCCGCAAGTCTGCGATATGGAAGGGTTTATAGCGGATGTAGTGATGCTAGGTAAAGCGGTGCACCCAGCTAATCACTGATTTTGCGTGGCCTAAAGGGCTAGTTATTAAACATCATTTATTAAACATCAGGCATTAAAAAAACATCAGGCATTAAAAACCTCCCCTTAAAAGGGAGGTTTCAAGAAGTGTTTTAACTGAATGTGTAAGTAACTAGGACTCCTAACTAACAGATAGGTTAGGTGGCTTTAAAGCCATTAATTACCCTAATATCTTCCATTTACCATCCATCTTCTGCAAGGTATAAGCTAGAGGGGCCGGTTCGGTTTGCCCTTTTAGTCTAATTTCACCCAAGACATTCGCCTGAGTTTTATCGTCACTATATGTCGTCTTAGTAATGGTAACGCCTGTGACCGTTTGCTGAAAAGCATACTGGGTCTTTGCCAGCTCGTCTGCGAAGTCTTTCATGTCGACATAGTAATAACTGGCCGCTTCTTTAGCGTCACCGTAATACAAGGTATCGATGGCGGCTTTTACCGTAGCTTCCGGCGTATTCGGCTCGACAGGATTACTCATCAAGCTAGGCTGAGCTTGGGTGCCTGCACTGGCCTCTGCACCTGCTGTAGTCGGCAGCACTGCGCCATTAGACTCAGTCGCTTGTTTGTCACTAGCGGCAGTCTCTTTATCAACTACAACCGTATTAGCTTCTGTTGCAGTACTGTTTTCTGTAGCAGAGTCACTATTAGTAACAGGCGTTTCGTCCACAGCAGCTTCTTTTTTATCGCACCCTGAGATTAAAAGTACAGCGGCCAATGCGGCACCTAGCGGTAGAGCTTTCACGAAAAATGTCATATTTTGTTCCTTAATTAACCATGTTTTAATTGACGTGGTCGGAAGCCAGTCGCCAATAATACGATGCCATAGACCATAGCGCCTACCACACAAATAATGCCTACGGCACCAATGCGTTGCCACTGGGCTGACTCGACCGGGTAGTAAGGCAACATGGCGTATAAAGCGGCGACCATAACGGCGCTGGCAAAGCCAAACTGCGCAAATAGCTTTTTCCAATGCGGACCAAAACGGAATAAATCGCGCTTATGCAAGAAGTAGTACAGCAAACCCGCGTTGACGAACGAGGCGCCTGTCGTAGCGAGGGCCAGGCCACCATGTAGCGGCAATTTAAAGAAGTAGAAGATACCGATAAAGATAACACTAAACACCATGTTAGCAATGACGGCAATAATACCAATTTTCACGGGCGTTCTAGTATCTTGGCGGGCAAAGAAAGCTGGGGCAAAGATTTTAATTAGCATAAAGCCTAAGATACCGCCGGACATACTGCGCAGCGCTAAGCCACTCATTTCAGCATCACGCATTAAAAACTCACCGCGCATAAACAGCGACTGCATCAACACATCAGACAACACAAACAACGCCACAGAGGACGGCAAGCCCACCATAATAATCAGTCGTGATGCCCAGTCTAAAGTCTTACGGAAAGTGACGTCGTCTTTTTTGGCTTCACTGGCCGATAAGCTCGGTAAGATAACCGTACCGATAGCGACCCCGATTAGTCCTAATGGCAACTCACTTAGGCGCTCGGCAGCATATAGCCAAGATACGGAGCCGCCTATCATGAGTGAGGCAAAGACAGTGTTAAGCAATAGGTTGATCTGAGTGACCGACACCCCAAAAATGGCCGGCAGCATCAACTTGAGGATACGGCGTACCCCTTCGTGTTGAAAGTCTACCTTAGGAGCGACCAGCAGTTTTTGTTGCCATAACTGTGGCAGCTGAATCAGGAACTGTAGCAAACCTGCGATGGCGACGGCATAGCCTAATGCCATAATAGGTTTAGAGAACATAGGGGCAAAAATAAGCGCGGCCCCAATCATACACAGGTTGAGAAGGACTGGCGCAAAGGCAGGGGCGGCAAAGCGACCATAACTTTGCAAGACACTACCGGCAAATGCGGTCATGGAGATAAATAGTAAGTAAGGGAAGGTCAGTCGCAATAAGTCGCTGGCGGTGCCAAACTTATCAGGGCTATCCGCGAAACCAGGGGCAAATAAGGTAATTACCCAAGGCGCGGCGAGAATAACCACCACGGTAAGTGCCGACAAAATCATTAGCAAAGCACCTGAGGTACGGCTAATGAGAATCTGCACTTCTTGAATAGTAAAGCGCTCTTTATATTCAGAAAGGACGGGGACAAAGGCTTGGCTAAAAGCCCCTTCGGCGAACAGTCTGCGCAAAAAGTTGGGAATCTTGAAGGCGACCAAGAAGGCATCCATGAGACCGCCGGCGCCAAAAACGCTCATAAGCACCATATCGCGTACTAGACCTAAAATACGTGACATCATCGTCATTGAGCTGACGACCATGGTGGAGCGGAACAGTTTACTTTTTGCCATGGAGAATCAATGCCTTTAACCATTCTAAATGGGTCGGATTATAGCATTATCTGTTTACCGCAACATGAATTTACGATGGAATGAGATTGGACGATATTAGGTCTAAATAGTTTTATAAATGTTATGTAATATTGAAAAAATTTCTGAGCGCTTGAGAACAATAGATTCTCTATATTTGACCGAATCATCACTATCAAAAGTAATATCTGTAGATTTAACGGTCTTGTAAAAATCGATGACCACTTCACCATATTCTCTTAGTTTAAGTTGGGCATTTTCATGTACGAATAACAATAATAAAGATTCAGCTTTAGTAAGTTCACTAAAACTATTAAATAGGTCGAGATAAGAATCCTTTAACATTTTAGTTTGGACAACTGTATTATCTTCTGCCCATCGTCTGCGCCAATCAGTAGAAAGTGCCCAATATTTCAGAGATACTTGATTAAAAGCTTCTATTTTTTCGGCAACCTCTTTCAGCATTTCAAACTCACGGTCCACTTTAGATTTTTCGAGCGAATTACGATGTTGAGTTGAAGTCAACACAAGAGCAGTAATACCTGAAATGAGTGCGCCTAGCCCAATTTTAACTGCAGAATCAACTATATCTATCCAATTCATGATTATCCAAATATTAAGCTATAAAAAATAAACTAAGCTATTAAATTTGCCACCATTTCGCGTAATTTTGCCCAATCAAAAAAAGGCCCAGGATCGGTTTTTCGGCCTGGAGCAATGTCGCTGTGCCCGGTTAGGTGCCGGCGGGTCTGTGGGTAGGCTTGATAAATAGCGGCGATGACCGGCGCCAAGGCGGCATATTGCGCCTCGGTAAAGGCTTGAAAGTCTGAGCCTTCCAGCTCAATGCCAATACTATAATCGTTGCATTCTGGTTGCGCTAAATAGCTCGAGCGGCCCGCATGCCAAGCCCGTTCAGCAAAATTCACAAACTGAGTGACCCGGCCATCGCGCTGAATAAAGAGATGCGCGGACACTTCCATACTTTCGATGGTTTTAAAGTAGGGGTGGGCGTCCCAGTCTAAGGTATTGGTAAATAAAGCTTCGACATAATGGTTGCCTTTAGCATCGTGCTGCGCAAACTCGTCGGGCGGCAAGCTAATATTATGAATAACAATGGCATTAATTGCCGTGTTATCGGGACGGGGATTAAAGTTGGGGGAGGCGACCCAATTGGCAGGGGTTAAGCGACCGGCAGCAATAGTAAAGTCAGCAGCAGGTTGGGCAGCAGGTTGGGCAGTCGTGGGAGCAGTAGTCGGCATAATATGAAGACGATAAATAACTGAAAATCATAGCCTAGGCGAGTTTGCAAAGGGATGCAAGGGGGCGGCATGATTTTATCGGTGCGGACTACAATTGTGGCATGGTCGCTACTGACAGGGGCTACTATAATAGCCATACCCATTACCCTGATTCTATAACCTGCTGTGATGCTGCTGAGGATATTATGCGACTCTCGCCCGTGCTGTCGACCGATTATGTGCTGTTAACTCCTATGTCTGTAGCGAAAATGGCAGGTCTTGCGCTAATGACGCTTGCCAGTAGCACCGTTATGGCAGCCGCTACTCAGGCAACAGAGGCTGTAGAAACGTCGGTTAGCTCACCGGCGGTTAGCATTGTTGCCACTGAATCGGCGACCCCTTACCAGCAGTACCGCCAACAGGCGCTCGCATTAAACTTAGCAGAACAAACCACTTGGCGCCGCCTGCTCTATCTTAAAGACAGCAAGCCGGGTCAGACGAAAAACGCTAAAGCCAATACTAGCCCTGTCAAAAATGCTGAGTTTTTTGTCAGTCCGGCGGGGCGTACCGACCCAGAAGCTGAGCTCTTGGCCTTGTTAAAAATGATGACGACGAACCACCTCTCAGCCGCTGAGCAAAGCCAAAATCAGGCGGTCCTATGCCGCTTTCCAGCGCGTATCCATTGGTTGCAACAACAGCTTGCTATTCCTGATGCCGAGCTGGCCGCTATTGATTGTGGCGAGTTTGATGCTTGGATGGCCAAATTAGACCCGCAGCGGTTGTCCGTGATATTTGCCGAAGAGTACTTGGACAATCCGTTATCCGCTTTTGGTCATACGCTCATGTTGATTGACTCTACCAAGAGTCTCGCTGACCCTAGTGCTATCGACCACGCGCATGCGCTGAATGATACGGTTGCGGGCAACCCCGATGATAACTTTGCCCTCTATGCCGTCAAATCTATGACCGGTCTATATCCTAATGACATCACTATCGATCCTTATCCTGAAAAGCTAGCCTATTACTTACAAGGGGATGAGCGTGATGTTTGGCAGTACCCCTTACAGCTGACCCAGGCTGAGATTCAGCAGATTATGCGCCACGTTTGGGAAACTAAAGACTTGGGGCTGCCGTATTATTTTACGACTGATAACTGCGCCTCAGAAATCCTCCGTTATATCGATATAGTGCGTCCTGAGGGCAGTCTGCTCAGTCAACTGCCTTATGTGGTGGTGCCCTCAGATGTGGTGCGACTATTAACCGATGAAGCTCTGATTACTGAGCAAACTTATTTGCCTGCTGATGACAGCTTACGCCAAGCTAAAATAAATGCGCTAGCTGCACAAGCTAGTAATGACATGGCGACTGTAGCGACCAGTAATAATACGGACACAAGCATGGATACAGGCACTACAGCTGCGCAGTCCACTTTATTAAACTTACCGGAAAGTATAATTAGTAAGGACAATAAGCTCCTGACTACGCCTGTACTGCCTGCTAATAATAATCCTAATGACGCTCATCTGCTGCAACGGGCTATGGTCGGGGTCGGCAGCCGTAATGACTTGGGTTATTTAACTTTAGGCTTCCGAGCTGGGTTTCATGATTTATTAGACCGCCCAGATGGCTATCCAGAGAATTTTGCTTTAGAGGGCGCAGCTCTGTCTTTTCGCGTCTACGATAACGATGACAACGATAGCTATCGCCCTAATCAAAAAAGTGTCGTGCTACAAGATTTAACCTTGATTCGTGGTCGTTCTTTTAATCCGATTAACAGTGCGAAGACCGGCAAGACTTGGGGGCTTAATCTAGGCGCTACTCGGGTAAATGATGGTTCAGAGCCCGCTGGTGGCGACCATTTGGTGGCGAATGCTGCTTATGAGCAAGGGGTGTCGGTAGGTTTTAGCGGGGCTAAAGCGGGTTCCGTACAACAACCGTCACAACTGTGCTATGCGCTCGGCACGGGGATGACCCAAGTGGGTAAAGGAGTTAACAATGGCTGGCGGGTCGGGGTGGGAGCCAATCTCGGGTGTCGTTATCAAGTCTCGCCCAAGTTGCGCGCTCAGGCTGAAGTACAGGTGCCTTACTGGTATCATGGCGATATTGATGTAGATGCGAATACTGGCGAGCGTGGCACGGGTCATTATTGGCAACCCATCGCTACTCTAGGCGTGCAATACGATATTGACCGCAACCAAGCCATACGTTTGCAAGGCAACTACGAATTTCAAGATAGAGTGCGCGATAAAGATGATGTGCAATTGGCTTATGTGAAGTATTTTTAGGATAGGCTGAGCAGTAGCACTAGGACAGAATGATTAAAACGACTATTAATAATACTAATAAGGACATAGCATGACAGCAGCCAACCCAACCAACATTCTAGTTATCGGTCAAGGCGATATTGGCAATCCTGTGACCAATCAATTGGCGCAGCAAAACCAGCAGGTAACCGGCCTTGCCCGCCGCGAGCGCAGCAACTATCGCTTAGACGATAAAGTGGGCTTTTTGCAAGAGGACGCCCTGAAGCTTACGGCTGAGCAGATTAGCGAATTTACGCACATTGCCATTATCGTTACGCCTGATCAATATGATGTTGAGGCTTATAAAAATACTTATTTTGGCATTGCACAGCATATTGCAGATTTAGCGGATGATTTACCGAAACTTAAGCGCGTGGTGTTTATCTCTTCAACAGGCGTCTATGGTCAAGATGATGGTGAGTGGATAGATGCTAGCGTACAACCTATCATGCCAAAGCGCGGAGCTTCCGTCTATATTCTCAAAGCCGAACAAGTCTTGCAGCAAACCTATGGTGACAGAGCGGTAATTATTCGTCCTAGTGGCATTTATGGAGAAGAGCGTTTAATGCGCGTCCGTAAGGCGCAAGAAGCGGAGAAGTCCTCTATGCCGAAATATGCTTGGACCAATCGCATTATGGATACCGATTTGATTACGATTATTACTAACGTATTAACGCTCGCTGATGAAGAGGTACAGCCTGTTTATTTAGCAAGCGATTATGCTCCTGTGACCTCTTATGAGATGGCGCAGTGGTTATGTGAAAAACTTGATACCACCATTCCTGAGATTGACGATACGACGACGGTATCTGGTAAGCGTTTACACAGCAATATTCCCTTAGCTTGGCTAACTTACCCCGATTGGCAGTCTGGTTATCAGCATATTTTACAACACCTTTAAAGATGGTTTGATAGCAGTCATTTTATTTAGCAGCCAGCTTAAAAGTAGCTCACGGCATTGCTTACGCTGT
The DNA here is from genome assembly GCF_058189395.1 of Psychrobacter sp. CoH-33_TS_01. Classification (NCBI taxonomy): domain Bacteria; kingdom Pseudomonadati; phylum Pseudomonadota; class Gammaproteobacteria; order Moraxellales; family Moraxellaceae; genus Psychrobacter; species Psychrobacter sp. CoH-33_TS_01. Next base: position 155,554 of record NZ_JBVGQI010000006.1, read on the forward strand.
ACAGAGACTGTGGACGCCATTACAAAACAGCCGCTATTATAAACGCTGTTAGAAAATAGCTAGAATAGAGTGAGCGGTCCGTTCTCAATCCCTAGGGACGAGAATGCAGTGCTACGTTTAGTAATCTGACAGATTTTGTCACTAAGCCACTCAGTTATCTCAGGATAGCGTATGGTATTATCTAAAGTGTTAAGGAGCTAACAGTATAGTTGCCGCGACTTTATAAAGTTCGGCTTAAAGTTCGATAATACTGATGGCTCATGTTAATGAATAATCTTAATCGCTGATTTTAATGGAAAGATATCATGACGCAGTCCTCTACCTCGGCCACTTCAGTACAGCCTGCAGTAGTAGCCGATAGTGCCGCCGAGGATGCCACGGCCTCTGAGCTGAATAAGGCGCGGCAATTGCCGCAGTCTCCCGCCATTCGTCACCCAAACTTTGACCCCGCCAAGACTCCCATTGATCCTGCGCGGCCGCTAACCGATATTCCGGAGCCGGTGCCCAGCAGCAATCGTCAGTTGCGGCAAATTTATAAGCAGGCCGCTCCTATCCCTCGCAAAGATAGCGCCAAGATAGCCGCCAAACTGTCGAAATGGGCCTTGATTGAATCAGAGCCCTTAGCAGAGCATCTGGCCTTAATGTCTGCAGCGCATTTAATGGAGTTACCCGCCAGTTTCTATCACAACCATAGCGAGCAGCCTTTATTGCTGTCGCTGGCCAATATGATTTTATTGGATATGGCGGATATTCAGGCGGCGTTACGAGCTTATCCCTTGTTGACGCGTTATGGTATGGCGAGCGCCAATGAGCGCGCCGTATCCAGCCACCGTTATGATGCCGACGAATTATTGAATGGGGATTATGCGGATGATTGGGAGCTGTTACTTTATCCCGAGCGTTTCGATAGTGGCGAGGGCAGTCTAGGCACCGATATTATTGCGTGTAGCGTAGCCGTACATGCGCTCAGCCAGTGCGAGACTCGTAAAACTATTAATACGAGCTATAGTGCCGCTGACCTCTGTCAGTATTTGCGCAGTTATTTACTAAGCCAATTGCAGATTGTCCCGCTGCGTCGTCAGCAGTATCGGCAGATTCGTCTATTCCCTGGCCATGTGATTGTAGCGGCCCATTATTTAGGCTGGTTGATACAGGTGAGCGAGGAGGGTGACTGCCATTTTAATTTATCATCGCGCTGTTCGCTGCTCTCGCGCTATCCCAATATGAGCGAGTATACGATTAATGGTTGGATGACTTAGTCAGTCAGCCTGAATGACTGTATATATAAGTATATATACATGGGCCAGCGAGACAGGCGCAGCCTCGTAGTAAGTATTGGTCAATATTCATAAAGTTGCGTACAATACCGCACAAATTCATTCTACTCATTTCCCCTTCATCATAGGACAGTCTATGCAAACGGCTTTGTTTTCTTCTCATCAATTTATCAGTCTAGCCCTCGACAATCAGGTTCTAAAATTCGGTGAATTTGTGCTAAAGTCTGGCCGTATTAGCCCCTACTTCTTTAATGCAGGCTTGCTGGCGAGTGGTGAGATGCTGTCGTTATTGGCCAATGGCTATGCCGAAGCGCTAGCCGAGCAAGTACAGTTGACGGATAGCCCGCAGGAGTTGGTTATCTTTGGCGCCGCTTACAAGGGAATTCCTTTTGTGGCCGCTACTGCACAAGCGTTATGGATTAACCACGGCATCAATGCCAAATGGGGCTATAACCGCAAAGAAGTCAAAGCCCACGGCGAAGGCGGCAATCTGGTCGGTACGGATGTCAGCGGCAAAGCAGTCTGGGTATTGGACGATGTCATCACTGCTGGCACTGCGATGCGCGAAGTGATTGAGCTGTTGCAAGGAGCGGGCGCTACGGTAGCTGGGGTCATTGTGGCCTTAGACCGTAAAGAAAAAGGCCTGCAAGAGCAATCTGCTATCCAAGAGCTGGCGGCTCAGTTAGACGTACCGGTTAAAGCGTTGGTCGATATCGATGATTTGATTGCTTATATCGAGACTAGCGGCGATGCGACCCAATTGGCCAAGATGCGTCACTACCGTGAGCAATACGGCGTTTAATAGAAAAATATTCTAATTTCCTTTATCCCATCCACCTGATTGCAAGAGTCTTTTATGAGTGCAGATCTTAAGTCGTTAAACATCTTGGTTATTATGGATCCGATCGAATACGTCAATTATAAAAAAGACACGACCCTAGCGATGATGTGGTCAGCGTCAGATCGCGGTCATACACTAGGCTACTGCCAGCAGCATGATTTATGGTTGGATAAGGGACAGTTGATGGTGGATGCGCAAGCGATTACTGTGCGCCGCGACCCTAAAGATTTCTATAGCTTGGCGGCTAGCGTTACCCAGCCTATTACGGATTATGACGTTATCTTAATGCGTAAAGACCCTCCGTTTAACATGCGCTTTGTCTATGCGACTTATATGTTAGACCATGCCAAGGCCGCTGGCGTGTTGGTGGTCAATGATCCACAGAGTATCCGTGATTGTAATGAAAAGCTCTTTGCGACTTGGTTTAGTGAGTATATGAGCCCCACCATTGTGACCAGCAAACAAGCCCATATTCGCAAATTCATCGCCGAGCACCAAGATGTCATCGTTAAGCCGTTAGATGGCATGGGGGGCACCGGGATTTTCCGATTGACAGAAGGCAGCCCGAATATTGGTGCTACCCTTGAGATGCTGACCGAACTTGAGACTTTGCCTATTATGGCACAGCGTTATCTGCCTGAAATCTCTGCGGGAGATAAGCGCGTGCTGATCGTTGATGGCGAAGTGGTCGATTACTCGTTAGCGCGCATTCCGATGAAAGGAGAGACCCGTGGTAATTTAGCGGCGGGCGGTAGCGGTGTGGCTATGCCCTTGACGGATGCTGAGCGCGAAGTGGCCTTAAAAGTCGCTCCTATCGTCAAAGAAAAAGGCCTAATGTTTGTAGGTTTAGACCTGATTGGCGCGCGTATTACCGAGATTAACGTGACCAGTCCCACGTGTGTGCGTGAGATCGACGATCAATGTGGTACGGACATCGCTACTGACTTTATTATTGCTATTGAAAATAAGCTTAAGCTATAGTCATTTCGATTTAACACTAGTGCTGTTGTACGACCTATTTAGCTAAAATTATCAAAGCTACCGTGACAGGTGGCTTTTTTAGTGGTCTTTTTCTAACCTTGTCCTAGGTTTTGCCTCTGAATTCTGTACCGATATCCCGCTATAAAAAAGTGACATTTGTTTAAAATAAGCAACAAATAGGTAATATAACAACAAATATTTTATACGTTAAGGTAGTAACCATAACTTGAATTTTTGTAAAATCCTTGTAATATGAACTCAACAACTGTCAGTTATGCCTTCCATCGAAGTTGTTGATTAGGTTAAAAACCTTAATTGGGCTCATTATTATTAATTTTAAATTGTTAATTCTGGATGGCTAATTTTGGTTTGATAATTAAGGCAGCTTAGGGTTTAGCTAAGCTATAGTGGCTGACAATTCTTTTAATTAGATACAAGGATGTATTATGAATATTTTTGCAAAGTCACTCTTATTGACCGCTGGTTTAACGATTGGCATGGCGGCTAGTGCGGCCGACCAGCTGCACAATACCAAATGGATCACCTACAACGATAAAAACCAGCCTGACTCAGTGCTGCAATTTGTCGATAATAATGGGGTGTTGTCTGCCAAAATTGTAGAAGTTTTAGACCCTCGAGCAGTGGGTAAAAAAGTCTGTGATACTTGTAAAGGTAAATTCGAAAATAAACCCTTAAAAGGGGCTACAGTACTGTGGGGTATGAAAGTCGACCCTAGTAACCCTAATAAATATAGTGGTGGTAGTGGGATTGAGCCAGAGACTGGCATGACCTTTTCAGGTAAAGCCGAGTTAAATGGCGATACTCTAAAGCTGCGGGGCTATAAAGGCGTGGCGCTACTAGGTAAAACCCGCATCCTTAAACGCAGATAGTCGGCAACGCTATCAGACCGATTTACCCAGTTAGCGAGCTTTAGTGTTATAAACCTCTTTAGCTAATCAAAATGCTGTATCAAAAACCAAGTCGCTTATTTTGCGGCTTGGTTTTTTTGTTTATTAACTGAGTGTTACGGTTACAACAATTTTGTCTTTCCTTAGGGGTGAACGTGTTATCACTACTATCTAGCGTCGCCTGTACGGTAAGATTATGCTATTATTTTGCGACTTAACGTTTGCTATAATTTTTTTAAATAGCGCCTTCAAAGTAGCGGTTGTCTAAAAGCTACTATTGCGCAAAATGATCTCTTTAAAAATAACTTTGCTAACCGTCACCACACCTTTAAAATCTTGTTTTAAATCTAGGATATATGTATGAAAGCACCGCAAATTTTAATGATGGCAGCGGGGACGGGCGGCCACGTCTTTCCCGCCTTAGCTGTCGCTGAAGAGCTCAGTAGCCGCGGTGCCCAAATCCATTGGCTCGGCACGCCTGGGGGTATGGAGAATGACTTGGTCAAACCGACCGGTTATACTTTTCATGCTATTAATATGCAAGGTTTACGCGGTAAAGGTGTTGGCCGCTTACTCAAGCTACCGGGGACGTTGCTAGCAGCGACCTTGGCGGCCGTAAAAATTATCCGCAGTCAGCAGATAGATATGGTGGTCGGCTTTGGGGGTTATGTCTCAGCACCGGGTGGTATCGCCGCGCGTATGACGGGCACGCCGCTAGTCATCCACGAGCAAAATGCTATTGCTGGCATGAGCAACCGCTATTTAGCCAAACTGTCTAACAAGGTGCTGCAGGCGTTCGAAAATACTTTTGGTGATAGCCAAAAAACGGCCAAATTAGAGACCGTGGGTAACCCGGTGCGCAACACCATTACAGGGGTGGCTTCGCCTGCCGAGCGCTATGACATCCAAAGTACGGCACCTCTTAAGCTATTAGTAGTGGGGGGCTCGTTGGGAGCGCAAGTACTCAATGAGACGGTTCCCAAAATGTTAGCCCTGATTCAGCAGCCGCTAGAAGTGCATCACCAGTGTGGTCGTAATAATGAACAGACCACGCAAGCAGCATATAACGCAGTAGATACGAGTCAGCATCAAGTCAAAGTGGCGCCCTTCATTGACAATATGGCGGCCGCTTATAATTGGGCGGATGTTATTGTTTGCCGCGCAGGGGCTTTGACGGTGACTGAGATTCAAAATGTCGGTATTGCGGCCATATTTGTACCGCTACCCCATGCGGTGGATGACCATCAAACGGCCAATGCCAAGACTTTAACGAAGATTGATGCCGCTATCTTAATGCCGCAAAGCGAGTTGACCGCGCAAGGTCTGGCGGACACCTTGGCCAAGCTTAACCGCAGCGAGTGTTTGGCAATGGCCGAGCGCGGCTATGCCCATGCGCATCGTGGTTCAAGTCAGCAAGTCGCTGATATCGTTTGGAATACCCTAGCTAAATAGTCAATGACCGCGTTTATTGGCGGCTATTTAGTTGCTGTAATTTATAGTTTTATCCCTTCTAATTTCCATGCTAATTCACTTTGAGAGACCCCTATGCCTTTTGCGACTATGAGCGATACGGACCACGACACAGCCACAGGCCAGCCAACTGCGGCCCAAGCTTTGCCTAAACGCCTAATTGAGATTCCAGAAATGCGCCGCATTCAACATATTCATTTCGTTGGTATTGGTGGTTCAGGAATGTGTGGTATCGCTGAAGTCTTGCATAACCAAGGCTATGTGGTTAGTGGCTCGGACATTAAAGAAGGGCCAGTCACCGAGCGGTTGCGTGAAGTCGGTATCGAAGTCCATATCGGTCATGACTCACAAAACATTGCCAATGCTGATGTGGTGGTGGTATCTACCGCTATCGATCGTAAAAACCCTGAGATTCAAGCCGCATTAAAAGCGCGTCTGCCTGTAGTACGTCGTGCCGATATGCTGGGTGAGCTAATGCGTTATCGTCACAGTATTGCAGTGGCTGGGGCGCATGGTAAAACCACTACGACCAGCTTATTAACGACCATGTTGGATGAAGCCGGTTTAGACCCTACCTATGTGATCGGTGGCAAGCTTAATGCTTCAGGTAAAAACGCTGCGTTAGGCGGCAGTCGTTACCTCGTAGCGGAAGCTGATGAGTCCGACGCCTCATTCTTATCGTTGCACCCTATGGCCGCTATTGTCACCAATATCGACCAAGACCATATGGAAACTTATGAGAACAGCTTTGACAAACTCAAAGCCGCTTATATTCAATTTTTACAGAATATGCCTTTTTACGGTTTGGCCGTAGTCTGTGGCGATGATACCGAACTGTATGACATGATTGACGATATTGGTCGTCCGGTCTTGACCTTCGGTTTTAAGTCGCATAATGATGTGCAAGCGGTCGATATCTTAGTGGAAGGCACTAAAACGCATTTTACTGTATTGCGTAAAGACCGTGAGCCGTTACCGCTGACCTTGAATATTCCGGGCGATCATAACGTGTATAACGCTTTGGCTGCTATCACCATGGCAACGGACGAAGGGGTGGATGACGATGCCATCAAACGTGCACTACAGAAGTTCGCCGGTGTTGGTCGTCGTTTTGAGCATCAAGCCTGTGTGAGCTATGGCGACGGCGATGTGCTGTTGGTCGATGATTACGGCCATCATCCTAAAGAGGTCGAAGCCACCATTAAAGCTGCGCGTAAGAGCTATCCGGAGCGCCGCATCGTGCTATTATTTCAGCCGCACCGTTATAGCCGTACCCGTGACTGCTATGATGACTTTGTCGCAGTATTGTCTAGCGTCGATGAGCTGCTGTTATTGGATGTGTATTCGGCAGGGGAGAGTCCTATCATGGGGGCAGATACCAAGTCGCTCGCCCGCAGTATCCGCTTGCGTGGAGAAGTGGAGCCCACTTTGGTAGATAAAGATCACTTGGCTCCAGTGATGCAACGACTGCTACAAGCTGGCGATTTATTAATCACCCAAGGTGCAGGTAACGTGGGTCAGATTGCGCTAGATTTAGCGGCCAATGACCTATACCTAAAGGTGAATAAATAACCGTTAGGGGTTTTTTAACGCCGATGTTTACTGCCTTATGCTATGGTGTGTTTATGCCATTATTTATTACTGACTGATTGAGAACTTATACTATGGTAGCTGTCCCCCCGATGTTGCAAGATAACGTTACTGCGCCCTTAAATAATGCAGAAGTGTCTGCAAACGATAGTGAGGCCACCGGCCAAACCCTACACAATATCACTGACCCTAGTGTGTTCGGTAAAGTGGCTGTGGTTTGCGGCGGCGTCAGTAATGAGCGCGAAGTGTCTTTAAACAGTGGTATGGCGGTATTGTCAGCCCTGCAAAGCCAAGGCGTAGATGCCGTGCAGTTTGATCCCATGCACAATGATATTACTGAGCTTAAGCAGTACGACCGTGTGTTTAATGTGTTGCACGGTCGTGGCGGCGAAGATGGCATGCTGCAAGGCTTGCTTGAGTGGTTACAGATTCCGCAGACCGGCTCTGGCATCTTGGCCTCAGCGATTGGTATGGATAAAGTGCGTACCAAGCAATTGTGGCAAGGCTGTGGTATTGCGACCGCTCCATTCGCCTTATTAACGGCGGATACGGATTGGCAGCAAATTGTGAATACTTTGGGTCTACCGCTGATTATCAAGCCGGTGCACGAAGGCTCTAGTATTGGTATGAGTAAGGTCAATCATCTCGATGAGCTGCCTGGTGCTTATGAGATGGCTGTGGCCTGTGGTGATGTGGTCATGGCAGAAAAATGGATTACTGGCCGTGAGTTTACTATCGTCATTATTGATGATGAAGCCTATCCAGTGATTCGCTTAGAGCCTGCTGATATCACCAATTTTTATGATTACGAAGCCAAATATAACCGCAATGATACCTCTTACTTTATCCCTTGCGGTCTCTCTGCCACTGAAGAGAAGTATCTGCAAGCGTTAAGTTTATCAGCCTTCCGCGCGGTCGATGCGAAAGGTTGGGGACGTATTGATGCCATGCAGGACGAAGCAGGTCACTTTTGGTTGCTAGAAATTAATACCGTGCCGGGCATGACCGATCACAGTCTAGTGCCGATGGCGGCAAAAGCGAAGGGCATGGATTTTGAAGCCTTATGCTGGCATATTCTGGCGCAGACACTATAGTAATCGCGAGCGCCTGCTAGGGGATAATGACAGCTAGTAGCTCTCTTAATAGTTCTTTCCTAATCGTCCTGCAAACGTTGAGATAGCTACTGGTCACCCTACGATAACCTGCCTTAAGCATTGCTGAGGCGTTATCAGCTTACGCAATCGTAAATTAATATGTAAGATTGTGTAAATCCCCCTTAACGAGATAGCGTTTAACTATTGTTTGCCGTGGAAATACGGTAGTATGATAATATTTAGGGATGCTAAGTACCTTTAAATAGAGTTAAAGTTTACTATTAGCCATAACGTACACTGTGAAATTGGTTAAATCTTGCTAGACACCTATCTATTTTTAGTCTGAAAATTGGCAGTTCTTGCTAATAGCACCTCAGTTAGTCCTTAGTACCTCAGTAAGCCACCTTCCTAAAGCTAATATTAAGCTTAAATTTCTATTGCCTACTGGTAGCCTTTTGGTGTTGATAAGTCATTTATTAGTACTGGCAAATAAAAAAGGCGCATAAAACAATAGAGATTTCGTCGATGCTCCATGTAATCGAGGCTAGGTTAAGCAAAGCTATAAGGCAGTTTTTCATTTAATTTCAAAATTTGATGCGATAAAAATCAATGGTAGACGGCACGACACTCCAAGCACTTCCTGAACAGTCTAATTCAGATACAACGGACAACCGCGGCGATTTTGTGATGCCAAGTTGGGGTCGTTATCTGGTTTATGCGCTGTTGGCTATTATCGTTGCTGCCAGCGTTGCCTTTGCTATTCGCAGCTATCAAAACGCGCCAAATGCCAATATTTATATCGATCCTACCGGTTTAACTGCGGCTCAATATCAAGCTTTGAAAGCAACCATGGGCACGCAGGCCTCAGGCAATTATTTTATTGCTGATATCCAGTCGATGCGCAACATCGCCCTTAGTCTTTCTTGGGTTGATGAGGTCAGTCTAGTGAGAGATTGGCAACGCGGTATTGTGGTCGCGGCTTTACCTAAAAAAGCGGTAGCGAAATTCGGTACCGAACGTTTAGTGGATGCAGAAGGGCAGGTGTTTGTGCCTGTCGAGCCGGTAGAGCAGATAGTTACTGAGCAGCAGCAACTGGTGACTTTGCAAGGCAGCAAAAACCAAGCGCCTGTCATTATGCAGCAGATGCAGCAAGTCAATCAGTGGTTTGCTCCGCTAGATATTAAAGTCGTGGACATTATTTTGACCCCGCGCATGACTTGGTTGATTCGGTTTGATGATGGCTTGCGTGTGATTGTTGATAATGAAAATACAGCGCAGAAATTATTAAATTTAAGCCAGTTGTTGAGCAATCAATTGAGCCAGCAGCGTGACAATATCCAAGCCGTAGATTTGCGCTATAAAAATGGCTTTACGATTACTTGGCATGATAATGCTGATCAAGCGGCCAGTAGTGCAGCAGCGAGTGATCCTAATCTCGCCCAAGCGGCTGATGCTCCTGATTTAGAGCGTATTGAAGCCACCGTTCCGCTCAACGATGCGGATGTGGTGCTAGATTAAGCTTTATAGGGGCTGTTTGGCACAGATACACAGTCAAATGTAAGGAAAAATGTACAATCAAGGCTGTCAGTTGTAGTAGGGTCGGTGTAGCTGTTATATTCTTACCTTGCTGGCTGCTTAGCAAACGCCTAAGCGAGTTAAGGGCCGAGCTGACTGACAATCAAAGTTTTAATTAAAGCTTTAGGTTTTAAAGTTCGAATTATTTAAGTGTCAATTATTAAAGTAACTAAAGTATTCCCCTGATTTCAAATTTGAGTTTAATGGCCCTAAGGCGTATTTTTCACTAACGGTTTAATTTTTACTGGTGGTTAAAGATAGCTTTTGGTTCTTCTAATTGTAATAGTTTGCCTTTTAAAATGAAAAAAACAGAAAATCTGGTTGTCATTCACTTAAGTGCCTCTGCCGTCTATGCAGTGATTGGCCAAGTTGTGTCTGCGTCAGACATTCGCATTATGGGCGTGGGCAAGGTAGCTAGCGTTGACTTTTATCAAGGTCAAATTCGCCATTGGGATCGTTTAAAGAGCTCGATTCGTCAGGCGATTCAAATTGCTGAAGATATGGCCAATTGCCGCGTACATAGCGTGTGGCTGAGTCTCTCTACCCCTGAACTGGTTAGTAAAAACAGCGTGGGCAACGTCATAATTGAAGATGAGCGCGTACAAACTAAAGATATCGTCAATGCCTTAAGCTTGGCGAAGACCAAAGACATGCCTAGCAATTATTATCTGATGCATCACAGCCAGCAAGGCATTTATGTCGATGACCAAGAGGCTATGGTCGATGACGCTATTGGTATGTATGCCAATAAAATTTCGGTGATGTACCATCTAATGATGATGCCGGTAGCCAGCCGTCAAAATATTCAGAAGCTGCTGCAAGAGTGTGATGTCAGTGTCGACCATGTCCTCTTTGATGCGGTCTCTACGGCGGAATATAGCCTGATGCCATTAGAGCGCGAGCAGGGTGTTTGCATTGTTGATATTGGTGCCAGCACAACTAGCGTGTGTGTTTATAAAGAAAACAAGCTGATTTTTACGGGCTGTATTGCTCAAGGCAGCTTGATGGTGACTATGGACATTTCCGCTGAGATGAATATCTCAATGGTGGAAGCCGAGAAACTTAAAAAACGTCATGGTACCGTAGACGTGAGCAGTATCGACCCAGGTCAATTTATTATGGTGAGACCGGTAGGCAGTACCGACGAAATTACCGTCAATGTCCATAACCTCGCTGAAATTATTGCCGCCCGTTATGTTGAAATCTTCAAAGCCGTATTTGGCGAAGTGATTGACGCAGGTTTATTCGACTATTTAGACCGTGGGGTGGTGTTGGCGGGTGGCGGTAGTGCCATACGCGGCATCATTCCTTTCACCAAGAAATTGTTAAATATGCCGGTATACTTGACCAATCCGCATGACGCTATCAGTGCTTATCATCATAATGAAGATGAAATTTTTAAGCGCTTGAGCAGTGAAGTGAATGAGCGCGAGTTACAAACAGCGTTTGGTGCCTTACTTTATAGTCAGAGCGATCAGTTCCGTTATAGCGAAAAGAGCTCACCGGATGCCTTAACCCAAAGTAAAGTAACCGGGTTAATGCAACGCCTAAATAATGTGTTGAAACGCGTTTTATAACGGGGCGGCCGTTAGCGCTAATTTGGCCTTAAAATTATGATACGTTGCAGTTTTGCGCGCTTATAGCCTATAGTGCTACTTTAAGGCTAAATATTAGTTGCGAAATACAACAAACTAAGCTTACGAGCGGGGCTAGCTATTGTATGATGCGGACTATTTTATTATGCTATCCGCTAAATAGCTAAGCGACCGGTTAAAACTGCTTGTTTATAGCTAAAAATTCGTTAATAAAGATTGAATAGGTGCCGCGAAGGACTTGTAGCATCTGGTATTTACTTATAGCTAGTAGCTGATAAATAGTAGCGGCCACTGACCAGCATGCCCTCAATGATGAAGGCTCTGCATAGTGCAGTCGCCTTAAAGGCGTTATTGGATATTAGCGATTATATTACTAGTCGCTATAGCATCAGAGACTGCCTAAGCAGTTACTAGCTTATTCGTAATTATATTATTATCCCTATCGACCATATTGTATGTTGATGGCAATACCCAATAAGGCCACAAGTTTATAATACCTTGTTGCCTAATGACCATCACCAACTGGAGAATGAAATTTATGTCAAAGTACACCATGTCAGATGACAATCAACCTCATAATAACGGCCAAGCCCGCTTTACAGTGTTCGGTGTTGGCGGCGGTGGCGGTAATGCTGTCGAGCACATGGTACAGCAAGGCATTAAAGGCGTGACTTTTGTCTGTGCCAATACGGATAGACAGGCTTTAGACCGCTTATCAGCTCCAAATAAATTACAGTTGGGTGCTAAAGCAAACCGTGGCCTAGGAGCTGGGGCCAACCCAGAAGTAGGTCGTGAAGCGGCTGAGAGTGAAGAAGAAGCGATTCGCCAATTGCTAGAAAACTCTGATATGGTCTTCATTACTGCCGGTATGGGTGGTGGTACGGGTACGGGCGCTGCGCCTGTAGTCGCTCGCATTGCCAAAGAAATGGAACTGTTAACAGTAGCCGTCGTTACCACGCCGTTCAAATTTGAAGGTGGCCGTCGTATTAAAGCCGCTAAAGCGGGTATTGAGCAGCTGACCAACTTTGTAGATTCGATTATTACCATTCCTAACGACAAGCTTATGAGCGTTTACGGCAACATTTCAATGCCTGAAGCCTTCAAAAAAGCAGATGATGTGTTATTGCATGCCGTACAAGGTATTGCTGAGACTATCGCTACTGATGGTGTTATCAACATCGATTTTAACGATATCCGTGCGGCGATGACGGCTAAAGGTCATGCAATGATGGGTATCGGTCGTGCTAGCGGTGATGATCGTGCACGTCAAGCCACTGAAAAGGCTATCAAATCACCATTACTTGATGACTTGCGTTTAGAGAATGCCAAAGGCCTTATTGTTAACGTTATTTCTTCAGCCACGTTATCGCTTATTGAATTAAATGAAATCAGTGAAATCGTTGATAATATTACTGATATTGATGATGGTAATATCTTCTACGGCTCAGTCATCGATGAAAAGATGGGCGATGACTTGCATGTGACCGTTATTGCAACGGGCTTAACTTTAGATGAAAAGAAAGATGTGGCCGCGCCTATTCCTTCTGTGACCAGCACTAAGCCGGTCGATCCTACCCAGCATACTACGGCTTTAAACAATCAGAAAAATGCTAGCGGTAACCCAGCTCCTGCACCAGCACAGCCTGCGGCGGCAACGAAAACCAACAGTATTCAAGATTACTTAAGACGTCAGCAAAATAACTAAGACCCGCTAGCAGCCAATTTTTAGAGCGGCTAAGCATGTTTTAGTAGAATAATTAAACCAGTGAGCAATCGCTGGTTTTTTTATGTCTTTTTATAGGCGATAGGGCTGTGCTTATATAAGGTTTTTATCGGTAAATAGGCCCCATGCGAGAAGAGACTATCCTTTACTACTAACAAAGGGCATATATTTTACTAAAAAACAGTCAAATCATAGCGATAAGAAAAATAAAACCCAGTTATTAACTTACAGGTCCTAAGTTGTCATGGTATTTACGCTATAGCTGATGGTACACTAGCGATAAATGTAACAAAAAATGTTAGCAGGTATCCTATGAAACAGCGCACGATAAAACAGTCGATTCACACTAGTGGCATTGGTCTACATAGTGGTAAAACCGTTGCGCTTGCCTTTCACCCTTTACCGCCCAATCAAGGCATTCACTTCGAGCGCTCAGATTTACCAAACTCGCCACGCATCCCTGCGCAAGCGGCGTTAGTGACGGACACGATGATGTCCTCTAATTTGGTCAAAGACGAAGTACGCATTGGCACCGTAGAGCATCTACTGAGTGCAGTGGCGGGTTTAGGGATTGATAATCTATTGATTCAAGTCTCTGCGCCTGAAGTGCCTATCATGGATGGCAGTGCTTTGCCATTTGTAGAGCTGTTCATGCAAGCCGGATTGAGCGAGCAGGAGGAGCTGAAACAATTTTTAGAAATTACGGCGCCAGTCAGAGTAGAGGTAGAGGACAAATGGGCGGAATTGGTCCCGTTTACAGGTTATGAGCTAAATTTTGAGATTGATTTTGATCATCCTGCTTTTGCCAAAGATTACCAACGGGCTACGTTAAGTTTTTCTAGTGACAACTTTGTCTCTCAGCTCAGCCGCGCTAGAACTTTCGGCTTTCTAAAAGACATTGAGCAATTGCGTCAGCATAACTTAGCGCTCGGTGGCAGCATGGAGAATGCTATCGTATTGGATGATGCGGGCATTATGAATAGCGAAGGGCTAAGATTTAGCGATGAGTTTGTACGTCATAAGATTTTAGATGCTGTCGGAGACTTATATCTCATTGGTTATCCGATAATAGGCCAGTTTAATGCGTATAAATCAGGCCATGCTCTTAACAATCAATTGGTGAATAAAGTACTGGCCTCGCCAGAATGTTTTCAAGTTGTAACATTTGATGACAATGTAAAATGTCCAATTTCTTACTTTGGCTAAAAACTGCAGATGTCAACCTAAATGTTGCCTTACTAATACAAAACTGCGTAACACTGATGCAATAAACCATCATAAAGCCTAAATCAAGTACATAAGCTTACCTATCGTACTAGCAAATCTTCCGTTTATCCCTTTCAAGCCCACCAATATCCTAGCATTGGTGGTGCGCCTAATCCCATTCGCTGATAAACACAGTTGCATGGAATATACAAAACTATCCGCTATAACCCGCCTATAATTCTACTTTTTTGTTATCTTGTTTACATAAGATTACAATTAAAAAATCTTGTTAGTCCTCTTTTGCCAGTTTTAATAGCGCTTTTTTCAAGCGCTCATCTTTGATGACATGACTTGCGACGTGTGCTATAGTCTGCCTTGTCGTTTCGCTGAAGCCTTTGTTTCTATAGGGTTGCAGAGATTCTCCAGAATAATTCTCCAGTGTTGCTTGGTTATTTTTTTGGGTTAAATGATGGGTAGGAGTAGCAGTCACGATGATGCGCATCTTACGAAGTCGGGCAAAAGTGGTCGAGTTTTCACTTAGTAAGCGCACGTAGTCAGATTGTAAATAACGCATATGGTTAGCGGCAGTTTGAGACAGCACACTAAGCGTCAGTTCTTCTTCAGTTACGGCGACCACCTGGCAACTGGCTAAAATTTCTTCTGGTAAGCAGTCCACTAGAATAGTTTTGACCTCCGCGGTAGCGAGCATAAGACGCTTAAGCGTGGCAGCAAGATTACTGGGTAAAGCGCTCTTAGCCGCAGATTGATGATCAATAAGAGTGGCAAGATGATTGGGAATTTTAGACATAAAGCTTCTCGATAGACCAGTACGTAATAAACGATTTAATGAGCAAATTAAGTATAGTGCAAGTAAGTCTATCACGATTAATAACGCGGATAGAGAGCGGTAAGACGGCTGATAGGGAATTGGCCAGCTCTTCTTATAAGTACACCATGATTTTAGTATTTTAATGACTTTATCCAGATGCAGCAGGCAGTACCTACATCGGATTTAAAGTATATTCTTGAATAAAGCATAGGCAATATTTTATGAAGCAAGCATTACTAATCTTAGGCGCATTAGCACTTGGCATGGCACAAACTAGCGCTGCCGCTGAATCGTATACCTTGGGTCAATCTAGCGCCAACTTTGGTTCTTCTAACAATACTTACTCTTATAGCAGCACTTACGGTAGTAGCAATGGCTCACGTATTTCGAGCGATGATGAAATCTCTCAAGCCATTCAGAATTTAAGCAGCCAAGCCCAACAAAAAGAAGATCGCTTAGCGACCTTGGCGCAAAAATTAACCACTCAGCAGCAATATACTCAACAATATAGCGCCCCTGCGGTATTAAGCAGCAGCTCAGCTCCTGCTATCGCTGCAGCCCGTGCCTCAAGAGCCGCCCATGCTCGCAGTACCGGTCGTTGCGCCCAATACGTCAGAAAAGCACTGCAATCTGCAGGTTATGAATTCACGCCAAACCCATCAGCTTATCAATATGCTACCCGCGGTACCTTAGCAAAAGCTGGTTTTGTTAAAGTCAGCAATGGCATGGCACCACAAGTAGGCGATGTCGTGGTCTATGATCGCTCTAGCAAGCACCGTCATGGTCATATCCAAATTTTTGATGGCTCAAGCTGGGTTTCAGATTTCCGTCAAGATGATATCAGCCCCTACAGCGGCTCTTATGCTTATACCACTTGGCGCGATTCGCGTTATTTAGACGATGCGTCTAACCGTGGCATTTACCTAGCTATGGCAGAAGACTAAGCTTTATAGCAACCGATTGCCGCTAGGGGTATGACCACCAGTTTGGTGCATATATTTAGATATTAGATAAACATACCGATACAGTATTACGGATAACTGTAGCAACCTAGGTAGTTTTATTACTATCGCCAGCTTTAGATGATATTCCTATATAATCGACGTCATCGTCGCAAACTCAGCATAAAGTAGCCCTTATTGCTGAGTTTTTCGTTGGTAAAGGGCTGGTTTTTAGCCGTTCGTTACCGCCAGCCGGACAGCTGACTTAAGATTGACAAGAGATGGAGTAATTATGCAAATATGGTTAAAAAGTTCTTTGGTAGGTGTCGTTGCTATATCGGTGTTGCCACTCGTAAACGCCGTCGCACAAACGAGCTTATCTGAAACTAGCCGTATTCCTGCTTTACCACAAATCAATGCGGCGCAGCCAGCCCAGACTTCGTTGAGCTTTACAGAAGCCAATACGGATGAAATCAGTGCTGCCATTCAAGCCCTGAGCCGTCAAGCGCAAGTAAAAGAAGAAGCTTTGGCGTCTTTAGCGTCACAACTTGAAGAAAAGCATAGCAATTTTGAGCGTGAGCAAGAAGTCATTGCTATGCGCAGTCGTGGGGTATTAGCCGCGCGTCCGGTCGATGGTTATCGGGTGAGCTCAAGCTACGGTCATCGCCAAATATTTGGTAAGAATCAATTCCATAAAGGTATTGATTTGGCGGCGCCTGCCGGCTCTCCAGTCTTTGCTACGGGTAGCGGTGTGGTGACTCGTGCTGGTTGGGTCAGCGGCTATGGCCAATTCGTTGAGATTAACCATGGTGGTGGTTTATCATCGCGCTATGGTCATAACTCAAAACTGCACGTTCGCGTCGGCCAGCAGGTATCTGAGCGTCAGCAAATTGCTGATGTGGGCTGTACGGGTCGTTGTACGGGGCCACACGTCCACTATGAAGTCCTCAAAAATGGCCAGCCTACTGACCCTACTATTCATTTGGCTATGGCGCCTAGCAGATAGGCTCGTGTCTATAACTGCTGTTTAGCGCTCTGAATATAATAAAACACCGATATTAATATCGGTGTTTTTTGCTTTGTATTATTAATAACTTGGTATTGTTTGCAGTTGGGCATTCTTTATAGATAAATAGTACAGATTACTTAATTGTTATAAGAATTAGCTCTCAAATTAAAGCGGTTGCCAATGCGCTCTATTATGGAAGTCTGCTGGCTGTGCGTGCTGCGGAGCATAATATAGTGGTATTTCGCCTAGCATCAGAATGACACAAGGGTGTAGCTGAGTGAGCGGCAGTAGCGTTACCGGTAGTTGGCTTAGCTCTAGACTAAAATGTCGGCTCAGGCTATGGGCTAAAGGATACGCGGACTCATCAGCGTTCAGATTGCGCAGCATATCGAACTGCCAATCAATATGCGCTCGTTGGCGGTCTGCTAGGGGTTGCTTATCAATAGCAAGGCTACTACCACGGTATAAAGGCGGTGGCGGTAGATCAGCCGGTTGCCGATAATCGCTAAAATGATATAACGCATACGGCCCGACTGGACTGGCATTGATTTCGACATACTCGTTAGCTGCGCCAGCAATAAAGCACTCTAGACAGGTATGCTCCCACAGATAGTCACAGAACGCTACTTGCTGCGGCTGCCAAGCTTGCCAGCCTAATAGCTCTGCCAATCGCTCACTATCTATAGGCTGCTCTAGTAGCGGCTGATGAATAAAATAGCTTAAATACAAGCGCGGTTCGGCGTCTACTGAGGCTCTAGCCCGGCGATGGGCGTTAAACTCCTGCGCGTGGCGGCGGTCTTCAGCATCAACTGATGGGCTATTACTGTTGCCGTTAATACCAACATTAGCATCACTATGGGCCTTTACAGCTTGAGGCGTTAAGGTCTCCGCAAGGGTCGGGGTGGTGGCAATAGCATCGGTAGGAAGGCTTGCTAACACGCTCACTTGTAACGTAGCCAGCTGCGCCAAACTCATACCCGAGCGTTGCTCAAGTTGAATAATTTCGGTAGGGGTTAATGCTGAAGTGGCTAATGCCAAGGTGAAGCGACGAGTTTGGTAAATGCTGTGATTGGTATCGGCTTTGTTTTTCATAGGGGGAGTCGAGAGGGGGTTGAGGTCGTTAGCGTAGAGTGCTCAAGGTAATAAGGCTAGATGGAATAGGCAAAGCTAGGGACTAAAATTACGCGAGCCTCCATAAGGATAGCTCGCGTGGTGGTACTAGTCAGCGTAACGAATAAGGTTAGATAGTTTTGGGTTGGCATTAGGGTTGTGTTTTAGCAATAGCGCCATACGACCGATAGTATGAATCACTTCAGATTTAGTCTCTGACGCTAATTGCTCACCTGCGGCTTCGCGTTCTTCTTTAGTGCCGGCAGGCAGTTTGACTTTGATGAGTTCGTGATCGTTCAACGCGCGCTCAACTTCTTCGATGATAGCAGGCGTAACACCGTTGTTGCCGATCATGACGACAGGTTTTAATTCATGACCAATGCCTTTAAGGCGTTTTAGAGTAGCGTTATCAAGTTGCATAGATATCCTAAGAGGTTAACAAAGCTGCAGCATGCAGCTAGTAAAATTTAAAGGGTTACGTTGGCCAAAAACACCAAGCTGTTAATAAGGCATTATAGTTAAACTGAGCGAGTTATGCAGGTTTTTACCGTGCAAATTAGCGATTTTAAGTGATGAAAATGTTACACTGGCTATAATATGCTGCGGTAATGGCACAATTAGCCCTGTTGAGCGATTGTGTGCCGTTTTACCTTAAGCCCATTACTATAGTCAGTATCTATTTTATAACCAGTGCTTATAGGCTGAGTTATCCGCAGTTTAGAGTGAGCTATCGCTACTCATCCTCCAGATATTCGTTAAACTCAAATATAATCAATACTCAAGTTTTAAAAATGCTATCTATAAACCGCTATTTTAAAATAATTTTTTATTTATAATCTATATAGACCTTTACAGTTAGGAGATGGTGTGGCCACCCGCATAACCAATAAAAAGCTCTCAAAAAGTAGCAGTAATTGGATGAGAGAGCATATCGACGATCATTATGTACAGCTGGCGCAAAAAGAGGGCTATCGCGCTCGTGCCGCTTATAAGCTGTTAGAGATTAACGATAAGCTTAAGCTGATTCGTCCGGGCATGACGGTGGTGGATTTAGGCAGTGCGCCCGGCAGTTGGTCGCAGGTAGCGGGTCGTCTGGTCGGCGAAAAAGGTACCTTGATTGCCTCGGACATCTTAACGATGGATAAGCTAGAAAATGTGACCTTCATTCAGGGGGACTTCCGTGAGCAGGCTGTCTTTGATCAGATTATGGCGGAAGTAGGCGATAGCGTCGTCGATGTTGTGCTCTCTGATATGGCACCAAATACTACGGGCGCCTCAGCTATTGATCAGCCACGGATGATGTATCTGTGTGAATTAGCGGTCGAATTTGCGCTAGCGGTATTGCCGGATGGCGGTACTTTGGTCATGAAAATATTCCAAGGTGAAGGGACGCAAGAGCTGCGTGCCCAGATGCAACAGCAGTTCTCCAAAGTCCGTAGTATCAAACCTGCAGCTTCAAGACCACGCTCTAAAGAGATGTTTTGGATAGCCGTTAAATAACGATTATTTTGCTAAGGCGTAAACCCGTTGGATTAAAGGGGTTTTAAAAAGCACTTTAAGCACGTATTAAAACTGTATAACTTTACTGAATTCGGGCAGGAAAGCTTGAAGTTAACAGGGCAAAGCCGCATATAATGATATATTAGCTGACCAGAATCAGCAGACGGATATCTATTATAGCGCTAGCTCCTGTGGCTATTTTAATACTGCCAGACACTTGGGGTAAATAGAGCCATTATCTAAGTACTGGCCAAGCTGCTATAACAGTAAAGCGTTTATTTAAATTAAAGCGTGTTCATAAAATAGATAAAACTCAAATTAAAGCATATTAGCTCTAAAAGATAAGCAAACGACAAGTCAATGGTGACGCATCGTCATAACAGTTCAACGAATAAGCAAGTTGTGAGTGAAGTTCAAAATGACGGTAGGCGTCATACGGATGGTCAACTCTCCAATTAGTAAGGGATGGGATAACTAGTGAGCGACATGGTAAAAAATACCTTATTGTGGCTGGTAGTCATCGGCGTATTAGTGCTGGTGTTTAGCGGCTTCGATCAAACCACAGAACCAGATAATCTTAATTATTCTGAGTTTGTGACCGCTGTATCTGAAGACCAGATCGCGAAGGTTGAGATTGATGGAGAGCAAATCAAAGGTGAAAAGAAAAATGGCTCACCTTTTGAAACCATTCGTCCAGCGGTAACAGACAATGAATTAATGCCAATCCTGCGTGAGCATAATGTAAACGTACAAGGCGCGGCACCTGAGCGTCAAAGTATCTTGATGCAGCTGCTCATTGCCAGTTTCCCTGTCCTATTAATCATCGGTCTGTTCTTGTTCTTTATGCGCAATATGCAAGGCGGCGGCGGTGGACGCGGTGCAGGCCCAATGAGCTTCGGTAAATCAAAAGCTAAAATGCTGACCGAAGATCAAATCAAAGTAAACTTTGGTGATGTTGCGGGCTGTGAAGAAGCTAAAGAAGAAGTTGTCGAAGTCGTAGAGTTCTTACGCGACCCCGATAAATTCACTCAGCTTGGTGCGACGATTCCACGCGGTATCTTGATGGTCGGTCCGCCGGGTACAGGTAAAACCTTATTAGCAAAAGCTATTGCAGGCGAAGCTAAAGTACCGTTCTTCTCGATTTCTGGTTCAGACTTCGTTGAGATGTTCGTCGGTGTGGGTGCATCACGTGTGCGTGATATGTTTGAAACGGCTAAAAAGAGCGCACCTTGTATCATCTTTATTGATGAAATTGATGCCGTCGGTCGCCATCGTGGTGCCGGTATGGGCGGTGGTAATGATGAGCGCGAACAGACCCTAAACCAACTTTTGGTTGAGATGGATGGTTTTGAAGGCAATGACGGCGTTATCGTTATCGCAGCGACCAACCGTGCTGACGTGCTTGATAAAGCCTTACTACGTCCTGGTCGTTTTGACCGTCAGGTACAAGTGGGCTTGCCAGACATTAAAGGCCGTGAGCAAATTTTGAAAGTGCATTTGAGAAAACTACCGAACACGGTCAGCATCGATGCCAACTCTTTAGCGCGTGGTACGCCTGGTTTTAGTGGGGCTCAATTGGCAAACTTAGTCAATGAAGCAGCGCTATTTGCGGCACGTCGCAACAAGAAAAGCGTCGACATGAATGACTTTGAAGATGCGAAAGATAAGCTGTATATGGGTCCTGAGCGTAAGTCGATGGTCCTGCGTGAAGAAGAGCGCCGTGCTACTGCTTATCATGAAGCAGGTCATGCTCTAGTTGCCGAATTACTGCCTGGTACCGATCCGGTACATAAAGTGACCATCATGCCGCGTGGTTTTGCGCTAGGGGTCACTTGGCAGCTACCAGAGCACGACCAGACCAGTATGTATAAATCAAAAATGCTCAACGATATCGCTATCTTATTTGGTGGTCGTATTGCTGAAGAAGTCTTTATTGAGCAGCAGTCTACTGGCGCTTCAAACGACTTTGAGCGGGCTACCAAAATGGCGCGTGCCATGGTAACCAAATATGGTATGTCGGATGCGTTAGGTATCATGGTTTACGAAGACGATGACAGCTCGCAAGGCTACTTCGGTGGTGGTAACCGCACTATTTCAGAAGCGACGCAACAGAAAGTGGATGAAGAAGTTCGTCGTATGTTGGAAGAGCAATATGATATCGCGCGTGAGTTAATCGAAGGCAATAAAGATAAAATGCATGCGATGGTCGATGCTCTTATGAAGTGGGAAACGATTGATCGTGACCAACTACAAGACATCTTGGCCGGTCAAGACCCCCGTCCACCAAAGGTCTATCAGCCTATCGATGTGACGCCGACTAAAACGGATTTGACCAAGCCTTCGACTACGCCGCCACCACTACCGGCGATGTAAGCTAGTTATCGGCTAGCGATAGCCGTTAGTAGCCAATAGTTGAGACAGCATAAGCCCAATCTAGAAGAGCCCTTTTAAATAAGGGCTTTTTTATGCGTGAAGGTTTCTAAATTTGTTATGATGCGCTTAGTCTTTATTTAACTCCTTGTCTAAATGTGATTCGTTGCCCATGTCCTTATTTACCCCATTGCCCAGTTTTGCTATCCGTCATAATAATAAGTGCTTGGATTTATCTCGACCTCATATTATGGGGATTTTAAACGTCACGCCGGACTCCTTTTCAGATGGGGGTCGCTATGACACCGTGGCCGCTGCCGTGGCCCGCTGTGAGCAGATGCTACAGGAAGGGGCGACTATTATTGATATTGGTGGTGAGTCGACTCGCCCGCATGCGACGCCTGTCGATAGCGAAGAAGAGTTGCGTCGCGTGGTGCCCGTGGTGCAAGCTATCCGAGCGCAGTTGGGTCATGAAGTGTGGTTGTCTATTGATACGAGCTCGCCTGCCGTTATGCAAGCGGCCGCTCAAGCAGGCGCCGATATTTGGAATGATGTGCGGGCTCTCAAGCGTCCCGGTGCCGCAGCGATGGCCGCCCAGCTCAATCTACCGGTGATGCTAATGCATATGCGCGGTGAGCCCACCTCTATGGATGGCTTAGATACCTATGAGGATGTGGTAGCGGAGGTAATGGCTGAGCTCCAAGAGCGTATCGAGGTTGCTTTAGCGGCAGGCGTCTCTCCAGAGCAGCTCATCATTGACCCCGGGTTTGGTTTTGCCAAAAATCACGCGCAACATGCCGAGCTCTTGATACATTTAGCACGGTTTAAAAAATTAGGACTGCCGTTAATGTTTGGCATCTCGCGCAAGCGCTTTTTGGGAGAAGTGCTAGACCATAGCACCATTCCCGCCTTGGCCAATCAGCAGAAAGAAGCGCGCGATCCTATAGGCGCCGCCGCGGCATTATTGGCTGTGCAGCAAGGCGCCAGTATCATTCGGACCCACAATGTTGCCATGACTGCTCAAGGCTTAGCGCTGTGGACGCAACTAAGCGAGTATAATAATGGCCATCATGCTTAAATCTGCTATGAATCTGTAATTTTGTGCTGTTTAAGACCATAGTTTCCAAAACTATAATTTCCGAAACCATTTTTTTAAAACAATTTTTTTCAAAGCAATAATTTTTAAGATAAAAAAGATAAAGTATTCGCCAAACCTTCGTTAAAACCCTGTATTACTAAGTGAGACTTTATGAGCTATCCTGAACCAACCAATGAGCAACGCCGCATTATGTACCAAGCCCGCCGTGGCCTCAAAGAGCTCGATTTCTACATTGATGCGTATGTAAAGATGCAATATCTTACGGCTAGTGAAGAAGAGCAGTTAACCTTTGCGAAAATGCTGACTTACGAAGATCCTGATTTGCTTAACTTCTTTATGAATCAGGACCGTCCAGACGATGAGGCCGTAATGGCTTTGGTGAATAAGATAAAAGTCTGGCGCCATGCCTTATAGCTCTACAGACTGGTCTAACTTCAGCTTCGGTAGATGGCTATGCCGGGCTTATGACATATGACTAATTTGACCCCATTAGAGCAGCAGCTACAGTTGGCGGCAATGGCTAACGCTAGCCAAGCCCCAACGTTACGAATAGATGCGGCTATCAAAGCTAATAGTCGCTATCTCTGGCTTATCTATGGGGGTGTTTTTGGTAGTTCGGCCTTGATTGGTTACTTATCCTCGTTAAGTCTTTGGCAATACACCGTATTAATCATTACCAGTATAGTGGCCGTGCTCGTGGCTAAGTTAACCACTATCCCCTTAGTCCATGTGACCCAACCTAAATTGACTCAGCCGTTAGCCTCCGACTGGCACTTACTAATGGCCACCGCCCAAGGTACTGCACTCTGGCGTGGCAATCTGCTGGGAGCACAAGACTGTGGGTTGGCTATCGTTATGACCTTTGCTATCCAGCATCCGCTCAAGCGCCCTCTGTACCGCGTTATTTTTCGCGACCAAGTGTCTGCTAAAGCTTGGCATCAACTCAAAATATTGGCGCAGCTTAGTCAATAAGGCCGTTATAATCCTCCATTTTTGGTCAAAGGCTGTAATCGCTAACGTCCCTATCTTTTATCCTATAGCCTCTACTTTTCTTAGTCCTTTTTGCGTTCTTTTTTATTATTGCTAATTTTCCAACAGCTCCATATTTGCTGCAGTAATTAGCTTTAGACAGGTTTCATACCCTATTCAGACGCTATACTGTTGAAAATAAGTTATCAGCATGTGTCTTTTATGGGTATAAATCCTTAACCTCTAACAAAAATACTAATAGGTGTCCAAACAAGATTTGCTATAGTAACTTTAGCTATAGTGACTGTGGCAGCCTGCTTATCAGTCAGGTGTATAAATTAGCCATGATGACTAGGGTGTGTCCTCAATTAACAACACTAGCGTGTAATGGACTAAAACTGGCTATATTTTCGTCACTCTGCGAAAATTTATAGAAAATATGCTCATATTCTCTGCAAAATTTCCATGGACTGACAAAAATCTATCTCACTTTTAGCCTCATGATTCAATTGAGGATACGCCCTAATAAAGGCGCTATGACGTAGCCTTTATAGGAATAAAAAATAACTATTGACACACCTTAAGGAAGATGATTATGAGCTTATTAGGCAATTTAATTTCACAAGTGGCCAAAAGTGCTATGGACCCAGAAGACGCGCGTCGTAATCCGGTAAACCAACGGGTAGAGCCACGTCGTACCGGCGGTCTTGGTGATATTTTAGGCAGTGTATTGGGCGGTGGTGCACAAAATCAGCGCTATAACCCACAGCAGCATAGCCGTGTTGATCCTAATCAATTGGGCTTAGACGATTTGCTCGGCGGTCTTATGGGCGGCGGTCGTTCTCCTATGGGCTCAGCAGGGGGCACAGGGGCTTTAGGCTCTATCCTAGGTAGCGTCTTAGGCGGTGGTCAACGTCGCTCAGGTGGCTTCGGCGGCAAAGGCATGTTGGTTGCTGCTTTAATGCCATTAGTCCTCTCTTGGATTCAGCGTAATGGCGGTCTATCGGGAGCACTAGGTAAGTTGGGCAATATGGGCTTTGGTCAGCAAGCCCAGTCGTGGATGAGCGCGCAAGACTTAAATGATAATGTTGACCCTAATGAAATTGATAAAATCTTTGATCATGAAGAAATAAAACGAGTCGCTCAGGACACGGGCGCGGATGAGACAGAAGTCCGTCAAGGTCTAGCAGAGCTGTTACCAGAGGTCGTGAACCAATTAACGCCAAATGGTGATTTACAAACTGAAAGCGAAGCCAATGACGAGATTGAGCAAATCTTAGGCAGTCTATCGGGCACTCTACAAGGCTTTAAATAAGCCACTTAAGCCACTAAGGGTGCTGAATAACTTAGCAGAGATTTAAAGCGGTTAAATCTGCTAAAATTGCTCAAGTGTTGTCATAATAAAAGCATAGGTCTAAGACTTATGCTTTTATTTTATGTCGGGCAGTCAATGCATGATAGGACTCCTGTACACGCCAAAAATTATAAATAAAATTAAAGATACCGCTGCTGCTATACCCACTAATAGCTCTTGTCTTCTCTAAAATACTACTCATAGTAAGGGGCATACTATGCCGTTTAAGCCTATTCCTGCTGCTATCTCTATCTTCATCGGTCTAATTATTTGGTTCGTCATTCCTGTACCCGCCGGGGTCACACCTGAAGCTTGGCATCTGCTGGCCTTATTTATTGCCACGATTGTCGCTATTATCGGCAAGGTGCTGCCCATCGGGGCGATTGCTATCATCGCGATTACTTTGGTGGCGTTGACTGGAGTCACTAATGAGACGCCGCAAGGGGCAATAAGTGATGCTTTATCGAGCTTTTCTAGCCCGCTAATTTGGCTGATTGGGGTCGCGGTTATGATCTCACGCGGCTTAATAAAAACGGGTTTAGGCTCACGAATTGCCTATTACTTTATTTCTGTTTTTGGTAAAAAAACTATTGGTATTGCTTACTCATTGGCGGCAGCAGAGTTGATGGTAGCACCCATTACCCCGTCAAATACTGCGCGTGGCGGTGGTATTATTCACCCCATTATGAAGTCGATTGCGCAAAGCTTTCATTCCACGCCTGAAGAGGGCACTCGGCTAAAAATTGGTCGCTATTTGGCTATGGTTAACTATCATGCTAACCCGATTACCTCGGGCATGTTTATTACCGCTACAGCGCCCAACCCACTAGTCGTAGACTTGGTCAATAAAGCGACGGGCAGTGAGATTCAGCTGTCGTGGACCACCTGGGCAGTAGCGATGTTTGTGCCCGGAATGCTATGTTTGCTGTTGATGCCACTGGTGATTTATGCGATTTATCCTCCAGAAGTCAAACAAACGCCAGATGCCAAAAAATTTGCGCAAGACAACCTAGCGAAACTGGGACATGTCAGTACTCATGAGAAGATTATGCTAGGCGTGTTTACGCTGATGCTACTGCTGTGGGCGAATATTCCCGCCATGCTATTGGGCGATGCTTTTAGTATCGATGCGACCACTACGGCCTTTTTGGGGCTGACCGTGCTGATTTTGACCGGGGTATTGACGTGGGATGATGTGTTAAAAGAAAAGTCCGCTTGGGATACTATTATTTGGTTCGGGGCGCTCATCATGATGGCCTCTTACTTGAACAAACTAGGTCTGATTGGCTGGTTCTCCTCGAGCATTGAGACTGGGATTGGTACGCTAGGGGTCGGCTGGGTTGGAGCAGTGGCTATTTTGACCTTAGTCTATCTGTATATTCATTATTTCTTTGCCAGTACCACGGCCCATATTACCGCTATGTTTGCTGCCTTTTACGCAGTCGGTCTTAGTTTGGGGGCGCCACCGATGCTCTACGCGTTAATTCTAGCTGCTGCAGGAAATATTATGATGACGCTGACGCACTATGCCACAGGCACCGCGCCAGTGATTTTTAACTCCGGCTATACCACGCTAGGGGAATGGTGGAAAATAGGCGCTATTATGAGTGTCTTTAACCTAGTCGTCTGGATTGGCGCAGGCTTACTATGGTGGAAGCTATTGGGCTACTACTAAAGCAACGTTTTGCTCTAATGAGCTGTAAATATTTTAGATTAAGTTTTTAGGGGAGTGGGCTACTAATAATTCCGCTCTTCTAAAGTGTCTAAATCGTACTTTAACGCCTCAAAACAAATGCCAGATTTAAAGCCCCGATATTGCAAAAAACGCAGTTGACGGGCTTTTTCTTTTTGGTTGTCAGGCACAGCTGCCCCGTATTTTCTAACGCGAGCCTCTACAGCCAGCCGCAGCCAATCCACGCCTTCTTCCGGGGCGTCTTCATCGATAAAATCAGCAAACTCATCAGACTTGCTACTCGCCATATCGATCAGCTCATCAATATTACTGGGGACCTCCAGTTTACGCTTATAGAAATCTTGTCTAATACGCTCACGACCGCGGCCTTTACGCATGCCTTCGCGAATCAGCATCATCGCGGTACGCCAATCGCTTTGGTAGCCTTTTTCAGCAAATTCATCGAGTAGCGCTTCGACCTTTTGTGGGTCTTGGTCTTTATCGAGCAGCTTTTGTCTGAGCTCACCACGGGCATGCTCGCGCCGCGATAGATAGTAAAATGCCAACCATCGTAAGCGACTCTCAGCCTTGATGGCTTCTTTTCTAGCGTGGCGCTGTTCAGGCGTTAATAAATAAATTTTTAGCGCACTAGGCAGATTATCAATATCATTGGAGTTATCAGAGCCGTCTGGGCTATTAGGATTTTCTAAAGGGTCATTAGGGTCTTCTAAAGGGTCATCAGCATCATTAGATTCTATTAACTGTGGGTTGGCTTCCTGCTGTGCATTAGCCTCTTGCGTTGAGTCACTAGCCATTGCTGCTGTTTCAGACTGCTGATTTGGTTCAGATGCCTCTTTTTTTAATTCTGCCAGTATCGATTGAATCGTGGGCTCATCACCGGTGGTCAGGTCGTCTGTAACCGCAGGGGAGTGTTCCGGTGATTTACTGGAAAATTCAGCCGCTAAGGTAGGGTCTAAGGGAGCCAGCTCTGCAATGATTTCGCCTTTAAGGTTGGTCGGCTGATAATTGGCGGCAGGGTGAAAACGATTTTTGCGGTTGGCTCTGGGCTTGCGTTTCCCTGTAGCAGATAGTAACGACTCATCGCTGACTTGGCTGCCTAAATAGGGGTCATGGTCGTCAAGAGAAGAGGGCGGAGTATAAGCTTCATCATCAGGAGAGCGGTCCTTTTTGGACGTTGAGCGCTTTTTAAAAGCGGCTCTTTCCTTAAGCTCTGTATTGTCTTCATTAGCAAAGCGAGCTTTAGTAGAGGGCTGCTTATTAGAAGTGGGGTGGTTATAAGAGGTCTTGCCCGAGGAAGCGTTATTTGAGGAAGTTTGCTTTGTGAAGAGCTTGTTTGAGAGAGGCTTAGAGTCGCTAACAGATTTCTTATCCGCAAACGACTTTGCCGAGTCACTTTCGGACTCGGCAAGGATTTGTGCTAACGTTTTAATTTCCATACTAAACTATAAACCTAATTAATAAGTTTTAAGAGCGCAGGAGTTATTCGTTTTCTGCAGCGGCCTCTAGGGCTGCTGCTTCTTGGTCATCTTCTAATTGCACCTGCGGCTCACCAGTGCCTAACTTCTCAGCACGAACTTTAGCTTCAATCTCTTCTGCAATAGCTGGGTTTTCTTTGAGATATAGCACCGAGTTGGCTTTACCTTGACCGATTTTGCTATCGCCATAGCTGTACCAAGCGCCGGCCTTCCCGACCACCCCGATGTCCACACCCAAGTCGATAACTTCGGCTAAATGGTTGGTGCCTTCGCCATAAGTAATTTCAAACTCAGCTTGGCGGAAGGGAGGGGCCATTTTATTCTTAATGACTTTCACACGGGTTTGGTTACCGACGATTTCATCACCATCTTTCACCGCACCAATACGACGAATATCCATACGTACAGAGGCATAGAATTTCAGCGCGTTACCACCTGTTGTGGTCTCTGGGCTACCAAACATAACGCCAATTTTCATACGAATCTGGTTAATAAACACCACCATACAGTTGGAGCGCTTGGCATTACCGGTGATTTTACGCAGTGCCTGACTCATCAAACGTGCTTGTAGACCCATGTGTGAGTCACCCATCTCGCCTTCGATTTCGGCGCGTGGGGTCAAAGCAGCGACCGAGTCAATAACGATCATATCGACCGCCCCTGAGCGCACTAGCATATCGGTAATTTCTAATGCTTGCTCACCGTTATCTGGTTGTGAGACCAACAGGTCGTCGGTATTCACGCCTAACTTACGGGCATAGATAGGGTCTAGAGCATGCTCAGCATCGATAAAGGCACAAGTACCGCCTTGCTTTTGGCACTGCGCAATAGCTTGTAGCGTCAGAGTGGTTTTACCTGAGCTCTCAGGGCCATAGATTTCAATAATACGGCCTTTAGGTAAGCCACCGATACCTAGGGCAATATCTAAGCCTAGCGAGCCGGTAGAGACGACGTCGACATCTAAAGTCGCGGAATCATCCCCTAGATGCATGATCGTATTTTTACCAAATTGCTTTTCAATCTGACCAAGAGCGGCTTTGAGTGCTTTCGCTTTGTTCTCGTCCATAATGACGTCCTTATAAAAGGTGAGTAATCAATAATACGGTTAGGGTGGTTAATATATCTGTTTTTAAAATCGGGCTACCTAAGTAGATTAACAAAGAATAGCAGTGAATAGTGACGAATAATTGCCGATAAATGCATCGCACTTTAATTAGGGCGATAGCGGCATTAGTGAATCGTTAAATAGTTAGGGAAGACGCGCTGTGCGCCGGAGTCATGTGCTGATATTAGCCGCACGGAAGTGGCTATAAATAACTGCGAAAAGTGGTAAGTTGAAGCCATTGATTTAATAAAGCTTGTCAACTAAGTAGAGGGCTATTATAGCAAAATCCAAACAGATTATTAGCCACTGGGAGTGACAAAACGACACTATATGACGTGCGTAATTAGCCAAAATAATGGCTAAAAAACCAGCAGCGTAATCGATAAAAATTATTAATAATTTTTTTGATGCGCCTATATAAATCTGCTCAACCGGTATAGCAATGCTATTGCAGGGCTAGTAAAGTAGCCAGCAACTGAACGAGTTTGCAGACGTAAGTTAGATGGTCTATGCTAAAAAATCTCTTATAAGCCTCTAATAGGTATTGCTAAAGTATGTGCCACTAAATGTCAATACAAAAGTAAGTTATCCACAGTCTATTAAAGTTGTCATATTACATTTTTGTGAAACATCCCTTATACGCAATCGCTAGTAAAAAAATATCAAATATTTATCGTATGGAATTTTATCTAGTGTAAGTATATGATGTTTATATATAAAATAATTGGTTAAAAAGTAACCAATTTTACCGTAAGCTATACACTTTAAAGGGATTGCGCTGTCAAGTGGCAAGTTATCCACAGAGTTATCCACAGATAATGGGGAAAACTTTTTAAGCCCTTATAAGCTCAGCGTTTGCGCAGAATCTTAATTTTTGACTATAAAAAAACGCCGCTAGTATTAGCGACGTTCTTCAGTATTTCTAGCCAGTAAGGGGCGGCAAGCTAGGTAATACGGCAATGTTTCACGAGTTTTATTTTAATCAGCGCCACGAATGGTTCTACTATACGTTAGGTAATTTAGGCATTTGCTAGCAATAAAACAAAGAATAAGCATAGCGCGCTGGGTGTCAAGCTAAAGACACTGCTATTTTTTGGTATAAATTAAATCCCAAACGCCGTGACCGCGCTCAAGTCCGCGCCGCTCAAATTTAGTCTGCGGACGAAAGTCTGGACGCGGGGTAAAGTTACCTGTACCTGAATAGTTGCTTAGCGTGTCTAAATTATCGAGGACTTCAAGCATCCAAAAGGCATAGTGTTCCCAATCCGTCGCGGTATGAAACCAGCCGCCAACTTTAAGTGCGCGGGTGACAATAGCCATGCGCTCAGGGCTGACAAAACGGCGTTTATAGTGACGCTTTTTCTGCCAAGGATCAGGGAAATAAAGCTGGATGCGATCGACATGGTTTTCTGGCAATTGCTGGAGTAATTGAATGGCGTCACCATTGATAATTCTAATGTTGGTTAAGCCCAATTCAGCGGCCATATAGGCACATTTACCGATGCCCGGCTCATGCACTTCAATCCCTACAAAGTTACGGTCGCGGTCGGCATTGGCCATCTCGATAAGCGAGTCGCCCAAACCAAAACCAATCTCCAAAGTCAGCGGCGCGTCGCTACCATTTGGGGTCGCTGCGGTATCCGCGAACAAGGCTCTTAGGTTATCGATGCCGGTTAGGTCACCATCACCACTCGTATTATTAACAATGAAATGCGCAAAAGCAGGGTCAGTTAATGCTTGCTCAGCATGCTTGTTCATATGCGTGCGACGCTTCATAAACGTCTGGATAGTACGTCGTGGCGCCTCAGCGGGACTAAGGTCAGTGCTATCAGTCGCTTGGGGTTGCTCTGTAGTGTCAGGCATAGTATCTACTGATTCCGTAGGGTGATCGGTGGTGGGGGCTAAAGTAGGGGTAGGGGTCTGGGGATTGTGTGAACTCATAATATTACGATTATCGATGCATATAGGCTAAAATAGGCCTTATTATAAGACATATATT
The DNA here is from genome assembly GCF_058189395.1 of Psychrobacter sp. CoH-33_TS_01. Classification (NCBI taxonomy): domain Bacteria; kingdom Pseudomonadati; phylum Pseudomonadota; class Gammaproteobacteria; order Moraxellales; family Moraxellaceae; genus Psychrobacter; species Psychrobacter sp. CoH-33_TS_01. The sequence goes on from NZ_JBVGQI010000006.1 coordinate 187,267, forward strand.
GTGGAAAATCTTAATTTATAAGACGTGCTCACTGCGGCTATTCTTTGCTTAATGCTGTACGGATGCTAGCTACGATCTGTCATCGTAGCTATTTATGGTATTGCTGAATAAAGACAAAGTTACCCTGATAGAGAACGTCTCTGCCCCGTTATAAGAGCCTGCCACCATGCTATTCATCGAGACGGATTCACCGCCCCCTTTTTATCAACCCGACCTTAGTGCCAGTCGCCGTCAGCAACTTGACCAGTGGTTTCTCGGACATCGCTCGCAAAGCTATTACCTAAAGCGTTTTGCTCAGTTTGATGAGCAAGGCTATTTGGGCCCTAGCTGGCATTGGGCTGGCTTTCTGATGACCTTCCCTTGGCTGCTATACCGCAAGCGTTATATGGATGCACTGGTCTATAGCGTGGCAGGCTGGTCATTTATTCAGCTGAACATCGCCATTATATTAGTGGTGCTACAGACCGTGGCAATGCCTTTTATAGCCGATGCTTGGCATATGGCCGTGCGTATTGTGGTGGCAGGGTTGGTCTGGCTGTTTTGGGCGGTTATGGTGGCACGGTGGACCGATGCTTATTACTATCGTATGGCACGGCGTGAGGTTGCCGATGCGCTAGAGGCTCATCCTAAAGATTTGGCGGCGCAAAAGGCGCACTTGCAGCGAGAAGGTGGCGTTAGTCTGTATGGTTTAGGACTAGGCTTCGGGTTTTTCGTGTTTGTATTATCGGTGATCCAAGTGCAGTTTTTGCCATTGATTGCCAAGCAAAAAGAAAAAGAAGTGCTCTTTGAAGCCTATGACATGACTTACAACGCGCAAAGACGGGTAGATTTAATTTATCAGCAGCAGGGAAAATGCCCGCTACAATTGCCACTCACGACCGATGATCAACGGGTAACTCTGCAAGTGGCGAGCAGTGCTGAGGGAGTGCCGGTGGAGACAGACTGTGTGGTTATTGCGACGGTTCAAGGGGTGCGATATCCCAACCGCTATTTGAATCAGCAGACGCTGGTAATGTATCGCCAAGCTGCAGGCAATTGGGGCTGCATGAGCTCATTAAATAAAAAGCAGGCGCCTAAAGGCTGTATCTAAGGTCTTTAAAGGTATCCGCTATTAAAAAAGGCAGCCAATGCATCATTAGCTGCCTTTTTTATAACGTTAGGTTTAACCACTGTCTGCCATAAAACTTAGTGCTTAGTCAGTCCTAACGCCGTTTCAATTTCCTGTAAGTCTATTTTTTTGGCCGCAGTATGATCAGAATCAAACAAACTCTCTAACTCCGCAATAGCGGACTGTGCCGATTCAATCATACTGGCTTCGTCATCATAAATCGCTTGCTGCCGGTCAATCAGCTCATCATCGTAATCGCGGAAGGTTTGAATAGTCTCACGCGCTTTTTCGGGGCTAATGCCTAGAAATTCTAACGAGGCGCGGGAGATATCTAGAGCGGTCAAGTAAGTCTCTCGCCAAATATAACGCACACCGACTTCCCGCAGACGATAGTAGTGCTGACGGTCGCGTGCTCTAGCAATGACCACCAAATCAGGATAGTTTTTACGTAGGTATTGTGCCGTGGTGATAGAGCGCTCTAAGTCATCGACGGCCAAGATAAATACGCGAGCCTTACTGATACCCGCCGCCCGTAGAATCTCAGGGTTTTTTGGATCGCCATAATAGACTTGGTTACCGAATTTACGGACAAAATCTACTCGGTTGGCGGAGCGCTCAATAGCGGTAAATTCTATATTGTGCATGCGTAGTACCCGGCCAATAATCTGACCTACGCGGCCAAAGCCAGCGATAATGACCGGATGCTCATGATCAGGAATTGTATCGTATTCTCGGCTAGGTTTGCGCTTGGCAAAGATAGGTTCACCGACTTTTTCTAATATTAAGAAAGCCAATGGGGTCAATGCCATAGAGATAGTCACAATTAAAGTAATTAAATTGGATAGCTCTGGCTTTAACACGTTTTGCGCCGCTGCGACACTGAACAGTACGAAGGCAAACTCACCGCCTTGTGCTAGCGTTACGCCCAGACGAATACTGGTGGGCAGACGGTTGCCCGATAGTCGGGCGATAAGGGTAATGACAGCAAACTTAATCAACATCAGCAGCACCGCTGCTCCGACGATAAGAATCGGATGTGCCAAAATCAGTTTTACATTCGTCAGCATACCTACGGACATAAAGAATAGTCCGAGTAGTAAACCTTTAAACGGCTCAATACTGGCTTCTAACTCGTGCCGGTATTCTGAATCCGCCAAGAGGACACCGGTCAAAAATGCCCCTAACGCCATTGATAAACCAATTTGGCCCATCAAGATGGAGACGCCCATAACAATAAATAGCGCCACGGCAGTTAGCAATTCGGTGGCGCCACTGGAGGCGACAAATTTAAAGAAGGGCCGTACCACATAGCGGCTGGCAAAGATAAGGCCTGCGAATACCGCAAATACCTTACCAAAATAGAGGAGGTCGTAGGTTTGCTCACGCACCCCTGATAAGAAGGGGATGACGGCGAGTAGCGGGATAACCGCAATATCCTGAAAGAGGAGAATGGTGAAAGCTTCGCGGCCATGGGTGCTAGACAGTTGCTGCTTTTCGGTCAATATCTGCAAGACAAAAGCGGTAGAGGATAATGCCAAGCCAAAACCAACGATAAAAGCGGTATCTAGCTTTAAACTTGTAAATTGATAAATCAGCGCCATCAGCAAGGTGCCGGTGACACCAACCTGTAAGCCGCCTAAGACAAAAATGGAACGTCTTAACGCCCATAGCCTTGAGGGCTGCAACTCTAAGCCAATAATGAACAGCAGCATCACTACGCCAAACTCAGAAAAATGCAATAAAGTCTCAGCGTCGCCCGCGACATCTAAAAAGCTTGGGCCTAATATCAAACCAGTAATGAGATAGCCTAAAACTGAAGCAATACCAAAACGTTTACCGAGCGGTACTAGAAGAATAGCCGCTCCTAAAAAGAGAGTGGCTTGAAGCATGAGGTTGGGAGAGCCGGTGGCGGCTGCGAACATGGACACTCCTTAACAGGGGTTGTTAATTAAAATCAAAAATTCTGCAGTATAGCAAAGGCACTAACATTAAAGCATAGTTATAAAAGAGGCTGTTCTAGAAAGAATCGGTTATAAAAAAGACTGTTATAAAAGGGGCTGGGCTAAAAATAGCCGGTTAATGATAAGCCTGGCTGACTAGAGACTTTAAAGTATAGGATTGATAACCACAGAGTTATTAGTATAGTGGGATGATTGACCTATTGCCTGACATGAGCAGTTTACCCGCTGGCAGCTATCCGTAGATTATCTATAAGCCTCAAGTTAGGCTATTTATTTTAAACTGTTTTTAGGGGTAGGATGGGGTTTATTTCTTTTTATAAACTTTCCAAGTGCCATTATCGGCTAGGGGGTTGCGATAGGCATCATTGCGACGTTTGCGTGGGGTTTGGCGACTGTCCATGACTTTAAAATCAGGCAAAGCATGCACAATCAGCCCGGTACGGTAGAAGCGTAAGCGCTCCGGCTCTAGCATCTCGCCTTTGGCATCGCGACAAAAAACGTAAGCCCGCAGGTCAATAAACTCGCGGTGCGCGACCAATAGTGCCGTATCGTCATTAGCAAATACTGAGCTTAAACGTGCCGTCTCTTCACTACTGAATTCGCCACACTTATCGACCAATGCCCCCACTGAGCCAAAGCTTTTGGATTCTTTAGCCCGGGTTTTGGTTAAATGTAGCTTTTGCACATGATAGACAAATTGCGGAATCTCTAGGCTGGCAGGCAAAGGCAAATGATCAGGCGGTAGATTGGCAGCAGGATAAAAGCCCATAGCCCGTTCAATTAACGGCTCCCAACGCTTATAATAAGCATGCACTTCCTCAAGATTGCCCTGATAAATCGGCATGTCGCGAATCTGGGTCAAGATATCAGGCGGCATTTGCTCATGGCGCAGCGCTGCAATATCGGCTTGCAGTGTGGACAGCAAATCTTTGGCCTGTTTTTTACCTTCTTTAGAGGTCGGCGCATCGATGAAATCTGGAGCAACAAAGGGAGCTGAGCGTCTAGACATGGCAGTAATCATTAATTGGTGGATAAAAAGGTCCGTTGACTTGCACAACAAGCTATAAAACTAAAAAATCGCTAATAAAATAAGAGAAATACTCAGTAAAATCAACCATAGCACAGCGGTTTACAAGGCTTAGCTATTTAATTAGCGTCGTTTTATATGCTATCATAACCGCAAGAACCATCGTGGGTTTAATTTGTTGATGATTGCGCTCTAAACCGTAGCGGCTCATTGGCATTGCAACTTCCAGCACGATGTAAAAATACCTCTGGTAAAGCGCATGAGCCTGTTACTCCGACAAGGTCATCTGTGCCTGATTGTGACTACGAATTAGCAGCTAGCGGTATATAAGCCGAATCCTAGCTAACTCCTAATAATCGAGTGCTAATAAATAGTCGCATTATTTTGTCTTATTGTCGTCGGAGTCATAGGAAGCTTGTCATGTCAGTGTTTACCCGCCGTCTTACCCCGCATCATCCGCTTGCTACTTTGGCCATTGCCCAAATTGACTGTCTAGAGCTGCGTCAGCAAGATATTATCAAAGCTATGGGCTATCAGCCCAAAAATGTCATCCAGGCCTGCGATCGCTTGCGCCATGTCTTGTGCAGTCCTACGCTAGGTTTAGACAACAGCTATTACGACTTTCGCTTTAGCTCTATTGAGTTTTTGCAGACCCTATTTGCCGTGCTACAGATGCCGCCAGCACAGTATGAGGCAGCAATGGCTGAGCTACAGCATGAGCTGGAAAATCGAGTAAAGCCACCTGTCTATACCTTACGCGCGCAGATAACTTTTGATTTCACTGGCAGTGCCAATAATTGGTTGACGAGATGGGGCGTCAATCGCTTTCATTATGTTGAATTACCAGATAATTTCGTACACTTAAATGAGTCTGAGCAAGACATTGCTATTCAGGCGGCTACCCAAGCGCATTATCAGCAGTATTATAATAATCTGCCTTATGATGGGGTGATTACGGGGTATGTGCTAAAGATAGAGCAGAGTGGGGAAGATAACCTAGTAAAGAAATATCAAGAATATTAATTAAAAAAACACTTCTTTATACTCGTTTATTTATATCAACGAATATAAAGAAGATTAAACTATATGTACATTAATCCAAGAACTCTAGATGAAGTAATTTCTTTTTAAAGTCATTATCTCCTAAGACAATGTCCCAACGCTTTTCCATAAAGTCAAGCATGTCTAAGCCTCTCTGAAGTATTTCGATAGGCGTCCATTCCTGATGTTGAGCAACATCTATTTCGGAAAAGGAGCCATTTACAAAGCCGACTAGATTTCCACTACTATTTATTCTACTTTTCTTTTCGTTAAAACTAATATTTTGAAGTGATGAATTTTTGCTACAAGATAGAGCTAAAAGGTTACCTATAGAATGTAATAAATAATTTTTTTGGTTATTATTACTTATAGCCAATCCCACTTAAAATTGTTATAAACTAATTATCAAACCTAATTGCTATCATAAAGACCATGACTTACTCA
>NZ_JBVGQI010000070.1:0-257 GCF_058189395.1 Psychrobacter sp. CoH-33_TS_01
GTTTTCGGGGCGGGATGTGCCGGAGGCGCGGAGATTGTGGAGAACGTTCATTCAGGGCGCAAGGTGGAGGAGAGCCTCGCGCCACGCAGAGGGGTCGGGCGCACCCGCGCGGAACCAGGCCAAGAACTCCCGATTGCCGTGCGTGCCGGCGATCGGTGACGCGATCACGCCAGCAGTGCCGAGCCCGGCGTCGTGCGCGGCCCAGAGCACGCGCTCGACGGCCTCCAGCCGCAGCCCGGGATCGGTGACGATCCCCT
>NZ_JBVGQI010000071.1:0-256 GCF_058189395.1 Psychrobacter sp. CoH-33_TS_01
CTGTGCTTGAGTGGAAAGTTCCTTGCGAACTACGAGTGCAAAGAGTGTGGCACAATGCACGAGCTTTCGTACAAATACGAGTGTTGTGGTTTTCCGACCGTGTACCATGAGCTGAGCATCAACTACAAGGGCATCAGCGGCCACATCGATGCGGTGTACCGTGGTGACGGCGGGAAGTTTTACATCCTCGACTTCAAAACGACGGGCATCGCAGCGGCCCCCAAAAAAGCCAAGGACCCGGGCATTGTGTACGTCG
>NZ_JBVGQI010000072.1:0-255 GCF_058189395.1 Psychrobacter sp. CoH-33_TS_01
GTGCGCAGAGCGTCCATCGGGTGCGCCGAGGCGATGGCCGACCTGTCCGAGTTCGCCGCGATCCGGGCGGCGGTCGACGTGCCGATCCTCGCCAACATGACCGAGTTCGGCAAGAGCGACCTCTTCACCGTCGACCAGCTCCGCGACATCGGCGTGAACATCGTGATCTGGCCGGTCTCCCTGCTGCGCCTGGCGATGGGAGCGGCCGAGCGCGGCCTCGACCAGCTCCTCGCGGAGGGCACGCTGGAGCCGCTG
>NZ_JBVGQI010000073.1:0-255 GCF_058189395.1 Psychrobacter sp. CoH-33_TS_01
GGCCGATCCTCGTCATCGCGGCATCGAACGCAGCCGGGCCATTCGCGAGCAACCGCTTGCGCAGCATCTGCGCGAGGATCACCGGCATGACGATGTAGAGCACGACCGACGTGAGCAGCGTCGCCCACGGCACCGTGATGGCCGACATCCCCAGCAGCAGGCCGACCAGCGGCGCGAACGCGATCACCATGATGCTGTCGTTCAGCGCGACCTGCGACAACGTGAACAGCGGATCGCCGCCCGTCAGCCGGCTCC
>NZ_JBVGQI010000074.1:0-255 GCF_058189395.1 Psychrobacter sp. CoH-33_TS_01
ATCTGAGAGTCGAGCGTCGGCAGCTGGTCGCTCGCACGCTGCGCTTCAGCGTTCTGCCGGATCATCCCTTCCAGCCGCGCGACCTGCGCCTCGTGGTCGGCCTGCGCGGCGTCGATGCGGCGCTGCGCCTCGGCGGCCGCTGCGTTGTACTTTGCGCCCTGGTCCTGCAGCTGGCGCGTTAGTTCCTTCACGCTTTCAGGCGGCGTGTCCGGCGCGTTCGCGCGCAGCTGGTCGAGTTCGGCGCGCGCCTGTGCC
>NZ_JBVGQI010000075.1:0-254 GCF_058189395.1 Psychrobacter sp. CoH-33_TS_01
TTCCAACCCAGCGTGATCATGTCGTCGGGCGTGACAATCGCGCACCCAACTTGATGCTTTGGATCGACAGACATCGTGGCCGCAGCCTGTGCGATCCCCATGTACAACATGTCGTCTTTTAGAGTGCTGCCCATCTATACTCCTGAAAGTGGTATACAAAGCGGCAATTGTACACCACTTTCCGATTATTTACTATCGCTTTTCTCGTCTTCGACAATTCGTTCAGCCGCGTTCAGTTCTACCGAAGATTCATG
>NZ_JBVGQI010000076.1:0-254 GCF_058189395.1 Psychrobacter sp. CoH-33_TS_01
GGGTCGTCGTCCTGGGCCTGGCGGCGCTCAGCGTCGTGCTTCTCGCCCGACGCGGGCTCTCGGCGCCCGCCAGCGGGCTGGAGGTCGACCCGCTCGCCGCGCTGACTCCGGTCCTGGTCGCGCTGGCGGCGTGCGTCGTCGTGCTGCGGATCACCGTCGTGCCGCTCGGCTGGCTCACCGGAGCGCTCCGGCGGGGGAGGGGCGCCGTCGCCTTCCTCGGCGCGGCCGGCTCGCTCGGCGCCACGGGAAGACGC
>NZ_JBVGQI010000077.1:0-254 GCF_058189395.1 Psychrobacter sp. CoH-33_TS_01
GGGGCGGAGATCGTCCGGCCGCAGCAGCAGGGCCAGGACCCGGCCTCCGTGGCGTTCCAGACCGTCGAGAAGGCCAAGCGCGACGGAACCGAGATCGTCATCATCGACACCGCCGGCCGCCTGCAGACCAAGGGCGGCCTGATGGACGAGCTGTCCAAGATCAAGCGCGTCGTCGAGAAGCAGGCGCCGATCGCCGAGGTGCTGCTGGTGCTCGACGCCACGACCGGCCAGAACGGCCTCGCCCAGGCCGAGGC
>NZ_JBVGQI010000078.1:0-254 GCF_058189395.1 Psychrobacter sp. CoH-33_TS_01
GATTTCACGCGCGATGCGATCGACGCGCCGGCGCCGCTCGATCCGTATGCCGCCGCATGGACGAACGGCATGCTCGTCGCGTCGCGCATGCGGCTGGCCGATCTCGTCGCCGAGCTCGACCGCCATCGCCGCGGCAGCCTGCGCTGCGATCCGGCCGTGGCCGAGCTGCGCGTGTCGGGCACCTATCCGCTCGACGAGCCGCAGCGCGTGCTCGATACGCTGGCGGCGACGCTGCCGATCGACGTCCACTACCT
>NZ_JBVGQI010000079.1:0-254 GCF_058189395.1 Psychrobacter sp. CoH-33_TS_01
GGCTAAACGTCAGTGAGGCGAATAAGCTGGGATCGGAATAAAAATGAGGCCGCTGACGATGTCCGACAAGCTGAACAGGATGGCACCGAGCATAGCGGTAGATCCCAAGACATTCCCGGCGCGAAGATAGCGATCTCGCCATCCGAACTAGCCGACCTCTCGCGCCATGGCGCAGCTATCGTGCTGTGCATATTGGAGCACGTGCCGGCGTCGCATACGCTGCCCTGCGTAACGGTCGACTTCGCGGCGGCCGG
>NZ_JBVGQI010000007.1:0-172494 GCF_058189395.1 Psychrobacter sp. CoH-33_TS_01
AAAACACCAAATGCCTTATCAGCCTCAAGTCGCTCATATCGCCTCTTGATTCTGATTTGCTAAGATGGTATCTACATAGTCTAAGTATTACCATTTACGAAAAAATAAGCTGAGCAAAAAGCCCAGCCTATCTTGTTATTCACAATTAAGTTTTTATAGGAGATAAAAGCAAATCCCTCTAAATCTTCCTTTAATAAAGGGAGACTTCAAAGCAAAATGCCATGATATTGTTTAGCGCTTAATGAGCCTCATCCCAGTTCTCACCAGTATCTGTCTCAACCAATAGCGGTACGGCAAAGTCGACGTCCCAACCTAATTGTTTGGCGGTATCGTTCAACACGCCTTCCATGGCAGTCTTGATTAAAGCACTAATCTCATCGGTCTTATCCGCGTCCACTTCAAACACCAATTCATCATGCACTTGCAATAGCATCTTGGCATTTTCTTTCGGCAACACTTCGTCTACCGCAATCATCGCCAGCTTAATGATATCCGCAGCGCTGCCTTGCAGTGGGGCATTAATGGCAGCACGCTCAGCGGCTTGTTTGACCATGCGATTGCTATTGTTTATATCTGGCGTATACAGCTTACGGCCTAAGATAGTCTCAATATAGCCATGTTCATAAGCGCCAGCGCGGGTGTCTTGCATATACTGCTGCACGCCCGGATAGCGGCTGAAGTATAACTTGATATAGCTTTGCGCCTCATCGCGGGTCATTTGCAGCTGCTTGGCGAGACCAAAGGCGCTCATACCGTAGAGCAGTCCGAAGTTAATCGCTTTCGCATTACGACGTTCTGTAGAGCTGACATCCTCGACGGCTTTGCCCAACACTTCGGCAGCAGTAGCCGTGTGAATATCGAGACCTTCGTTAAACGCGCGAGTTAAGTTAGCATCGCCTGAGAAATGCGCCATCAAGCGCAGCTCAATTTGCGAGTAATCCGCAGCTAAGATGACGCGACCTTCCGGAGCAATAAATGCCTGACGGATTAAGCGACCTGTGGCGGTACGAATCGGAATATTCTGTAAGTTGGGATCTGTAGAGGACAGGCGACCAGTACTGGTCAGCGCCTGATGATAGCTAGTATGCACGCGGTCAGTCTCAGCATCAGCCACGGCATCGAGCGCATCGGTATAGGTATTCTTTAGCTTGGCCAGGCTGCGGTACTCTAAAGCAATATCGACCAGTTCGTGGTCTATTTTTGACAGTACGGACTCAGAGGTCGAGTACTGGCCCGACTTCGTTTTCTTACCACCTACGACACCGAGTTTATCAAACAGCATTTCGCCCAATTGCTTAGGAGAGCCTAGGTTAAACTCTTCATCTGCGACTTGATAAGCGCGTTTTTCTAAAGCGATAATCTCTTCGTCAAAGCGTTTGGACAGTTCGTTTAAGAAAGGACGCTTAATCAAAATGCCATTGGCTTCCATCTGGCACAAGATTTGTGCCGTCGGAATTTCTAACTCATGCAATAGACGTGAGTTGGTAGCGTCGTCTTTAAGCTTGCTACTAAATAACTCAAACAGTTGCCAAGTAATATCCGCATCTTCACAAGCGTAGTCACTGGCGATATCGATAGCGACTTGATCAAAGCTCACTTGCTTCGCGCCTTTACCGGCTACGTCTTCGAAAGTGATCGTTTGCGTGTGGAGATAATGGCGGGCGAGGTCGTCCATGCCATGACGGGTAATCGCCGCATTAATCACGTAGCTGGCGAGCATGGTATCCATTGCCCAATTATTCGGCGCAATGTTTAGGTCGATGCCGTATTTGCTTAACACGTGGGCATCATATTTTAAATGCTGCCCGATCTTGCCAATCTTTGGATTCTCTAAAATAGGTTTTAGGGCTTGCAATACAGTATCGCGATCCAGCTGTTTTGCAACGAGTTCATCTCCTTCTAGCGCATGGGTTAGTGGCACGTAATAAGCTTCATGCGCTTCTACCGCAAAAGACAAGCCTACCAACTCGGCCTGACGCCAATAGACACTGGTGGTTTCGGTATCGATGACGAATTGCTCAGCGTCTGCCAGTTTAGCAACCAAAGTCTCAAACGCGGGCAGGTCTAAAACGGTATGCCAAGCCTTGTCATGGTGCTTGCTGTCTTTGACGTGTTCGATGATTGACGCTTGTTTTTGGTTTTGCAGCGTTTTGGCAATCTGCGCTTGCGATTCGCTAGCGGCCTTACTGTTATCAATGCTATCGCTGCCGTTTTGCACATTAGACGGGTGGTTTGGATGGTCAAGCGAGGCCAGTTCGTTTTTAAATTCCAACTCGCTATACAGCTCTCGCAGATCGTCTATGAATTGACAAGGGTCGGTATTCACCCGCAGGTCTTCCCAATCTTGACCGATATCTAGGTCGGTGACGATGGTCGCCAGTTGCGAGTTCATGGGGATATCGTCAGCGTGTTCGATTAGGTTCTTACCCGCGCGGCCAGAGATTTTATCCGCATGCTCTAAGATACCGCCTAGACTGCCATATTCATTTAGCAGTTTTTCTGCGGTCTTTTTACCGATACCAGGCACGCCTTTGATGCCGTCAGAGGCATCACCCATTAGCGTTAGATAGTCGACCATTTGCGTGGGCTTGATACCAAACTTTTCGATGACCCCTTGTACGTCAGTAATTTTACCGGTAAAGCTGTCTTCTAAAATCACGCAGTCATTGACCAACTGCGCCATGTCTTTATCACCGGTTGAGATGACGACGTGGTGGCCTTCGGCGACTGCCCGTTGGGTCAGGGTGCCGATAATGTCATCGGCCTCAGCGCCTTCGATACGCAATAGGGGAATACCAAGCGCACGCACCAAACGATGAATGTACGGAATCTGCTCAGCGAGCTCAGTGTCCATCTTCGGACGGTTGGCCTTATATTCAGGGGATAACGCATGGCGAAAGGTGGGGGACTTAGTATCAAAACACACTGCCATATGGGTCGGATGATAGCGGCGCATCAATTTCAACAAAGCATTCAGTGTGCCGCGAATTGCGTTGGTCATCAGCCCTTGAGTCGTCATCATCGTCTTCGGCAGCGCGTGATAGGTGCGGAATAAATAATAGGAGCCATCGACTAGGATAAACGGCGGCGTGTCTTTATTCACGTGGGATGTGTCCATCATCGCCACATCTGGCATGTCTGAAAACTTTGGCATCACATTGGGGTCAAGCGCCGCGTGTGAAGTATCGGAAGTGCTAGTAGAAATATCGTCAGTCATAGAGAGCGTCACTTAGCAGTTATGAGGATTGTTATAAGATAAATAAAGAAAGAAAGGATAGCGCTAGTAGTCTTGCGATAGCTAAAAAATAATCAAAAGAAAAATTCAAATAATATGAGTTTATTATAACGAAAATTTTGCGCCCTGCCCGAGAGTTTGCCGTTGCGTTTTGGTTGGCGAAATATGGGGGAGGTAGTAGTCAAGGTTGGTTTTATGGCGGAGTAGGGTGGTGTTAACGAGAGCGTTTTATATTAATTCTATAAACGTTAAAAAGCCCAAACTATCGCTAGCTTGGGCTGTTAATCTGTTGTCCCTACTTGAGAATCTTATGTTTTTCAAAGTATCTGATTTTCAAAGTAGATAGTGCTAACTGAGCGATAGGACTATTTAACTTCTGAAGTCACTTCTACGTCCACGTTACCACGAGTGGCTTTCGAATACGGGCAGACTTCGTGAGCTTTTTCGACCAAGCTTTGGATTTCATCAGCAGACAAATCCGTGTTTTCAGCGATAACGTGAATTTTAGCCCCAATGTTATAGTCGTGCTCGCCACCAGACAATAGCTCGACAGTGACTTTGGCGGTAGAGTCAAACTTTACGCCTTCCATTTGCTTGACGACACCGAGGGCGCCATCAAAGCAGGCCGCATAGCCCATGGCAAAAAGTTGCTCAGGGTTGTTGCCGTCTTTACCAGAACCTGGTGCTACCATATTGATGGTCAAATCGCTGTCTTTTAGACTAGCGCTACCGGTACGACCACCAGTGACTGTGGCTTCTGTTGCGTATAATGTTTTCATAAGGCATCCTTGTTTTGTTTATATTAATAAGCATTTTATAAAGTTAAAAGAAGTTGCGGTGTTTATTATCACCCAATTCACTATAGCAGATAAATACCTTGGTAGCGTTTTTTACCCGTAAGCAGATGCTAAGGGTTTGTAACTTTTTTTCTGGCGGCTAACCTAAACATCTTCTGCAAGCCCCCCCTAAATCCGCTACAATACGCCCACTTATTTCTCTTATTTTTAATCGGTTGCCGGCATTCTAATTCCGATTGCTTACCTTTTATATTGTCATATTACAGTTGAAGCCATAAATTATGAGCGTAGATCAAAAGACCTTAAATGCGGAAGTGGCCAAGCGCCGTACCTTCGCTATTATCTCGCATCCCGATGCGGGTAAGACCACCATGACCGAAAAACTTCTGCTTTGGGGCCAAGCGATTCAGGTCGCTGGGGAAGTCAAAAGCCGCAAATCAGACCGTCATGCCACCTCGGATTGGATGAGCATGGAGCAGGAGCGTGGTATCTCGATTACCACTTCGGTCATGCAGTTTCCTTATAAAAACCATGTGGTCAACCTCCTCGATACTCCAGGTCACGCCGACTTCTCAGAAGATACTTACCGTACCTTAACCGCTGTAGACAGCGCGTTGATGGTGATTGATGGCGCGAAAGGGGTCGAGGCCCGAACCATTAAACTGATGGAAGTCTGTCGGATGCGCGACACGCCTATCATTTCTTTTGTCAACAAACTGGATCGCCAGATTCGTGATCCGCTCGAGCTATTGGATGAGATCGAGACTGTCCTCGGCATTAAGTGTGTGCCATTAACCTGGCCGGTGGGTATGGGTCAAGATTTCGTCGGCGTGTATAACCTGACGGAAAACAAAACTTATTTCTATACCAAAGGTCATGGCGGTGAGATTATCGCGACCGAGACCCGCGAAGGTTACGACTATCCTGATGTGCGTGAGCGCTTGGGCAATTTGGCTTTCGCGGCATTTGAAGAGTCGTTAGAGCTGGTGCAAATGGCATTAGAAGACTTTGACGCAGAAGCTTTCTTAGCGGGCGAGATGACCCCGGTGTTATTTGGTACCGCTCTTGGTAACTTCGGTATCGATATGGTGCTCGATACCTTGATTCAGTATGCGCCGCCACCGAAAGATCACCCGACGGAGCAGCGCGAAGTGCTCGCCAAAGAGACGGATTTTACGGGCTTTGTGTTTAAAATTCAGGCCAATATGGACCCGCGTCACCGTGACCGCGTAGCTTTCTTACGCGTGTGCTCAGGGAAGTACGAAAAGGGTATGAAACTCAACCACGTCCGCCTCGGTAAAGAAGTGCGTATCTCGGATGCGTTGACCTTCTTAGCAGGCGATCGTGAGGCGCTAGAAGAGGCCTACCCAGGGGATATCATCGGTCTGCACAACCATGGCACTATCAGTATTGGTGACAGCTTCACCTCAGGTGAGACGCTCAACTTTACGGGTATCCCGCATTTTGCGCCAGAGCTGTTCCGCCGCGTTATCCTTAAAGACCCGCTGAAATCAAAAGCCTTGCAAAAGGGTCTGCAGCAGCTCTCTGAGGAGGGCGCAACGCAGGTCTTTATGCCACAGATTAATAACGATTTAATCTTGGGCGCCATCGGTGTGCTGCAGTTTGAAGTGGTCGCCCATCGACTCAAAGAAGAGTATAAGGTTCAGTGTATCTTTGAGCCGGTCTCCATCGCTACCGTGCGTTGGATTCATTGTGACGATGAGATTGCTTTAGCGAAATTTAAGCGTAAAGCCCATGACCAATTGTCTCTCGATGGCGGTGGCTATCTGACGTATCTAGCGCCGTCACGCGTGAATCTACAGTTGATGATTGATCGCTATCCGGAAGTGACGTTTAGTAATACGCGTGAGCATTAAGATTTAGCCATCAACCATTTAAGGTGGTTATGAGATAGTTTTTAGTAAGAGAAGAAGGCACGCTGATTAGCGTGTCTTTTTTTATAGCTAGTCCTATTAACCTCAGTATCAACATAGTTTCAACAATGATTTAGGCTGAGATAAGCTATGATTAAATGGGTTGTAAAATAACTTAGCCGCTAGTTTTTAGGCAATAGCCCAGCTTTTTAATGAATAATAATCGTGAATAAGGATTTCGCTATGTCAGCTCGCCAATGGCAGCTTACGCCCTCATTTATTACCTCTACTCTTGCTCGGCAGGCTAAAAGACTGGGCGCTCCTATGCTTATGGCTATGAGTGCTAGTACGGTGCTCCCTGCGCAGGCGGCCACGCTGATTTATAATACGGATTACTTAGAATACTCCTTGCCTGAATCGGTCAGTGAAGCCTGCTTAAGCAAAGACAATTGCCCTGAGGTTCACATTCAGTATCTAGCCACCAATCACGCTTGGATGAATACTATCGTAAATGATTTGGTGAATGAGATCGCTACGGATGGCCGTGATATGAGTGCGCCGGCTAGCGAGAGTGTTAAGAGTAAGCCCAAAAGTGCAGCAGCGGTAAAGACCTCGTTAGATGAGTTTACCCAGTCGCAGATGGCGGATTTGCCAGCGGATAGTATGTTGCACTACAGCATTGATGTGCAGCCTGAGTATCTTGGACATGTGGGTGATTTTGAACTGTTTGAGGTGAGCTCTTATCTGTATTTAGGCGGGGCGCATGGGATGCCTTATGTCGAATATGTCTTGCTAGATAGCCAAAACAAACGGCGCTTAGGTTTGGATGATTTGTTGATTGCGGCAGCAAAGCCTAAGTTTGAGGCGCTGGCCTATGACGCGTATAAAAACTGGGTTAAAGACTTTACAAATGATGTGGCAGAATATGAAAAAAGCTGGCCTTTTAGTATGACAGATAATGTGTCGCTGAACGATCAAGGCGTGGTATTAAAGTATCAGTCTTATGCCATTGCCCCGTACGCTTCTGGACAGCCTGAATTGGTTATTCCTTATAATAAATTGGCGGGAGTACTCAGACCACAGTATTTATCGGCTTATCGTTAGACGCTATTTTACGCCTTAGCGCGGCAGCCAGTGAGTTGCAAAATAGCCACTGGTGAAACAATTAATCGTAGTTAAACTACTAGTAAAACATTAGCAAAATACTAGCAAATAGATAAAATTAATGACAATAGAGTTTGCACATAATAGGAGAGCGTAGATGGACAACCCGAGTAATAATTCGACGACAGATAGCGGCCCTAATGGGAACAATGCAACTGTGCAGTGGCAATTGAATGCCTTAACTGAAGCCTTAGGGGATTTGACCCTAAGTGTGACCGACAGCTTGTCCATTGGTCGCGGCTCAGACAATGACGTGGTCTTAGGCAGTAAGCAAATTTCACGCAATCACGCCTTATTAAGCGTGCTCAATGGTCAACTTTATCTTAAAGATTTGGCCTCTTCAAATGGTACTTTCGTTAATGACAATCAAATTGAAGCCAATAAATCTAAGCTGTTAAATGCTGATGATAAAGTCAGTTTTGCGGCCTTTAGTTTTGCGGTAGCGCCAGCGCCAACAGCCGCTTCTGTGTCCGATACAGCGCCCGTTGTGGCAGAGACCACCCAAGATACGCCAGAGGGCTTAGCTGAGCCAAGCGTCACCACTGAGAGCGCCTCTGCTGTTGATGCAGACCCCGTAACGAGTGTGAGTCAAGACTCTGTGGCTGCTAGCGAGCTGCCTGTCGCCGCAGATATGGGCAATATCCCTGCCCAGGATGCAGTCGCTAAGCTGGATACTGCTCAGATCGATAATACTGTTGCAGATAGCAGTGCTACTGACTCGGACAATGCTAGTTTGAATACCACGCCAGACCCTGTAGCTAGCGAACCTGAAGTATTAGAGTCCGTGTTACCACCAGTGCCTTTAGAAGCCTTAAGCTCAGTAAACGTTGACTCCATTTCTGATAATAGTAGGGAGGCGCAAGAGGCCGGTGCTGACACCGCAGAGACGATCTTACAACAGCCTGTACAGCCTTTACAGGCCAATCTAGAAGCCAGTCCAAGTAGCTCTACTGAAACGTCTTCAGCGGCCTTAGAGACGGATACTGTGTCAGACACTGCACCTGTGGTAGAGAATGATACTGCTGAGATTATAGAGACAGATGCTGATGTCGTAGATAGCTTTGACACTGTAGAGGAATCAGTTGCCGCTAAACCCACTTCTGTTGCGCCGACACCGGTATTAGCAGAGTCCTTGGCGTCAAAACCAACGGTCTCTACGGAAGCTGAACCAGTAGTAGAACCTGAACCAGTAGTAGAACCTGAACCCGTAGTAGAACCTGAACCCGTAGTAGAACCTGAACCAGTAGTAGAGCCTGAACCCGTAGTAGAGCCAGTAGTAGTAGCTGAGAAGGCATTAACAGTCACAGAACCAACCGTATCTGAGCCCGTACAACCCGAGCCCGCCTTAAAGCCTAGCGAGCCGTCACAGGAGAGCACCATGCCTACTAAAGATATGTCTGACCCGTCTGTCAAAGACCCTCATGATAAAACCACGACGACCGAGCTGCAGCAGGAAGCCGATCCCGATGTATTACGTGCCAAGCAAGCGGCTACCAGCCAGTTATCTGGGACTGCCAACTTAGGCAATCCTAAAGATTTGGGCACTACTGGCAATAATGCGATGGATCAGGCAGTGACCAATACCGCCACCCATTCGGATATCCATAAAAAACCAAGTGGCGGTTGGTTTATTTGGTTATTTATTGGCTTAATTATCCTAGGAATCGCTTTATGGATGTTCAACATGGGTGGCGTGGGTGGCTAGTTACTAGGTAAATCCAGTTAAGCGCCTGTTAATAGATAAAAAAATAGGGGATAGTGATAATTATTATTGCTGTCCCTTTTTTGCCCTCTAAGCCTTGTAGTATTTGGCTCTACGTGATTTTAATAGTTGTAAAAACGAGGCTAAAATTGATATTTCTCAAATTAATTTAAAATAAATCGCAAATAGGGGTTGTGTTTTAAATTATATTTGATAGAATACTCCCCACTTTGAAGCAACAAGCCGACTTAGCTCAGTTGGTAGAGCAACTGACTTGTAATCAGTAGGTCGCCAGTTCGATCCCGGCAGTCGGCACCATCTTCAAAGTAGCTATTTTAAATAGCCCGCTTTTTAAGTAAAGCAAAAACTTAAGTGATTGGTTATAATCAAAGAAGCCTTATGGCTTTGCGAAAACTAGTTACTTAATCAGGTGGGGTTGGGGAGCGGTCAAACCCAACAGACTGTAAATCTGTCGCGAAAGCTTCGAAGGTTCGAATCCTTCCCCCACCACCATTTTTTATCTGATTTAAGTATTTTACTTAATCTACGACTTAGACCTCCAACTGACGTCTAAGGGTTAGAATCAGAAACCTGCTGAAACTACATGGCTTTGCGGGTGTGGTATAATGGTAACACCTTAGCCTTCCAAGCTAATGACGCGGGTTCGATTCCCGCCACCCGCTCCACTAAATATACATCAATACCTTCTCAATAATTTTGCTGAGGGATTTTTTTGTATAATTATTAGCACGATAGTCTACTCTTTATGCTCATATAGCTCAGCGGTAGAGCACTCCCTTGGTAAGGGAGAGGTCTCGAGTTCAATTCTCGATATGAGCTCCAATTTTGAATAGAGTAAATAAGAAGGTAGCACATCTGTGTTGCCTTTTAGTGCTGTCAGTTAGTATATAATCAGCTCATCTATAAGCGTTGTTTTATCTATAACTTGGATTAAGTAAGATAAAATAGGCTGAAAATTCAGCAGTTTGTAAGTGCTAAAAGTTTATAAGTAGTACCTTTATAAGTAGTAACAAAGAAAAATTTAGAAAAACCCCCTAGTGTATAGTTTGTTTATAGTAGGGTGAGGCCGTAGCGATGGCAAAATAGAGCCATCTCTTATTAATGAACCGTTAATTAATGACAACGAAGTCTTAGAGTTGAATATCGTTAAAGCCGATACTGCACAGTGATATATATCACTGGTGACCGCAAGCAAAGCTTTATACGATAGCCGCTTCTAAACTTTTAATAACAGAAGGATATACCCATGGCAAAGGCCAAGTTTGAACGTCTAAAACCACATGTCAACGTCGGTACCATCGGACACGTTGACCATGGTAAAACCACTCTAACTGCTGCTATCGCAACAGTAGCTGCTAAAACTTCTGGCGGCGAAGCTAAAGACTACGCAGCTATCGACAGTGCCCCTGAAGAAAAAGCTCGTGGTATCACGATCAACACGTCACACGTAGAATATGACACACCTACGCGTCACTACGCCCACGTCGATTGCCCAGGTCACGCCGATTATGTTAAAAACATGATCACTGGTGCAGCCCAAATGGACGGCGCTATCCTAGTAGTATCTGCTACTGATGGTCCTATGCCACAAACCCGTGAGCACATCTTGCTATCACGTCAGGTTGGCGTACCATACATCGTTGTCTTCATGAACAAATGTGACATCGTTGATGACGAAGAATTGCTTGAGCTAGTAGAAATGGAAGTTCGTGAACTTCTATCTGACTACGACTTCCCAGGTGATGACACGCCAATCGTTAAAGGTTCAGCAACTGAAGCCCTTAAAGGTTCAGACGGTCAATACGGCGAGCCAGCGGTTGTAGAACTGCTTAACATCCTAGACACTTACATCCCTGAGCCTGAGCGTGACATCGACAAAGCATTCTTGATGCCTATCGAAGACGTATTCTCAATCTCTGGCCGTGGTACTGTTGTAACAGGTCGTGTTGAGTCTGGTATCGTACGTGTTGGCGACGAGATCGAAATCGTTGGTATCCGTGACACTCAAAAAACCACTTGTACTGGTGTTGAGATGTTCCGTAAATTGCTAGACGAAGGTCGTGCTGGCGAAAACTGTGGTGTGCTACTCCGTGGTACTAAGCGTGAAGACGTTCAACGTGGCCAAGTACTAGCTAAGCCAGGTTCAATCACTCCTCACACTAAGTTTGACGCTGAAGTATACGTACTGTCGAAAGAAGAGGGTGGTCGTCACACACCATTCCTAAACGGCTATCGTCCACAGTTCTACTTCCGTACTACTGACGTAACTGGCGCAATCCAATTACAAGACGGTACTGAAATGGTAATGCCTGGTGATAACGTTGAGATGGGCGTAGAGCTTATCCACCCAATCGCTATGGACAAAGGTCTTCGTTTCGCTATTCGCGAAGGCGGCCGTACTGTAGGCGCTGGTGTTGTTGCTAACGTTCACGCGTAAGTCATAACCCTAAGCTAAACTAACGCTAACCGAGCAATTGGTTATTCGTTAGCTAAAAAGCCGTTCTCTTTGTTGAGGGCGGCTTTTTTTATTGTCTTCTATTTAGTGCTAAATCCCTCCCTAACCCTGAGTCAGGAAACAGTAAAGGTTTGGGGAACCTTTACCCTGACGCAAGAGAAAATCTATGATTTTCTGTCAATAGCTAATCTCTGTTAAATAAAGGAAAAAATCCCTCCCTAGCCCTCCCTTTTTAAAAAGGAGGGAAAAAAAGCGTATATCTTTAAAGGGGTAGAGGATTGCTGTTTTGAAGTCCCCCTTTTCCAAAGGGGGATTTAGGGGGATTTGCAGTTTCTCTGTCCTACGCGAGCACAGTTCTGTCCTGACTCAGAGATTTAGGGAGATGTGCAGTCCTAATATATAATAAAACCAACCCAAAACTCTTTATCAACAATGGCCTTACTATGAGCCCAACTATTCATATTCAGCAATACCAAAAACACGAGTCATTACTCAAAAGAGAGATTAACGTGATTCAGGCCGTCGCTGCAATAGAAGCGCAAGTGCAGCCGTTAGATGCTTGGGCGGAGCAAGCAATCACTGACTTACTTAGCCAAGATATCAATAAGCTGCTGCTAGCTATCAAAGACAAAGAGGTGGTGGGCTACTGCCTTTATCAGCAGCTGTTTGAGCAAGGAGAAATTTTCCGTATAGCAACCCATCCTGACCATCAACGTCAGGGTATAGCGGCGCAATTGCTCAGTAAGTTATTTGAAGTATTAAAAGAGCAAGGAGTAGAGAGCTTATTGCTAGAAGTGCGAGCAGATAATGAGCCTGCGATAAGATTGTATGAACGCTATGGCTTTGCAGTCATTCACGAGCGTAAAGACTATTATCAAGCCGCCAACCAAGCTGCTATGGATGCTTTGATTATGTCGTGTGATTTAAAATATTAAGATAAGCGCTATTTTAAGACAGTTGCTATTCTTAGATAACCGCTATTAAGAGCTACTTTTTCTGCAAAGGTGACTCCGAAAAGGTATCAATATCGTAGCGGGGTATCGATTGGCAGTTGGCCAGTTTCATTTGCTCTAACTGAGAAAGGCGGTTGGTCAATTGCACAATCACGGTATCCAAGCTGCGTTGTTGCCGCTGAGCTTGCTCGAGCTTTTCCGTGATCGTCACGATTTGCTCATCAACATTCAAGGTGCCGTCGTAATAGTCATTAAAGCTGCCGCGCATTTCAGTCAATTTAAATCCAACCGTTTGCGCATCTTTGATGGTTTTAATCCTATGAATACACTCAGGATGATACTCACTATAATGGCGCGAGCCCGCTTGGCGTTTGCGCGACTTTAATAGTCCCAACTGGTCGTAATGGCGGATGGTATCTTTGGTAGTGCCCGCCTGCTTAGCCAGCTCACCAATGAGTAAGTAATGGACCTCCGTGTGCATAGTTTGCTCCTATTGTGTGGCCGAAACCTATCTTTCTACGACGGTTTTATAGATATAAGGGGTTAAGGGGTGCTGAGTACTGGTCGTTATCCGAATGCTGCCACAAAAATTACAGCCAGTCATTCTGCCGTAGTTTTAACGACTCCAGCGTCTATTAGCGACATTTGGCTTGCCAAGCGAAATAAGTAAGTAAAGACTGACAAGCTATGGGGTCGAAGTTGTTGGCTTGCCAAGAGATGCCCTGCTGTGGGGTCAATTTAGGAAGTAATTCTAAAAATTGCTGCCGCTCTAAAGTCTGTGCGCCCAAGCTGAGCAAATGTGGGTTGGGCAATTGACAGTCTATCAAAGGTATATCGCTATAGTCACACAAGCGCATCAAAGCCCAAAAGGCGACTTTAGAGGCATCAGTGACAGTATGAAA
Source organism: Psychrobacter sp. CoH-33_TS_01 (assembly GCF_058189395.1). Lineage (NCBI taxonomy): Bacteria > Pseudomonadati > Pseudomonadota > Gammaproteobacteria > Moraxellales > Moraxellaceae > Psychrobacter > Psychrobacter sp. CoH-33_TS_01. Next base: position 13,104 of record NZ_JBVGQI010000007.1, read on the forward strand.
CATCGACTCACCAAAATAGATGCTGCCTATTTTTAAGCCATAAAGCCCACCGATTAATTGTCGACCTTCGCCGCTATTATCGTCCCGTTGAGTATCTGCACCAGCAATACTATCATTAATTTTGTCAGTAGTATTATTAGTAGCTTGCCACACCTCAATACTGTGAGCGAAGCCCAACTCATGTAGATGCAGATAAGCCTCCATCATCTCTTCATGAATCCAGGTATCCTGCGCATAACTGCGCGGTAGACTACAATTTTGAATCACCTCAGCAAACGCTTGGTTTAAGGTAACTTGCCACTGTGCATTTTTTGCCGTACGCCGCAGCGATTTGCTCGGTTGATACTCACTAGGGGCTATGACGCAGCGGGGCTCAGGGCACCACCAAGCGATAGGCTCATCGTCATTAAACCAAGGAAACATGCCTTGGCAATAGGCCGATAGTAGGGTAGCCGGCGCTAAATCTGCGCCCATGGCAATCAGTCCCGAATGCTGCGGGTCGGCGGCAATGGGGTTAGGAAAGTCATAATGGTTGCTGGCCAGAATTTGTGACAGCAGGGTCATAAGAGCCCTCTTAATTTAACGGGATAACGTCTGTAAATGGGTGATGACTGCTTAACTTTTAAGGTAGTAGTCCTTGGTCATAAGCACTGACGCAAAAGGCTGCCTTATAAAAGACAGCCTCTCTATTCTAACGGATTATACCAACGAATTTTCAGGGCGTGTCCTCAATTGAATCATGAGGCTAAAAGTGAGATAGATTTTTGTCAGTCCATGGAAATTTTGCAGAGAATATGAGCATATTGTCTAGAAATTTTCGCAGAGTGACGAAAATATAGCCAGTTTTAGTCCATTACACGCTAGTGTTGTTAATTGAGGACACGCCCTAGTTATGTTATGTGCATAAAAATAGGCTTATCAATCGCTAACGGGCACTACTGGGAGCAAATAATGCCCCATTAACTCGCTCACATAATTAACCCTGCATAATTATCATAGGTATTGAACGGTACAGCTTAGCTATTGGCCGCTTGATCGGCAGTCAAAGTAGAAGCATAGGTATGATCTTTGGCGACAGTTTCACCAACAGCATCCAGATATTTTTCAGCATCTAGCGCCGCCATACAACCAGTACCGGCTGAAGTGATGGCCTGACGGTAGACGTGATCAGCCACATCACCACAAGCATAAACGCCTTCGATGCTGGTCTGGGTAGCATTGCCGGCTAGACCGCTTTGTACCACGATATAACCGTTTTTCATTTCAAGCTGGCCGGCGAATAAATCTGTATTGGGCTTATGACCAATAGCGACAAATAGACCGTGAACATCAACCTGTTTGGTGCTGCCATCTTGGGTAGATTTTATGATGACGCCATTGACGCCCATCTCGTCACCCACCACTTCTTCGACGGTTTGATTCCACTCGATAGTGACGTTGCCATTTTTAGCTTTTTCAAACAGTTTATCTTGGAGGATTTTCTCCGAGCGTAGGCTGTCACGGCGATGGATTAACACCACTTCAGAAGCGATATTGGATAGATAGAGCGCTTCTTCAACGGCTGTGTTACCGCCACCGACGACCGCGACCTTTTGATCTTTATAGAAGAAACCGTCACAAGTGGCACAGGCTGAAACGCCAAGGCCTTTAAATTTCTCTTCAGACTCTAGTCCCATATATTGGGCAGAGGCACCAGTAGCGATAATTAAGGCATCGCAAGTATAAGTGCCATTGTCGCCTTGTAGTTTGAAAGGACGCTCAGTCAAAGTCACGCTATTCACATGGTCATAAACCAATTCAGTACCGAAACGCTCAGCATGGGCTTTCATACGCTCCATAAGGTCAGGGCCAGTCAGACCGTGCGCATCGCCAGGCCAGTTATCGACTTCTGTAGTAGTGGTCAGCTGACCGCCGACTTGCATGCCCGTGACGATGACCGGTTTTAAGTTAGCACGCGCCGCATAAACGGCAGCAGCGTAGCCGGCAGGACCTGAACCTAGGATGATGAGTTTTTCGTGACGTGGGGCCGTATCTGACATAAAAATTCCTTATTATTAAATGAATACTGGTTACTGAAAAAGGTCTTTGACTAAAATTCGGGTAAGTATACCCGTTTAAAATAGGGGTAGGGTTATGCCTACTTAAACGCCGTAGTAATAGCCAACTGGGCAAAGTATTTATAAACCTAAACCCAGAACAAGTTATTAGCATGGCCGCACTAAATTTTAAGCTTTTTAGTCGCAAGAGGGTTCAATATACAATGCTACTACCATAAGGGCAGTGAGACCAAATCACAAGTGAGATTAAGTCATCATTGGTATAAGTGCAGTTGATAAACAGCGCTCAAAGGGCTAGCTTTAGCTCTCTGTAGCCAATCTTGCGTAGACTGCCTATAGTGTGTAGCAAATTTGCGATTATTGGGCCTATCGTATTAGCTAAGCGCCCCTAGTATTTGTTACTATAGAGCGCTCGGAGTACTATGATCGTCATCCTGCCCACCTGCGCTGATTCAGCCACGCAGCGTCGTCCTCTATCGGCTCCTCATAACCCTTACTACCCTAATACCCGTACGACAATTAAAGGTGACCATTCGTGACATTTGCACAAATTATAGAGTATGTCAAAAAAGGAATATTTACAGTATTGGGGCTATTTTTAGCCTTGTACTTGTTTGTAATTTTGGTGACTTATTCGGCAAACGACCCCAGCTGGTCGCATATCAGCAGTGATATGACCAGTATTAATAATATGGGCGGAACGACGGGCGCATGGTTATCTGACCTATTTTATGTCTTTTTGGGGTGGGGGGCATGGTGGCTATTTGCCTTTTTAGTTTATGAGACCGTGCTGCTATGGTGGGAGAGACGGCCTACTTTTGGCTTGCTAAGGCTGGTCGCCTATATTTTCTTACTGCTAGCGGGCAGCGCGCTATTCACGCAAATCAGTGCGCTATTGCAAGGGGCTACAGAAGGCACTGCGATCGCTGGTAAAGCGGGCGGCATCATAGGGTTAGAGTTGGCCACGCGGTTAGCGCTATTGATGACTACTATCGGCAGCTTAATTTTCCTATTGGTATTCGTGCTTATTACGATGACTTTTGCCTTTAATATTCATTGGCTTGAGCTATATCAAGGTTTGGTGGGCCGCGCTTGGCTCGGCTCTGGCGTCAAGGCGAATGACGATGCTATCAGCTATGATGACGAAAGGGCAGCTGCTGATGAACAGATTGCAGCAGACCACGCCGATAACCATGATTTTGATGAAGATAGCCTAGTGGATGATGACCATAAACATGGGCAGCTGCCATTACGTATGCGTGCGCCAATAGTGGATGAAATTAATAAAGATAGTGCAGACAGCACAGACAATTCGACCGCTAGCGCTCCGCAAACAAGTGGCCGTGCTAGCATTACAAATGTGCTTAATGACTTCTTAATGAAATCAGGTTTAGGCGCTAGTCTCAAGGAACAATTGCAAGCAGAACAAGAGGAGCAAGAAGCGGCTACGGCGGCTAATCTGGCCAATGTTACTGTAACCCCGAACGCTACAGATGAACCAACTTCTTTAGACGAGACTCCGTTACAGAATACGCAAGATACTGAGGATAATAAGCCGGCACCGGTAGCTGAAAATGTAGCTCCCGTCATTGTGAAAAAAGTAGAGCCCAGCTTTAAATGGAATAATGACGAAACCGTATCGTCGCTGTTAAATTCTAATAGCAGTGCGGCCAGTAATGTCCATGCCCATGATGCGCCCGCTACCCAAGAGCAACCAGAAGCTGCGGACTTGGCCGCTGCATCAGCCATCACGATTGTACCTGCGGTAGCTTCTGTCGTTGCTGCCACTACAGCGACTGCCACCACTTCGACAGCTCCGCAAACATCAGTTCCGCAAACACCTGAGTTGAGCGCGCAGGCTGAAACAGCGCCCGTGGCACAACCAAGCGCAGCAGTGGCAGCCGAAACCGTTCAAGAACCAACCGTTAATGAGGTTGCAGAAGATTTAGCGACCACCACGGAGACGCCAACGGCTGTTAGTGTGGATGCGTTGGCAGAGTCGTGGTTGTCCAGTACTGAGACTGAAGGATTGGCAGCCGATTGGGAAGCGGATAAACCGAAACCTGCAATTATAGATACGCTGGCTCCGGCTGCGTTGGCCGCTACTCAGATAGCCGATAGCGTGGCGACTCCTACTCAGACGGTAGCGAACCCAAAGGCTCAGCCTATTGAGTCTACTGAAGCGCCGGTAACCGCTCGTGCAGCTGTTGTGGAGGAGTCCGTTGGGTTAAATGGGTTCGATATGACGCCCACTAACACTCCGCCGGCGAACCCTAAAGAGCCACCTACCGCTATAGAGCCGGCTGCAGTAGCAGCACCTAGACCTACGGTGAGCTTTGCAGTGCCTGAAAACGGAGCTAGCAATCATATTGAAGATATGGTGCCAGAGGATGACGTTGCGACGTTACCCGCGATTGAAGATGATGCGGCTTATGCGGGCAGCTCGCGCTCTATGCAGACGGCCAAATATCGTGCAGGGTTAACCCCCATTCCAGAGCTGTCCATTTTGGATAAGCCGGACCCTGATCGTAAGCCCAGCTATACAGAAGCTGAGCTAGAGCAACTGTCAGAATTATTAGAAATAAAACTACAAGATTTCAATGTTAAAGCGGAAGTGAAAAACGCTATTCCTGGCCCGGTCGTTACTCGGTTTGAGGTCGAGCTAGCTCCCGGTATCAAGGCCAGTAAGGTTACTGGAATCTCGCGAGATTTGGCGCGCTCGCTGTCTATGGCCTCATTGCGCGTGGTCGAAGTTATCCCGGGTAAGCCTTATATCGGTATTGAAGTACCGAATAAAAAGCGTGAGATGGTGCGCTTAATTGAGCTATTAACCACTGAAAAGTACCAAGACCCGAAAGCACAAATTAGCATGGCGATGGGTAAAGATATCGGTGGCAATCCTATTATTACGGATCTTGCCCGTGCTCCGCATATGTTGGTTGCGGGTACGACCGGCTCGGGTAAATCAGTTTTGGTGAACTCGATGTTGCTATCGATGCTGCTGAAATATAAGCCTAGCGAATTGCGCCTTATCCTGATTGACCCGAAACAGTTAGAGCTGGCCAACTATAATGACATTCCGCATCTATTGACGCCGGTAGTGACGGATATGACTGAGGCGGCGAGCAGCTTGTCTTGGTGTGTCGCCGAGATGGAGCGCCGTTATCAACTGATGAGCTTGCTCAAAGTGCGTAAGCTGGGTGAATTCAATAAAAAAGTCATCGCGGCTGAAAAAGCGGGCAATCCTATGATTGATCCATTATGGCGCCCCAATGATAGCGTCAGCATTAGCCAAGCGCCAAAGCTGAAGACCTTGCCTATGATTGTCATCGTCGCGGATGAGTTTGCCGATATGATTATGCAAGTCGGTAAGCAAGCGGAAGAGCTGATTACACGTCTAGCACAGAAGTCCCGAGCGGCGGGTATTCACTTAATGCTGGCCACTCAGCGTCCGTCAGTCGATGTCATCACCGGTCTGATTAAGGCGAATATTCCCGTGCGTGCAGCGCTACGTGTGAACTCAAAGGTCGATTCGCGGACTATTCTAGATGCTGGCGGGGCAGAAGATATGCTCGGGAATGGTGATATGCTATTCCTAGGCCCAGGACAGATTGAGCCCGATCGTGTGCATGGGGCTTATGTCAGTGATGAAGAGGTCAACCGAGTCTGTGATGCTTGGCGTGAGCGTGGTGCCCCGGACTATATCGATAATATGGCGAGTAACTTTGAGTTGTCTAGCCCAAGCGATACGAGTGGCAATAATTCAGGCGAAGATGACAACCTCTATGATGAGGCCGTCGCTTTTGTGCTAGAGACCCGTAAAGTATCTGCGTCTAGTATCCAGCGCAAGTTTAGCATTGGCTATAACCGTGCTGCGCGTATTGTCGACTCGATGGAGGAGGCAGGACTGGTCAGCTCGATGGGTAAGAGTGGTAAACGGGAATTACTAATGTAGCATTTATAGAAAGTTAGAAAATTTTGTGGCTAATAAAAAAGTGGGTTACTGTTAAGTAGCCCACTTTTTTTATTCTCTATAAGACTAGTGCTGTGCCAGACGGTTTGTACTGGAATATTGCTGTTACCATAGAGGACAACCTCCGCACTGGCAACCATTTAAAACATATAGTTGGGCTAAAGCGCCAGCCTACAAAAGCCAAATCTTGCACAGGTTAAGTCTTACACAGGTAAAGTAAGTTAGCGTAGGCTGGGTTTTTAACCCAGCACTTACAGATATTTCAAACCTATAGCTGGGCTAAAGCCGCAGCCTACAAAAGCTAAATCTTACCTAAGTTAAGTAAGTCAGCGTAGGTTTGGTTTTAACCCAGCACGGTCTAAGCCTAACCTTCTTGCAGCTGCTCAGTAAGCTCAACCGCCTGCTCAACCAACTCACTAATAAAGCCGATACTGTCAATCAAAGTGGCTTTATCTGTTATATCCACACCGACCATCTGTGCCAACTCAGCTGGAGTTTTTGAACCCCCGGCGCGCAATACCGCTAGCCAATCGTCGATGACGTCTTCACCATTGCGCAGCTTTTTAAACAGTTGCGTGGCGATACTCAATCCAGCGCTATAGGTATAGGAATACAAGCCTAAGTAATAGTGGGGCTGGCGCATCCAAGTGAGGGCAGCATCGTCATCAATCTCTACCGTATCGCCCCAGAATTCCTGCAAGGTAGCCTTTTTCAGCGCATGTAAATCTTCGGTACTGAGGTTTTTGCCGGCATCGACAGCGCGGTAAACTTCACGTTGGAAGTGGGCTTCTAAGTAATGGGTGACGAAGTTATGGTAATAAGTATTGGACAGTAGGGAAGCGATAACGTAACGCTGAAAAGCCATATCATCTTGCTTTTGCTGCAATAGATGATGGCCTAGGAGCAGCTCGTTACAGGTAGAGGGCGCTTCAATAAAGTAGAGCGAGGGCTCATAACTGAGGTAGTTTTGCTGCTGACCGGCATTGTAGAAATGGCCGGCATGACCGATTTCGTGAATAAGGGTGAAAACGTCGCCCAAATTCTCTGTCCAAGACAGCAAGATATAAGAGTGCTCGCCATAAGGGGAGGCGCAGAAACCACCGGTACTCTTGCCTTTATTTTGCGCAAAGTCATACCAACGTTCGCTAAATGAGCGCTTAACCATAGCTGTGTAATCGTCGCCCAATAATGTTAAGGCGTCTACGCAATAGTCTCTGGCCTCATCAATGCTGACCTTGGCGACAAAATCCGCATCAAGCGGGACCTTTAAGTCAGCAAAGGTCATTTTGTCGATACCATTGGCCTTTTGTAGCAGACGGGCATAACGGCGCATCGGTTCGGCTAAATGGCTCATTATCGTATCGATATGCTCATCGTACATGGCGCGAGGGATTTTTTGCTCATGCAGCAAGTAATCAAATACGGAGTCAAAGCCGCGCATATCGGCAAGGATTTTCTCTTTTTTTACCTGAGCTAGATAATCGCTAGCAATGGTGTGCTGCGACTGACGTAATTGGTCTGAGAACGCTTTAAAAGCGGCACGGCGAAACTCAGTACGTACATCGCTTTCGTACTCATTTTCGAAGGTAGAAAAACTCAGCGGGTAAGTTTTGGTATTGCCTGTAGAGTCACTAACTGCAAAATCTGAAAAGCTCATATCGGCTAATTTGCACTGCTCATAATTGTTATAGGGCAGTTCTAATACCGGCGATAAAGAGATTAGCGCGGTCTCAACATCTAAACTTAGGGTATACGGTTTTTCCGCAAGTAGGTCGGTTAAAAATGCTTCGTATTTAGCGTTGAGTTCGATCGCTTGTTTTAGTAGCGACTCGTCGGCTTGTTTCAACGTTTGCAAAACAATGGTGGTTTGGCTATTCAGTTTGGCGACACGCGAGTCGAAGTCTTGCGCACGAATTTGCAGCTCGCTATCGCTCATATCGACGGCACTTTGCGCCCCGGCATAAGTACCTGCTTTGGATAGAATAGTGAGATAGTGCTCATACACTTCTAATAAATTAATAATGTCAGGGGCATCGGTCAGCGCCAGCATCTTCTCACTGCTAAGTTGCTCCGCCAAGGTAGCCGCTTGCTCTAGGTCAGCATAAAAGTCTGCAGGCGTGGGATAAAGGGCGCTCATATCCCAAGTCAGTTCGGTAGGCACGTCTTTACGTAGCGGTAAGGCTTGTGGTTTGCTAGGTGTCATTGTGTCTGACGTATTGGCAGTAGCTTCGCTCATAATTTTCCTTATTAGATTCTGTTTTGTTAACGGAGTATGGATAGTTAACAGGGTAGCTTGATTTCACTTAATGTAATGGCCTATTATTTATTTTTCATTCATTTATTGTCAGCACTGACGGCTAGTTTTCGGCTTCCCACCAGGCGTCAGTCGGCAATTTATCTAGGGTAAACACTTCGCCAACGCGCGGCGTTGCCAGTTTAATTTGTTTATCCATGGCTACTTGCGTATTGCCTTTTGCCACCGCTTGTTTGATACGGCGCACGGGGTCACGCCAATGATGGGTGGATAAGTCAAACTTACCCCAATGTATAGGTAGAACGACTTTAGCTTGTAAATCAAAGCCTGCTTGCGCCGACTCTTCGGGCAGCATATGCACATCACGCCAGCGCTCGTTATAGGCACCATCCTCCATAAAGGCAATGTCAAACGGGCCATAACGCTCGCCAATATGGGCAAACTCACTCGAGTAGCCACCATCACCGCTAAAGTAGACGTTTAATGTCGCCGATTGTACGACCCAACTGCCCCATAGCGTAGTACGGTGGCCTTTGATGCGGCGGCCACTAAAATGGCGGGTGGGGGTAAATACTACCCGTAACGCATCTTCTGTCAGTGAGGTATCCGTAGGACTTGCTTGAGAGGGTTCAATACCAGCAATCTGCATATCTTCGTACCAATCAAACTCGCTAATCATATTCTCCGGCACGCCCCAACGCACTAAATGAGCTTTCACGCCGAGTGGCGCATAGAAGTGGCCGGCTTTATTCTGCTGCATCAGCTGTTTAATAGCTTTGTGATCGAGATGGTCGTAATGATCGTGCGAGATAAGCACGACGTCAATGAAGGGCAGGTCGGCCACCTTAGGCGCATGGGTCATAGCAAAGGGCTTACCGCCAATAGGCGCAGGCGAAGCACGATGAAATACAGGGTCGGTGATGATGGTTTTGCCTGCTAAGCGAAACAGGACAGTGGAATGGCCGAGCCAGACAAACTCACCTTCGGCTAGAGGCTGCGTCGTTAGGGTCAATTTATGCGCGGTTTGTTGCTTCCCACTAGTTTGAGGTTTGCCCAATCGATAACTAAAAATAGGGTGGCTAGGATTTTTGCCTTTTGGCGGAAATAGGAACTGCTTAAGAATATTGCTTTCTTCTGATGAAACCCCATCGGTGACATCATCAATATCTAGCGTGGTGGCATGGGTAGGTACCAAATTGACGAAAGTTTCGCCATTAAAGTGCTTTGAGGCTTTAATTCTGGCTAAGGTTTCTGCGTCGGGTCTACCGCCAAAGGTAGGTGCGAGCTTGAGAAATAGCCAAGTCCCTACGCCTATAACCACCACCAACGTGACGATAAAAATAAGGAGCCACTTCACTATCAGCAACAGCAAATAAATCATCAATTAAGTCCTAATAGAATAAGTAAACCAGCGCGTATTCATCGCTTAATGAGGGTGAGAGTAGTCATTTGAAACAGCAGCAATAGTTTTAGCCCAGCTGCTCTATATTAAACCAGGGTGAGATAAAATTTGTATGACTTCGGGATGGCTTTGAGGGGAATTAACTGATGTTGCTATTAAAGTGTGACACTAGGCAGTATTTTATGCATCGCAATAATTCCATAAAAATAACTCATTATTATTGCTTAAGTTTTTAACTTTAAGACAGAAAGCTACTCAGTAAGACCGCTACTGTTCACGGGGGTAAAAAGCTATACTTTGCTATGACATACCACTAAGGAAGGTAAATTATGTTTAAAGAATACCGCCATTACGACGCTATGGGTCTCGCCGAACTGATTAAATCGGGTGACATTAGCGCCAAAGAAGCCCTCGATGCCGCTATCTATCAAGCCAACACCTTAAACCCTAAGCTCAATGCCATTATTCATCGCTTTGATGAGCGTGCGTATCAGGCTATGCAGGCAGGATTGCCGGAGGGCATTTTTAGCGGCGTCCCCTATTTGCTCAAAGACTTGTCTTTTTACTTTGCGGGGGAGCCTATTAAGATGGGCAGTCGTAGTGTCCATATTGTGCCCGAGCAAGATAGCGAAATTGTGACGCGAATGCGCGCTACCGGTGTCAATACTTTTGGTAAGACCAATACGCCTGAGTTTGGCTTAATCATTACTACCGAACCAAAATCACAAAAGCCTGCGCACAATCCTTTTAAAAAGGGCTATAGCACAGGCGGCTCATCGGGCGGTAGCGCAGCAGCAGTGGCGGCAGGAATTGTGCCGATGGCAGGAGCGGGGGATGGCGGCGGCTCCATTCGCTTTCCCGCGGCTTGGTGCGGCGTGTTTGGTCTAAAGCCCAGTCGCGGTCGCAACCCTTCTGGTCCGGTCTATGCGGAAGGTTGGGAGGGCGCAGTCGCCGATCATGTCATCACCCGCAGTGTGCGTGATAGTGCGGCCATGTTGGATGCGACGGCGGGTGCAGAAACTGGGGCACCCTATGTGATTGCTCCGCCTGACGGCAGCTTTTTGCAAGCCGCCCAACGTGCGCCTAATCCCTTAAAAATTGCTTTGATGCGCGAGCCGTTATTTCCCAATGCGCAACTGGATGCTGAAGTGCTGGCGGTACTCGAGCAAACCGGCAAGCAATTAGAGGCGATGGGGCATGTGGTCGAATACGCCGTACCCAACATCAATATCGATAATATGTGGCGAGACTTTTTCACTGTGGTCAGCGCGCACACCGCTTTTCATGTCCGTGAAATCAGCCGCGTCTATGGCCCTAAGCAAGTGGCGAAAATAGAACCGCAAACGCGCAATATGGCGATGATTGGCAACGCATTAACCGCTATGGACTTATTGGCCGCGAAGCATGGCTGGCATGACGTACAGTATCAAACAGGGCTGTTTCTGCAGGACTATGACCTGATACTGTGTCCAACGGTGCCCACGCCAGCAGTGAAGCATGGCGTATTGCCACCCAGCAAGCTCGACGAAGTGTTGCTAGGCGCCTCAGGACTTCTCAACAAAGGGGTGAATATGGGCAAACTGGTTTATAACTCCAGCCTCATTGAAAAGCTCAGTGCCCCCGTCTTAAGTAAGATGGCCTATACCACTTTGGGCAATATTACGGGTCTGCCAGCGATGTCCGTGCCCTTAGGAATGAGTAAAAAAGGTTTGCCCATAGGTATGCAGTTTATCGGTCAAATGAATGATGAAGCGACCCTATTGTCTTTAGCGGGCGAGTTGGAGCGAGCAGGGTGCTTTACTAAACTGGCTTTTGAGAGCTAAGCATTTATTGTTTTTACAGTTTTCACCATCATTGTAGCTGGTCAGAGTTAGTCTGATCGGCTATTTTTAGGGCTAATCAAAGCGATAAATATCCATACCCAAACTGTGATGCGCCATACTTTCATGGACGACGGAGACCCGTTGACCGGCCCCTAAGGCAAAGAATAGCGGCAATAAATGCTCACTGCTCGGATGCACTTTCTCAACTTCAGCAAACTGTTGCCAATCTAGCGCCGAGGGGATATGGGTCTTGAGCTGCGCCAATAACCAAACCTTAAAAGCTTGTGCGGTATCGTCAACACTAGTGGCATTCCACCGTAGCGCAGCTAGATTATGGGTAATATTACCGGAACCAATTAACAGCACTTGCTCTTGGCGTAAGGCGGCAAACATAGCCCCCAGCTGATAGCAAGCATGACTGTCATAGTGCTGCGGCAAAGACAACTGCACTACCGGCACATCAGCATCGGGATATAAATGCAGTAGTGGAGTCCAGACCCCATGGTCTAAGGCTCGTAGCGGATTGACACTACAGGGGACGCCACGAGTAGTCAATTGTTGAGCAAGCGATTCTGCAAGTGGAGGGTGACCGGCTACTGGATAGCGAATGCGATAAAGCTCAGGGTCAAACCCCGAAAAATCATGCCAAGTGACCGGTTCTGGATGACCGCTGAGCTCAAGCTTAGGCGATAGCCAATGCGCTGACATAATAACAATAGCCCGCGGCTTCGGTAAGTTATGACCTAAGCGGGCGAGCGCATTGGTGGTAGCCGATTGCTCTATGGCCAACGTTGGGGCGCCATGCGAGATAAACAGAGCCGGCAAAGTGGCTGCATCCAAGTCCGGCGTTAAAATGGGCGCGCCCGTTAACGGCGGCTGACTCAGGGGTACAGCGGCAGGTAAGGGCAAATCCAGATAAGACGAAGCAGTATTTTTACTCATTGCCTTATTATGGGGTCAATATTGGCGCTTTTAAACGGTCGCAACAGGGTCGATGGCCTTTAGTTGTTTAGGTGATTTATCAGCGCCATTTTTGCTAGCCATTTTTTATAATAAAAGCTTAGGTTTATATGGCAGCTTAGTTGCTGCACTGGCTGAGTTTCCACAGTTTTTTAGGTGCTGCACTGGTTTAATTGCCCCGATGGTAAGGATGGTTGTTGTTTAAACTCATAGCACGATACAGTTGCTCCATCAGCACCACCCGCACTAGCGGATGTGGCATGGTCAATTCAGATAATGACCATTTAAAATCTGCGGCTGCTAGCACCTCAGGCGAGACCCCATCGGCACCGCCGATCACTAAGGCAATATCATCGCCCAACTGCATGGCATCGGCTAATTTGCTAGCTAGGCGCTCTGTAGATAAGGACTTGCCTTTGACATCGAGTACCCAAAGCTGCTCACGACTGGCCGCTTGATGTGTGCTCAAAATAGCTTGGCCTTCTTGCTCACGGTATTGGGCTAAATTCGCTAGCGAAGGGCTTTTTGCTCGTTTAGCAGCCGGCAGTTCGATGACTTCAGTGGTCAGCATAGGGCCGATGCGCTTGTGATAATCGTCAAATCCCGTTTGGATCCATTGGGGCATTTTATGACCGACGGTCAAAATTCTTACTTTCATGAGCGCTATCGCTTATTTAATTTATTTCATTAATAGTGAGTGAAGGGGGTAGGGTAAGGCTAAGTTTAAGGCTCTACATCGTGGTCAATATAGGCAGTCCTCTAAAGACTCGCTATCTGCCCGTTTGCAACAGGATATGACTATATTGACGGTGACTCTAGGCGTTATCGTCAATACCGAGCACCCGCCTATGATAAAAGAGTTGTCCCCTATAATAAAGGGGCGGTATGAGCAGTAAGGTTAAAATAGTAACTGATTAAAAATTTAATTTAGCTCTAAAACGCATCTCTTATTTACTGGTTATAATTGGTATTAAAAGGAAGTTAGAAAATAAAAGCCTAGCTATTACTAAGAACCAGTATTTAATAAAATATGATTATTCCATAAAGATTTTGGCTTAGTAATTAATAGTTATTTGATGAGTCATTGCTATTTGCCTGAGCGCTATATAGCAGCTACTTGCAACATTATAGTATTTTATTTAAATATTTTTATGTTAAATGATTCGATTTATATCGTTATAAATAATTACCGTTTACTAGAGCGTAACAAGCTTTATAATTCGGGAGCTGTAGGCAATAGCTAAGCTAATAGGCTGAATTTATTGGAATAATATTAAAGCTATCTTTTGTATTAATTGGTTACATATAAATAATATTGCTCCATCTCAGTAAGGTTATTAACATTAGTGCTCAACAGTTGCTCTGTTTTGATAGCATTATATATGGTCTACTGAGTCTGTATTAGACAGTTGTTCTTTTAGCATAAATGTTTTATGCTGCATTCGAGTTTAAAAAGAGCAATTTATTTATCTTAACTTATTTAAATAGCTAGCATTAATGTCTAATGTTAGTGGATTAAAAACGAAAGGAGTCGTTTATGAAACGCATCGTAACTGGTTTAGTAACTATCGCAGCAGGTACTTTATTATCAACAGCCGCTATGGCCGCTTCATTAAATGGCAGCCAATGGCAAACCGTTGATGAAAAAACCGGTGAGAAAAAAGCTATCGTACAGATTACCGAGAGCAATGGCCAAGTCTCTGGCAAAATCATTAAAGTGATGAACGCAGCAGACGCCAAAGAAAAGTGCACCAAGTGCTCGGGTTCTCTTAAAGACAAGCCCATCGAAGGCTTAAACTTCTTATACGGTATGAAAGCGGATGGCACTAATGAATGGTCAGGCGGTAAGCTAGTAGACCCTGAATCAGGTAAAGTTTATTCTGGTAAAATCACGCTAAGTGATAATGGTCAGAGCTTAAAACTACGCGGTTATGTCGGTAGCCCAGTCTTTGGTCGCTCACAAACTTGGAAACGTATCAAGTAAGGCGCTGCAACCGCTAGTGTCATTGATTATTAGTCTCGCTGACTTATGAAGCTAATATTAGCTAAGGTCTAACCCTGGGTTGGACCTTACGAAAAAAAGGATAGCCGTTAACTACGCGCTATCCTTTTTTTATGGCCAATTTTTACTTAGATTGTTTCTTTAGATTGTTAATGGGCATATGAGTAAAATTTAGCGCATCAAAGTTTGGATGCTTTGGGAAATAGGTAAGCCGTTGACGCTATTTTTATGGGCTGCTGTGTCAGGTTTTGGAATGACTGTGAGTTTGGCATCAGACTCAAACACGATAGCCTCAACCTCATCGTAATCGTTGATGCCTTCAGCACGCATCGCACATTCCAACTCTTGGCGACACAGACGCTCTTTACGCATAGCCTCGGGTAAGAACTGCCCTTGATAAAATACAATCCTAGGCTCTGATAAAATAAAGGAGCTGAAATGGGGCGAGATTGACGCCGTTTTAGTCACCAAGTACTGTAGAGTATAAAGGGTCACTATCGACGCTGCGCCTTCTACGAAAGGAATGCTTTTGAGCAAAATAGTGCTGGCACCGATAGAGCCGATCATGACGGTGACGACCCAGTCGAAGTTATTAAGCTGTGAGGTGGAGCGCTTACCGGATACTTTGGTAATGCCCACAATTAACAGATAAACCATGGCTGAAGCGATGACGATACGGCCCAACTTATCAAAGTTATCAAAAATGAGATGTTCCATACGGGCTCCTAGCGCTTAATTAAACCTAGCGCTTAATTAAAATGGTATCAAGATAGCATGACGCTAACTCGTCTATAACATCAGCAATATTTACTACTGAGGTAACCGTAAACTATGCTTAAACATTGTCGGCGGGCTATAGTAAAGGGTGAAAGTACCAGCGTCCATTACCCTCTGTAAATATAGATAAGCTGTAGCTAAATCCCGACAGTGTGTCGTTTTACTTAGCTTTGCCAAGAAAAACCATTTAGGTAAACTTACTTTATTAATTAAACCATATAAGGAGTAGTCTATGTTGTCTGAAAAGCCTAAAACAAATAAAAATGCCAAGTTAAATCAAAGCGGCACGACGGGTAGTCCAGCAATAGGGGAGCCGATATACAGCAAAAACATAAGTGCCCAGTCGCAAGATACGGCGATACGATTGAGCGTGGTACAGGGCGATATTACGAAACTACCTGTAGAAGCTATCGTCAATGCAGCAAATTCTAGTTTGCTAGGAGGCGGGGGTGTAGATGGTGCGATTCATCGAGTGGCGGGGCCGGAGCTGTTAGCGTATTGCCGCACGTTAAACGGCTGTGCGACGGGTGAGGCCAAAATTAGCCCAGCTTTCAAGCTACCGGGCAAGTATGTGATTCATACGGTAGGGCCCATCTGGCATGGCGGCAGCCGCGGGGAAGCGGAATTATTAGCCCATTGTTATCAGCGCGCCATCCAATTGGCGGTAGACAAGCAGGTTACCAGTATCGCTTTTCCAGCGATTAGTACCGGCGTTTATGGCTACCCCTTGGCAGAGGCGACTCAAGTGGCCATTACTAGCGTGCAAGAGAGCTTATTACATCATGCCAGCACGGAGCAAAACTTAGCACTGACGGAGGTCATTTTTTGCTGTTTTTCAGCAGACGATGCCGAGGTCTATGCGCGGATGTTGGCAGCGAGCTGACCCCCGTTTGTAGCGTGTAGTTAACTATCTATGGCACGCTCTAGTGTTGCGCGGTCCAATCCAGCATGTCGTCGAGTACGCGGCGCGCCTCGTAAGTGTTAAGCGCTTCTTCTTTATTAATAAGACCGACCACCACGTAATCTTGCCCGGATAAGCCTTTGACATAACCGGCCATTGAGGTGACATTATTGAGCGTGCCCGTTTTAATCCAAGCGCGACCAATAGCTTGCGAATTAGGCAGACGCGCGCTGTGCTCCTTGATGGTGCCACTGACGCCAGCGATACCTAACGAGTCTACGTAGGCGGTAAACTCGGGGCGAGTGTAGGCATATTGCAGCAACTCGGCCAGGTTGGCTGCGGTCACGGTACAAGTACGGCACAGCCCTGAGCCATTGGTCATCACTGGTGGGGGCGTGGTGAGATGACTGCGCCACCACTGCTGGATAGTTGTCAAGGCAGCAGGGTAGTCGCTTGAGAGGTGTTGGTAGTACAAGCTATGCCCTACTTTATGAGCGGCTGTCGTAGGGACCTCTTCAGTCGTGGCTGCAAATAAAGGTAAGGTTAACGTCACTTGTTCAGTCATAACATTGTTTGAATGATGATTAATATCATGGACAATATCGCGTAATGACGCTGAGGGATAGCTGATCAGAGGTAATACGGATACGGCCTGTTGGCGGACTGGGGACTCTTGACTGATGACATCACCACTTAAGGAGTTGCCCAGTTGCCTCCACATTTGCTTGACGGCGCGCTTGGCAAAGTCCTTAGCATCGGGATAAGCCACATAAAAGGTGCGCTCACCACAATTAGCAGGCATGGCGCTAGCGAAATTTAAGGCATTCGTACGCCACTGCGGCGCTAGACTATACCGCGGGCTGCTACAAGCCCCTTGGCGCATAGCGATAGTGGGGGGCAGATCATAATCGGCTAACCGCGGAGCATATTGCAACTGCGCACTGCCGCTAGTGTCTGGAAAACTGTGAATCTCTAGGGTGGAAAAATTGACCAAAAAACCGTCGGGACTGGCGTTATAAGGGCGCAAAGGGTCATTATCAAAGGCGGCAGGGTTTTTACTCACATTACGAAAGACCGAAGTATCTACGATAATATTGCCTTGGATATGGCGAATACCGGCCTGCTGCACGCGGGCTAGCAACTGCTCTAAGCGTTCTTTGGTCAGCTTTGGGTCGCCGCTACCTTGGATAATCAAGTCTCCATAGAGTGTCTCACCGATGCGCATCCCTGAATAATACACTCGGTTTATCCAAGCGAAGTCACTGCCTAGAGTATCCAAAGCGATAAAGGTGGGAATGAGCTTCATTGTGCTGGCGGGCGTGCGCGGGGTATCCGGTAGATGATATAAGGCCGTTGGTAAGGGGGTGGGCAAAACAGGAGCAGGCGCGGCAACCGTCGTATTACTTTGCGAATGCTCTGACGAAGTAGCCGCTGACTTACTGGCTGCGTTAACAGTCGCCGTGGTCGCCTCAGTGGGTATCTCTGTGGTTATTATTAAGGGGTCGCTTGCAGGCTTGGTCTTAGTACTGCCAGTACCAATAGCACTACCAATATCAGGGCCATTACCAGTGGTCGGACTGCTCGGCAGCGTACTGGTAGCGGTAAAGCCTGGGTCAGAACTTAGGGTCTGACCATTGTTTTCGGTCAGTACTGAAGGCGGCTCTTTTTCTAAGACCACCGCGGCTGGCAACTGGCTGGTTACTGTGGTCTCACCCTGGTTTTTTTTACCGACAGGGATTATGACTAGGCTTATCTCTTCTGAGCTTAAATTGGCTTTATGCAAAGCCGTTTCGAGTTCTGCAGGCAGCTGCGCTTGGGCAGAGATACTGATGGCCAAGGTACAGGCAGCTAATCCGGTAAGGGCAAATAGGCGCGCTAACGGGGTCAAGATATGAGACAAAGTGGGCATGAGACAGACAACTACTATAGCAGGCAAAGGAAAGTGCGAGTACTCTACTATGAAGCGGCCGTTATGGGAAGTAGGAGCAAGAAAAGTCTGTTTAAGCACGCGCACTTACTATAACTATAACGCTAATAGCTAACGCAAATGCAAAAAAGCCATCGCTGTCATTACCGCATCATTATAGGCATCATGGCTGCCCAAATCCGGGATGTTATATTCTTTGATAATGTTATTCAGGTGATGCGACTGGTGCTGAATGCCTCCTGTATTGTGGCCATTACGCCGTTGATAGAGGGTGCGAATATCGATGACCGGATTGGGCAGCGGCGTGCCCATATAAGCCTTCACTAAAGGGTTTAAAAAAGCCATATCGAGTTGCGGGCAAAAGCCTACGATAGGGCGGTTGCCGATGAAGGGCAACAAGATAGCCAGCATGTCCTCATAACTCATGCCGCCCTCGACATCGCTGGGGCGCAGACCATGAATAATAATGGTGTCTGCTGAAGGCATGACCGGTGGCCGGCACACCATATATAGGCCATTACCAGTATCGATACGCTGGCCATTCACATGAATAGCGGCGATGGATAGTAGATGGTGACGCTTGGCATTGAGCCCCGTCATCTCACAGTCGATCGCTACCCACTGCTCAGCGTTAGGCGCACTAAACATATTGGCCAGTTCAGGTCGAGTGAGTGCGCGCTTAGCGAGGCCCGTTTTTAAGCTATGCAACCAGCTCATCGGTTAGGTCACCTCAAGCTGGTAGCGTTGACGCAGCTCATTCTTAAAGCTTTTGACCACATTTAAGCACTCTTTGAGCAAGTCACGTTCGAGGGCTGATAAGGTGGTCGGGTCGACTTGACGGGCAAACTTATCGTCGTTGGTCAACGCGACCCCCAAGCGCAGCCCCATAAAAAACTCTAACGCCTCGTTTAAGGTCTCAGCGCGGAGCTCGGTAAACACGCCCGCTTGCACCAGCGCAGTCAGTCGCCCCTTACTGCTGGTCACTGCTAAGATGTCCTGTTCTAAAGCTATCGCACGAATGCCATGCACTAACGGGAATAGTCCGGCCTTTTTAAGGTCTACATCTTGCGAGGCAGGCTTACCGATGAGGGGAGCAAACTTCTTCCACCATTGGCTGACATCGCCAAACTGTAGCGCGGCACGGGCAAAATTACGCACAAACATAGGGTCGGCATTTTTATGAGCGACTTGCAGATGGGTGCGTAAGCTGTCGAGTAGTCGCTCATCACCGCAGACATACGCCGCGTCTAACAGCGCAGAGAGCCAAACACTATGGATAGGCTCACGTACCTCAAACCATGAGGAGATTTGGTTTTTAAAACGTCCGAGCGGCTGCCGCCAAATAGGGTTGGTCATCATGATGTTGCCATCGCATAGCGGATAGCCCATATCGGCGAGGGTCTGATTGAACTGCTCAGCAAATTCCGCCAGTTGGGGGTGGCTAAAGCCATTACGGATAATCAGAGCATTGTCCTGATCCGTGCGCATGATTTGCTCACCGCGGCCTTCTGAGCCCATGACGATGACGCAAGTATTTTCAAAAACCATCTCAGGGACTAATAACCGCCACAGCTTGGTAAAAACTTGCGCATTAAGCGTTTGTACCATACGACTAATCACACCAATCTTAATGCCATTTTGCTGTTGTGCGCGGATATATTGGCCGATTTGCTCAACAGCGTCATGCAGCATACTAACATTGACCGCCTGCTCGATTTGTACTGAGATAAGCTGCGAGTGCTGATTGAGAAAGGCCAGTAAATCACTTTGACCGAGTATCCCAATAATCTCACCGTCTGCACCAATGACCGGCAGCCGGTGAACACGATAGCGAATCATAGTTAGCAGTGCTTCGCTAACGTCTTGCTGATGGGCGATCGTACGCAGTTTAAATTTGGCATAGTCGCCACAGAGCGTCTCGGACATATTGACTGACTCACTGACCGCTCGGCAGATATCCGCATCGGTTAGGATGCCAATATGGCTTTCCTGCCCCTTGGTCGGATGGCGCTCAATGCTTGGTTGCCGACGGACTAGCACGTGTTTGAGGCCGGCTGCGGTCATGGTCTGAGCCGCTGTGAACAGACTGTCGCTTGCTGCGACCATATGCACGGGCAGTAAAGGAATCGTGGTGACCGGCTGCAGCATAATTTGCTGGGTTTCTCGTTGCAGCGGGTGAGTTGCTCCGGTCTCAGGCGTGGAGAAAGCGTGGGTGCTATTTAGCGACTCGCCAGCAGTGGTGCCCATACGTTTACGGCGATTTAGCGCTTGTAAGCGTTCGCTAAGTTCACCCGATAACAGCTGCCGGATATGATGGTTTTGTGCTGACAGGCGGTCGATAGCGGCCCCATCAATCTGTAGCAGCAGCGACTCCTCTAGTGCGCTATAACTATAATGGTCGGCTGGGATAGGGATGGCTTGAGTGTCTTTGGCAGGCAGGCGATTATTATCTTGGTGGGGGCTAGCATAGTGACTGGGATGGTGTGCAGAGCTAGCAGCGTGCATAGCGCTGCGCTCGCTACTTAATTTATAAGCATCGCTTTCATTGATGGGCTGACGGGCATCAAACCAGTCGTTACTAAAGGCAGAGGCCGCAAACTCGCCTATATAGTCATCAGCGAGTTGCTGCTGCACGCGGCCCTTTAAGACCACATAAAAATAAGCGTACTCGTCATGAGTTAGCGCCTCTCCTTTGCCCAAATAGCGGACTTGGGTATGTTTTTTTAGGCTCTGGCGCTCAACCGGACTTAAAACATCAAAAGGCGGCTGGGAAAAGTCCAAACTGGTCATGGGCAACTCCTTTGCTATGACGGGGGCAGTCGTTGGTCTCATCGCACATACTACATTATCCTACCCAGCTCTTTTTTAGCCTGCCTGGCCTTAAAGAGAACTGAGTAGTGTCTTAAAAAAACCGAGTAGTTTATCTATAAACTAACAGGTTATTGACCACTGCAGATTGAATTAAGACACGCAGTCAATAACAACATTAAGCCGTAGTGTCCGAGGTAGCAGGCATCGCCAATAAGGACTTAATACGGCTAATAGCCTCCTGGTTCTCTTCTATACTAGCCACTAGGGCAATGCGGACATAGCCTTTGCCTGGGTTAATGCCATCGACTTCTCGCGACAGATAACGGCCGGCTAGGGCATGAATATTGACCTGTTCAAACAAAGCGCGAACCAAAGCTTCATCATCCCCTTCACCAGCAGCATTGGTAAAGGCTGCGGGCACGCGTACCCAAAGATAGAAGCCGGCATCCGGCATCGTTAGCGCTAAGGTATCGCCCAACTCTGCCATCCATAGCGCAAATTTCTCAGCGTACAAGCGGCGGTTTTCACGCACATGGTTTTCGTCTTGCCAAGCTGCAATCGAAGCCAGTTGATGCGGAATAGGCATCGCACAGCCATGATAGGTACGATATTGCAGGTATTGGGCCAGTACTTGCGCATCCCCGGCGACAAACCCTGAACGTAGTCCCGGCAAGTTTGAGCGTTTAGACAGCGAATGAAACACCAAGCAGTTTTTGAAATCGTGACGGCCCAGCATCGCACATGCTTGTAATAATCCCACTGGTGGGGTGTCAAAATACAACTCGCTATAGCACTCGTCGCTAGCAATGACAAAGCCGTATTGATCGGATAAGCGGATTAAGTCTTCCCAGTCCTCAAAGCTCATCACTGCGCCAGTAGGGTTATTAGGGCTGCAGACAAAGACCAACTGAGTATGCTCCCAGACCTGCGCCGGCACACTACGATAGTCACCCTTAAAGTTATTCTCAGCTGTACAAGCAATAAAGTAAGGCTCAGCTCCTGCTAATAAGGCTGCCCCTTCATAAATCTGATAGAAGGGATTGGGCATAACTATTAATGGCTTATCAGTAGCAGCAGCTGACTTTATCCCTGTCGTTTCTGACGGCAGGTTAATGATAGCCTGCACACTGCTAAAGATAGCTTCACGCGTTCCCATAACTGGCAGGACTTGGCTGTTCGGATTGACATGATGCAGCATAAAGCGGCGCTCTAGCCAATGCGCAATGGTTTGCCGCAGTTCAAACAGACCGTTCGTCGTAGGATAGTGGGCTATTTTGTCCAAATTTTCTGTTAAAACGTCCAGCACAAAGGCCGGCGGCGCATGTTTTGGCTCGCCAATACCTAGCTTAATCTCTTTAAAATCAACAGCTGGCGCACTATTTGCGAGCAAAGTTGCCATCTTGGCAAAGGGGTAGGGATGGAGGTCAGCAAGTTTGTGATTCATCATATTCATATCTATAATAAAAGTTAACAATAAGAAACGTAACTATATAAAAGGTAACAATCAACAAGTAATCAATAAGTTGGCGGAGAAGCTATCAACAATATGTTAATAAGCCCTATCCACAGCGATAATTATGCTGATTGGCAATAGTTAAAAACAATATAGGTCAATCGCAGTGTAGCACTTTCGACGAAAAGTGTCTTATCTAGTACAGCGGAATTTTACGGCTATTTATAGGGCCTAGCCCATAGCGCTACTAGCCCGCTTTAATTTAAGCGGAGGACACGATTTGGACGCAAGCTGGTCACGGCGAGTCTGGCTTTTACAATTATAGATGACACAGAGGCTGGTTATTATGGGCAAAGCATTAGCAAATGATAGCGACAGCTTAAGCACAATCAACGGAAATATGATGGATTTATTGATAGATCAAGAGCGGGAATGGCTAATGGCACGCGAGAAAGTGATTGCGCTGCAGTCCCGTATGTTATTTTGGTATGGTGATAACAGTAATATTTTATGGGTATTATCGCAGTTGATAAGTTATGCCATCGGGACGATGTTGCTGATGTTCTTAAGCCGGCTGTTCGATTGGGACTTGACCCTATGGCACTATGTGGCAGTTTTTATTATACAGACCGCCGCTTTTGTGATCGCTTATACTTCGCGAGGCCGGTTAGCACAAAGGTTAGAGCGGCGTATTGCGCAATCAGACCAACGTCGTGAGCAGTCGCTCGATAGACTGTATACTTTGGCCACAGACAGTATCTTACGCGATATTCATGCGCATACACCGTTGACCTTACTGGATATTGAAAGTCGCTATCAGTATCGCTTACAGCTGGCGAGCCTACAGCTTATCTTGCAAAAAGAAGTCGAGCAGGGGCGACTGTTATTAAATCATCAGGACTTTACGGTCCATCTGCCGCCTGAGTTTGCGGAATACGAGCTGCATCAGTATGCCGGGCAAATGATTTATAAAAGTATGCTATAGCTTTACTTGTTGACCATCTTTGCTTTTAGGATAAAGAGGCCGCCATAGAAAAAGCTCTTAATAAGTAGAATAAAAAAGCCCCTTAATAAGGGGCTTTTCGCATTGGGAGTCATAGTGCATAACCGCAGGTTAAACAGTTTCAGCCGTCTGGGTAAAGCTGTCCATTAAAGCCTGTTTTAAGGCCGCTAAGCGCGGCTCAGACAACGGCTGGTCATTGTTATCGCTAATATAGAACATATCTTCAGCGCGCTCGCCTAAGGTCGTAATCCTAGCGGCATGCACTTCGATAGAGTGTTGCAAGAAGATTTGACCCACGCGCGCGAGCAAGCCGGGCTGATCCAAAGTCTCTAAGGTCATAACGTGCTGCTTAGACGAGGCATTGAAGTCGAACGCTACGCGAGTCGGCACTTCAAAATGGCGCAGTTGTCTAGGGAGTCGCTTTTGCGCCAACTTGACAGTAGTGGGGTGCATAAAGGCGCTGATAAGCCGCTCTTTGAGCTCCTCTTGGCGCTCCGTATCGGTCAGTAGCGTGCCGTGACGGTCCAGCAGCACGTAAGAGTCCAAAGCGAAGTCACGAGTCGCTGTGATAATACGAGCATCTAGAACATCTAAGTTCATTTGGTCAAAGACCGCCATAGTGACGGCAAACAAATTGGCCTGATCCTGCGTGTAGACAAACACCTGCACCGCATCTAGGGCCAGCTCGCGATGTTCTCGCAATACCACTAGCGGCTGACTGTCGGCATTAGAGGCTTGACCTATCGGTGGATGATTAAGGATAGCTTCGGTATGCCACAAAATATCTTGCGGTATCTCCCGTAAGAAATACTCATCGCCCAAGTCGTCCCAGAGCGCAATCACCTCAGCCCGGTCCATATGCTGATTATCGACGCTGTCTAGCATCTCGATAGCTTGCGCACGGGTAGCGGCAATCATATCTTGGCGATTGGTCGGAGCATCGATATCAGCCCGTAAGATACGGCGCGTCTGCGAATACAGCTGCTTCATGAGCGTTGCGCGCCAGCTGTTCCAAAGTTGTGGATTGGTCGCATTCATATCTGCGACGGTCAGCACGTACAGATGGTTTAAGTGGGTGACATTACCAACGATATTAGCAAACTCGCTGACGACCTCGGGGTCGGAGATGTCTTTTTTCTGGGCGGTCATCGACATTAATAAATGATAGCGGGTCAACCAGCCTACTAAGTTGGCATCGGCTTGGCTCATGCCATGCGCTAAGCAAAACTCGATAGCATCCAACTCGCCTAAAGTACTGTGGTCGCCATCGCGGCCTTTGGCGATATCATGGAACATCGCAGCCAATACTAAGATTTCTTTACGCTCAATCCGGCCAAAAATCGCACTCACTAGCGGATACTCATCTTGATGATGGGCGTCTAAAAAGCGCCGTAAGATACGGATTAAGAATAAGATATGCGCATCGACAGTATAGCGATGAAACAAGTCGTATTGCATCAAACCCGTGACTAAGGCAAAGGCCGGGATGTAGTTGCTCAATACCCCATAGCGGTTCATCGTGCGTAGACGGTGATAGAGGTAGTTTTGTTCTTTTAAATTGGCTAAGAATAACGCTTTATTTTTCGGGTTTTCGCGATAGCCTTGGTCAATGCCGCGCGCAGCAATTTTTAACGCGCGTAGGGTACGGGTACGAACGTGTTTAATCCCGTGCTGACCCATTAATAAAAACATCTCTAGGATAGCATCAGGATGCTGCGCAAAGACCCGGTTGTGGGAAATCGCAATCTGGGTGCCAATCTGATTAAAACGGGCGTTCAGTGGGGTCTTTTTAGGGCGCTCGTCATCAGGCAAGCGCGGCTCAATGATGGTCTCATAATAATGGGTGGTGAGCATCTCAGAGAGCGTTGAGATTTGCATAGCGCAGCGGTAATAATCGCGCATAAAACGTTCAACGGCCGCATTACGCGTGTCCTCTGGTCGCGACTCATAGCCCATTAACGTCGCTATTTCCCTTTGATAATCAAACAGCAGCTTGTTTTCATTGCGTCCAGTCAGCTCATGCAAGTAATGACGTATCTGCCAGAGATAGTCTTCAGCAAAGGTGAGGTCATCAAACTCTTTTTCGGTCAAAAAGTCTTGCTGCACTAAATCATAGAGTTTACTGACTCGGAAGTAGCGCTTGCTCACCCAACCGATAATATGAATATCCCGCAGACCACCGGGCGCCGTCTTGATATTAGGCTCCAGATTATATTCGGTGGCGTTATGATTGAGGTAGCGGCTTCTGGCCTCCGCCATCTTAGTCTCAAAAAAGTCCTTTTGCGGCCACGCTTGATTGACTACGTCTCTTGGGACATTAGTGAGCGCCTCATTGCCCGCCAATAGGCGCGCCTCTAATAGGGCGGTAGCAATGGTTTGATCGGCTGCAGCGTCTAAGCAATCATCAACGCTACGTACAGAAAGCGCCGGCTCAATGCCCATATCCCAAAGTTTGGCGACAAAATCATTGAGCTGGGGTTTGGTCGCATCGTCAATCTCTGCAGGCGAGAGTAACAGAATATCGACGTCAGAGTGCAGGGACAACTCTCCGCGGCCATAACCGCCAGTAGCAAATAGCGCCAAGTCAGTTTTGTCTAATGCGAAATGTTCGAATAGAGCGACCAGTAAGCTGTCGATAGCCCCAGCGCGGGCGGTGACCAATTGACGAATACCGACCCCATGCGCCAAGGCTTTATTGATATCGTCATTGACTTGCGCCAACCAAGCGGGTACTCCGAAGTGGCGTTCAGTAGATTGAGCTAGAGGAGGCAGGGGGGTAATGTAGATCGTCGCGGCGTCGCACGTAAACATAGGGGCATCCAATTGAGGTGGAAATAAGGGTCGTACTGGCAAGACTGCGACTAGGGCAGCCGCCGCTGCGATGCAAATATTGTCCGTATCTGCATCGCTATATCTGTGGGCAAAATTAATGGCTATCGCCACGATATAGTAGCATTACTAAGCTTTTACCATAACAAAAAAAAGATCGCCTTGGCGATCTTTATCTGCAAACTATAGCGGTAATAATTGCGCGCATTTTACTAAAAAAACGGTCAATTCAATAGGTTAGTCATGGGACAGTCAGCTTTTAACAGATGGCTAGTTTTTGACCAACTTTAGCCATTTAATAAATTCTAGCTATTTAAAAAGCTTAAGTCTTCTTCAGGACGGGTGGTAAAGACTTCACAGCCATTATCCGTCACGACCATAGTATGTTCCCACTGTGCAGAGAGCTTACGGTCTTTCGTCACCGCAGTCCACTCATCGGCCAGCACTTTAGTCTGCCAAACGCCTTGGTTAATCATGGGCTCGATGGTGAAGGTCATGCCGGTCTTCAGCTGCATGCCCGTACCTTTTTTACCGTAATGTAGAATCTGTGGCTCATGATGGAACTCGTTACTAATGCCATGACCGCAGAATTCGCGGACGATGCTAAAGCGCTCAGGCTCTACCACTTCTTGGATGGCCGCGCCGATATCGCCTAAATAAGCGCCGTCTTTGACCACACTCATGCCCGCATACAACGCCTTTTGTGCGACGTCACAGATACGCTGCGCCATAATTGAGCCATTACCCACGATCCACATTTTTGAAGTATCGCCGTAATAGCCATCTTTGATGACGGTCACATCAATATTAATGATATCGCCATCTTTGAGGATTTTACTGTCAGTAGGGATGCCGTGGCATACTACGTGGTTTACTGAAGTACAGATCGACTTCGGAAAGCCATTGTAGTTTAGCGGAGCCGGGATGGCTTGTTGGACATTGACAATATAGTCATGAGCAATTTGGTTTAAAGTTTCAGTGGTGACGCCAACTTTGACGTGCTCATCGAGCATGACCAACACATCGCTGGCCAGCTTTCCCGCCACGCGCATTTTATCGAGTGCTTCGGGAGATTGGATTAAAGAAGTCTTTTTCATCATGGTAGGTCTTATTTTATATAAATTTTGTAGAGCGCAATTATACCATAAAGCGGTTCGCCCCCACCAAGAGCACTTGGTTATAGTATAAAAGATGGCCATGAGCTAAACCGATAGGCAGTGCTATACAAGTAATACGGGCCAGTACACGTTAACCTGCTGATTTATACTTAAATAAACTGTATGTTATCGTATTAGTTGTATTCCTAATTGTTAAGTATTATCTTATAGCAATTGTTAAGTATTGGCTTATAGCTATAAGCCCGCCGCCATTATGCTGACGGCAAGTTAAGGACTGCTGCCCTAGGGCTATTTACAAGGATGTTATTATGAAGCTTTCTGTGGCCTCGTTGAGTGCCCTCGCCGCCAGTGCTATGGTATTTGCTATTCCCGCTACCAGCGCTCAAGCCGCCAACTATTATAACTGTGCCAATGCTACCGGCTGTAAACTGGTCAACCAGCAGCGTGCCACCTCCAACCATACCGCTACCCAATATCCTGTGGTGATGGCGCATGGCCTCGGCGGTTGGACACGCCTATTTGGGGTGGTGGATTATTGGTACGGCATTCCGCAAACCCTGATGCAAGGGGGCAGCGAAGTCTACGCCACCAAAACCTCTGCAGTGCATGATAGTGAGTACCGCGGCGAGCAGCTATTGCAGCAAGTACGCACCATTACCGCTATTTCTGGCAAACCTAAAGTCAACTTATTTGGTCACAGTCATGGCGGGCATGATATCCGCTATGTGGCCGCGATAGCGCCGGAATTGGTCGCGTCAGTCACCGCAGTCTCAAGCCCCGAACAAGGCTCAAAAATGGCCGATTGGGTGGTAAAAATGGTCACGGAAGGCAGTGCGAAAGATGGTTATGCCCCCGGTGAATTCAACCTAGGCAGTCAAGCGGCTCTAGCCTTCTTTCACTTCGTCGGTGGCTTTATGGATGTCGGCTCGGGTGTGCCCTTAAATCAGCTGCAAGAGCAAGACGGTTGGAAAGCTGTTGTGGCCCTGACCACCGACTATAGCAAAGGCTTTAACGCCAAGTACCCTGCTGCCATGCCGACCAAATACTGTGGTATGCCTGCCGATACCAAGGTCAATGGTATCCCTTATTACTCGTTTAGCGGGGTAGGGCAAGTCACCAATGGTCTCGACCCCTCTGACTATATGTTTGCGCTGACTGCGCTGAGCTTTGGCGATGAGCCCAATGATGGGCTAGTGTCTAAATGCTCAAGCCGCCTAGGCTACGTCATCCGTGATGATTATAAAATGAACCATTTGGATTCTGTGAACCAAGCCTTTGGTCTTACCGCCTGGCTGCAACCAGACCCAAAATCTATCTACCGTACCCAAGTGAATCGTCTGCGTACAGCCGGTTTATAGTCAGTAAGCGCTTATCATGGTCGGCTCGTAGCGACCAAGCTAACCGTTTACAGCGACCAGTTAAGTCTATTGTTAAGACAATAAAACAGCAGGCTGATTACCCCTTTTATTTATAACTGTATTGATAACTGCTATTTTATCTGAGCAGGGAAGCCCGTGGTATTATGCAAAACAAACAACGCTCGAAACTCGTTATCATCGTCATTGCGCTTTTGGTATTGATATTATTGGCCAGTTTTATTTGGTGGTTAAAGCCGGATAATAGCGCTGCCAATAATGCTGGTTTAAATGCTGATGGCACGCCTAGTAACGCAGTGGCTTCGGCTACCGGCGAGACTATCTTGCCGGGTAGTGCCGGTGTTGCCGGCAAGGCAAACGCTAACTCACCTTTTGTCACTGGCTTAGAAAATATGCCACGCTCGCTGCAAGATACCGATGTCGATGGTGAAATCATTATTGATGAAAATAAGCAGCTGGTAGTCACCGAAGGCCTCCGTCGCTTGTTCGATTATTTTTTATCAGCGATGGGTGAAGAGGACGAAGCCACTATTATCCAGCGGGTAGAGGCCTATATCCGCAGCCATACCCCTGAGCCTGCGGCGAGCTCTGCTATTGAGATATTCGCTCAATATAGAGAGTACCTCAAAGCCCTCGATAGCTTGCAAAACAGCTATGGCAATCTGCAGATGCAAGCGACCCAAGCAGGGGAGGTGGACTTGAGCTTAATTGAGCAGCGCCGCCAAGACATGATCCGTCTGCGCAAACAGATATTTACCCCTGAAACCATCGAAGCTTTCTTTGCAGGAGAAGATGCCTACGAAGACTACAGCATGGCGATGGTGCGGATTCAACAAGACAGCAGCTTGAGCGAGGCACAAAAACAAGCCAGCCGTGAGGACTATATCAGCCGTCTGCCGGATGGGGTCATCAAGCAAAACTTTGAGCAGCAAGCCAATTTTGGCGAATTGATGCAGCGGACAGAAGAGTTAAAAGCTAAAGGGGCTAGTCCTGAGGCCTTGTATGCCATGCGTCGCCAAATAGTGGGAGAGGCGGCGGCCACCCGTCTCGCGGAAGTCGATAAACAAGAGGCGGATTTTGATACGCGATTTAATGACTATCAGGCCAAGCGCCAAGCGCTGATTGCCCAAGCAGGTAGCGAAGCTAAAGCCCAAGCGCAAATCACTGAGCTCGAACGCAGTCAATTTGATGAGTTAGAACGCAAGCGTTTGACCGGGTATGCCAAGCTCAAGCAAGCCGAGCAGAGCAATACGCCTTAATAGCCCCTATGTATAGCGGTTAAAAAGTAACAATTCATGACCTCAACAGTCATATTATCGTGATTATAGTGCCTAATATATTAAATAATCTAAACAATCCAGCAAAGCCACTTTGCTGGATTTTTTGTTGGTTTTAATTATCGGCCTCTCTTTAGCAGTAGCAATAACATAACTACATATTGCTACTATAGGGTTAAACTTGACTAACTTACTTGCGATAAAGGCTGAACAATACCGTGTTCACCCTCTAAACAGACAAAACGACCGTATGAATAATAAACAACCAATGTTTAGTAAGATTAACGAGTTTTCAGATTACCAATTGCTTGGGCTGCCTTGCTATGTCAAAAGATAGCCGCTAATGTTAAATAAACGCTCTAAGACAGTTGTAAAAGTGGATACTTTGCTCAGTGAGGATGCTGGGCAAGCTTTTAGCCTAATCTTGTTATGTTATAGCAGGTAATACTGCTCGAAGATTAAAAGTGAGGGACTGTAATCAGCGTACAGACCCTATTATTAAACACAAGGACGTCAGAACAATGAAGAAGCCCGCCAATCGTTTTCAGCTACTCTCTGCCAGTGCAGCTATCTCTGCTATGGGGATGCTAGCTATGACCTCAACTTCCGCTTCTGCCAGCAGCACGTATTACACCTGTGATGCGCCGACGAGCTGTAAACAGGTCGATAAAAGATATCTAACCACCAGTTATAACAATACTAAGTATCCTATCGTGTTAGTGCATGGCTTTTTGGGATGGAATCGTCTGGCTGGTGTTTTAGACTATTTTAATGGCGTACCGCAAACGTTAATGAGTAATGGTGCTGATGTTTTTACTACCAAAACCTCTTCGGTCAACTCATCAGAGGTGCGCGGCGAGCAACTGCTTAAACAGATTAACTACGTGACCGCTATTACTGGCGCCAAAAAAGTCAATCTGATGGGTCATAGTCAGGGTGGGATTGATAGCCGCTATATCGCTACGGTAGCGCCGTCTAAGGTCGCCACGGTAACTGAAGTCTCCAGCCCTAATAAAGGCTCAGGCACTAGTGACTTTGTGGTGGAGAACCTGATCGATAATAAGGCGACAGCCAATCAGTTGGGTGGCAAAGTGTTGATCGCTGCGGTCGAAGCTGTCGGGGTGTCCTCCGATATTCTGTCTGGCGTACCCCTAGACCAGTTGCAAGACCAAAGCAGTCTTAATTTTGTGACCACCACCACCACCAAGGCCAGTGCTGATTTTAATGCGAAGTATCCTGCGCCGCTACCTGCGAGCTATTGTGGCCAGCCTACTTCAACCAAAGCGCCTAATGGTATCCCTTACTATTCTTGGGCAGGGATAGGCAACGTCACCAATGTCTTAGATGCCAGTGATTATGTACTAGCATTGACCGGTCAGACGCACAAAGGTGTGCCTAACGATGGCTTGGTGGATCATTGCTCTACTCGGGTGGGCTATGTGATTCGTGATGATTACCAGATGAACCATCTAGATACTATCAATCAGTTGTTTGGCTTATCGTCATTGCTCGAAACCAATCCATTGACGGTATATCGTGCCCAAGCAAACCGTCTAAAAAATGCCGGCTATTAACCCTTAGATTAGGCCTTAATCTTTAATAAAAAGCAGTATTCAAGGAGTGAGTGCTGCTAATAGTTCGTGCCATCCATGACCTAATGCAGCGTGGTGAGCCCTGATAACATTAACAGCAGCATGGCTGACTGTTAATCAAGGCTGTGTTCACCGCTATTGTTTTGTTCCACTTATTGTTTACTACAAGGAAGTATAATCAATGAAAAAAATTCCCAGCCGTCTCAAGCTGCTGTCCGCCAGTGCCGCTATCTCTACTATCGGCCTGCTAGCGATGGGCTCAACCTCTGCGTCTGCGAGTGGCTCGTACTATACGTGCGATGCGCCTACCAGCTGTAAGAAAGTCGATAGAAGAATACTCACCACCAGCTACAATGCCACCAAATATCCTATCGTCATGGTGCATGGATTCTTTGGCTGGAACCGACTGATCAGCTCTTACGATTACTTTAATGGTGTGCCGCAAACTTATATGAGAAACGGCGCCGAGGTGTTTGCGACCAAGACCTCTTCGGTCAACTCTTCAGAAGTACGCGGTGAGCAGCTGCTCAAACAGGTTAATTATATTACGGCGATCACGGGCGCGCCGAAAGTCAACTTGATGGGTCATAGCCAAGGCGGGATTGATACTCGTTATGTCGCGACTGTAGCGCCAAAAAAAGTGGCCTCAGTGACCGAAGTCTCTAGCCCTAACCAAGGCACCTTAACCAGTGACTTTATCAAAAAAAATCTATTGGAGAATGACAACCCAGGGGTGCAGTTAGGCAGCAAAATATTGATCGCAGCGGTCGAAGCGGTAGGTTTTAGTGAAGATGTGCTATCAGGGGTTCCCTTAGATCAGCTGCAAGACCAAAGCGCACTAAACTTTGTCAATACCACCAATACAGCCAGCGTAGTCGATTTTAATGTTAAGTATCCGGCCCCCGTGCCTGCTACCTATTGTGGCCAGCCAACCGCGACAAAAGCTCCCAATGGAGTGCCGTATTATTCTTGGGCTGGGACCGGCAACCTCACCAACGTGTTAGATGCCAGTGATTATGTGCTGTCATTAGCTGCCTTGACGCATAATGGTATCCCGAATGATGGTCTAGTCGATCATTGTACTGCTCGAGTGGGTTATGTGATTCGTGATGACTATCGTATGAACCACTTAGATACGATTAACCAGCTGTTTGGCCTTAGCTCTTTGTTAGAGACCAATCCGCTTACGGTCTATAGCACCCAAGCCAACCGCCTTAAAAACGCGGGGTATTAAGGGATAGTTGAGCTGAAGAGCTATTAGCATCAACGTAAATATAAACAGCCTGACTAATGATAAAAGCCCTCGTTATCGTAATGATAGTGGGGGTTTTTGCTATTTAGACGATTTATAAGGGGGACAGCGTTATAAGTCTATTAGTTATAAACCTATTTAAGTCATTGAAATATTTAAAAGTGTTAGCAGGTTATCTTGTCCCTGACAATAGATGGTAGCAAAACACCTAACAGAGCAAACACAGTTGTCTCTGTTGTCATACATAACTGCCATGACATTGGCAGGGTTTGAATCCATAATAGCGCCATTAGATAAATTAATATATTTAGCAATAACTTAAGGACTATTTTATGAAAAATTTAACCACGGCTCTATTGACTGCTACTATCGCTGTTGGCGCCCTTGCGGGTTGCCAAACCACGCCAAGTACGCCATCTACACCAGACCAAAATATGGGTGCCGCTCAACCGGTTAACTCAAAAATTCTACAAGCTTACGATTGGCAGTTAGTAGACGCAAAACGTGCCGATGGTACGAAAATTGCGCCATTATTCTATAACCCAGCTAAGCCATTGACGCTAAAATTCACGACTGAAGTGACCAACCAAAGCAATGAAGACCGTGTTTCATTCGTGAACACGTGCAATAACTTAGGTGCGGCTTACAGCATCCGTAATGGTAGCGTAGAGCTAAACAACGCGCTAAGCACCATGATGTCTTGCCCAGAGCCAGAAGCTAAATTTGATAGTGCGACTATGGCCGTTGTTCAAGGTAAATACAGCGTGTCACAGCAAGGCCAACAAGCACCAGTGTTGACTATCCAAGGTCAAGATACCGTTGCTCATTTTAAAGCGGTTAAAAAATAAGACTTGTTATTATCAACCTAGTTATTAACCGAGATCTTCTGTAAGTTGGTTTTAAAGTTTTAATCTAATAAATCCTTGCAGCAAAACACCGTCATTACTTATGGCGGTGTTTTTTTATGGAAATTTTATAAGTTTAATAATACGAGTAAGGCAGTCGCTTTTTACCACTAGGTCTATTATATTACAGGCTTACTAACCAATTATTGTGAGCTTACTATGTCTCAGGCTCAAGCCAAATTGATGCTAATTAAAACGGCTAGTTTGACGGTGTTTATCTTGTTAGCTTCGGGCTGTGCGACGACTCTGCAGAATGGGGTAGGACAGACGGTTGTGCAACCGTCAATTAACCCTACTTTAACGGCTGGTATGCCCGCTATCGATCGCCAAGGCCACATTGCCTATGTCGAGGAGCAGGGCTCAGGGACTAACAAGCACTCAGCACTGTATATGATTAGCCCTGACGGCAGTAATCGTCAGTTGCTCACTTCGGTCAATGGCTATATCTATGCGCCGACTTGGTCTATGGATGGTAGCAAGCTAGCTTATAGCGTGCAGACCACCGCGAGCTATCCTTTTATTTATGTCTATAACCTGGCAGATAACACCGTCTTTAAAGCGGTGGGGGCGGCGGGCAGCAATCTATCTCCTTCATTCTCGGCAGATGGCAGCAAGCTGCTGTATAGCTCAACGGTGGGTGGTAATGCCGATATTTATGAGCTGCAGTTGAGTGATGGCAGTCTTAAACAACTCACGACGTTGCCCAGCACCGAGGTGCAGCCGAGCTATGCGCCCGATGGTCGTAGCTTTGTCTATGTCAGTGATAAGGCCCGCGCGGGCAAGCCGCAACTGTATCGTTATAGCTTTGCCACCCAGCAGGCGAAGCGGATACCCACGTCAGGCTATGCCGCCAGCCCGCAGCTAAGTCTGGACGGCAGCAAGCTGGGGTATCTGAATGGTCGCCAAGCTGCAGTGATGTCGCTCGCTACTGGGCAAGTGGTTAACTTGGCAGAAACCGGTCTTGATGAACCCGCCAGATTATCGCCTAGTGGTCAGTATGCGGTGTATCCTGTGCGTAGTGGGCCGGAAGGCGGCAGTTTAGTGATTCGCTCATTAAATGGGGGCGCGAGCTATACCATTTCTAGTGGGGTAGGGACTACGGCTCGAGCACCGGTTTGGGGGCGCTAGCTGGTTTTCAGTCTGAGCAAGCATCAAGGCATGTTATTATCAGGATCATAATACTGAAATGAGAGCCTTATGGCGCACAAAAAAAAGAACGTCCGCAAAAAAGAATGCCCGGTTTGCTTTCGCGAGTTTAGCTGGAGCAAAAGATTGGATAAAAATTGGGATGATATGGTCTATTGCTCAGATCAGTGCCGCCGCGTCAAAAAGTATGAGAATTTAGACCATCAGGGCAAAGAAATGTGAGCAGGGCTGGGCTATGGCGCATAAAAAAATCAATTTACCACAGAAGACTGGCCCCGTATGCTAGCGGCCCTTTACTTGGCGCAAGAAGTGGGAGCGTGATTGGGATCAGGTAATTTATTGCTCTGAGCGCTGTCGGCGAAGTGGTAAGGATGATAACTGGAAAGAGTAAGCTGTGTAAAAGAATTAAAACTTGTAAATCGGGAGCTCTAAAAAACTCTAGTACTATAATTAGTTAAGGTTAATTAGTCTGCTAGAGCGTCATCTATAATAAGAATTTGACGATATGGGCTTTCTATCATTAGCGTAATTGTAGATGTATAGTGGTTTAAAAACACAAGCACATTAGCTTAAATATTAGGTGTTTTTTACTCTGTTAATACTTGATTATCCCTAATAGAGAAATGTATGACCCCTCATCAAAGTAAAAAACGTATTCTTAAGAAGTGGTATTCTTTTGATCAGCAACTGACTCTCTTGCAAGGAAGAGACCTAGTTATCAAAGATTTTGAGCGCGCAAAGCATTATTTATCTTGTATTGGTTATTATCGGTTAAGTGGATACTGGTATCCTTTTCGACAACCAATGAATAATAAGATGAGACATGATAAGTTTGTAGCAGAAACTAATTTTAATGATATTTTAGATATTTATCAGTTTGATAAGAAATTAAGATTGATTTGCTTAGATGCATTAGAGCGCATTGAAATGGCTTTGAGAACTGACATAGCTTATGTGTTGGGGCGCTCAGATCCTGAGGCTCATTTGGACAGTCGATATCTAGATGGAGAGTTTACAAAATTTGATAAGCGTCTAGGTTTTTCTAGACATGAACGATGGCTGGAGCGTTATCATCAGCAAATAAACCGGTCAAAAAAACAAGCTCTGGTTCAGCATCATTTACAACATTACGAGGGTATACCCATATGGGTTGCAGTTGAAGTATTAGATTTTGGCTCAATCTCCATGTTGTATTCAGGAATGAAATATAAGCAGCGTCAAGAGATTGCAGGTAAGTACTTGATAAATGAAAGTATTTTTTCTAGTTGGATTCATTCCTTAAACGTTGTACGAAATATCTGTGCTCACCATTCTAGACTATGGAACACTAATATCGCGAAACCAGCAAAAAAGTCCAATCAGAGTGATAATTGGCATTCATTAAACAGAAAAAAGATATTTTTCTATTTATGTATGATGAAGTATTTGTTAGCTATTATTAATCCTCGTGCTAATTGGGATGCGCGAGTTGAGTTGTTATGTACCCAATTCCCCATACCTAGTAATAAGGCAATCTCTCTTGAAGATATGGGCTTTAGAAGCTGGCAAGATTGGAAGCTTTAGTTTAGGTATTCTGTAGACAAAAAAAAGAAGACCGCCACATTTCTTATCGAGACATGCCCAATAAGTAGAGGTGACGGTGCTGTTGAGCTAATAATAGCAAACGCTATTATCGCAAACAAGATAGTTTTGTAAACTTATAGCTTGAACGAAAATGTTGTCTAAAGATATAACTGGTCTATTCTTAAAAAATAGTCAGGTTTATAAACTTTAATATAGTTTTTTTACTTATCCCGCCGAGAACAGATATTAGCCACAATAGCCCCGCTAAAGTTATGCCAGACGCTAAAGATAGCACTCGGTAGACCGGCGACGGGATTAAAGTAAGTAGCGGCTAAGGCGGCCCCTAAACCTGAGTTTTGCATACCCACTTCGATCATGATGGCGCGGCGTTGGCGTTCAGTGAAACCGCAAGCGCGGGCGATTAAATAACCAAGCGCAAAACCAATTAAGTTATGTAGAGCAACTACCAAAAACACCATGGCGCCACTGTCTAAAATAGTGGCTTTCGAGGCAGCAATAATAGCCGCGACAATCACCACGATACCCACTACTGAAAACAGCGGCAAGATGCTGGTGACTACTGCAATCTTTTTACCCAATAGGCGATGTACCACAATACCCAAAACTATCGGTAAAATAACGATTTTGGTAATGGTCAGCATCATGCTGGCCAAGTCGATATCGATTAATTGACCGGCAAATAATTTGAGTAAAAGTGGCGTTAAGACGGGAGCTAAGACCGTAGCGATCGAAGTAATAGAGACGCTCAGCGCCACATCGCCTTTGGCCAAAAAAGTAATGACATTGCTGGCGGTGCCGCCGGGACAACAGCCTACCAAAATCACGCCGATAGCGATAAAAGGGTCGAGATGAAAGACCACTGTTAATAAATAGGCAATCAGAGGCATCAAGGTAAATTGCGCTAATAGCCCCACTATGATGGCTTTCGGGCGTTTGATAATCGTCAAGAAATCATCGATATTGAGCGTCATGCCCATACCAAACATAATCAGCCCTAGCACAGGGACAATGAATTTCACCAACGGCGCAAAGACTTCCGGAAAGAAAAACCCTAGTACACCACTCACTAGCGCCCAAAGTGCAAAAGTTTTACCAATCCAACTTGATAGGGCGGCGATTTGCTTCATGGGTCATCCCTGTTTATTTGGCTAAAGCCATCTATTATAGATAAGTGGGTTTAATTTTACCTAAGTTTACTAGGCAGTTAGTAGGTTATCTACGCCAAGACTGATTTATATCTAAAAAAATACCGAGCTATCGTCTCGGTATTTTTGGTTTATTCGACTGAAGGTTAGTGCTAACCCATATCTACAGGGTAGCCAATGTCTAAGATGTCTTCGACCAATTGGGCGATATTCACTAGCGGATTTAAGCGCTGCACCATGTCTTTATTCAAAGGTTTATGGGCAAAGATGTCGGCGACGATTTGCTCATCGATAGTAATTTCACTATCGGGCTCGAAATCGGGTTGATAATAATCACGTGCCCAAGCGATATAGGCCAGCTCTTTATGCGCTAAAAATCCTAAAAATGGAATGTTTTCCATAGCGGGTGTCGCTGACCAAGCGCTCTCAGTGGCCAACTGATAAAAATATAAGCTAGCTTCCTGGTGGGCAAAAGACTCTTCATCTAAAAAGTCTCGTAGTGGGGCATTATTGGCGCTAGCGGTAATATCAGGTGCGCTGGTAGTTTGGGTTAAGGATTTGGCAAACAGCTTGCCAACGGCATAGGGGGGCGTGTCTTCCTTCATATTACTGAGCATAATAAAGTAGTGCGAGCCATTGCCGTCACGCATCTCAGCCATCGCTTGCTGGTCATCCCAATATTGGTCAAAACCAAAGTAGCGAAAATTTCCTGCAGGGTCCAATATCGCATCCAGCATGGCTAGGCTTTGGCAGGTTTTATAGAGAATCTCGGGTGTGGGTAGGTCGCTGATTTGGGGTAATACGGTTGGGTCTTGGGTCATTTTATTTTTTGCGTCCTTAATTGATGAAATTAGGTTTTTTGGCTAAAAGTTGTAGGGTTACTGATAACTAAGGTCAGGCCATAATATCGTTTTTATTAGCTTAAAGGGGCTTTGTGATGGTGAGGGTTAGCATATGACACAAACAGTTCGTCAGTTTTCATGTCAAGTAAACCACTTTAAATAGTGGTAGAGTAAATAAAACGTAAGGATAAACCATGACTACTAATAATAAGAATAACCCTTCAAAGGACAGCCTTTCCAATATTGAAATCTATCAAGGCGAAGACGGTAAGGCTGACATTCGAGTCCAGTTTGATAATGACAGCGTATGGTTAAATCGACATCAATTAGCAGAGCTGTTTGACCGGGATGTCAAAACAGTCGGAAAACACATTAATAACGTATTTAAAGAAGGCGAGCTGGATGAAGAGGCAACTGTCGCAAAATTTGCGACAGTTCAGAAAGAGGGTGAGCGACCTGTCAACTTGATAACTACAGCAGTCTTTACGAATCAGTTCGTACATATGCGCGGTAAAGGCTTCGGTTTTATCTAGTAGCAATACTGGATTGTCTTTAATATCCGCTTCATGTCTAATTATCATTTAAAGTATTATTGTTATAAGCCAAATATATGCATATTAAATAATATAAAGTTATCTATATAGAGGTTAATTATCATCTCGGTTCATATAATATGATAAATTAATTATTATTAAGAGACTCTTTATAGTTAAAAAAAGGATGTGGATAATTTGAATCAACAAGCTTGTAAGCCGTGGCAGTCTATAAACCAGCAATTAACTATACTTGAGAGTCGTGGAATGACTTTTATAGATAAAGCTAAAGCAGAGCACATTCTTGCGCATATTAATTACTATCGTCTAAGTGGTTACTGGTATCCATTTCGTCAAATGATGCTTGATTCGTCAAGAAGTGATAATTTCGTTCAAGATACAACATTCGAAAATATTTTAAACATTTATTTATTTGATAAGCAATTACGTCTTTTGTGTTTACGAGCACTTGAAAGTATAGAGATGTCAGTACGAACCAATATAACCTATAGCTTAGGCCGAATTAGCCCAATTGCACATTTCGATAAAAACAACTTTAATCAACAATTTGTAGAAAAAAATGATAAAAGAGGTAAAGAGAAAAGAATACACTATGAAAAATGGCTAGAGAAATACACTCTGCAGCTTCGGATAGCTCATAAGACTCCATTTATTAAGCATCATACAGATAATTATACCAATGTACCTATTTGGGTCGGTATAGAGGTGCTAGACTTCGGCTCAATATCGGTCTTGTATTCTGGTTTGAAAGGAGTTCAACAAAGAAAAATAGCTCAATCATATGGTGTCAATAATGCAAAAACTTTTGAGAGTTGGCTTAGATCGCTCAACTATATACGCAATATTTGTGCGCATCATGGACGTTTATGGAATGCCAATATAGATGTTATTGCACGAATGGATAAAAGTATTATGGGACTATCCTCAGCGGACAACAAAAGATTATTCTTTTATTTGCTGATGATTAAATATTTACTAACGATTATTAACCCAAACTCTATGTGGAGCGTTGAGGTTAAAAACCTGTTGCTAGAGTTCCCTAATCCTAATAATAAAGCAATCTCTTTGGATGGTTTAGGGTTTACACAGTGGCTAGATTGGGCTAATAACTAAAACTTAAGCAATAGAAAACCGCCACGTTTTCTAATCCAATGTTGCCAGAGGTAGTAGATAGAGGTGGCGGTGCTGTTAAATTAATAATAGCAAATGCTAATGTTGTAAGCAAGCTTCCTTCAACAAAGTAGGTTGAATTTTGTAAGTCTACAAATTCGGACTCAACCAACGCTCAGCTGTCTTCATATCCCAGCCTTTACGCTCCGCATAATCCGCCAGTTGCTCTTGATCGATCTTACCCACGTTGAAGTAAGTACTCTCTGGGTGCGAATAATAGAAACCACTCACACTAGAGGCCGGCCACATCGCAAAGCTCTCGGTCAAGATAGTACCGATAGCGTCGGTCGTACCTAACCACTCAAAGAGTTTGCCTTTTTCCGTATGCTCAGGGCAAGCAGGGTAGCCAGGAGCAGGGCGAATACCAACATACTTCTCTTTAATTAGCTCTTCATTGGTGAGCGACTCATCGACTTGATAGCCCCAGTACTCTTTACGGATTAGCTCGTGCAGATGCTCAGCGAAGGCTTCCGCAAGACGGTCACACAGGGCTTGTACCATAATAGCGCTATAGTCATCACCGTTTTCTTTGTACTCGGTCGCTAGCGGCTCGGCACCAGTGATAGAGACGGTAAACCCGCCAAGATAGTCGTCATGCTCACTGAGTGGTGAGATAAAGTCAGCCAGGCTATAGTTCGGCTTACCACTGGCTTTATCGGACTGTTGACGTAAGTGCTCAAATTGGAAAGTAGGCTGACCACCTGCACTGACGGGTTTATCATAGACCGTCACCGTATCATGACCTGTGCGGCTGGCGGGCATAAGCTTAAACACACCTTTGGCGCTGATGAGTTTTTCATCAATCATTTTACGCAGTAGATCTTGCGCATTACCAAACAGGTCTTTGGCTTCTGCACCCACCACGTCATCTGCAAAGATTTTAGGGTATTTGCCGACCAAGCCCCATGAGATAAAGAACGGCGTCCAATCAATATAAGGTATAAGATTATCGATAGGGTAGTCGTCAAAAATCACTTGGCCCAAAGTATTCGGGACTGGTGGCGTGTAACTTTCCCAATCAAACTGGAAGCCTTGCTCGATAGACTCGGCATAGCTAAGTTTGGGAGCTTTCGGTTTACGATTGGCCAGACGCTCGCGTACTTTGGCGTATTCCTCCCGCGCTTCTTCAATTAGACTCACACGGTGTTCCGCTGAGAGTAGTTTAGTCACCACGCCCACTGCTCGTGAGGCATCGCTCACATAGAGGACGGCATCGTTCTGATATTGCGGTTCGATTTTCACTGCCGTATGCGCTTTTGAGGTCGTCGCGCCGCCAATCATCAGCGGCAAGGTCATGCCACGCTCTTGCATCTGCTTAGCGACATAGACCATCTCATCGAGACTGGGAGTAATCAGACCTGATAGACCGATGATGTCGACTTTCTCAGCGATAGCGGTGTCTAATATCTTATCGCAAGCTACCATCACGCCTAGATCGACGACATCATAGCCATTACAGCCGAGTACTACGCCGACGATATTTTTGCCGATATCATGCACGTCGCCTTTGACCGTGGCCATCAAGATTTTACCTTTGGCCTCACCTTCGACTTTTTCCGCTTCGATGTACGGGTTGAGCCAAGCGACCGATTGCTTCATGACGCGGGCAGATTTAACGACTTGTGGTAAAAACATCTTACCGGCGCCGAATAAGTCGCCAACCACGTTCATGCCGTCCATGAGTGGTCCTTCGATAACATCGAGGGGTTTAGGGTACTTGAGGCGCGCCTCTTCAGTATCCGCATCGATATAAGTGGTGATGCCTTTTACCAGCGCGTGTTC
Source organism: Psychrobacter sp. CoH-33_TS_01 (assembly GCF_058189395.1). Lineage (NCBI taxonomy): Bacteria > Pseudomonadati > Pseudomonadota > Gammaproteobacteria > Moraxellales > Moraxellaceae > Psychrobacter > Psychrobacter sp. CoH-33_TS_01. The sequence goes on from NZ_JBVGQI010000007.1 coordinate 55,019, forward strand.
AATACGTTTTTCTACCGATTGCTCGCGCCAAGATAAATCGACCGTGCCATCGTTTTTCTTACCGCCAGCCTGGTAGCTCTCAGCGATACTCATTAGGCGTTCGGTCGCGTCTTGCCCCGTCTCACCTTGATTGCGGTTAAACATCACATCTTCGATGGCTTCGCGCGCGTCTTTCGGGATTTCATCATAGACCTCAAGCATGGCTGGGTTGACGATACCCATGGTCAAGCCGACTTTGATGGTGTGATAAAGGAATACCGCGTTGATGGCCTCGCGAATAGGGTTGCCACGGAAGCTGAAAGAGACGTTGGAGACCCCGCCGGAGACCATAGCATTGGGGAGATTATTACTAATCCATTCGGTGGCGTTAATAAAGTCTGCGCCGTAGTTATTGTGCTCAGGGATACCGGTAGCGACCGCGAAGATGTTCGGGTCAAAGATGATATCTTCACTTGGGAAGCCAACATCATCGACTAACACGTCATAGCTGCGCTTACAGATTTGAATTTTGCGCTCGTAAGTGTCCGCCTGACCGTCTTCATCAAACGCCATGACGATGACCGCCGCCCCATAACGCATGCATAGCTTGGCCTTTTCGACGAACTCTTCATGGCCTTCTTTCAGCGAGATAGAGTTGACGATGGCTTTACCTTGCGTGCGCTTCAGTCCCTCTTCGATGATGTCCCACTTTGAGGAGTCAATCATCAGCGGCACTCGGCTAATATCTGGCTCACTAGCGACCAAGTTAAGGAAGTGAATCATCGCTCCCTTGGAGTCGAGCATACCCTCATCCATGTTGATATCGACGACCTGCGCGCCGCCATCGACTTGGTCACGGGCGACATCTAACGCTTCGTTAAACTCGCCGGTCTTGATGAGACGTAAGAATTTCTTCGAGCCGGTCACGTTAGTCCGTTCACCGACGTTGACGAACAGGCTGTCTTTAGTAATGTTAAAAGGCTCTAGACCCGATAGACGGCAGGCTGGCGCAATTTCAGGAATTTTACGGGGTGGGAATTTCGCCATCTCTTTACTGATAGCTGCGATATGTGCTGGGGTTGTACCACAACAGCCGCCGACGATATTCACGATACCCGATTTGGCAAAGCCATGCAGTAGCGCCGCGGTTTCATCAGCCGTCTCGTCATACTCTCCAAATTCGTTGGGCAAGCCCGCATTAGGATGCGCAGAGACATAAGTATTGGCGATGTCTGATAAGGTCTGAATATGGGGCTTGAGCGCATCGGCGCCTAATGCACAGTTAAAGCCTACGCTTAGCGGCTTGGCATGGCGAATAGAGTTATAGAAAGCCTCGGCTGTTTGCCCCGAAAGCGTACGCCCTGAAGCATCGGTAATGGTGCCCGATATCATGATGGGCAGCTCATAACCAATCATCTCAAACACGCCAGTCACCGCAAAGATAGCGGCTTTCGCATTCAGCGTATCAAAGATAGTTTCGATAAGAATAAGGTCTACACCGCCTTCAATCAGCGCTAAGGTGGCCTCGGTATAGTTATCCACTAGACCATCGAAGGTGACGTTACGAAACCCTGGGTCATTGACGTCAGGAGACAGTGAGCAGGTGCGTGAAGTTGGGCCTAAGACACCGGCGACGAAGCGCGGCTTTTCTGGGTTCTGCGCGGTCATCGCATCTGCTGCTTCACGAGCTAGACGGGCCGCTTCACGGTTAATCTCAGGGACGAGATATTCCATATTGTAGTCGGCCATCGAGATGCGCGTACCATTAAAGCTATTGGTCTCGATAATATCGGCACCGGCATTCAGATGGTCGGTGTGGATGGCTTTAATCAGCTCAGGTTTGGTTAATACCAGCAGATCGTTATTGCCCTGTACGTCTTGCGGGATGTCCGCAAAGCGCTCGCCGCGATAGTCTGCTTCCTGCAACTTATAGGTCTGGATTTGCGTGCCCATAGCGCCATCGAGCATTAAGATACGCTGATCTAACTGCGCCACAATGCGTTCTCGTGCCGTCAGCTGCTGCGTCTTAAATGGCAGCACCTCAGGTGGGGTGAGTACAAAAGCCTTGGGGTCGTGATTAATAGGCTGGGCAGGGGCGTCAGTAGCGGCGGCGGGCGAGTGAGAGCATTTGGTCATAACGATGTCTTATACGAGTCAAGAAAACGAAAAATAAGGGGCAGGCGAGCAGTAGCGTGCCATACAGAATGCTAAACAATGTAACGACCTAGTTTAGCATAGCCATGACCTAAGCATAATTGCTGATGAGTCATAATTTGCTGAATTTAGAGACTATATAGTATATAGAAGGTGGCAAATGCCCAGTTAAACATACCTTATCAAGGCGAGAGAATAATAAGCGTGCTGAAATGGTGAGAGGGAGAGATGAATAGCTGATAAGCCAAGATAAATACGTATTTAAGTTAGCATCAAATCTGGTTGCATTATTTACATAGAGTCAACATAAATTCATAAAACACAAGTTGCGAAACAACGGCTATTAAATTAAATTAATCTTAATAATCAAAAGTGGTTATTAATATTAATTTACTAATCATTGTTGTTTACTTAACGTTTTTATTTCATCAGGGACATTGATAGGCTGATGAACCACTTCAGGAAATTAAGGATAAATTATGAAGACTTTAAAGATTGCTATGTTATGTACCGCAGCGGTAGCTATGGGTGGCTTAACAGCTTGTAATAATATGATGCCTACTAAGACTATGCCAGCTCATACCCAACCTATGGCAAAAATGAATGTTGTGCAATTGGCACAAAGCAACCCAGACTTCTCAATTTTAGTAGAAGCTATTATGCAGGCTGGCTTGGTAGATGTCTTATCTAACCCAGATGCACACTACACAGTATTTGCACCAAACAACGCCGCTTTTGCTAGCTTGTTGCAAGAAACAGGGATGACCAAAGCCCAGCTATTGGCAAATAAACCAATGCTACAGCAAGTGTTGTCTTACCATGTGGTTAGCACTCCAATGGCTATGTATGCCAAAGATGTGAAGCCAGGTATGGTCACTACTGTCAGTAATGCGAAATTTACGGTAACCCCGCAAATGATGATTAAAGACAGCAAAGGCCGTATGGCGAAATTGGTTAAGACTGATCTTGCTGCTAGTAATGGGGTAGTGCACGTTATTGATAAAGTACTGCTTCCATAGAAACTATAATAATAGAAACTAATATTTCTCTAAGACGTATTAGCGTCAGAAATTTAAGTTAGTTATAACTTAAGATGGCGCAATAAAAAACCCGACACTCAACTGAGTATCGGGTTTTTTTAATTCAGACAGTCATAACAACCGAGTATTAACGAATGTTATGCTTATCTTCTTCAGCTCTACGCACACGCTCTTCCCAGTAAGGGGCGTTTTTGATACCGAATTTTGCAGGATCAAAAGTATAGCGAGCAACGCCGGCTTTACGCTGGGCTTCGTAATCTTTAAGCGCAGCAATAGCAGGCTTACCGATAAAGAAGATAACCAAAATACCTACGATGTTCAACCAAGCCATCAAGCCAACACCGATATCACCGATACCCCAGATGTAGCCTGCGCTATTAAGACCGCCGTAAGCTACCATCAACATGATTAGTACTTTAGCGATAAATAGGCCAGTTTTCTGCGCACCACGGCCGATAAAGCGCGTCAAGTAAGTGACGTTGACTTCAGCGATATAGTAGTAAGCAAGAATAGTAGTAAAGGCAAAGAAGAATACGGCTATGGCAATAAAGGTATTACCGAAAGTACCATAAACGGATTCCATCGCCATTTGGGTAAAGGCTGGAGAGTTGATTTCAGTGGCTTTATCTACATTTTGTAGGATGAATTCGCCATCAGGCTTAGTGCCCTGAATGTTATACATGCCTGTAGATAAAATCATAAATGCTGTGGCAGAGCAAACCAGTAAAGTATCTACATAAACTGAAAATGCTTGTACCAAACCTTGCTGTGCAGGATGGTCAACTTCAGCAGCAGCGGCCGCATGAGGACCTGTACCCTGACCGGCTTCGTTAGAGTAAACTCCACGTTTTACACCCCAACCAATCGCAGCACCAAAACCTGCTTGGGCTGTGAAAGCATCACCGATAATCAAACCAAATACTTCAGGGACTTGTGAGAAGTTACTGAACATGATGATGAGCGCTAGTAAGATATAACCGATAGCCATGAACGGTACGACGTATTCAGTGAACGTAGCAATACGCTTGATACCACCAAAGATGATGACGGCTAGGACTAACAAGATACCTGCTAGTGCAGCTAAACGAATGATACCGACTTCCATACCTAGGAAGTTGATGACTGAGCCTTCGCCCAATACCTGCGCAGTAGCGTTGACAACGCCGTTAGCCTGTACGCCTGGTAAGAAGATACCACAAGCGATGATGGATGAGATGGCAAATAAGATACCATACCATTTTTGCCCTAAAGCTTTTTCGAAGTAATAAGCTGGGCCACCACGGTACTCGCCCGTAACGATGTCTCTTTCTTTATAGATCTGCGCTAGAGTAGATTCTGTATAAGCAGTAGAAGCGCCTAAGAAGGCCACGACCCACATCCAGAATACGGCACCTGGACCACCAAAACCGATGGCTGCTGCAACCCCAGCGATGTTACCCATACCAACACGGCCGGCGAGTGATACTGCCAAAGCCTGGAATGAGGAGATACCTTGATCACTTGATTTGCCTTTGAACAATAGGCTAATCATCTCACCGAACAGACGCACTTGCACAAAGCGCGTCAAGATAGAATAAAATAGTCCTGCGCCTAAGCACAGATAGATTAGAGCGGGGCTCCAAATAATCCCGTTAAAAACGTTGACCAAAGCTTCCATATTATTATTCCTAAAATTATCCTTTTATAACCTCAATACTCGAAAACCGAGTCAGCGCAGTTGTCACATCCTATGAAGCAAGCTACGTTAAGCAAGTTAGGGCGGCCAAGACCACCTGATTCACTAACTGTTTAACAAAGGATTGTTTCACAAATTACTGTTTAACAAAGCGTCGTAATGAACAAAGTAAGGTGACTCAGAGTAGCGTTGACTTAGCAGTTATGCCTAGAGGTCGTTAAGATAAAACATTTAGTGAACTGTATCTATCGGCTAGTCTAGTTAACATGACTTCAGATGGTAATCGAAGCAGCATACAGAATGGACCAGCGGATAAAACAGACGATAAAACATACAATTAAGCAGGCATACTTAAGTTATATACGGGTGTGTGTCCTAGTTTGTGTTAATAAACTAACCCAATGTAACTGGGAAGTACGCCTAAGTAACTGCAATTTGCCACAAAAGTAAAACAAATACTAGAATTTTTTTAGCAAATCGTCAGTTTATTAAAATTAGCAAAACTATTATAGTATTCGCCTGCTCCGATAAGGGCGCAAAACCTTATGAATAAAGCACTAAAGCAAACAGACGTCTAGTGTTAATAACTCAGACTAAGTGGTTAATATGGTGAATATTTTCGTTAGAAAATATCGATTTAAGCGGCCAAAGCGTTATTTTTAGTAACTACAATTTGTAATATGACTAAAGTGGTATCATTATTAGAGTAATTATAACTTGCTAAGACCTTGACCGACTGTCCGCAAGCTTGCCTTAGCTATAAAGTTACCATTATGGCTATAGAGGCAGGACTATTATTAGCGGCAATAGCGGTCTTTTTATGGAGAGAAATAGGATGAACATGCAACACACAGACTCAGCTCAGCGTAAAAAAAGCGCTGGCGTACTAAAGCCAATGATGTTGAGTGCGATATTGGCCGTGTCTTCGGTCGGTATGACCGGTTGTGGTTATAACGGCTTACAAGCCCAAGATGAGCAAGTCACTGCGGCTTGGTCTGAAGTGGTCAACCAATATCAGCGCCGTGATGACTTGGTGCCAAACTTAGTCAAAGTGGTTAAGCAGTACGCTGACCAAGAGCAAGAGGTGTTTACCCAAGTGGCGCAAGCACGCTCACAAGCGGGCAGTATCCAAGTGACTCCAGAGGTCTTAAATGACCCACAAGCTATGGAACGCTTCCAAGCGGCACAAGCTCAGATGGGCAGCGCCTTATCACGCTTGATGGCGGTATCTGAGCGTTATCCGGAATTAAAGTCCGATAAATTGTTCCAAGACTTGCAAGCTCAGCTAGAAGGCACGGAAAACCGCATCACGGTAGCGCGCAAACGCTATATCGATGAAGTGCAGAGTTATAACACCACGGTTCGTCAGTTCCCAACTAATATTACTGCCAAAGTATTTGGTATGGATGCGAAGCCGAACTTTACGGTCGCTAATGAAGAAGAAATTTCAAAAGCGCCTGAAGTCGACTTTGGCGAATAAGCGCTATGCTGGGTGTGTATATACAGTAGTGGGCTAGACAAAACGGTAAGGCGACCTTTGATGAGATTTAAGAATAGTCAGATGAATCTTGGAACGGGGATAGCTCTTACCGTTTTTTTTGGCACATTGTTGGCAAAGTAAATAAGCAAACAAATAAAAAATATTAGTTTTTCGCGCCCATTTCGTTAGGCGCGTCACTATAAGTAAAATATTAGGTGGTAGAGATCAACATGCGAAACTTTAAGCCATGCCTAACTGCAATACTCATAGCGTGGGGTACCCTGTATGCGCCAGTAGGTTTTGCCGCTAATGAGGCGACTGCTGCGGCAAGTAGCGCGCAATCACAGCCCTTAGTGGATCGTAGTGTTGAGGATTTGGTCGCTATCTCTAAAGCGGGTCAAAGTAACGAAGCGATTAATGATGCAGTACTGGGCAATGAGGCGATTCGTGAGGCGCTGCCTAATGCGGCTGAGTTTGATGCCGACTCAAATTCTGCAACGGCGGAAGCTACTGCGACGCCTACCGTTACGCCACGCCGCTCAAGTGCGGAAGGGGTAGCCGTAGACAAACTGATTTTAAATAATCCTGTCGTCGACCAAGCGGGTATTTTAACACCGCAAGAGAAGCAGCGTTTAACGGCTCAATTGCGCAGTATCTACGATCAAGGGTTGGCCCAAGCTGCGTTAGTTATAGTGCCTACCACCAATGGCATTCCTATCTTTGATTACTCTTTAAAGGCTGCTGAAAAATGGCAGTTGGGTGATGCGGATACGGACGACGGTTTGCTCATAGTGGTCGCGGTGAATGATCGCGATTTATATATACAGTCAGGTTATGGCCTAGAAGGGGTGTTACCTGATGCCGCGCTCAATCGCATTATCCGTGAAAATATCACGCCAGCCTTTAAACAAAATGATTATGCTGGTGGTCTTTCTGCTGGTATTAACCGCATTCAAGAGCGGTTAACGTCAGATCCTGATGTGTTGGCGCGAGCGGATGCCCAAGCTGCCGAACGGACGCAAAGTCAAAATGACATGGAAGGCTCGCCATCGCCGATTTTCTTATTCATTATCGCTATGATTTTTGGTAGCGTGATCACCTCTATCTTTGGTCGTATTTTAGGCTCTATCTTAACCGCCGGGGGGTTTTTCTTTGGCTCGCTAGCGTTGGGTGGTGGCTTCTTTATGACCCTGATTATGGCCATCTTCTTATGGATGTTCTTAATCGCTAAAGGGAGCGGTGGTGGCGGCCGAGGGGGTCGTGGCGGCCGCGGTGGTGGTTTCATCTTCCTACCAGGCGGTGGTTTTGGTGGCGGCGGAGGCGGCGGCTTTGGTGGTGGTGGTTTCGGCGGCGGTGGCTTTGGTGGCGGCGGCGGTGGCTTCGGTGGTGGTGGGGCAGGCGGCTCTTGGTAGCTAGGCCTCACTTTCATTCACTCCATGGCTAGGGCAGCTAGTTCAATAACTTACTGTCCAAGCCCCATCGCTAACCCGTGTAGCAGTTAATAAAAAACAGCTCGTATTATTTTGAGGAATTTTTAATGGAACAATTACATTCACAGCCGACCCAGCCAAGCTTTGCGCGTTGGTGGCGACAAGTGATGTTTGTCCCTTTTTTGCATAGCAAATGGATTACACCTGATGCTCGGCAACGCCTAACTGCCAAAGTCACTGAGGCTGAAATAGGCCATCGCGGCGAGGTATTTTTGGTCATCGAAAACCATTTACCTATTGGCAATGCCTATCATCAAAGTTGTCATGAGCGTGCTATTGAGTTGTTCAGCCTATGCCGTGTTTGGGATACCGAAGAGAATACCGGCGTATTGGTCTACGTCAACGTTTGCGAGCATGACTTAGAGATTATCGCAGACCGAGGGATCAGTGAGCACGTCAGTCCTACGGTCTGGCAAGCGATGTGTGATAAAGCTATCGCGGGCATCAAAAATAAGAAAGTAGAAGCCAGTCTCGCCGAGCTGCTAGACGAGATAGGTCAGCTCTTAAGACAGTATTACTATCTAGAGCATGACCCTGCTGGCAATGAGCTGTCAGATACGGTGATGTACATAAAATAGCGGCTATTTTAATTTTTAGCTTGGCTAAGTTGCACCACTATTTCAGGTAAGACTTGACCCGCGGGATAAGGCAGTTGTATATCCACAAGACCACTGTCTGTGGGCTGTGGGTTAATCTCAATCACTGTGGCACCATTCTGCTTAGCGGATTGGGCCAGTCCAGCCGCCGGATAAACCATACTAGACGTGCCAATACTAATAAACACGTCACAGGCTTCTGCCGCCTGTTGTGCCGTTTGCCATGCCTCTTGCGGCAGCATCTCTCCAAACCACACTATACTCGGGCGTACTTTACCGCCACACGACGTACAGGCCACCAGCTCGGTCGTCGCCGTATCAATATCTGCCTCATGCGTCTTGCCGCATACGCTACAATGATTCTTCCATAACTCCCCATGTAAATGAGTCGCTTGACTGCCGGCTTGCTCATGTAGGTCGTCTACGTTTTGGGTAATTAGACTGATGTCGTGGCCCAATTCACTAGCTTGAGCCTGCCAAGTGGCTAAGGCTTGATGGGCAGGATTGGGTAGTTTCTCTTTCACCTCACCGCGGCGCCATTGATACCACGACCAAACCAACGCGGGATTTCGCTCAAAGGAGTCGATACTCGCTAAGTCTTCTGCCCGAAAATTCTCCCACAGCCCGGTTTGTTTGTCTCGGAAAGTTGGAATACCGCTTTCTGCAGAAATGCCTGCGCCCGTCAGAATACAAATGCGCTGGGCATTATTGAGCACATAAACCGCTTTGCTTAAGTCAGTATGAGCATCTAAAGTCATGGCAATGTCCTTTTTTAAAATTATATTTGAGAAATTTACTAATAGTTTATTACAGGCTACTTGTCAGTCATGAAAGCGTCACACTTTAGGTTTCCTGAGTTGGTGGTGAAATCCTAGAGGATAGGCGATATACTGGTGTTTTACTCATTAACCATAGCAGAAAAATAGAGGATATGACGATGACATTAGGTGGGGGGTGGTGGCTAATTATCGTGCTGGTCGTTGTGGGAGTATTATTTGCGATAGCGCTCAGTCGTCGCGACAATAAAAGCTCGCAAAAAGATAAGATTAAACCGGTAGCGCCGCCGACAGCTGATATCGTAAAGCTGGATCAGTTGCTAAATAGGCATCTGCCGAATGTGACTACAACCGTAAAGCACAATCGCATCTTAGTGCAGGATGGCCAGAATCAGCGTCTGATGCTCACGATGGATAAAAAGCTTAAGGCGGGCAGTCGCCAACTCGGTGAGGCAATGGTTATCAATTTTCATAAATTACCCAATGATGAAGTACTGAAGCAAACGGTACAAGCTAGCCTTAAGTCTTCTTAATGAGTAAGGTTTGAGCCAACCGCGCAAGCATCTATAGGCTAATGCGGCACGGTATTAGAAAATATATTTAACACCACCACCCCAGTGACAATCAGCGTAATTCCCAATATCGCCGGCAAGCCGAGAGACTGCTTAAAGATAAACAGCCCTACGATAGACGTCAATACAATCCCCAAGCCGCCCCAAATCGCATAAGCCACGCCCAGTGGAATGACCCTGAGGGACTTGGCTAAAAAAAACAGTGAGATACCATATAAGGCAGCCATCGCCACGGTCGGAGCCAGACGGGTAAATTCGGCAGATTTTGCCATAAAGGTGGTGCCAAGCACTTCACAAATTATAGCAAGGCCTAGGTAGCCATAGGCAATTGTCGTCGGAGACATCATAAGTGCTTCACTTGGTTAAAAAAGGATAGGAGGCAGCAGGGTACAGTAAAGACAGCCGGCCTGACGTAGTATTGTAATAGCTATATTTTAAAATTTATACCCGATAATACCTTCACTTACACCTTGCGACTTGGCAATATTTTTGGCAATAGCGGGTTAGCGTTGAATTAAACGAGGTCAAGATGAAATAGCTTTGACTAGTGGATAAATAGTAAAGAGGGGTATAAGTTACTTTGATAGATTATAACATCTAATAGATAAAGGTGATTATAAGCCTCTGGCGATGAAATAAGAAGCGTGAATGCCGCCTCTAGCCCATATAATAAAAGGCTTTGATGTAAAAACTCTTATATAGATTTTGGTAGCGGAAAAGGGGACACAACCAGTTTAGAAGATAGAAGGTGAGTACCCGTAACAACAACTGTATTAGGAGTTACCGTTCCTCTGGGTTCGGCGCAGAAATTTTTTGGAAGCTTGCACGTACAGGTACAAACGATAATTCTATAATAGGAAATGCTTTTCATGATAAAAAAGAAAAAGAGATATCTGATAAAGCATTGAAGAAATTTAACGATAACAAATAAAAAAATTTCAAAGGGATATAGTGATGAAAAAAGCTACCATTATTGTTTTATTAGTCTTAATTTTATTGGTAGTTCTAGCTATAGTGATAGAGGGCTATCACAATCTATTATCGAGATATTGAAAACTCTTCACAAGAATGGACAGCTTGAATTAGGAGCAGCGGTAAGCTATGCCACAGGCAATGATGCTTTAACAGGGGGCGAGTGTTGGGGCTGTTATTCGCATAGTAGTTACTATGCAGAAGTACCTACCCAATACCTTATGGATTCTACTAGAACGAACTATGTGGATAAACGAGGAAATATTGTTCCTGGAAACCAAAGAATAATAAATCAAGAAAGAATCAAATATGAGGAAAAATGGGGTAAACCAGTTAATGGAAATAAGCCTTCTGCTACTATTTTAGTCATCCCTAAAAACTCCTAACAAGGAAGTAATTACAATGAAAAGCCTTATTAAGATTAACGTTGTCATGATGTCGTGTCTGATATTAACAGGATGTTTTCCCTGTAAGTTAGGAGACTGGAATTGTAGTCAAATAGACCCTACATGGTCTAAAAATATTGATGAATGCCAACGCACTCAAAGGAGTATTGCAAAAAAAATTCTCACAGACAGATATTCTGACAAAGTAGATAGTGAAATAGGAAATAGCTGTATACAAAACACAAAATACAAATTTAAGACCACAAACTAAGTCATCGTCTTAATCAGATTTATACTAATAGATTGAAGCTAATGAATACCAAAGACTTAGTCAGCATAAGTAGTAATGTGGAGTTCAAATATAATGAAAAACCTTATTAATTCTATTGCGGTATTGGTGTTTCTTTCAGGTTGTGTATTTCCTGGGCCTAGTTGTGGCTATGACATCAATTGTAATAAAGATATCAGCAATACTGCCTGGTATAAGAAAAGAAAATCATGCATTAATGAACAACAAAACATAGCCAAAAAATTATTGCAACAGAATTACAATGAAAAAATTGACAGTGAAATTTATAGTGAGTGTGTTAAAAACACAAACTACAAATTTAAAACGCCAAACTGAATTTTGGTTTTAACAAAGCTTTAAAAAGTAGATTCGTACTAATGGATTAATTTTAATTTAAACCATGACTGCAATCAGAAAGAGTTTAGGATTAAAATCCTTTCTAGTTTTATAGCTATAGTTTTCTGCATAAGTCCTGCAAGCAAACTTATCCCGATGACATTATTACAGAGTAGGCTACTTCTTAAAGGTTGATAAAGACACAACAGACAGCCCTTGTAGATAAAGGCTTTAAGAGAAATATTAGACACAAAAAAACCTCAAACAATATAATCTTTGAGGCGAAACTTGAATAAAAATTAAGTTGAAAAATATGGTGCGCCCGGCGGGAATCGAACCCACGACCCTCGGCTTCGGAGGCCGATACTCTAATCCAACTGAGCTACGGGCGCGATGTAGCGAGATACTTCAATATGATTTTATTGCTCGCCGTAAGCTAACAACAGTGAACCATGGAGCGCTGAATAAATACAGGTCGTATTTATAGCAGATTTGCAGACCGCCTAGTCTAGCAAATAAACCACTAAAAGCCAATATAAGACGCCATATCAAGAAGTTTTTTACGAAAATCCACTTAGTCATCAATCCGGCATGGCAATTTGGTACCCTTTTCCCTTATAATACTAGGGAGAATTTATATAATTTATGTTCACCGAAGCCAAGTTCGCTCGCTAACGCCGCTATGCCGCCACAGCCAGCCACTGGCTTTCGTAATAAGAGAACGTGACGCATGAAAAAAACAGCCATTAAAACAGCTGCCATGTTATCAGCAGCTGCCTTGTTAGCCATGTCTGGAATAGCCGTTAGCCAAGCAGAAGAGACCACCCCAGCCGCCGAGCCTGTTGCCGAAGTGGCTACCGCTGAGCCGGCTGCTGCAGAAGCTGCGGCTACGGATGCTCCTGCCGCAGAAGCGGATGCCGCTGCAGAAACCGACGCTGCCGCAGAGGGCACTGAAGCTGCTGCTGACGGTACAGATGCTGCCGCCGCTGAAGCTGCCCCGGTGGCTGCCGCTGCTGATGAAGAACCTATCCCAGTAGACACTCCGCAAGTTCAGAAGCTTATGGCGCTATATCCTAAATTGATCGCCCGCATTGAGCCTGTTGGTAACGTCTGCTTTGAAGGCGAAGAATGTGATATTACTGTGAGAGCCGCCGGAGGTTCAGTAGATGGTGAGCCGCGTGATGGTAAAGCGGTCTATGATGCGGTTTGTCACACGTGTCACGCTACAGGTCTGCTAGGCTCGCCTAAGTTAGGTGATGCTGGCGCTTGGGGCCCACGTATTGGCAAAGGTAAAGACACTTTGTACAATCATGCCATCAATGGTTTTAACGCTATGCCTGCAAAAGGTGGCGCGGATATCGATGATGAAGAAGTACAAAACGCTGTCGATTATATGGTTTCTGAAGCCAGCTAGTTGCTGGGGTAGCTTAGACTTAAGGCGATTACGCCAATCGCTGTTTTTTGTCTGATTCTGCTAAGAGCGCTTATTCTATTCTGTAGAGTAAGCGCTTTTTGCTGTGGTGGGTTTACTGGTCTTTATCATAGCGGCTAGGGCTATTACTCTAGCTTTGTAAAATTGTACGGTAGTTTGCCAGAGGTTTGGTCAGTAACTCAATAGGTTAGGTAAAGCAGTGTCTTGAAATACTTATCAATGAACCTCACTGTATGTCTTTAAGATTCATCCCTACTGTTGTCGCTATAAAACTGCCGTTATAAATAAGCGTCACTATAAATAGCGTCATAATAAATTTAAAATATTTTTTCTCTCCCTATTATTCAGCAGCGTTTACGTAGCCAAGTCTTGCCTATTATAAAATTTCTGCTTATAGACTGACTGAGTAAAGAGCGCGCCTATTATCTAGCGCTTGTGGTTGAGCTATTTTAACTGCGCTGTCATCCACCATATATAGAGGTTGTCATGGCTGAAGTTCCTGCCCTTCAAATCGAACATCTATCAAAAACTTATGCCAATGGGTTTTCTGCATTAAAAAACGTCAGTCTTACCGTCCCACAAGGGGGCTTTTTTGCTTTACTTGGGCCCAATGGCGCCGGTAAATCGACGATGATTGGTATCATCAGCTCCTTGTTTAAACCCACAGAAGGCAGTGTGCATATTTTTGGCACCGATTTATTGAAAAATCCAGGCGTTGCCAAACAATACCTGGGCGTCGTCCCGCAAGAGTTTAACTTTAACCAGTTTGAAAAAGTTGAAGATATTCTTATCATTCAAGCGGGCTATTTTGGCATCCCAGCTAGTGAGGCCAGACCACGAGCCAAGCGTCTATTGACTGCCTTGGGACTGTGGGACAAGCGCAATACCAAATCGCGTGAGCTGTCCGGCGGTATGAAACGCCGTTTGATGATTGCCCGTGCCTTGATTCATAAGCCGAAGCTATTGATTCTCGATGAGCCGACTGCGGGGGTAGATATTGAGCTGCGCCGCTCAATGTGGGAGTTTATGCAGCAAATTAATATCGAAGAAAACACCACCATTATTCTCACCACCCATTATTTGGAAGAGGCTGAGCAACTGTGTAAACGCATCGCTATCCTCGATCAAGGTGAGATTCGCATTAATACGGAGATGAAAGACTTACTGGCGCAGCTGTCGGTTGAGACTTTCGTGTTTGATTTGGCGCAGCCGTTAACCCAAAAGTTGGTCATCGATAAAGTAACTGAGGTCAAGCAGCCTGATGAGCTGACGTTAGAGGTGACCCTCACAGAAGGCGAGTCCCTCAACTGTGTGTTTGAGCAGTTGAACGCGCTGAATATCGAAGTGGCGAGTATGCGTAATAAAGCCAACCGTCTAGAAGAGCTGTTTATGCGCTTGGTAGATCAAAACATTCATGGACAAAGCAGTATGAAGGAGGCAGGACTATGAACCAGGACCCTATCACTCAAGCACCTGTAGTGACCTCACAGCGAGAGATGACTTTTGCCAAAAAGTGGGTTGCGTTTAGTACCATTCTGCTAAAAGAAGTGCGCCGAATTCTACGTATCTGGCCACAGACGCTACTGCCTCCGGTCATCACCATGACCTTGTACTTTGTCATCTTCGGTAAGATGATTGGTTCGAGAGTCGGTGAGATGGGCGGCGTACCGTATATGCAGTTTATCGTGCCTGGCCTTATCATGATGTCCATTATTACCAACAGTTACTCTAACGTGGTGTCTAGCTTCTTTAGTGCGAAGTTTACCTCCAGTATCGAAGAGCTGTTGGTCTCGCCGGTCTCCAAACACGCTATCTTAATGGGCTATGTCAGCGGTGGTATCTTCCGTGGGTTGATGATTGCGGTGATTGTCTCCATCGTCGCGCTGTTCTTTACCGATTTGAGTATTGTGCATTATGGCGTGACGATATTTACTGTATTAGGGACAGCGATTTTATTTGCGCTAGGGGGCTTTATTAACGCGGTATTTGCCCGCTCGTTTGATGACATCTCTATCGTGCCTAGCTTTGTTTTGACCCCATTAACTTACTTGGGTGGGGTGTTTTACTCGCTAGAGAACTTGTCGCCATTTTGGCAGAATATCTCGCTATTAAACCCTATTGTGTATATGGTCAACTCTTTTCGCTATGGTATTTTGGGCTATTCAGACGTCAATGTTTGGTACTCGATGGCAGCAATCTTTGTCTTCTGTGCCATCTTTTATGTGATCGCTTATCGGCTGTTAGATAATGGGTCAAGAATTCGCATTTAGCACTACCTAACAAAACCGGATTGGTGAAAAGGAGGGCCCAATGATTATTGGGCTCTTTTTTATGGTTAAAACTAAGGGGATAGGGCGCAAAGTCATCTTACAGGGGCAAATGATCGCCGTAAATTAGACGCTAATATATTTTATAGATATCTTGTAGGCTCAGTAGTCCCGGTAGCCAGCCGGTGGTCACTGCGCAAAATATCGTATAGAGTCCCACTTGTCGTTGGATGTTTTTGGACAGACTGAGCATAACAAAATAGCAAAACCACAGCGCTGACCAAGCGTACCAGTTAAAGATACTCCAGCCACTGAAGTCCAGACTGACCTGAAAGGTGGCGTTGAGGGCAATGCTGAACGCGGTAACACTGACAAAGAAGCAAAACCAGCCCAACCCTTTAGAATTTGCCTGTAAAAACTGGTTGGCACCGACCCACAGATAGGTGAAGGCAAAAAGGAAGGTAAAAGCGCCGGCACTGATTAATTTCGCATCTTGCGCAGGGTTAAACACCAAATACACCGCAATAAGGAAGCTGAGTAGCCCGACCAGTAAGTTGATAACGGTCACTTCTTTGTCTTCAATCTTGCCTAACAGCCACAGGCCATTGATAAATAAAACCGCCCCAACAAACAGCAAAGTTAAGCCTAACATGGGTATTTCCTTATAGCACCAGTGCGCGCCATTGCCTGTTAAGGTGAAATGGTGGCAAATGGGGGAGTGGTAGATAGAGTCACTGAGTGATGAACTGGCTGAGTACGCGGGTCTATTTTAGCTAGCAGAGGGGGCTAGACTGAGGTGGTAGACCTTGGCGAGTGCCAATATATTCTTAGCTTAAGCGTCGGATTATAATCCTTTTTTTAAAGGATATTAAACTAAATTATTGCCTATCAATGTGGGTTTATAATGGGGCTGAATCATGGCGGTTTTTACGTCAATTCGCTACGAATATCGGTATAAATTTAGCAGGATTTTCACTGCGATCCCTCAAATTCTTAATCCGGCTGTCTTATTATTGCTGTAAGATAGCGCTCGTTTCTTATTAGCAGATATTAAAGGTTTTTTATGAGTATCCATGGCGTATTAGGCGAATCCACCAGCTATCCCAAAACTTATCATCCTGAATCACTGTATGCGATTCCGCGTAAGCTAGGCCGTGATGTAATCTTAGGACAGAATGAGTTGCGTCAGTTGGATAGTTTGACTGTAGGTGTTGACTGGTGGCATGCTTTCGAAGTGTCTTGGGTCAATCTGCAAGGGGTTTCGCAAGTGGCTTTAGCACGCTTTGCTATCCCTGCGACCTCGCCCAATATCGTCGAGTCTAAATCACTGAAGCTATATTTGAACAGTCTCAACTTTACTGAGTTTGCAGATTGGCAAACGGTAGAGACGACCATCACTAAAGATTTATCCGAGTGTGTGGGTGCACCAGTGACAGTGAGTTTGTTTGCGCTAGCAGAAGTAGGTAGTGAGACAGGACTATTAATCAATCAGCCGCAAGGTCGTTGCATCGATAAGGCACTCGAAGGCCAAGATATCAAAATAGCGCTGACCGAGCATCCCGATGCCAGTTTGCTAGGGGAAGTGAATACTGCTGGCGAGATTAGCCAAGACTATCAACTGTATACGGATTTACTGCGCAGTAATTGCCCTGTGACCGATCAACCGGATTGGGGTACGTTGGCCATTGAGATGAGTACCACCGCTAGTGTCGATGAGGGCAAGCTATTGACCTATATCTTAAGCTTCCGTCAGCACAATGGCTTTCATGAGCAATGTGTCGAGCAGATATTCGCCGATTTAACCGACCATTTTGCACCGTCTAAACTGATGGTGCGTGCTTGGTATACGCGCCGTGGAGGTATTGATATCAATCCTTGCCGCGTTAGTGATTTATCGTTGTTACCAGAGCCTAGCCGTTTGGTCCGTCAGTAGTTTTATAACTCTAAAGTTCTAGCATAAAAAAAGACCCTCAATGCAAATCGAGGGTCTTTTTTATTTTGACTAAATTAAGGGATTAACCGCTAATTTTAGCTCATTGCTTTAGCCCAGTATTTTAACTAATAACTCTTCACGGCTAAGCAATTGCTTTTCGCTATCACGGCGGTTCACATACTCGTATTTATTCTCAGCTAGGTTGCGGTCTGAAACCACGATACGATGCGGAATGCCCACTAGCTCTAAATCGGCAAATTTGACCCCAGGACGCTCATTACGGTCATCTAAGACCACATTGATACCTTTGGCTTTCAGCTCTTCATACAGCGCTTCAGCGGTCTGCATGACCGTCTCTTCTTTCGACTTCATC
Source organism: Psychrobacter sp. CoH-33_TS_01 (assembly GCF_058189395.1). Classification (NCBI taxonomy): domain Bacteria; kingdom Pseudomonadati; phylum Pseudomonadota; class Gammaproteobacteria; order Moraxellales; family Moraxellaceae; genus Psychrobacter; species Psychrobacter sp. CoH-33_TS_01. The sequence continues at coordinate 72,769 of NZ_JBVGQI010000007.1, forward strand.
GGTACGATAGCGACATCGAACGGAGCAATAGAGTCGGCTAGGTCCGGCGTTTGTGGCCAGATGATGCCGTTTTCGTCGTTATTCTGCTCGATAGCCGCCGCTACGATACGGCTCACACCGATACCATAACAACCCATCATCAAGGTGACCGGCTTGCCATCTTCGCCAGAGACTGAGCAGCCTAGCGCTTTTGAGTACTTGTCGCCCAATTGGAAGATATGACCGACTTCGATACCGCGTTTGATCTGAATCGTGCCTTTGCCATCTGGTGAAGCATCGCCTTCAACCACGTTACGAATATCGACGACGCGGGTGATAGTGGCATCACGGTCCCAGTTCATGCCCGTGCTATGCTGGTCGGCGACGTTGGCACCACTGACGAAATCAGAGAGGGCAGCAGCAGCACGGTCGACGAATACCGGCATATCTAAATCAACGCCGATGTAGCCTTTAAGCAGACCAGCCTTTTTCATGTCTTCATCAGAAGCCATGGTAAACGGTACATCAACTTCTTCGATTTTTTCAGCTTTGATAGTGTTCAGCGTATGGTCACCACGAATTACTAGCGCGACCAATTGCGGATTGCCCTCAGCATCATGACCATTCGCGATTAAGGTTTTCACTGTTTGTGATAATGGGATATCCAAATGCTCAGCGACTTGCTCACAAGTAGGCATATTGACCGTAGCTACGTTGGCACGTTCTTGGGTGGGCGCTTGGCGCTCAGTCGTACAGATGGCTTCTGCCAATTCAACGTTAGCGGCATAGTCTGAATCCGTAGAGAAGGCGATATCGTCTTCACCACTGTCTGCCAACACATGGAACTCGTGCGAGGCAAAACCACCGATAGAGCCGGTATCGGCTTGCACAGGACGGAAGTCTAAACCTAAACGGGTAAAGATACGGGTATAAGCTTCAAACATATCTTGGTAAGTGTTGGCCAATGAGGCTTGGTCCACGTGGAAAGAGTAGGCGTCTTTCATAGTGAATTCACGCGCCCGCATCACACCAAAGCGCGGACGAATCTCGTCACGGAATTTGCCTTGGATTTGGAAGAAAGTCATTGGCAGTTGTTTATAGCTGCGCAATTCTCCTTGAGCCAGATTGGTAATCACTTCTTCGTGAGTAGGGCCTAGGACGAAACCGCGCTCATGGCGGTCAGAGAAACGCAAGAGCTCAGGACCGTAGTCTTCGATACGACCGGTCTTTTCCCACAGCTCTGCTGGCTGTACCATAGGCATCAGCACTTCTAAACTACCGATACGCAACATCTCTTCACGGACGATACGCTCTACTTGTTGCAGGACGCGTAGGCCCATTGGCAACCAAATATAGAGGCCTGAAGCCATCTTACGAATAAGACCGGCTCGCACCATCAATTGGCTCGAGGCGATGTCGGCATCGCTAGGCGTTTCTTTCAATGTCGCGAATAAAAACTGACTGGCTTTCATATGTGTCAAGCAACCTTAACTGTATTAATAATAGGCAATCTGACTATGGTAGGTAAACTTGGCTGCAGACGCAATGACTTTTTCTCTAAAGGGTAATGGACAGCTTGGCAAACCCTTGTAAACGTTGACGCTTAGCCCATAGCCTCTAATATTTATTTATCAGAATATTTATGGGGGGTAAGGCTGAATTTGTAGGACTAGATGGCTTTTTAAGCAGGGGAATAGGAACAGGCTGATAGCAAAATATTATTTATGAATCAGTTGTAGCCTTGCCTAAGTATTTTTTAATACTGGCTATGGGATAGTTATTGCGACTTTGCGCCGAATTTATGGCTTTATTGGTTATCAAAATGCCGCTAAAGATGTAAGTAGTAGTAATTAGGTAAAAGTTAATGATTTACTAGTGGCCAACCCCCATATTAGAACTATAGATAGATAATAAAGCTTAAGTAGCTAACTTGGGTCAGAATAGACTCGGAGCTCCCGGCTTAAAATAATCAGAAGGTTGCTACAGCTAATCGGTTGGCGACCTAAAATAGAGCGAGAAGAGACTATGCTAAAAAAACCTCAGCCGAATACCCCTGCGCAACCTAGCCATCTGCACGCTTCCCCCAAAGGTGGCGGTTCTAAGGGTTGGTTAGGGTTACTGACTTTACTGTTGGCGCTGGCGGCAGGTTATATGCTGTGGCAAAACTTGTCAGCACCGAAAGGCCCTACCATTCAGACGGTGAGCCGAGAAGGGGTGGTGAGTCGTATTCAAAAGTTAAATCGGCTAGAGACCGTGGCCTTCAATGTGGACACGGTGATTACCAGTCAACGCGAAGGCACGTGGCAGCGACTCTGGCAAGATGAGCAAAAAGGGCTGTTTATCGCTCATGGCCGCGTGGTCGCTGGGGTAGATTTGAGCAAGTTGGGCAGTGAGATGGTACAAGTCACTGAGCCTACGGCAGAGCAAATAGAAAAGGTGAAACAGGAAGCGGAGAGTGCAGGTCTTAACCCTGATGCGCCTTTGACTATTATGCCTAATATTATGGTGACCTTACCGCCTTCAGAGATTTTCTCAGTCTATCTCGATAATATCGAAGTCTATGATTGGCAGGCGGGTTTATTTGGGATGTTAGAGGCCGATCCGAAAATCTTAAAAGAGGCGCAGATTAGTGCTAAAAAAGAAGTGCTAGAGCGGGCATGTCAGGATGACGTGATGGTACAGGCCGAAAAAAATGCGAAGGAACAAGTGGAGCAATTGTTTGCCTTAACTGGCGCTACGGTTTCTGTAACGACTCAAGGCGCTGGTGCTTGCCAAGTTATGCAATAGCGTATTCTTGTTCTTGCTACTGACGCCTCTATAAAGCGCTCCTTATTGCAAGGGGTGCTTTTTTTATACTTAAAAATTAATAATATCTTAATTTAATAAACATAATTCTATTTATTTATCAATATCTTACATTATTATTCAGCTCAGCAGGCACCATTTTGTTAAGTTATTTTTGATAGTTGTTTGACTAAACCTGCTAAATTAATCTACACTGGGATATCGGCTTTTTTCTAGTATTTTCAAATAGATAGAAGGTATTTTATTGAGTTTTTTTGATCAAAATTAATATTACAACATAAGTAATGCTGGCTTTATACCGTAAGAGCAACTTCGTAATAGGAAATGATCAAATCTAAAATAGCCGACAATATTTCGTATCACTATGATATCTATGAAATTAATATAATTTTGCTACAAGGCTGATGAGGTAGAGGGGTATTAGAAACCGTAATAAATCGCTAAGTCGTATTGCTGTAATTAGGGTTAGGTCCATAACTATGGGATAAGAAAAGACGGTTTAAAAAAATAAAAAAGGAGTATCAGGGAAGAAGGCTCGAGTCATTGTTTGGATAAATAAATAACGATAATAAATAGTAGCTTATAGCTAGAACAATAGACAGGGAGAGATAACATGAGTGATTCTGCGAGTCAGAATAAGCCAGATAAACTGCTGCACACGACTTTTTTTGGCGTATCACAGGTTGAGCAAGTGCTTTTTAAGGGCTACCTGCGAGTGCTGTTAAGATTGGATGTCACCCTTGTTTGGTTGGTGGAGCGCAGTAATAAGCTCGACTTACTGGTAATTAATGAGGCCCTATGCAATACCCCCTGTGTGCAGAAGCTACGCTTTGAGCATCCCAGCTGTCACGTACTCTTTATCAGACGCTGCAAGACGGGTAAGGGCAACCTTCAGGACAATAAAATCGTACTGCCCCTTAATGAAGCGGCTGAGTTGAGCGCCCTGCACAGCTGGTTGCAAAGTAATCTTAAGGTTTTGCATAAAGACGTCGCAATGACTGAAATCGCCGCATTGAGCTCATAGCAGGCCAGCCAAGTTGCTAATTCCAGTAAATTTATAATAGGCCAAGATTAGAAAAACCCGCCTCATCAATAGTGAAGCGGGTTTATTTATGGGTAGACATTAGGACTGAAAGATTAATACTGCTCAGATACTACTTTCTAAACAATTTAAACGAGCGCTTGGCTTATTCTCCCTTAAATCATTGTGTCTACCTCATTTATATTGAACTTATTCCCCTTTAAAAGCCGCAATGGTAGCCAGCCGTGCTGCTTTATGATCCACCATAGGGGTAGGGTAGTCTACTTTGGCAAACTGACCGCCCTTGCTTAAAGCTTTAATGAGTTTCTGCTCATCATGCAAAATGCTGGCGGGAATGTCTTTAAGCTCGGGTAACCACTGTTTGATGAATTCAGCCTCTTTATCATGAGTCTTACCCTGGCTAAATGGATTCATAATACGGAAGTAAGGGGCAGAGTCTGTCCCGGTAGAGGCGCTCCATTGCCAACCGCCATTGTTTGAAGCAAAGTCACCATCGATCAGCTGCTGCATAAAGTAGCGCTCGCCTAAACGCCAATCGATCAGCAAATCTTTAGTCAAAAACATCGCCGTCACCATGCGCAGGCGATTGGGCATAAACCCTGTGGTGTTCAAACAACGCATCGCAGCATCCACTAAAGGCACACCGGTCTTGCCCGCACACCAAAGCGCAAACTCATCCGCATTATAAGACCAGTCAATCTTAGTGTCCGTTTCGACCTTATAGGCCTTATGACGTACGATATCCGGACGCTCAAAGATGACATGGCGATAAAAGTCACGCCAGGCCAATTCACTAATCCAGCGTTGAATATCAGTACTGCTGTTCTTGTTTTCGCTACTACTATTGTCATTATTCGCAGCAGCATGCAGTGCTTTTTGCGCTTGTAGATAGCAGCGGCGTGGGCTAATAGCGCCAATAGTTAGATATGCAGATAGATGACTGGTAGCATCTAAAGCGGGGCGGTCGCGACTGATGTCATAATCATTGATATCGTCCGCTACGAAATTATCCAAGCGATGACAGGCTGCCAATTCACCGGCAGGATAGTCCTCATGCGTATGAGCCAGCACCTCTTGTACGTCTTCGTCTGTTTGTTGGGTTAATTTTTGATAAGTAGCGAGCGTTTGCTTATGCAGTTTAGTGATAGTCGCTAACGTCTCTGTTAAGGGTTTGGACGCTGCATTGCTACTAGTAGCTGTGACCTTAGACGCATTGTGCAAATTCGGTGGACTAGCATCGAGGATAGCTTGCCACTTCTTATAGAAGGGGGTAAAGACCTGATACATAGTGTCGTCATTGGTGGTCACGGTCTTTGGTGGCAATAGGCATTGGTCGTGATAGCGGGTAAATTCGATATTCGCTTTAGCCAAGGCTTTGGTTAACAACTCATCGCGAGCTAATTCGTTCACTTCATATTCATAGTTGGCAGCGACGTGGGTGATATTTTCTGACTGACAAAGTTGCGTTATTTCCTCAATACAGTCGTTAAAGGTAGTTGCTATGCTCACTTGCAGTGGGATGTTGAGCTGCTCTTGCAAGTCGTTCGCCAATAGCGGTAGCGTTCGACCAATTAGATCGACCTGGACTAATGAAACATCATGCTCATACCACTGCTCAGGCGTAATAAAAAATACGGCGGATACGGTGGCTTTATTCTGAATCGCCAACTCACAAAGGGCGGCTAATGCGGTATTATCATGACTGCGCAAGTCGCGGCGAAACCACATAAGATAATGCGGCGGCTCGGTAGAAGCAGTAGAGGCAGTGACACTGCTCATGAGGTTATCCTTTTGTGGTGAGCGATGCTAAATAGCGCTAAAAGTATGCTAGGATAAGTTTTTTAGTGCAAATCTTATTTTACTAAACTCTTTTTTATAGGTACTTATTCTTCCTTTTTATCAATCTGGTTATTTTTATCAGTTATGTTGTTTTTATCAGTTTTTTTATAAAGGTTAAGCGAATTAGACGCTAGGTCGCCAAGGATTATGACACCATGCAGGTAAAATTTTGCGGCTTCACCCGAATAGACGATGTACAGCGCGCGCTGACATTGGGGGTTGATGCCTTAGGCCTAGTGTTTTATCCGCCCAGCCCGCGTGCTGTAACTGCGGAACAAGCATTGCCTTTGGTGAAAGCTATCCCTGCCTTTGTGAGCATTGTGGCCTTAGTGGTGAATATGAATGAGGATGAGTTGGTAGCGCTGGCGAGCAAGGTGCCTTTTGATGTGATTCAATTTCATGGTGATGAGACGCCGGCTGAGTGTCAGCGCCTAGCCAGCACCGTGAATAAACGCTGGATTAAGGCTTTACGCATCGATAAACAAACGCAAAATTTAGCTGACATTCAAGCTTTAATTCAAGCGTATGCTAGTGCAGGTGCAAGCAGTATTTTGTTAGACGCGTATCAACAGCAAGCCTATGGCGGCACTGGGGAGCGCTTTGATTGGTCACTAATACCTGAGGTAAGCAAATTGCCAATTATACTAGCAGGGGGATTAACCCCTGAAAATGTTGCAGATACGTTGTCGCTACCTATTGTAGCGGTAGACGTAAGTGGTGGGATTGAAGCCGCTAAGGGCATCAAAGACGGCGATAAGATGGCCGCCTTTATTAAAGCGGTCAAGCGCGATCGTTGGCAAAGCTAAGTTATTCTATTGCAGTCCCTGTTGTTGCTGATATTAGGCTGACAGAGATTAGCTATTACCCCTTATATGACCCTTATTTTGAATTTGAAAAAGAGCGAACTCTATTATGAATAATTTTGACAATATCCCGCACAATGACGAAGTGAACGAAGAAGTTACCAATTACAACCTGTATCCTGATGCTAAAGGGCATTTTGGGGTGCATGGTGGTAGATTCGTTTCTGAAACTTTGATGGCCGCGTTAGAAGAGCTTGAGACCCTATATAACCAAGTGAAACAAGACCCAAAATTCTGGGAAGAGTATCATAACGACTTGATTAATTACGTTGGTCGTCCTACACCGCTATACCATGCCAAACGGTTGAGCGATGAGATTGGTGGTGCGCAGATTTACTTTAAACGCGAAGATTTAAACCATACCGGTGCTCATAAAGTAAACAACACTATTGGCCAAGCGCTATTAGCAAAAATGTCTGGTAAAAAGCGTATTATTGCTGAGACCGGTGCTGGTCAACATGGGGTAGCAACGGCGACGATTGCGGCGCGTTTAGGGCTAGAGTGTATCGTTTATATGGGTGCGGACGATGTTGAACGCCAAAAGATGAACGTCTATCGTATGCGTCTATTGGGCGCGACGGTAGTGCCCGTAACCTCGGGATCCCGTACGCTAAAAGATGCGATGAACGAAGCGATGCGCGACTGGGTGACGAACGTCGATAGCACGTACTATATTATTGGTACAGTAGCGGGTCCACATCCTTATCCGTTATTGGTGCGTGACTTCCAAGCCATCATTGGTAGAGAAGCGCGTATCCAGCATCTTGAAAAAACGGGCAAATTACCCGATGCTTTAGTTGCCTGTGTGGGTGGTGGTTCGAATGCTATTGGTCTGTTCTTTGATTTCCTTAACGACCCTGAAGTGAAAATGTATGGCGTTGAAGCTACGGGCGATGGTATCGAATCAGGTCGTCACTCTGCGCCGCTAGCTGCCGGTCGTATTGGCGTCTTACACGGCAACCGCACTTACCTTATGGCCGATGATGATGGGCAAATTCAAGAGACCCATTCTATCTCAGCCGGTCTTGACTATCCGGGCGTTGGCCCTGAGCATAGCTTCCTAAAAGACATGAAGCGAGTCGAGTATGTAGGCTGTACGGATAAAGAGTCGCTAGAAGGTTTCCATGAAGCGACGCGTAAAGAAGGCATCATCCCTGCGTTAGAGTCTGCGCATGCGGTTGCTTACGGTCTTAAACTGGCCAAGACGATGCGTCCGGATCAGACCATTATCGTGAACATGTCAGGTCGTGGTGATAAAGATTTGCATTCTGTGATGAAAGCTGAGGGTATTGAGCTGTAGGAAAGCCATATCACAATAGCCGCAAGCGGGCCTATTTTGACCTAAAGCACTCAATTTGATTGATTTACCGCTAATTTTTGAGTGTTTTAGAGTCAGGCGATTGTTATCAAGCTATTGTTAAAAAAAGCTTACTTACTAATGGCGAATTTAAACCCTCATATATGTCTTAAAACTTATGAATAAGAGATGACCATGACCCGTATTGAAACGACCTTTGCGACCTTAAAGCAACAGAATAAAAAAGCCCTCATTCCTTATGTTATGGCTGGTGATCCGCGGCCTAATGGCTTTGTTGAGCTGCTCCATGATTTAGTAAGCCACGGCGCCGATATGATTGAAGTAGGGTTACCATTTTCCGACCCAATGGCGGATGGCCCTACGGTATCATTAGCGGGTGAACGCGCCCTAGCTGCTGGTACGAGTACGCGCCAAGCTATTGCTATGGTAAAAGAGTTCCGCGAAAAAGACAGTAAGACCCCAATTATCCTAATGGGCTATTTAAACCCGGTAGAGATTATTGGTTACGACCGTTTTATCGACCTGTGTGAAGACGCAGGCGTGGACGGTATCTTAATGGTTGATTTGCCGCCTGGTGAGGCTGGTGCCTTTACTGGTCAGCTAGCTGATAAGGCGATGAATGAGATTTTCCTATTGTCACCTACGACGTTACCTGAGCGCCGAAAACAAGTACTAACGCATTGTAGTGGTTACATCTATTATGTCTCACTCAAAGGTGTGACAGGTTCAGCGACCCTAGATACTGCAGATGTCGGCAAACAAGTGCAAGCCATTAAATCTGAAACCGATTTACCTGTTTGCGTCGGTTTTGGTATTCGTGATGGCGAGTCAGCCAAAGCCGTGGGTCAGTTTGCTGATGGCGTGATTGTCGGTAGTGAGTTGGTGCAGCATTTTGCTGGCTTAGGTGCGGATACTGATGCAGCTACAGTAGCAGCGGCACAAGCTAAAATTATGGCGAAGATGGATGAGCTGCGCGCGGCGTTAGACACTTTAAGCTTGGATGCTGCAAGCTTAGAGAGTACCACCTTAAATCCTACCAATCCCGTGTAATTTTGAGTGGCTTTGCATGATTGCAATAATCGCAGCCACTAAGTTTGTGGAATGCTGCTAGCGGCTACTTCGGGTGATGGTAATTTGTAATTTAACCCTTAGAAGTCGCTAGTATCTGCTTTATGATGATAAAGCGCTTTGCGAAATAGGGTTTACAAGTGTAAACTAAAAGCAATTTTGTAAGAGTGATTTGAACTTATGACCCAGTCTACTGATACCATGACCCCAGAGCAGGCACAAGCACAGAATAGTGCGCAACAATCTGCTGCCACTATTAATAACGCTGCTATGAATCAAACTTGGCTTGATCGACCTATTCCGCAAGTCAAAAGACAGGCGACCCCGCAACTGACAGCGGTTGAAACAGAGCCTTCTACCCAGTGCTCTGAGTGCCACTCGGTGATTACCAATACCGCGCTCATCTTTAATTGCTACGTCTGTCCGCATTGCGACAACCATTTAGCCATGACTGCGCGTGAGCGCTTAACTTGGTTCTTAAGTCAAGTTGACGCAGAGTTGGGGCAGGAGTTTACTACCGGCGATCCGCTGTCTTTTGTGGACAGCAAACCTTATCCAAAACGCTTAGCCGAAGCCCAAGAGAAGACCGGCGAGACTGAAGCTTTATTGGTGATGAAAGGGCGTTTACAGAACTTAGCACTGGTCGCCTGTGCCTTTGATTTCCGCTTTATGGGCGGCTCTATGGGCTCGGTAGTCGGCGATAGATTCGTCCAAGCCGCTGAGCAAGCTTTAGCGGACGGCATTCCTTTAGTTTGCTTTGCCGCTTCAGGTGGCGCTCGTATGCAAGAGGGGCTATTGTCCTTGATGCAAATGGCACGCACGGCAGCAGCCATCGAGCGTTTAAGACTCGCGGGTATTCCGTATCTGGTCGTGTTAACCAACCCTGTGTATGGTGGCGTGACCGCATCGCTCGCCATGATTGGTGATATTCATCTGGCCGAGCCAAAAGCAATGATTGGTTTTGCGGGCAAACGCGTAATCGAGCAGACGGTGCGTGAGACCCTAGAAGAACCGTTCCAACGCGCTGAGTTTCTACTTGAGCATGGCGTGATCGACCAAGTGGTGCATCGCCATCAGTTAAACGATACCATTTACCGTTTATTAGCGAAAATGACTCATCACGACAACTTATTAACCGCAAAGGCTTAATGCCCTTAAGGTTTGATGTCTTGAAGGCTTGAAGGCTTGAAGGCTTGAAGGCTTGAAGGCTTGATGCCACTTAAGCCTTCAAGCGGTTATCGGCTGTGGAGAGTCCCAACGGCAACCCCCTTACTCTTATTTGTCACTATTTCTAATAAGCATCGCTTGTGCCTTCTGCCATGAGCGGTGCTTATCTTACTTATGATGGGCTATTATGACGCATCCTACCTTATCCCCTGTAGCAACTCCTGATCTCACCAGCTCCTTATCGCATTGGTTAAATTACATGCAGCAAATTCACGTGTCAGCCATAGATATGGGCTTGTCGCGGGTTTTGCCTGTAGCTGAGCATTTGGGCGTGGTACAGTCGGCTAAAGATGATGGCTATGTGTTTACGGTGGCGGGCACCAATGGTAAAGGCTCGACGACGGCGGTGATCGCGGAGATTTGTCAGCAAGCCGGCTATAAGACCGCATTATACCAATCACCGCACCTGATTGATTTTAATGAGCGCGTGCGTATTAATGGTCAGGCGGTAGGCGATCAAGTACTGGTCGCGGCCTTTTACGCGGTTGAGCAAGCGCGTTTAGCCTGCAGTTTAACCTTATCTTTTTTTGAGATGACCACCTTGGCGGCGATGCAAATCTTTGCCCAAGCCGACTGTGATGTATGGGTATTAGAGGTCGGGCTGGGTGGGCGTTTAGACGTGGTCAATATCATCGATCCTGATATGGCGGTGATTACCAATATTGGCATCGATCATGTCGATTGGTTGGGCGATACTAAAGAAAAGATTGGCGCAGAGAAGGCCGGTATCTTACGTCAAGACGGTACGCTCATCTTTGGTGATAGCGAGATGCCGCAGAGCGTGCAAGATAAGATTACTGCGTTAAACGTCACTTGCTACCAAGCGGGGCAGGATTTTTCCTACTTTTCGGCTATTGAGTCAGTGGATAGCATAGAGTCAGTGGCCAGCATAGAGTCAGGGAGTGATGACGTTTGGCAATACAGTAATGCCGCTGTGACGATGCAATTGCCGAAACCTCCCTTATCCATTAGTAATACCGCTAATGCCCTCTCAGCTATCTTGGCGAGCCCTTTGAGCATCACGCAAGAGCATATGGCTGCCGCCCTTAAGAGCGTGCGCTTAGCCGGTCGTTTTGATCGTCGTCAGATAGCCGAGAGACAGTGGCTATTCGATGTGGCGCATAACCTGGAAGGGGTTAGCTTTGTCATGCCGCAAGTGACGCGGGCTTGGCAACAGCATTTGCAGGCCCATCCCACCGCGCAATTGCACCTGGTATTTTCTATGCTAGTGGATAAGCCGATTCAAGAAGTGGTCGGTTACTTAGTGCAGTCGTCTCTGCCTATTCAGCAATGGCATGTGGCGGCTATTGAGCAACCGCGAGCGGCCCCGGTCGAGATGCTCAGCGAAATTCTGTCAGCCCAGTTACCAAAAGGTGAGGTAACCACTTATCTTGATTTGGCCGACGCCAGTACCGGGGTCATTGCAGCCACCACGCCAGAAGACTTTATTTTTGTCTGTGGCTCTTTCCACACTATTGCTGAAGTATTGATAGCGCTAAAGGTAGAAAGTATTCCTGAGTAGCTGTAATAAAGCATTAGCCGCAAAAATCAGAAACCATCAAAACGCTCTTACTTTGACCTCAAGTCTGAATAGCGCCACGCTAATCGTAAATAGTCTTATCATAGCGCACACTTAGTGTTATATTTGCTAGGAATAGCCTAGCTGTGCCAGCGAATAAGGCAATAGATAGCGGTCCAACTACTAGCCTCTGCGCCATTACCGCGCAAGCTAAGGGCACTGAGTAAGGCAGACAATAGCGAGCAGATGTTTTATAATCAAGTCGTTATGTGGCCTCGGGGCGCAGATAATTGTAGTAATTGTCCCGGTATGCAGCATCTATCGTATTACGAAAAGCGATTTTATCGTACGCAAACTGCGATAAAGCGATCGCCATTTAATCACTGATCAGATAAGAGACCATAGCGGATGAATTTTTCGAGACAAACCCTGTTGGGACTAGCAATGATGGTAGGCGGCGGTGTAGTGCTGTTCGCCATGGTACAACAAGTTGGTACCTCAAATCAGGCGAATGCTCCTGAACCTACCGCTATCGAGCAGTCAGCCTCGGCAGCCTCAGAGAACGGCCAACCGCTCACCACGGATGTGGCTACGGAAGAGCGTATCTTGGCGCAAAAGCAAAAAGAACGTGAAGCGCGCGTGGCCCAGCAAGAACGCCGTACGAAAGAGTTTTTAGCTGAGCAAGAACAAGCGGAAGCGAATGCACTAGCCAAAGCTCGAGCAGAAAATGAACAATATATGAATAATAATGCGGTTGAGCCCGTTGGCGATGATACTAGCCCAGAAGTGGCGGCCTCGATAATCGCGAAACCTACGGTGCAAAACCGTACCGATACCACGGCTACTGCAACGCAAACGCCAGCGGCCACAACTGCTACAGTGGCTAATACCGCTAATGACGAAGCCAAGAAAACGGCAGCACGTGAGGCGGCCGCTCAGAAAGCTAAACTGGCTGAACAAAAAGCGGCTGCGGATAAGCAAGCTCAACAACGCGCTGCGGAGCAAGCAAAAGCAAAGCAGAATGAGCAAGCCAAGGCCCAGCAAGCCTCAGCGGATAAAAAGAAAGCGGATGAGCTAAAGGCAGAACAGAAAAAAGCTGAGCAAAAACAGGCGGAGCAGAAAAAGGCCGAAGCCGCAAAAGCTGCGCCAAAGACACCGGGCAGTTATGAGGTCAAACGTGGCGATGGTTTAATCCGTCTGGCGCGGGAATATAACGTCCCTGTTGAAGCGCTAGCACAAGCCAACAATATGAGTACCTCTGACAGTCTGCGCGTTGGCCAAGAATTAAAGATACCTTCCAAAAGTCAAATCTCGCGTTTAGAGCGGGAAGCGGCAGAGGAAAAGAGAAGGGCTGAGGCAGCCAAAACCGCCCAGCAGCGTTTAGCACAGGCGCGTCAAGAAGCCGCTAGAGGCGAGGCTAAGGGCAGTTTTGGCGTACAGGTAGCGCTAGCCGATAACCAGGCTAAAGCGGATGAAGTGGCTAAGAAGCTACGCTCAGCGGGCTATAAAGTCTCTACCAGTCCGACCAGTCGCGGTGTGCGCGTCATTGTAGGCCCAGAGACGGGAAAACCGGCCGCCTTAGCGTTAAAAGATAAGATCAATGGCGACTCACGCACAGGGATTAAAAACGCTTGGGTTCTATACTGGCGTTAGGATATAAGACATAAGCGCTGCTTAACTCAATTCTCAATGATTTATGACTGAACACGACACTAGCTGTCGTGTTTTTTTATGGGCTATTGAGCTGGCATAGCCTCTCAGGTAGCATGTCAGCGCGATTAAGCCGATAATAACTTAGCCTACTAATAAGTTAAGCTCGTAGGCAGGTTAGTAGAGAAGTTGGCTTATTCTTTTTAGCAGTTTATTGGTTTTTTATAATGGTACTTAAAGCAGGTTTAGAGAAATCTGTTTTACATAATTAAGGTATTTTCATGTTATTTGGCAGTTTATTCCTATTTGCTGCACTCGGTTTTATCTGCTTTATTGTCTTAATCAAAGTTAAGCGGTCTACAAAGTCTAGTCGACGTCCTGTTGATACCCCCGTCCGCGGTGATGAGCTTGCTATTTGGCCATTTGAGCCTATGCCTTTGATGACTGATACCGAAGTCCTCTTTTTTCGCAAGTTACAACAGGCCGTCCCAGAGTTCTATATTTTTAGCCAAGTGCAACTGTCTCGTGTCATCGAACCCAATGATGAAGCAGGGACAGACAAGCGCTTTTGGTTCAATCGTATTTGCCGCCAAAGTGTCGATTATGTGTTGGTCGATGGTGATGCGCAGACCACGCTACTGGCTATTGAACTGGATGATTGGACACATACTGGCGCCGCGCGACAGAAAGCGGATGATAAAAAAGATAAGGCCCTTGCTAGCGCCGGTATTCCGATACTGCGTTTTCACGCCGAGCGGATGCCTAGTGTCGATATCTTACGTCATGAGATACTTAAAGTAATCGAGACTTATTCAACATAGGTCTAATTAAAAGGGTGCTATATCCCATTCCTTAGTTAAATTATTACTTTGTAAGTCAAGAGACAAAACACTTGGTCAGTCTTATAAGACCATGTTACTATTATGTGTATCTTGTTAACACTATCTTTCATAATTATACGTAGTGTAGGGCGAGATAAATAGAAAAGCTAACAAAGCCCTTTATACTTTGGATAAGACAAGGACCATTTATGAAATTATTTAAGCTTTCTGCTTTAGCATTGGCGAGTACTTTGGCTTTAGCAGGCTGTGGTAGTGATAACGATACAATAGGAAATGGTACGCCTAGTACGCCAACCCCACCGCCAGTAGATAACAGTCTAAGTGAGTTGGAACAAGCAAAAGAAATGATTCGCACGGCCAAGCTGTTTGTTAGCGATAATTATGCGGTAAAAACAGCTTATGAAAATGTTGGCGAAATCTTAACCGATAAGCAGCAGAATCGCTTTAGTGATGCTTTAAGTGTTCCTGGCGGTATCTACTACTATATGGAAATGAAAAACTTAAAGAGCATCAATGCAGCAGATATCAATAAGCTAGCGAATAATCAAGATTTTAAAAATGCTATGAGTGGTTTAGTCTTAAAACCGAGTAGTAATTTTACGGCCACATTATCTCCGCAAGGTAAATTTGAGCTATCTGGCACCACAGAAGTGCAAAGCAGCGAGACCGATTATATCTATAACCCAAAAACGAATAGATATGAAGAAACAGTTCTATCCACTGATAAATTTACTAGCGTATACGACGGTTATATCAATTCACTGACTTCTAATACCTCTGCAAAGAGTTTCGCAGGTAAGTTTGGCTTTAACAGTTTAAAAATTGGCACAGGTGCTGAGGCAATTACCTTGACTGCTGCTAACCAAGGCCTCAACATTACCGGTGAATTTAGCGATAAAGTGGCGGTTAATGACGACTTTGATTTGGACGAAACCCATGATGCTGGCATCAAGCTTGAAAAAGCCATGGCTACCTTAAAGGATGTCAAGTTAGTGGCTAATGATAGTGTGATTGAAGCTAAGAATCTGAAGTTTGCTATCTTAGATGTCACCAACACCTTGCCTGATGGCAGCGAGTTTTTCATTACCCTCCCTTATCAGCTAGAGCTGACAGGTCATATGAAAAAAGACAAACCAGCTACCGATGTCGAAATTACGGTTAATGCGAAAGCTAATGAAGCAGACGTAAAGAATTTTATCAAGCTCGATAAAGATTATGAATTAGAAGAGCAAGCCGGAAAATTTGTAGGTATGGAGATCCTTTTATCGCTCAAAGGTAAAGTGACCAAAGATAAAGGCGCTGTTATTCCACTTAATTTCCAAGCTAATTTAAAGCGTACTGCTCGTGATGTTATTAAACTTGAAGGCTTAACCGCTACCGTTGAAGGCAAAACCTTATTCGTAGAAGGTCAAACCAATTTAAATACGGATTATAGCGTTAAGAGTAGCCAACTTAAGATCAAACAAAATAATGCCTTTGTTATCTTAAATGTTGATAAAGATAATAAATTTATTAAAGACAGCACTGGCAAGCTAGCGGACATCATGGTGGGTACTAAAGACTTTGGTGACTTGATGGATAATAAAGGTAAGATTACGGCTAAGTTTAAGGACGATAGCCTTATCGTGCTATAAATAAGCCTTACGATAATATTAATAAAAGAGACAGTTGCGACTGTCTTTTTTTATGGCTATTGACAAAATCTATAGGTTTTGAGGCAGCGCTCAATTGTATCTACATCATCCTTAAACTTATACCCTGTAAGGAATTCACTATTGAAAGGTATAGCAACTATACTGCGTACTAATAACAGTAACCCATTAACTCGACCGCATCTATACCGAGTAGCAGCGCTGACTTGCTTTATTAGCTTAGGGTTAGCAACTACTGCTCAAGCTTATGCTATGACCCTTACGGATAAGGCAGTAGCCGCTAACAACAGTAAAGTAACCACTACGGATAATAAAGTGGACTTTTCGATGATGGTAACCGCGCACAGTCCTGCGCAGCCTATTTCTGCCTTTATTGACGATTGGGATGCGCCTTTAGACAGTGGCGATCATGCCTATTTACAAGGCAGAGTAGCCATAGATGTGCGTCCGGCAAGCAGTGCTATCAGTTATGGTCTGGGGTGGCGTTATGATTATCTCATGCAGTTTAGCGATGAGACCGCTCAAGTCTATTGGCAATATGAGAATAAAGTTTCTGGTGCAGCAGATAAGACCTATCCGCTATATCTGCAAGCTTCACACAATGAGCGCGTAGGGGCAAATATAGGCTATAGCTATCCCATTAATCCTGACTGGCAATTGGCAGCAAAGGCAAATATCTGGCAGGGGTTACATGCATTAGACGGTAAAATTAACGGTCAACTTACCAGTCAAGCTATAGCGGCAGGTGCCAATATTCGTGATAGTGTGAATAATGCCGATGCTTCCGTCGATTATTACTATGATAAGCCTGCACTGGGTGAAGAAAACCTGGGCTGGGATCCCGATAAACCTAAAGGGCTTGGTTACTCTCTTGATGTACAGCTAGCGGGTAAGCTCACGCCAACTACTACGCTTAATCTGCAAGGGTATGATTTGCTGGGGCGTATGCAATGGCGCGATATGCCGAGTACGCACTATGCCCTGGACTATGATGTTAGCGGTCGGCCTCTATATACTCTTGAGGGTCAGCTAGATAGCAACGATGTCACTCAAGATTTACCTTGGCGCCTTGAAGGGAGCCTGTTGCACCAATTAAACAGTAAATGGCAATTGGGCGCCCATGCTCAAGCAAACGACATCCAAACGTTATATCAACTGTCTGCGGGTTATGAACTAGATAACCGTACTTTGCCGGTTACTATTACGGGACTCGTAGAGCCGCAAACCAGCGCGCTAGGGGTAGCGGTCGACAGTAAATACGGCGGTATTAAACTATTAACAGATGATCTTAAAGCAGATAAAGCCAAACGTAGTGAGATTAGCCTATATGGTCGTTATGTTTGGTGAGAGTTATATTGAATCAAAAAAGAGTGCTGGTTTTATTGAGTAGCAGCTTTATCTGTTAGCACTTTTGGGCGATAAATAACCAAAGGTCGCTCGCCTGCAAAGTACAGCCCTGACTCTGGTGGCGAGTTCTCTGACCATTCGATGATGGGAAGATTCTCGTCATAAAAACGACGCTTAGTAAACCATTCCACGTAGTGGGCGCGGCGCAATTGACTCGTATCAATCGTGGCCAATTGCGCTAAATCATTACCATCATACCAAGCATGTAGGGGTAGGTTAGGAGCTAGCCAACTTGGACGGGTAAAGCTAGCATCCGTATACGGGTAAAAGAAACGCCCTTTGATTACCGCGATTCGCCTATCTATCTTGACGCTATCATGATCGCCGATATCTACCCGCACTGTCCTAAACTGCTTACTCTGCATATGGGTCATCTTACGCTCAAGATTATCCCGCGAGTTCATACCGACCCAATTGGCATAGTGATAGGGCGCTGAGCCTAAGAAAAACTTAATCGCCAACTCCCAATGCTCAACCTCTCCAGTATCATGATTACGCAGGATATAATCGAGCTCCCCGATCGTTTGCTTCTCGCGATATAGCTGCACATTATGTGCTAGCACCTCATAAGGGTGACAACCCTTCACAAAACCATCGTTTAACCAAAAATGCAGCAACCCTTCAAAGTGAAACCCTAGACGATAAGGACTCGGCCGGCTCATGAGAAATCGAGTCAGGTCACGATAAGCCTTAGTGGTGTCTAATATCGCCAACCTATTCTGATAGTTCACAAATTGCTGTTGCCAGAATTCTGCTGAGTGCATTGTCACGGTTGGCGTATTGATGAGCGGCCGATGGTCTACCCAAGTATTAAGCACGGGAGGTGAGGCTAGAGTATAGGCCAAATCACGCACAAAGGGACGCTGATAGCGCTCCCATGGGGCTACGCTAGAGCTAGTATCAGGGGTAATTAGGGAAGGGGATAGAAGGGTAGACTCAGACATAGGGCAACTCTTTGTATAGTGCTAAAAGCATAGCAGCACTGTTACCCTAACGGCTGACTTATCAAATGTCTAGCGGGTTTGCGCAATCTTCTTTCGTGTTGATAACGGTATATAAAATTTACTTTATAAAAAGGACTGCGACTTATTCGGCAGTTTAGTTTAAGCCAATTCATCTATCAATTCAGGGTGCTTATCTATTAGCTTAATTAGAGAAGCGGCTGCACCACTAGGTTTGCGTTGCCCCTGCTCCCAAGACTGTAGTGTGTTGATAGATATGCCTAAACGATCAGCAAATTGACGCTGTGATAAGCCCGTCTGCTGGCGTGTCTTTACTATAGCTGGTGGGGTAACTCGTCCCACTTCACCTTGTGATAGTTGGCGTAACGATAGCGTTAAGCTGTCTTTAAGCGCTATAGCATCTGGGTCATCAGCAATCACCGCTTGCACCATAGCGTTAATATCGTGCTCATTAAGATTTAAAGTAGGTATGCTCATGTCTTTTGTCCTGTTAGCTTTTTAACTTCAGTCGCAGTCAGATTATCTTTTTGCTGTTTGGTATAAACGTCTAAACAAAATATATAGCCATCAGGCAACAAGTTATAGTATATAACTCTCATACCACCTGACTTACCAGCGCCAGTTGACCATCTAATTTTACGTAGACCCTGCGCCCCTTTGATAACGTCACCCATTAAAGGATTTACAGATAAATAGGTAATAAATTCTAAGCGTTGCTCATGAGATAATATTTTGTCTATTTTCTTTTAAAATTCAGGTGTTTCTATTACTGTATACATAGCAACCCTTATTTTGTCATATCTAGTAGTATAATACTTAGTATGACATAGAGTCATAATTAATTATTAACAGTAAAAATTGTGATAGACATTGAGCCTTCCAATAAAGTAAACGAGATATGAATATAATGTGGAATGGCGCAGTTATAACTTTAAATTAAGCACAAAAAAAGCCAACCATTGAAAATAATGATTGGCTTTTCTATCGAACTAATTTGGTCAAAAACTTAGAGTAAAAAAATGAATTATTTATCGTCAGCCTTGTAGCGACTAGGTTGAATAGTATGAGCTTATAAATATACCGCAAAATATACCGTAATAGTGAAAAGTTACTCGCATTTTAGCGACCATTTAGGGGCAAATCAGTTATTAAGGTATTTACGGAAAGACAAGTTGCTGACCCATTAAATCAGAATAGCCTGAAGATGGAATGACAACACTTTGTTGCTAACACGATTTACGTGCTCACCATTTAACAGCATCACCATTGCTAGGCATATTTAGGCTGCTAGTGGTGTAATCATTGGTATCAAGGAACTTGTTGATGTAGACATGAGTTAGCAATGTGTTGGTATATTCCGATGATATCAATCTCTATACCAACAATAATACCAACATTCTATTTAGAAAAGTACAGGATAGGGGAGAACCCTAAACCTGAAAAATGCCCAAAATAAAGGGCTAGCAGTCTATGAAAGCTAACCCTATATTCATGTTTGGTCGGAACGGCAGGATTTGAACCTGCGACCACTACACCCCCAGTGTAGTGCGCTACCAGACTGCGCTACGCCCCGATGGATGACTATTTTACTCATTATTCCCCAATTTGCAAGAGCAAATCAAGAATGATTGTCCTGATAGCCCAATCAACCTAAATTTTCTAGGTGGATGTCGAACTATCAAGACGAAAATAGCGTACCTTGTCTTCGAGTGCACTTCACCCTAGTATGGGAAAACTAGGATGAAGTTAGCTAGCACACCTTCCCCTCGTAGGGGAAGGCTGAGATGGGGTTATAAAGTCACTAAGTAATAGTAACAGCCTAGATTAGCCCAACAGCTCTTTTAAGATTTCATTGACCTGTTGTGGATTGGCCTTACCACGGCTGGCCTTCATCACTTGACCGACCAAACCGTTAAAGGCTTTTTCTTTACCGCCTTTATACTCTTCAACCATAGCTGCATTATTCGCAATGACTTCTTCAACCATTGCTTTAATAGCACCGGTATCGGTTTCTTGCTTTAGCCCTTTGGATTCAATGATTTTATCCGCCGCATCAGCACCATCACCGCCTTCGCCTTCGTACATCGCGGCAAAGACTTGCTTGGCTAATTTACCAGATAGGGTGTTGTCATTGATGCGTTTGATTAGCCCCGCAAGTTGTTCAATACTGATAGGCGTGTCGTTGATAGTTTTCTCATCTTTATTGAGAGCGCCCATCAATTCGCCCATCATCCAGTTGGCAGCGATTTTTGCATGCTCAGTACCAATGATAGCTAGCACAGCTTCAAAGTAATCGGCGAGCTCACGACTGCCGGTGATGATGCGAGCATCGTATTCAGACAGGCCAAGCTCGGCCTCAAAACGGGCACGGCGCTCTACTGGCAGCTCCGGCATAGCAGCACGAATTGCATCGACCGTCTCCTGAGAGATTTGCACAGGCAGCAAGTCAGGGTCTGGGAAGTAGCGATAGTCATTAGCGTCTTCTTTGGTACGCATCGCACGGGTTTTATCGGTCTCAGGATCATACAGTAGAGTGGCCTGAATGACCTTGCCGCCATCTTCGATGACATCGATCTGACGCTCGATTTCACTGTTGATAGCGCGTTCGATATTGCGGAAAGAGTTAAGATTTTTCAGTTCGGTACGCGTGCCTAACTCATCACCAGGTTTGCGTACTGAGACGTTACAGTCACAGCGGAATGAGCCTTCAGCCATGATAGCGTCCGAAATACCGATCCAAGTCACCAACTGATGGATAGCCTTAATATAAGCCACCGCCTCGCTGGCAGAGCGCATATCGGGCTCAGAGACAATCTCGATTAATGGCGTGCCTGCGCGGTTTAAGTCAACACCGGTCATACCTTCTACCGCATCGTGGACAGATTTGCCCGCATCTTCTTCTAAATGACCACGGGTGATGCCCATGCGCTTGCTGTATTCATTTTTGCTACCTTCATTCACCACGACATCGATATAGCCTTTACCGACGATAGGGTTGGCCATCTGGGTGATTTGATAGCCTTTAGGCAAGTCAGGATAAAAGTAGTTTTTACGGTCAAAAGTATTATAAAGCCCCAGCTCAGCATTGACCCCTAAGCCAAACTTTAACGCGCGCTCGATTAAACCTTCGTTTAATACTGGCAAGACGCCTGGCAAGCCTAAGTCAACGATGTTCGCTTGGGTATTGGCCTCATGACCAAAGTCAGTAGGCGAGGTAGAGAAAATCTTACTGTCGGTATTGAGCTGACAATGAATCTCGATACCGATGACCACTTCATAGCCGTCTACCAAGAGCTCTTTTCGAATAGGGCCGGTGTTCTCTGCGATAAACGTCATTAGATGCTCTCCTGGGCGATAGCCGATAGCTTGGTGTGGTGGTCAGTATGTTGTTGATACAGATGCGCGGTGGTCAGCAGTTTGTCATCGTTCCAATGGTTGCCGATGAGTTGCAGACCGACAGGCAGTCCCGCTTCAGTAAAGCCAGCAGGCATGCTAATAGCTGGCAGACCCGCTAGGTTAACAGCGATCGTATAAACATCACCCAAGTACATGCTGACTGGGTCTAAAGTTTCACCCAGTTTATAAGCAGCAGTAGGTGCAGTAGGACTAGCGATCAAATCACACTCTTTAAAGGCTTTTTCAAAGTCTTCTAGAATGACGCGGCGGACTTTCTGCGCTTTAGTATAGTAAGCGTCAAAATAACCCGCTGATAGCGCATAAGTACCCATTAGGATACGACGCTGCACTTCAGGGCCAAAGCCTTCAGAGCGTGAGCGGGTATAGAGGTCGGTTAAGTTCTTAGGGTCTTCACAACGATAGCCAAAACGTACGCCATCAAAGCGTGATAGGTTCGATGAGGCTTCAGCAGGGGCTAGCATATAGTAAGTTGCTAGGGTCACTTTAGGATCGGTGATATTAACTTCAACGATAGTAGCACCTAATTCTTCGTACTTTTTCAATGCCGCACGGACGTGGGTGTCCACTTCGCCATCTAGACCTTCACCGAAGTATTCTTTTGCTACACCAATTTTTAACCCTGCGAAAGGCTTGTCACCAGCATTGTTCTTAGCGTCCGCCAATACTTGCACATAATCCGGCACAGCGCGATCGATAGACGTAGCATCTCTTGAGTCATGCCCCGCCATCGGGTGTAATAGATAAGCGCAGTCTTCTGCAGAGCGGCCTAAGGTGCCGGCTTGATCGAGACTAGAGGCGTAGGCAATCATGCCAAAGCGTGACACTCGGCCATAAGTGGGTTTCATACCTGTTAAGCCGCAGAATGAGGCCGGCTGACGAATAGAGCCCCCCGTATCACTACCGGTCGTGACGGGCGCAAAACCTGCCGCTGTTGCTGCTGCTGAGCCGCCTGAAGAGCCACCTGGCACATGGTCAAGATCCCAAGGGTTATGCACCGCACCGTAGTAAGAGCTCTTATTGTCCGAGCCCATAGCGAACTCATCCATGTTGAGCTTGCCCAAATTAATAAAGCCGGCGTCACGGATATTTTTTACAATAGTGGCATCGTAAGGAGAGACGAAGTTATGCAGCATTTTTGAGCCACAAGTCGTCAGCAACCCTTCGGTACAAAAGATATCTTTATGCGCCATTGGCACACCTAGCAGCGCACGGGTATCACCGGCAGCACGTTGCTGATCCGCCAATTTGGCAGCAGCGCGAGCATTGTCAGCATCGACCGTGATAAAGCTGTTTACTTTGCCATCTAGTTTTTCGATACGACGTAAATAATGTTCAGTCAGCTCAGCGCTGCTAAATTGTTTGTTGTGCAGACCATCGACGAGTTCGGCGACGGATAGGGTATGTAAATCAGACATAATTAGCGTCCATCGGTGATTGTAGGAGCAAGCCTGCTAAGCGCGGCTTTAGCTTACTGTTAGCAATAACAGCAAATACCTGCCAGACCTCTCACTTATTGCGAGCAGGCCGATAGGGATGAGCAAGCTACTTAGGCAGGGTTGTCACTACGAATAAAATTTATTGTTATGAGAAGGATAAAGAGAGTAGCGCCGTTAAATAAAGAGTAGCGCCATTAAATAAATAGGCTAAGGCTTATTCCATAACTTGCGGAACCAAATAGAGACCTTGCTCTACAGCAGGTGCCATCGCTTGATTCTTTTCACGATCGATATCAGGGTTAGGGATATCAGCACGTAGGACTTGGCAAACTTCATGGATGTTAGCCAATGGGGTCAAGCCATCAGTGTCGACTGTGCTGATAGTTTGCATCATGCCTAAGATTTTACCGATATCATCGGCATAGCTACTGGCCGTAGACTCATCGACCCCTAAACGGGCGAGTCTGGCCACTTCTAAAATGTCATCGGTACTGACGTTATCGTTGGCTGGGGTAGTTTGCTCACTCATAGTGGCTCCATGGCAAAAGTAAAAAGGGTTTATTTATTATCAAAAAACGCGTTGTGAAACGGCATAAAATAGCTAAGCAAAAATAAAGCTATCCAATATTAAGGGAATAGGCTGAGTTCAATACAGACATTATAAAGCATCTGCAGGTATTTTTTGCCACTCCTTTACGCTCCCTTACAGAGGGTAATGCGCTGACGCTTTAATGGTTTTACTAGCGTTTTGATTGCAGCTAAAGCAACTGACTGAAAATTCAGTGGCGTTAAGTAGGCAAAAAAGAACCTGGGTAGCAAAAACAGGGTAAACAGATAAGAAGCTGTAAGATGGTATTGACTTGAATTCGCTATGATAGGGACGATAGGCATGAGCTATTGCCCTTAATCCTAGTGGTTTCTTATAGAAAGGTATCAATTACTTAGCAATCTTATGCGCTGAGGAACAGTTTTTTATTAAACCCTAGTAGCGAGCTAAGTTAAAAATAGGGGTAATAAGGGTTTGTAGCAGTAGATTGTCAAACTTGCTTACAATTCAATTGTATATGCCCTATATAGTACATAAGCAAGATTAATCGGTGATTTTTATACATTTAGTGGGTATAATTTACCGCTATTTACGCGATACCACGTAATAAATGCAGAATCCTGCCCCTTTTGACTTGTTGCATGCGCGAACTTTCGTTAGAGTGTGCGCCTAGCTGACATTAAGCTAACAGCCTGTTTAAAAGACGTATTAAATTAGCTTGTCATTCAGCATTAATTATATAGTAACGCTAATAGATTATAATGCTAACCGCTCACGCCGCCTCCCATTCGCCCCCTTAGTAAGACGCTGGATATATTAGTCATGAACCCGTTCGGATTTTTATCAAATAATATTGCAATCGATCTTGGCACTGCCAATACCCTTATCTTTATTCCTAACAAAGGCGTCGTCCTCGATGAGCCTACGGTTGTGGCGCTGCGTAGTAATAGAACGCAAAACCCAACGGTAGCCGCTGTAGGCCTAGATGCGAAGCAAATGTTAGGACGAACCCCAGCCAATATTACTGCTATCCGCCCGTTAAAAGATGGCGTAATCGCTGATTTTGAAGTGACGCAAAAGATGCTGAAGCATTTTATCGCGAAAGTGAAGGCCAAGCGTTTTATGGCGCAGCCGAACGTCGTGGTCTGTGTGCCTTGCAAATCAACGCTGGTCGAGCGTAAGGCCATCCGTGAAGCGGTGTCTTCTGCTGGCGCGAACAAAGTAATGCTACTAGAAGAGCCTATGGCGGCGGCAATCGGAGCGGGCATGCCAGTCCATGAGGCCAGCGGCTCTATGGTAGTGGATATCGGTGGTGGTACGACTGAAATAGCGGTCATTGCGCTATCAGGTTGTGTCTATGCTGAGTCTATCCGTATTGGTGGCGATTTATTTGACGAAGCTATCATTACCCATGTGCGCCGTACTCACGGTTGTGTGATTGGTGAGACCACTGCTGAGCGTATTAAGCAGGAAGTGGGCTCAGCCATTAACGAAGATGAGATGCTAGAAGTCGAAGTTCGTGGTCGTAGCATGGCTGAAGGGGTGCCAAAAACCTTTACTGTGAATTCTGAAGAAATCCAAAAAGCGCTAAGCGATCCTTTAAGCGGTATTATCAGTGCGGTGAAAGCTGCCCTTGAACAGACGCCACCAGAATTGTCTTCTGATATCGCCGAGCGCGGTGTTGTGCTGACCGGTGGTGGTGCTTTATTGCGTAACTTAGATAAATTATTATCTAAAGAAACTGGCTTACCCGTCACAGTCGCTGAAGACCCATTAACGTGCGTGAGCCGCGGTGGTGGTATGGCACTAGACTTTATTAATAACAAAAGCCTAAATATGATTTTTGTCTAAGCTTGTACCTTGCTATAGCTTTATATTAAAGGTTTTATACTTTGATAAAAGATAACAATCGATAGTAATAGATAACGGCCATAGTGTGCCGTTATCTATTATTTAAGCGTTCAATATTTACGTTCAATATTCAATAGTTAAAACGAGTGGAGGGGTTATGAAGGAGAGCATTCAGGTCGTCGTGCAGCTCAAAGGTGCGCGATGAGTCCTAGTATTTTTGCTCGCCAGCCCCTCTCAATTCGTAAGACTGCTGCTGTATTGATTGTCGCCATGATTCTTATGTGGTTCGACAGCAAAAATCCGGAGTGGTTTAACCCTATTCGCAGTACCAGTCATGCCGCTATGCAGCCTATCTATGAGCTGTCCTTGCTCCCCAGCTATGCCGCCCATTGGTCTAGTGGTCGTATGGAGTCCAAGGAATCCCTACGCCGCGAAAATGTCCAACTCAAATCTGAACTTATCCATGCCCGTGCCAAATTGCAGCAGCAAGATTATATCTTGGCGCAAAATGCACGCTTGCAAGGGATTCTATCGACGACCCGTCCTGAACAATATGACCTGACCTTAGCCCAAGTTATCGGTACCGATACTAACCCGCTAAAGCAAATCGTCGTGCTCAATAAAGGCGTGCAAGATGGGGTTAAAGTCGGGCAGACGGTGATTGATGAAAAAGGGATTTTGGGTCAGGTGATTAATGTCTATCCGAATACCAGTCGCTTGCTGTTGATTACGGATGAGTTGCAGTCGGTCGCTGTGACCGTGAAGCGCACGGGGCAACGGGCTATTATCACGGGTGAGGGCACGCCTGCAGATTTACGCCTCAACTATGTGTTCAAGACCTCGGATGTGCGGGTAGGAGATGAGCTGGTCTCTTCAGGGCTGGGCGGCCGTATTCCTGCTGGTTACGCAGTAGGCCGCATTCGCTATGTCGACCCTGACCAGGGCGATAACTTCATGCATATTGAAGTGACGCCAGCCGCTAACTTTAATGACAACTCTTATGTGCTGATTTTGCAAGATAAAACCAGTAAAAATGCTCAGCGTCAGGCTATGTTAGAGGCGACGGAAGCGGCGGCTTTAGATGAGCTGCCCGTGGTAGGCGCCTTACAACCTGTGGATAGCCTGGACAATCCTGCGCTAGCGAATGCTACCGGGGCTGACCCTGCGACTTTGCCGTCTACCCAAGACGCCTCTGCTCAGTCAAGCAGGTAGCCTATGTCCAGCTCTGATTCCACCCATTCTAATTTTGAGATTGTTTTAGCCATCGTGCTAAGTTTCATCTTGGCCTCTTCTCTAAACGTCTATCCGTTAAGTCTGGGTACGGCCACTTTACGACCGATGGTCATGATTATGGTGCTGATATTCTGGCTGATTTTCCAGCCGCGCCATACCGGACTGTTTACCGCTTTCATTATTGGCTTAATCGCAGATTTACTGCTAGATACCCGTTTAGGACAACAAGCTTTCGCTGCTGTAGCCATGGCATTGGTGGTCAAAATCGCTAGTATTTATATTAAGCAACTGCGGACTTTAGGGGCGTGGTTTTTGGCGTGTGTGTGTCTGTTAGTCTTTCAATCCGTCCTTTGGATTTTGCAAATGATTACGCAAAATACCTTTGTCCCGCAAGGCGGTATCTCTATGCTGATGAGTATGGCTTGTTGGCCCCTTATTCTATTAGCGCTGCGCCGTTATACGCATTAGCCGCTATCCTTGTCTGCTAGACTCTGCTTATCACCTTTATCTAACCAGATGTGACTCCCTATGAAAATTATTTTAGCTTCGGGCTCTCCGAGACGTCGTGAGCTGTTACAACAAGTCGGTTTAGAGTTTAGCGTCATGTCAGCCGATATTGACGAGAGCGTATATGAGGCTGAAACCCCACAAGCGTACATCCAACGTATGGTCGCGCAAAAGGCGCAAGCAGCATTAGCCGTTTTAAATGCGGATACGGCGTGCTTAACAGATAACGAGCAGGGCTCAACGCTACTATTGCTCACGGCAGATACTATAGGTATCTTACCCGATGGTAAGACTATCTTAATCAAGCCAGAAGATGAAGCCCATGCGCTAAACATGTGGCAGCAGATGTCAGCGAGTACCCATCAGGTTTGTACTGCGGTACAGGCGACCCTACTGACTCTGCAAAGTGTGCAAGATACAGATAACACGGATACAAACCTTTTGTTTACTAACGTATGGTCGCAGTCTCTCCTAGAGAGCACAGAGGTGACCTTCGTGACTTTATCTGAGCAAGAAATGCAGCGCTACTGGCAGACCGGTGAGCCTGCTGATAAAGCGGGTGGCTATGCCATTCAAGGTGGGGCGGCGCATTGGGTGGAGCGTATTAAAGGCAGTTATACCAATGTCGTAGGTCTGCCATTAGCCCAGACGCTAGCGTTGATTGAGCAGGCTGAGGCAAGTGCGGCGACGCTAAGCTAAGAGACGCTACAGAAAGCGTTAAGGTCAAAAGTAGGGCTATGGTTACCAAGTCGGCTGTCTCTAGTCAGAGGGCGGCTGCTTTTGTTACACTATGATTCCATAAGATATATAAAATAGAAGAGTGGCTATGTCTGAAGAACTGCTGATTAATGTAAGTCCCATGGAGTCTCGGGTGGCAGTCTTAGACAATGGCGTGCTGGGCGAGATTTATATCGAGCGCCACCATAAGTTGGGCTTGGTGGGTAATATTTACTTGGGCACAGTAGTCCGGGTACTGCCTGGTATGCAGGCGGCCTTTGTTGATATTGGTCAATCCCGTACCGCGTTTTTGCACGTCAACGATATGCAGCGCTTGCCGCGTCCTGTACCAAGCCAAGCTAAAGCTGAGCAACCCGAAATAGACTCTGCTAATAATGACTATGACAGTAGTGATATTAATCCTACTAGCGATTTTGAAGAGGGTGTTTTTAGTAGTCAAGGTAATAATGAGACTGTGGCCAGTGCCAGAGTAGAAGAACCGCTAGCGGCAGACAGTCAGCCCCTCAAGCCCAGTGGCAAAAGACCCATCACTCCGCCGAGCAGCTTGCGGATGACCCCGCCTGTGGTCAGCCCCAAACCTATCACGCCTCGCCGCGGTAGCATTCCGCAACCGCCTAAACAAGACCTCATTCAGCATCGCTTGCATGAAGGTCAGCGTATCTTAGTACAAGTCACTAAAGATCAACTGGGTACCAAGGGTGCGCGGCTTACCACAAACATCACTTTACCCTCGCGCTATCTGGTTTATTTGCCGTCGAGCGAACATATTGGCATCTCGCAGCGTATTGATAGTGATGAAGAGCGCCATCGCCTTAAGACTGAATTGTCGAGCTTGATGCAAACGGTCAACTTAACTGGCGGCTTGATTGCCCGTACTGCGGCTGAACGAGTACCGGTCGAGAAGCTAGAAGAAGACATCTACTATCTCTTACAACTTTGGCGCACCATTCAAGCGCGGCGTAGCGAAGCAAAACAGAATCAAAGCTCGGTGCTGCTCTATCAAGAGCTGTCACTACCACTACGCTCTATCCGTGACTTAGTGCATGCGGAGACCGAAAAGGTCGTCGTCGATAATGAAGCGTTATATGAGCAAATTCGCCAATTCGCCAAAGAGTTTGTACCCTTTATCTACGAGCGTATCGTTCACTATACCGCTGAGCCGGCGCTGTTTGATGTGCATCGGGTCGAGGAAGACTTGCGCGATGCGTTAAAACGCCGTGTTGATTTGAAGTCCGGTGGCTATCTGATTATTGATCAAACCGAAGCCATGACCACTATTGATGTGAATACCGGCTCTTTTGTAGGCGGTCGCTCTTTAGAAGATACAGTCTATAAAACCAATTTAGAGGCTACCCATGCTATCGCTCGACAGCTTAGATTACGTAACCTAGGCGGTATTATCATCCTCGACTTTATCGATATGCTGGAGCAAGAGCATAAAGATGATGTACTGACGAGCTTGCAAGAGCAGCTGTCTCAAGATTACGCCAAGACCAATATCACGCAAGTCAGTGAGCTTGGCTTGGTAGAGATGACCCGCAAGCGCACCAGGGAGTCACTAGAGCAACAACTGTGTGAGCCGTGCTCAACGTGTCAGGGTAGGGGCTTTGTCAAGACCGCTGAGACCGTCTGTTTTGAGATTTTCCGCGAGATTATGCGCTGCGCTCGTACTTATAACGCGCCGAAGAAGTTTACGGTAGTCGCCCATGCGGCGGTAATCGATTTATTGCTATCTTCAGAAGCAGATACGGTGGCAGATTTAGAATATCTATTGGGCAGAGTCATCACCTTTGAAGTCGAAAACCTTTATACCCAAGAGCAATACGATATTGTTTTGGACTAAAAACGTCCCCTTGCAATACCCTGAGAAGTGTGTATAATACATACCACTAAATTGTATGAGCGCCGCCCACTAAAAAGGCTGTGCGCCATGACAGCTAGAGCATCGATTCTAGCACTGAACACCCTATGCCTTAACTACCTCCTTTAATAATTGGGACGGTCGGTTGGGCTTAAAATTATTTTGCTTTTAGCACGCTGCTGGTTCTATCTAGAATGTTTTAGCCGCTTGAAGTAAATCTTTAACCAAACGGCTTTTGAGCATGCTCTGATTGACAGAGATGACAAAGGCCCATATTAGGAGCTTGCTGGCATGGCTAACCAGAGAATCCGTATCCGACTAAAATCATTTGATCACAGATTGATTGATCAGTCGGCACAAGAGATTGTCGATACCGCAAAGCGCACTGGTGCGCAAGTTTGTGGCCCTGTACCGTTGCCGACTCGCATCGAGCGATTCAACGTTCTAACCTCTCCACACGTCAACAAAGATGCCCGTGACCAATACGAAATCCGTACCCACAAGCGTATGGTTGATATTGTTCAGCCTACCGACAAGACTGTGGATGCGTTGATGAAGTTGGACTTGGCCGCCGGTGTTGACGTTCAAATTGCTTTGGGTTAATCAACTGCTAATTAGCAGTAGCCCAACCCATTAATTGGATATAAAAGAGGTTTAAAATGGCAATCGGTTTAGTCGGTAAAAAATGCGGCATGACCCGTGTCTTCACTGAAGCAGGTGTTTCTATCCCTGTAACCGTGATTGAGGTCGATGCAAACCGCATTACTCAGGTAAAAACTACTGATACAGATGGCTACGAAGCCATCCAAATCACTACAGGCGAGCGCCGTGACAGCCGTGTAACGGCAGCCCAAAAGGGTCACTTCGCTAAAGCTGGCGTAAAAGCTGGTCGTGGTGTTTGGGAGTTTCGTGTTGAGTCAAGCGATCTTGAAGGTCGTGAGATTGGCGGTGAAATCCTAGCTGATTACTTCGAAGAAGGTCAGATGGTTGATGTCACTGGTCAGAGTAAAGGTAAAGGTTTTCAAGGCGGTGTAAAACGTCATAATTTCAGTATGCAAGACGCCACTCATGGTAACTCAGTATCGCATCGTGCGCTGGGTTCTACCGGTCAGAACCAAACCCCTGGTCGTGTTTTCAAAGGCAAAAAAATGCCTGGCCAAATGGGTAATAAGCGTGTGACCGTGCAAGGACTAGAAGTGGTTTCTGTAGACGCCGAAAAGGGTCTGCTCGTCATCAAAGGTGCTATCCCAGGCGCCACTGGTGGTGATGTCATCGTACGTCCGTCAATCAAAGCCTAAGCAAGGGGATTAACGTGAATTTAAAAACAGTTACAGGTGCTGCAGTTGAGCTTTCTGATACGGCTTTTGGTCGTGAATTCAACGAAGCACTAGTGCACCAGGTAGTAACGGCTTATTTGGCCGGTGCTCGCCAAGGTACACGCGCGCAAAAGACCCGTGCAGAAGTATCGGGCGGTGGCAAAAAGCCATGGCGTCAAAAAGGTACGGGCCGTGCTCGTGCTGGTTCTATCCGTGGTCCAATCTGGCGTGGCGGTGGGCGTGCATTTGCAGCCAAGCCACAAGATTGGTCACAGAAAGTTAACCGCAAAATGTACCGCGGTGCTATGCAATGTATCTTGGCAGAACTTATTCGCCAAGACCGTCTGATCTTAGTTGAAGAGATGACTGTTGCTACACCAAAGACCAAAGATCTTATCGCTAAGCTAAAAGACTTGAATGCACCTAAAGCACTAATTATCACCAACAGCGTTGATGAGAACTTGTACTTAGCTGCTCGCAACATTCCACATGTTAATGTCCTAGGCACTGACGAAGTGGATCCAGTGAGCTTGATTGCTTATGAAACAGTAATCATGTCTGTCGAAGCTGCGAAACAATTTGAGGAAGCACTAGCATGAATAACGCAAGACTATATCAGGTCTTAAAAGGCCCTGTCTTCTCAGAAAAATCTCAGATGCTCGGCGACTCACTTGGTGTGCAAGTATTCAAAGTTGATACTAATGCTACTAAGCGTGAAATTAAGAAAGCAGTTGAGTTGATGTTTGATGGTGTTGAAGTTACTCGCGTAAACACGTTGAATGTTAAAGGTAAGACGAAGCGTTTTGGTAAGAGTATTGGCCGTCGTAATGACTATAAAAAAGCCTACGTTACCTTAAAAGCTGGTCAAGATGTACAAATGGCTGATGCTGGTGAGGAAGTAGAAACTACTGCCCCTGCTAGTGAAACAGCGAACAACGAATAAGGATTACACTCATGCCTATCGTAAAAGCAAAGCCAACATCACCTGGCCGCCGTTTTGTTGAAAAAGTGGTGCATCCACACCTTTATAAAGGTCGTCCGTATGCTCCGCTTGTAGAATCAAGAAGCAAGTCAGGTGGTCGTAACAATAATGGCCGTATCACTACTCGTCACATTGGCGGTGGTCATAAGCAACATTATCGTATCATCGACTTCAAACGTACTAAAGATGGTATTCCAGCGACAGTTGAGCGTATCGAATACGATCCAAACCGTACTGCACATATTGCTCTACTTAAGTATGCTGATGGCGAACGCCGTTACATCATCGCTGCTAAAAAATTAGCGGTTGGCGATGCGGTAATGTCTGGTGAGACTTCACCGATTCGTCCAGGTAACTGCCTACCACTGAAGAATATTCCAGTGGGTACTGTGATCCATAATATCGAACTTAAAATCGGTAAAGGCGCACAGATGGCTCGCTCTGCGGGCGCAGCAGTTCAGCTACTAGGCCGTGATGGCACCTACGCTATTTTACGTCTACGTTCAGGCGAAACTCGCCGCGTTCACGTCAACTGCCGTGCTGTTATTGGTGAAGTATCGAATACTGAAAACAACCTAAAATCACTTGGTAAAGCGGGCGCATCACGCTGGCGCGGTATCCGTCCTACGGTACGTGGTACAGCAATGAACCCAGTTGATCACCCACATGGTGGTGGTGAAGGTCGTAATATGGGTAAACATCCAACTAGCCCATGGGGTCAGAAGTCTAAAGGACTTAAAACGCGTCATAATAAGCGTACTGACAGTATGATCATCCGTCGCCGTCGCGCCAAGAAATAAAGGAAAATTTCATGCCTCGTTCATTGAAAAAAGGTCCATTCATCGATGCGCATTTGTTTGCCAAAGTTGAAAAAGCTTTAGACTCAAATTCGCGTAAACCGATCAAAACGTGGTCGCGTCGCTCGATGATTCTGCCACAAATGGTTGGCCTAACGATTTCTGTTCATAATGGCCGTACTCATGTACCTGTCATTGTTAGTGAGCAAATGGTTGGTCACAAACTAGGTGAATTTGCCCCGACTCGCACATATCGCGGTCACGGCATTGACAAAAAAGCTAAAAAATAGGTGCTCATCATGGAAGTAACTGCAAAACTACGCGGTGCCGCCATTTCGGCACAAAAAGTTAGACTTGTCGCCGATGAAGTTCGTGGCAAACCAATCGAACGTGCTTTGGATATTTTGACTTTTAGCAATAAAAAAGGCGCTGTCTTTGTTAAGAAATGCCTTAACTCAGCTATCGCTAATGCCGAAAATAACCACGGCCTAGATATTGATGCTCTTAAAGTATCAACCATCTATGTTGATGAAGGCATCACGCTAAAGCGTATCCTACCACGTGCCAAAGGTCGCGCTGATCGTATCAGCAAGCGTACCTGTCACATCACTATCAAGGTAGGAGAATAACTCATGGGTCAAAAAGTACATCCAATCGGAATCCGTCTTGGTGTTGTCAAAAAGCATAACGCCAACTGGTATGCTGATCCTAAACAGTATTCAGAATACCTAATCAACGACATTCAAGTCCGCACGTTTCTACGTAAGCGTTTAGACAATGCGATGATCAGTGGTATTACCATTGAACGTCCTACTGGCGCTGCTAAAATTACTATCGCTACTGCCCGTCCAGGCATCGTGATCGGTAAAAAAGGCGAAGACATTGAGAAGCTTCAAAAAGAGCTAACCAAAATGATGGGTGTTCCTGCCCAGGTCAATATCGAAGAGATTACCTCTCCTGATCTTGACGCTCGTTTGGTAGCTGATGGTATCGCAAGCCAGCTAGAGCGTCGCGTTATGTTCCGTCGTGCTATGAAGCGCGCAGTACAGAACAGCATGCGCTCTGGTGCCCAAGGTATCAAAGTTGAGCTATCTGGCCGTCTAGGCGGTGCTGAGATTGCTCGTACCGAATGGTACCGTGAAGGCCGTGTGCCATTGCACACGCTACGCGCTGACATTGATTATGCATCAGTTCGTGCCGAAACTACTTATGGTACTATCGGTGTGAAAGTTTGGATTTTCCGTGGGGAAATCCTAGACGGTATGAACAGTGTCTACAATCCCGTCAAAGAAGAGCAGACTCGCGCGCCGAAACGCCGTGGTCGTGGTGGAAACCGTCGAAACTCAGACAGAGGTTAAACTATGTTACAGCCAAAACGTACCAAGTTTCGCAAAATGCACAAAGGTCGTAACACGGGTTTAGCACATCGTGGTAGCACCGTTGCATTTGGCCAAATTGGTCTAAAATCTCTTACGCGTGGCCGTATGACTGCCCGTCAGATCGAAGCAGCCCGTCGTACAATTACTCGTCGTGTTAAACGTGGTGGTAAAATTTGGATCCGTGTCTTCCCAGACAAGCCAATTACCAACAAACCACTTGAAGTGCGTATGGGTAAAGGTAAAGGTCCTGTTGAATATTGGGTTTGCGAAATTAAGCCTGGTAAAATCTTATATGAAATCGAAGGGGTTTCAGAAGAGCTTGCTCGTGAAGCGTTGACGCTAGCAGCAGCTAAGCTACCCTTCAAAACTACCATTGTTAAGCGGACGATAATGTAATGAAGATCAGTGAATTACGAGACAAAACAGTAGAAGAGCTGACCCAGTTACTTGATGAAAAGCAACTTGATGCTTTCCGTATTCGTATGGCTAAAGCAACCGGTCAGTTGGGTGGAACCCATGAAGTCAAAAGCAATCGTCGTATGATTGCTAGCATTAAGACTTTGATTAACGAGAAACAACGAGGCGACGCATGAGCGAAAACAATCAAACTAGCCAAGATGTTGGCATGGTAACTGGTAGAGTTGTCAGTAACAAAATGGACAAATCTATCACCGTATTGGTTGAGCGTAAAGTTCGTCACCCGTTGTACGGCAAGCAACTACGCCGCTCTACCAAAATTAAAGCACACGATGAAGACAATGTTTGCCAACAAGGCGATCTAGTTCGAATCAAAGAGACACGACCAATCTCGAAAACTAAAGCATGGACTTTAGTAGACGTACTCGAGACTGCCGTTAAAATTTAAGTAAATTGCAATTAAAGTCGGAAGCTGTTAAACTAGCCGCCTTTTTATACAAAGGTCGCCCGCCCTCATTTATCTTAATCTATGCGAATGCTAGAGAGGGTAGAGCGCGGCAGTGGATGGCTTTTTTTGCTCATACGTTTGGAGTAACGCAATGATTCAGACTGAAAGTATGCTGGAAGTTGCAGACAACAGCGGTGCAAGACGTGTTCAGTGTATTAAAGTACTGGGCGGGTCACATCGTCGTTATGCATCAGTTGGCGATATCATTAAAGTAACCGTAAAAGAAGCTATTCCTCGTGGCCGCGTCAAAAAAGGCGATGTCATGAATGCAGTAGTCGTCCGTACCAAAAAAGGCGTGCGCCGTCCCGATGGCTCAGTCATTCGTTTTGACGATAACGCAGCTGTTTTGTTAAACCAAAACAAAGCGCCGATTGCAACTCGTATTTTTGGACCGGTAACTCGTGAACTACGTGGTGATCAGTTTATGAAAATTGTATCACTAGCACCAGAAGTACTGTAGAGGTAACCCATGGCTAAATTACGTAAAGGCGATTCGGTAATTGTTATTGCTGGTAAAGACAAAGGCAAACAAGGTACCGTTTTAGCTGTTAAAGCGGATCGCATTAAAGTTGAAGGCATTAATATTGTCACTAAACATCAGAAGCCTAACCAGGCAGCTGGCGTTGAAGGCGGCATCATTAAGCAAGAAGCTTTCCTGCATATTTCTAATGTCGCATTATATAATGCGCAAACCCAAAAAGCAGATCGTGTATCTTACCAAACTGGCGAAGACGGCGTTAAAAACCGTGTTTACCGTTCAAATGGTGAAGTTGTTGCGACTGCGTAAGACACTAAGGGTGTAATGGTAATGGCAAGATTAAAATCTTTATATAACGACCAACTCAAGCAACAAATTAAAGAAGAGCTTGGTTTAGACAATGTGATGCAAGTACCGAAAATTACTAAGATCACATTGAATATGGGTGTTGGCGGCGCATCTCAAGACAAGAAATTGCTTGAAGGCGCAGTGGCAGACATGACCGCTATTGCCGGTCAAAAGCCAGTCATCACTAAAGCTCGTAAATCTATTGCTGGATTTAAGATTCGTGAAGAATGGCCTATCGGCTGTAAAGTAACGCTACGCGGTGAGCAGATGTACGAGTTTTTAGATCGTCTCGTTGCCATTGCGATTCCACGTATCCGTGACTTCCGTGGTTTTTCACCGAAAGCATTTGATGGCCGTGGTAACTACTCTTTGGGCATCAAAGAACAAATCGTATTCCCAGAAGTAGAATATGACAAGATTGATCGTCTTCGTGGTCTTGATGTCACTATCACTACCTCAGCGGAAACTGATGAGCAAGGTCGTGCGTTACTTAAAGCTTTCGGCTTCCCATTTAAATAAGGTAAAGACGTTATGGCAAAGAAGAGCATGATTAATCGCGAATTGAAACGCGAAAAAATGGTTGCTAAATATGCTGAACAGCGTATTAAGCTAAAAAGCATCATCAGTGATTCAAATGCAAGCGATGAAGAACGTATGGACGCAATGTTAGAGCTACAAGCTCTTCCACGCAACTCATCACCAGTTCGTCTGCGCAACCGCTGTGCAATCACTGGTCGTCCTCACGGTTACTTCCGCAAGTTTGGCTTATCACGTAATATGTTACGTGAACGTGTCATGCAAGGCGATGTGCCTGGTGTTCGTAAAGCTAGCTGGTAAGGAGTAATTACATGAGTATGCAAGATACAGTCGCGGATATGTTAACGCGTATTCGTAACGGTCAAATGGCTAATAAAGTCACCGTTGAAATGCCAAGCTCTAACCTACGTAAGTCAATTGCTGACTTGCTAGTTAGTGAAGGTTTTGTATCGTCTGCTTCTATCACTGAAGAAGACAATAACAAAGCTACATTATCTGTTGAACTTAAGTACTATCAAGGCAAGCCGGTTATTGAAAGCATCCAACGCTTCAGCCGTCCTGGTCTTCGTCAGTACCGCGGTAAAGATGCGATTCCTACAGTGAAGCAGGGTATGGGTGTGGCAATCGTCTCAACCAGCCAAGGCATCATGAGTGATCGTGCTGCACGCGCAGCCGGCATCGGCGGTGAAATCATCGCGTTT
Source organism: Psychrobacter sp. CoH-33_TS_01 (assembly GCF_058189395.1). Classification (NCBI taxonomy): domain Bacteria; kingdom Pseudomonadati; phylum Pseudomonadota; class Gammaproteobacteria; order Moraxellales; family Moraxellaceae; genus Psychrobacter; species Psychrobacter sp. CoH-33_TS_01. Next base: position 109,995 of record NZ_JBVGQI010000007.1, read on the forward strand.
GTTGCTTAAGCCAACTACATAATATATTTTCTAGATTTACGCCAAGCGTAAGTCTAGAAACGAAAGTCTATTGACCAACTTCTCACAGTTTAAGAGTTTTAATTAATAATAGTGCGATTATTGAGTATGGTTGAATGGATCGCTAGTAAGTAGTTATTAGCCAACCACCCCTATATCAGTTACGTTACTGCTATTAAATTATCCTCTACTGCTTGTCTCAATATCACCTTTATCGATTTATTTTAAATAAATAGCTAAAATGATAGCGATAGATGAATAGCCTCTAGTGAAAAGTTGGATCAATTATGCTAAACTAGCCGGCTTTTCGCCCGTTAGTTTTTTCGCAAATCTACAGTCGTTAATTTTTTTAAGTTCTTTTTTTAAGGAAACTCCTATGTCTCGTGTGGCTAAAGCCCCAGTGACGCTGCCTAAAGGCACTAGCGTTACTTTGAACGGTCAGCAGGTCGAAGTTAAAGGCAAGAATGGTACTTTGTCTTTACGCCTGCATGATTTGGTCGAGCTGAAACAGGAAGAAGATACATTACTTCTCTCACCTGTCAAAGACTCTAAAGACGCAATGATGCACACTGGTACTATGCGTTCACTATTGAACAACATGGTCCAAGGTGTCTCAGAAGGTTTTGAGCGTCGTCTTCAGCTAATCGGCGTTGGTTATCGTGCAAACGTTGCCGGTAACAAAGTAAACCTAAACGTAGGTTATTCACACCCTGTTGAATACACTCTACCTGAAGGTGTGACTGCTGAAACCCCTACTCAAACTGAAATTATTTTGAAATCAAATGATAAGCAGCAGTTAGGTCAAGCAGCGGCTAAGATCCGTGGTTTCCGTCCACCAGAGCCATATAAAGGCAAAGGTATTCGCTATAGCGACGAACATGTAGTTCGTAAAGAAGCTAAGAAAAAATAAGGTGAGATGAAATGTTTGATAAAAAAGCAGCTCGTCTGCGTCGAGCTAAGAAAACCCGTGCCCACATCCGCCATCTTGCAGTCCATCGCTTGACGGTTAATCGCACACCAAGACATATCTATGCACAGATTATCTCTCCAACTGGTGGTGAAGTGATCGCGCAAGCCTCTACATTAGATGGCACATTGCGTTCAGGCGCCACAGGTAATATCGATGCCGCCACTTCAGTGGGCGCGTTGATCGCTGAACGTGCAAAAGCAGCTGGTATCACTAAAGTTGCCTTTGATCGTAGCGGTTTTAAATATCACGGTCGAGTAAAAGCCCTTGCGGAATCTGCTCGCGAAAACGGATTGGAGTTTTAATCATGGCTAAAGTTGAACAATCAGACGGTTTAGTAGAGCGCTTAGTTACGGTTGATCGTGTTGCTAAAGTTGTGAAAGGTGGTCGTATTTTCTCTTTCACCGCACTAACTGTAGTTGGTGATGGTAATGGTCGTGTTGGCTTTGGTCGTGGTAAAGCACGTGAAGTTCCAGCCGCTATTCAAAAAGCTTTAGAAGCTGCCAAACGTAATATGATTACGGTCGAGCTTGACGGTGTGACATTATTCCACCCGATCAAAGCCCGTCATGGCGCCAGCAAAGTATTGATGCAACCAGCCTCTGAAGGTACTGGTGTAATCGCTGGTGGCGCAATGCGTGCAGTATTAGAAGTCGCGGGCGTTAAAGACGTCTTGACTAAATGTTATGGTTCTACCAACACTGCTAACGTAGTTCGTGCGACGTTTAACGGTTTACGTGATATGTCAACTCCTGAACAGATGGCAGCAAAACGTGGTAAATCTGTAGACGAAATTTTGGGCTAAGCTTAACTAGGTGAGTTACGATGAAAACAATGAAAGTCACTCAAATTAAATCGGGTGCCCATCGCCTTAAGAGCCACAAAGCGTGCTTGAAAGGATTGGGATTACGCCGTATTAGACATACTGTAGAAGTTGAAGATACGCCTTCTACTCGTGGTATGGTTAATCGCATCAACTACATGGTAAAAGTGGAGGACGCGTAATGGGTCTTAAATTAAATGAATTATCGCCAGCACCAGGTTCTAAGAAAACTGCACAGCGCAAGGGCCGTGGTATCGGTTCTGGCCTTGGTAAAACTGGTGGTCGTGGTGTAAAAGGCCAGAAGTCACGTTCAGGCTCTAGCATCGGTGCCGGCTTTGAAGGCGGTCAAATGCCTTTATACCGTCGTCTTCCTAAGTTTGGTTTTACCAGTCAAATGGCTATGACCACTGCTGAAGTACGTCTGTCTGAGCTTAATAAAGTTGAAGGCGATGTGATCAGCGTTGCAACTTTGAAAGCGGCTAACATCATTCGTCATGACATGAAGCGTGCGCGCATCATCTTGTCTGGCGAAGTTAAAAAAGCTTACACTTTCCAAGGTGTTAAAGTGACTAAAGGCGCTAAAGAAGCCATCGAAGCTGCTGGCGGCAAGATTGAAGAGCTAGCAAGCGAGGAGTAAGACCGTGGCTAAACAATCGATGACCTCATCGGGTATCCCGCTCAACCCTATAGCTTTTATTCGTAAATACGATGAGCTGTGGAGTAGAATGCTGTTTTTGATCGGTGCATTGATTGTTTATCGCTTGGGGTCTCATATTCCCGTACCGGGCATTAACCCCGTCAATCTGGCGGATTTATTCTCACGTAATGAGAATACCATCCTCAGTATGTTCAATATGTTCTCTGGCGGGGCACTCGAGCGGATGTCAATCATGGCGCTCGGTATTATGCCGTATATCTCGGCCTCTATTATCGTGCAGATGATGTCAGCAGTACTGCCTTCACTAGAAGCGTTAAAGAAAGAAGGTGAAGCGGGGCGGCGTAAACTGAATAAGTATACCCGTCAAGGTACGCTAGCATTAGCCCTAGTACAGTCTCTTGGGATGAGTGCAGGTCTAATCAGCCAGAATCTGACATTATCTACCGGTCTCACATTTTACATTCCGGCAGTGACCTCTTTAGTCGCTGGAGCGATGTTCCTAATGTGGCTCGGTGAGCAGATTACAGAACGCGGTGTTGGTAATGGCATCTCGATGCTAATTTTTGCCAGTATCGTCGCCGGTATGCCCGGCATGATTTCGCAGTCTATTGAGCAGGTCAATCAGGGTCAGATGAATCTGATTGTGCTATTTATCTTTGTGGTATTAGGAGTTGCAGTTACCGCCGGTATTGTTTATATCGAACGTGCCCAGCGCCGAGTACCAGTGAATTATGCACAAAAGCAGCAGCAAGGTCGTAAGATTTATGCGCAGCAGCAGTCGCATTTGCCACTAAAGATTAATATGGCCGGGGTTATCCCAGCTATTTTCGCCAGTTCGTTATTGTTATTTCCAGCGAGTCTTGGGCAGTGGGTAGGGCATTCAAGTGATCCTACCTTAGTGCAAAAGATTCTACAGAATATAGCGCTAGTCCTGTCACCAGGACAGCCGTTATATTTAGTGCTCTTTGGTGCGATGATTATCTTCTTCTGCTATTTCTATACCGCATTAGTCTTTAGTCCGCGTGAAGTGGCTGAAAACCTTAAACGTAGTGGCGCTTATATCCCTGGTATTCGTCCCGGACAGCAAACGCAGCGTTACTTGGATCACGTGTTAAATAGGTTGACCTTTATTGGTGCTATTTACATGACCGTGATTTGCTTAATGCCGATGATTATTCAGTCTTCCTTTGGAGTGCCATTTCACTTAGGTGGTACGTCATTACTTATTATGGTCGTTGTGGTAATGGATTTCATCTCCCAGATGCAAGCGCATTTGATGACCCATCAATACCATGACCAGACGTTAATTCAGTCACCAGCTCAGTAGTTGCTTTATATTTATAGCTTGCTTGTTATCATTAAGGGTAGGCTATAATATTAGAGTAATCTCAGGGTCGATGGCTATTCTAGGAGAATGCTATGAAAGTTCAAGCATCAGTTAAAAAGATTTGTGGCAGCTGCAAAGTAGTGCGTCGTAAAGGTCGCGTTCATGTAATCTGCAAAGCAGAACCTCGTCACAAACAGCGTCAAGGCTAATCTAGAGTCAGCACTCTTTTAAGAGGACTACTCTTTAGTACTTGATATTTAAGGGCGGATGCGATATCATCCGCCACTTGCCGTGGTTATACCCTTTTTTAGTTGTGTTTACAGTTAAAATTAAGGGTGTGATTAGCGATAAATCTGAAGAATAAATGTACCAATACGGCTTCACTTCTATAAGTTAGTTGGTCACTTTATTTTTCGTTAATGGAGAGAAATCAATGGCTCGTATTGCCGGCGTAAACATCCCGGATAATAAGCATGCTGTGATTTCACTAACTTACATTTTTGGTATAGGCCGTACCACTTCTAAGGCTATCTTAGAAGCTGTTGGCATCGCTCCTACTACTAAAATCAGTCAGTTAGATGATTCACAATTAGATGCTGTCCGTGCACAAGTAGCAAATTACATGACTGAAGGTGATCTTCGTCGTGAAGTGTCAATGAATATCAAGCGTTTAGTTGATCTTGGTTGTTACCGTGGCATCCGCCATCGTCGTAACCTACCAGTAAGAGGTCAGAACACCAAGAACAACGCTCGTACTCGTAAGGGTCCGACACGCCCTCTCAAAAGATAATTAACTTAGGAAGCTAAAAGATGGCAAAAGACACTCGCAGTCGCAAAAAGGTGACTCGTCGTTCAGTATCGGAGGGCGTAGCCCATATCCATGCGTCTTTTAATAACACCATTGTAACTATTACCGATCGTCAAGGTAATGCTTTGGCTTGGGCCACCGCTGGTGGGCAAGGCTTCCGCGGTTCACGCAAATCTACACCATTCGCGGCTCAGGTCGCAGCTGAAGTTGCTGGTAAAGCAGCTCAAGAATATGGTGTTAAGAATGTCGACGTTTTGGTCAAAGGACCAGGACCGGGTCGTGAGTCTGCGGTAAGAGCACTAGGTGCATTGGGTTATAAAATTAACAGCATTTCGGATGTTACCCCAATTCCACACAATGGTTGCCGTGCGCCCAAAAAGCGCCGCGTCTAATATTAAAGACGAAGCTTTTATACAATTTATACTTTTATACTATCTATGTATAGAAAGCTGAAGGAGACAGTTACATGGCCCGTTATATTGGACCAAAGTTAAAACTATCACGTCGCGAAGGCACAGACCTTGGTCTGAAGTCTGGCGTAAAACCGTACGACGTAAAAACGAAGAAATCAGCTCGTCCACCAGGTCAACATGGTGTTAGCCGTAATAAGAGCTCAGAGTATTCTTTACAGCTACGTGAAAAACAAAAAGTTAAGCGTATGTATGGCGTGTTAGAGCGTCAGTTCGCTAACTACTATAAAGAAGCAGCACGTATGCGTGGCGCTACAGGTGAAAACCTGCTAGTTATGCTAGAACGCCGCTTAGACAACGTTGTTTATAAGATGGGCTTTGGCTCAACTCGTGCTGAAGCACGTCAGTTGGTCAGTCACCGTTCAGTTATGATCAAGAAAGCCGGTCGTGACGAGTTTGTACGTGTGAACATTCCTTCTATTCAAGTTCAAGATGGTGATGTCATCGCTATCCACGAAAAAGCCAAAGAGCAACTACGTATTTCGAACGCTATCGAACTAGCTACGCAACGTGGTATCCCTGAATGGTTAGACGTGGATCACAGCAAAAAAGAAGGCACGTTTAAAAATGCTCCAGATCGTATTGATCTGCCAGCAGAAATTAACGAAAGCTTAATTGTTGAGCTGTACTCTAAATAATTGACGTTCATATTATTATTTAACTATATCGAGGTGACATCATGATGCTAAATGCAACTGAGTTTCTAACGCCGAATGCCATTAACGTGGACACGGTTAATGAAACGATTGCGAAAGTCACGCTCGAACCGTTAGAACGCGGCTTTGGGCATACCCTCGGGAATGCTCTTCGTCGTATTTTATTGTCTTCATTACCTGGTGCGGCAGTCATTGAAGCTGAGATTGATGGTGTAAACCATGAGTACTCAACTTTAGAAGGCCTGCAAGAAGATGTGCTTGATCTGCTTCTTAATTTGAAGGGATTGGCCATCACCTTGCATGATCAGAATGAAGTATTTTTGACCTTGGATAAACAAGGTCCAGGTATCATTACTGCAGCAGATATTGAGCTACCTCATAATGTCGAAATTATCAACCCTGAGTTGGTATTGGGTACTTTGAGTGATCGTGGCCATCTTAAGATGCGCCTGCGTGTGGTTATGGGTCGTGGCTATGAGCCAGCCAATCAACGTCGTGAAGATGGCGACACCAAAGCTATTGGTCGTCTAAAGCTGGATGCCAGCTTTAGCCCAGTACTTCGGGTAGCTTATCAAGTTGAAAATGCGCGTGTCGAACAGCGTACGGATCTTGATAAACTGATTGTTGAGCTTGAGACTAACGGCACTATCGATCCAGAAGAAGCAATTCGTAAAGCGGCCACTATCCTGCAACAACAGATTTCTATCTTTGTTGACTTAGAAGCCGAAGAAGCGCCTGAGCCTGTAAAAGAAAAAGAAGAGGTTGACCCTGTGCTTCTACGCCCAGTGGACGATCTTGAACTAACGGTTCGCTCAGCCAACTGTTTAAAAGCTGAAAACATTTACTACATCGGTGATTTGGTACAACGTTCAGAGACTGAACTGCTTAAAACCCCAAATCTTGGTAAGAAATCATTAACAGAAATCAAGGACGTATTAGCGTCTAAAGATTTAGAGCTGGGAATGCGCCTTGATAACTGGCCACCAGCTGACTTACGTGTTGATGATCGTTTCTCTTATCGTAGCCGTTAAACTTTAAGGATATTTGACCATGCGACATCGTAAGAGTGGAGTCAAGCTGGGTCGTACCGGCAGTCATCGCAAAGCTATGTTCCAGAACATGACCAATTCACTATTTGAGCATGAACTGATTAAGACCACAGTACCAAAAGCTAAAGAGCTTCGCCGTGTTGCTGAGCCATTAATCACGCTAGCGAAAGAAGACTCAGTGGCTAACCGCCGTTTAGCCTTCAGCCGTATGCGTAGTAAAGCAATGGTTGGCAAACTGTTCAGTACTTTAGCTCCGCGCTATCAGAACCGTCCAGGCGGTTACATCCGCATCATCAAATGCGGTAACCGCGATGGTGATAATGCGCCGATGGCTTATGTAGAACTAGTTGATCGTGACTAATTTTACCGCTTAATGTATTTGTTCCATAAAAAATCCCCAATTCTGATATTGGGGATTTTTTGTTTCCTATTTAAATCCCCCTCTTGCGAAGCAGTGCTTTTCACCTTTGCGAAAGTGGGACTTGCTCCCTCCCTTTTCTAAAGGGAGGGCTGGGGTGGGATTTGCTTCTTTCCTTCTCTAAAAGGAAGGCTGAGGTAGGATTTATCGTATTTTATTTTGAATTTATACCAATTCGCTAACATCGGCAGCACCCTGACGGATAATCTCCGCACGGCTGCTAGTCATATCGACAATGGTAGTGAGCTTAGTCGTTTTAATACCGGCATTAATCAGGCCATCGACTAGGCTGCCGAGACGCTCTTCAATCTCGAAGGGGTCGTCCATGACGATATCTTCGCCCGGCAGCATTAATGAGCTGGTCAAGATGGGCTCTCCCATGGCTTCTAATAAAGCTTGCGCGATAGGGTTACTCGGTACGCGGATACCAATGGTTTTTTTCTTAGGATGCGCCAGTTTTTTCGGCACGTCTTTGGTCGCGGGTAAAATGAAGGTGATCGGGGCTGGGGTGTGGGCTTTTAATTGTTTAAACTGCATGTTATCTACCGTGGCATAGTTAGCGATTTCGCTTAAGTCGCGGCACAGTAGGGTAAATTGGTGCTTATCATCGAGCTGACGCACTAGTTTGAGTTGTGCTAAGGCATCTTTAGCGCCCAAGCGGCAGCCAAAAGCATAGCTGGTGTCGGTAGGGTAGATGAGTAATTTATCGTTGGCTAGCAGTTGGGCAGCTTGCTCGATAAGACGAGGTTGGGGGTTTTCCGGGTGAATATACAAAACTTGCATAACGGCTCCTTAATAGTGGCTCACTTTACTTATTACTATTTTTAGTCATAACGCTTATTATTGTCCTAGCTTGCTTTTTAACTGGCTGGGTACCTATTTAGCTAGCTTGCTACTGTCCTTATAGGCTTCTAGCATAGCACTCTGCTGCGCCTATAACGTTAGTAGAGTCGTTAATATAGCCACTAATTTTGTACTGAGATAAAAGTGGTTTTACCCACAGACTGTTAGTAAGACAGCGAGTAAACGTTGGGCATCGCGAGGTAGGGTAGCGGATTGATCAATATAGTGTTGGGCTTGTTCGTAGACATCTTGAGCAAAGGTACTTTGACTGGTATCAAAGTCCGCGAATAGATTGTCCTGTGACACCCTAAAGGGCCGCTGACAGGCTAGGGTAAATAAGCACTCTAAGGCTTGCGGTTTAATTTCTACCTGCTCAAAAGCCTGCTGTTGGGCCTCATTGCGGCCATCGGCAGCATACCAGTAACCGTAATCGACTAAGGTGCGCCGCTGCTGCCCTGCGATACACCAATGGCTGATTTCATGCAGCGCACTGGCAAAAAATCCATGGGCGAAGACGATTTGCGCAGGGGTGTTGGTAGTGGCAGGAAAGTATTCAGGCTCATGGTCTCCGCGTACTAACACTGTATTCTGTTGAGCGAAAGTCGTGTTAAAGAGCTCGATAAGCCAATCGGTTAACTGCTGCTCTTTTATAGCATGGTCCTGTAGAGTACCGTTAGATAGCGTAGTCTCTGAATAGACGGTGCTATTACTAGGAGCGTTTACAGCTTGCCACTGTGCAGTCATCTTAGCAATCCAGGTGTCAGCTAAGCGTGAGTGGCGAGTTGCGCCGACAGCTTGTTCAGAAACAGGTTGCTCAGTAGCCGTTTGCTCAGTAGTGGCAAGGACTCGCTCATTAAGCTGCTCACGTAGCGCGTGTCTGATTGGGCTGGTTAGTAAGCGTTCGTAGGCTATGGTAGGGTCGTGCAGGAGGTGGGTAGACATACCGGATAGACATCTCTAAAAGGGTCGAAAACAACGGTTAGGAACTAAGGCGTAGCGTATCACTAGAGCGCGTAAATAAGCCCTCATTAATGAGTACTTATCAATGAGTATCCATCAATCAGTACTCGTAAATAAGCGCTCATACCCCAATAGTAACAAGGTACTGCTAGAGGCCGCATGAATAGTTCGGTAGTATAGCAAAATTACAATTTATTAGTTAAGTGTGCAGATAAGGGGCAAATTATGCCAGAGCAAGATAAAACAGTAGCAGCGACACCGCCAGCAGCCGTCACGGCAAAAGACGGTATTTCTACCCAATTACCCAAGCGCGTCTCGTTAGATAAATGGGCAGATATTGGCTTTAGTTGGGAAGGTCAGATGATGCCCGAGGAGTTCGAGCGTCTACAAACTATGCTCACAGATGAGCATGAGCAAGCGCCTATTAAGATTACCACCACGCTATCTCGCAGCAGTAATGTTTTAGCGCTGTACTTTGAGTTGACCGGTTCAGTTTGGTTGACCTGTCAGCGTTGCCTACAACCTGTGAATGTAGATCTCTCAGGCACGCATAACATCGCTTTGTTAGAAGATGAGGCACAAGCAAATCTATTAGATGAAGAAGATGATCATTTACTGTTAGAAGAAGTGGCTTTTAAAGACGGTCACGATACTTATCTGCCGCTTGAGCGTTTGATTGAAGACGAGATTCTATTGAAGACCCCGTTGTCGCCAAAGCACGATGATTGCGAAATGGAAGTTGAGCAAGTGGGCGAAATTGAAGAGTTTGAGGAAGAGAGCCCTTTTGCCGCTTTAGCCGCCCTTAAAGGCAAGCTGTCCTCTTAAGTTGGCTTGCGATAATAAGCGAATACATTTATTATCGCTCGTGGGTAAACTGGCGGTTAAGATTAGACTTTATTAATTAGATAAACATGCGTATAATGGCGGGTTTATTGCATTCAGGTAAGCGCATTGTCGTGATATTCAGCGCGTGATACCACCTATTTATTTTATTTTTTAGTGATGCGCTGGCGGTAGGAGGTTTGTCCTATTTGCCCAAATTCAGTAGCTTTATCGCCTTGAGCGAAGGACTACATCGCATTACTTATCGTACAGGAGCTATCTCATGGCTGTTCAAAAAAGTCGTAAAAGCCGTTCACGTCGTGACATGCGTCGTTCACATCACCACATGGAAGTTGCTGAATTAAGCATCGACAGCACCACTGGTGAAAAGCATCGTCGTCACCACATGACTAAAGATGGTTTTTATCGTGGTCGTCAGTTGTTTAAAGTTAGCCAAGACGACTAATCTAGCATTTAGCTAGTAGTTATTATTGTTTGTGATAGTCCTAGCATCTATAGGGTGACAATTATGTCATCCATATTAACTATATACAGTTAATCGATTAGATGCCAGGTTATATCAGGGAAGAGGGTATCGATACTTTGTCGGTATCTGCTGTTGGTAAGGTAGTATCAAGTTGTGGTTTTAGATTGGTTTAGGCCAATTTTCATATATTTCGCCCAAAGGTTTTTATAATTTTTCTATAAGCTATTTCTATAAATAGTAGAGTTTTATAACTGCCTTTATCTTAGCGAGTTTATTATGACGATCCTCGTATCGGCCCGGTTGGTAGCTAGCTTGCCCTGAGACCTTCCCATAGAGCCAAGTTATTGAGTTATCACTTTATAGGATACTCAATAGCTTGGCTTTTTTATTAGCTCAGCCCTGAACAAATAGATAGGGTAAAAATAGATAGATGCTATAAATAGCAGTATAATAGTACACTTGTAGGCTCACTTTATAGCGATAAGCGGCGTTTATTCATAGGGCTGTCATAAGTGCGGTCGACAGATAGGGATATCTAATATTTGACCACGATTGTCCTGTGGTGATACCCTCATTAGTCTTCTAGCACTCGCAATTATCTCAATAACTACTGTTTTACCTATCCAGTGCTGACCTTAACTCTAAAGACTTGCCCCTATGTAATTTCTAGAGGGTAGTAGTTCAATGACCAATCTTTAATTACAGATATTTAGTATTTATTCTATTGCGCGATAGGTCACTTGATCTATGGCGCAGTTATTCATCTAATTAAGCGTATTAAGAGAGACAGGATTATGGCGTCTGCAGCAGATATGACCTCGCATCCCCGCACGGCAGTTATTTTCCCAGGCCAAGGCTCCCAAGTATTAGGGATGCTCCAAGAGTTGGCGGAGCAATATCCAGAGATTTTGGAGACCTTTACTGAGGCCAGTAAGACTATCGATGTGGATCTGTGGGAGGTATGCCAAGACGAAGAGCGCCTGGCGATGACTCAATATACCCAACCCGCCTTATTGACCGCTAGTATTGCTATTTGGCGAATCCTCCAACCAAAAATTGCTACGCCTTGCTACCTTGCGGGACACTCGCTAGGGGAATATAGTGCGTTATGTGCAGCGGGTGTGATACAGTTTACAGATGCAGTTCCGCTCGTCTATCAGCGCGGTCAATTGATGCAAGCTGCGGTCGAAGGCATCCCGACGGCTATGGCGGCAGTACTAGGGTTAGAAGACCAGTGTGTGGTGACCTTATGTGAGCAGGCCAATGAAATCGTCGAGGGCGCTGTGGTGAATGCGGCTAACTTTAACAGCCCAGGCCAAGTGGTGATCTCTGGTAACCAGTCTGGGGTTGAAAAGGTTATTGATAATGTCCAAAGTACGGGCAAAAAAGCCATTCCACTAAAGGTTAGCGTGCCTTCGCATTGCGATTTAATGCAGCCAGCCAGCAACGAGTTGGCGAAGTCATTGGATAAAATCAGCTTTTCCATGCCCACCATTCCTGTGATTCAAAACCGTCATGCTCGCGTTGAGCAGACGAGTGCCGATATTAAAACGGCATTAACAGAGCAATTGTGTGAGCCTGTATTGTGGTCAAAGACCATGAAAGTCATGTCAGACAAGCAAATTACCCGCTTGATTGAGTGTGGTAGCGGCAACGTTTTGAGTAATTTGGCCAAGCGTCAAGCGACGCCTATTCCTAGCTACCCAACGGATAAGCCGGTACGCTTAGATAAATTATTAGAGGAACTGCTATGAGTCGTAATATTACCTTAGTCACTGGCGCTAGCCGTGGTATCGGTAAAGCCATTGCTAAACGCTTTGCGAAAGAAGGTCATTTCGTTATCGGTACCGCGACGACTGAAAAGGGCGCGACGGCTATTGATGAATACTTACATGATACCGGCGGGATTGGCCGAGTATTAGATGTGCGTGACCAAGAGCAAATCGACAAATTATTTGAAGAAATAGAAAGTGTCTACGGCGCCGTACAAGTCCTGGTAAATAATGCCGGTATGACGCAAGATGGTCTGCTTATGCGGATGAAAGATGAAGATTGGGATAGTGTTATTCAGACTAACCTAACCGCAATTTATCGTATGAGTAAGCGTGCTGTTCGCGGTATGATGAAGGCGCGTCGCGGTCGTATTATTAATATTACCTCGGTCGTAGCACAAATGGGCAATGCGGGTCAGTCAAACTATGCGGCCAGTAAAGCGGGCGTGGAAGGCTTTAGTCGTACGCTAGCGCGTGAAATTGGCTCGCGTCAGGTCACTATTAACTGTGTGGCGCCTGGTCTTATCGAAACAGATATGACGGATGAGCTGGACGAACGCCTACTAAACTCTATGCTAGACGCTGTACCTATCGGACGTTTGGGCCAGCCTGAAGATGTGGCGGCTGCCGTAACCTTTTTGGCCAGTGATGAAGCCAGCTATATTACAGGAGCCGTTATTCCTGTTAACGGTGGCATGTATATGTAAAGTTATATATAATTCCTGCGTGCACAAGTGTAAACTATATAATTTAGTGCTATAATTTCCACATAGAAACACAGAATATTAGACGTTATATTTCATAAACTTGAGATTATTTACCAGCTAGCGTTTTTTATTTCTCCCTACATTTTTATTTATCCGAAGTTTTATTACCATAAATTGGAGTGGTCCCTATGAGCAATGATATCGAACTAAGAGTAAAAACTGCCGTTGCTGAGCAGCTAGGCGTAAATGTTGAAGACATCAAGAACGAAGCGTCTTTCATGGAAGATTTAGGAGCAGATTCACTAGATCTAGTGGAACTTGTTATGTCTTTTGAGAGCGATTTTGGTATCACTATCCCTGATGAAGACTCAGCGGAATTGACTACTGTACAGAAAGCAGTTGATTACGTACAAAAGCACGTATAATTGCTATTTAGTCTAGCTGGCTAAGTTAAATCGTCAGCTCTTGTACTAAATGAAAGCCGCCATCATTTGATAGGCGGTTTTTTTTGCTCTATAAAAACTGATTATAGTTACGCGCAGTAGCGTTATCATTACAGGGCTGCCCTTAAAAGAGCTTTTGACTACGAAAATAGGGAAATGGCTACGAAAATAGGAAACTGTGCAAAAACAAGTAACAATATTCAACATTGCACGGGTATTCAAAGCAAACAACTTTGCTATACTAAATCGCAGTTAGGTTGATGACCTAAGTAGTGGAGCTAATCAAAGGAAGCAAAAATTAGGTCACTGTTTAAGTCGCTGCAAGTCAGTTACGAGTGAGGGTATTCTGTATAAAAGAAGACGTCGCTAATAATTGATAACTAAGACATAACGCACTTCAGTAGCTCATTGCTTGCTGCTGTTTACTTCCAAAAATCAAAAATAATGTTAACTTCAGGAGAAATTCATGGGAATTTTTAGTTTTGCAAAAGATATCGGTGATAAAATTTTTAACCGTGACGATGACAAGCATCAAGCCAACGTAGAAACCAAAGCTGATGCCGCCACACCAGCAGCAACGACTGAGCCTTCAGCTCAATCAGTAGCGAACCTATTATTACGTCGTATTCAGCAACAAAACCTGAATATCACTGACCTTAAAGTAAAATATAACGGCAGCTCAGATACTGCTGAAATCAGTGGTAAAGCGAAGACTCAAGCGGATCGTGAAAAAGCCATTATCGCTATTGGTAATGTACAAAACGTCGCTAAAGTTATCGATAACATCTCAATTGAAGAAGATGCTCCAGAATCTACTATGTACACAGTTAAATCTGGCGATTCATTGTCTAAAATTGCTAAAGAAGTATATGGTGATTCAGGCGATTACAACAAAATCTTTGAAGCTAATAAGCCTATGCTATCTGATCCAAACAAAATCTATCCTGGCCAAGTTTTACGTATTCCTAAGCCATAAGACTGATTTTTCTGCTAGCTCTTTTAAGGCAACTTATTCAAATTAAGTTAGTTTGTTAAAGAGACTGCTCAGTGAAATCAATTAGCATGATAAAAAAGACCTCTTACTTTAAGAGGTCTTTTTTTGTGCCTGTTGTTTAACAGCTAGCAGATAAATCTAATAGATTACCCATTAATGATTACGCTAGCTTAGCTTGCTGCTCCGCTATCGCCCAATCGATATGCTCATCTAGCATCTCACCGTGCTGGCCTCGGCGTGCGTTTAAAGCAGTGATAACTAGGGTGTTAGGGGTAGCATTGCCCAAACCAATCGCGATATTACGTAAGAAATTAAGATAGCCACTACGTCTTAGTGGGCTACCTTGAGTAGCCTCTAAGAAGCTCGACTCCTCCCACTGCCAAAGCTCCATTAAAGTAATCTGATCGAGGCGATGGCGCGGTTGGAAATCGTCAATTTTGCTCAGATTGGCATAACGGTTCCAGGGACAAATCAGCTGGCAATCATCACAACCGAACACACGATTACCAATGGCGCGGCGGTACTTTATATCGATGCTGCCTTTGTGCTCAATGGTCAGATAAGAGATACAGGCGGCCGCATTGAGCTCATGCGGGGCGATGATGGCTTGAGTAGGGCAGATGTCAATACAAGCGCTACAACTGCCACAGTGTGGCGAAACAGGTTCATCTTCGGGTAATAATAGACTGATAAACAGCTCGCCCAATACAAAAAAAGAACCCGCTTGTTTATTGAGCAATAACGTGTGCTTGCCTGTCCAACCAAGACCGGCGGCATCCGCGATAGGGCGCTCAAAGATAGGCGCTGAATCGCTAAATGGGCGGAAAACAAAGGGATTATGGGCTTCGATATTGAGATGTTGCCACTGTGGCAGCATCTCCTCGATACGTTGAGCCAAGGTTTTAAGCCGCCCGCGCATGGTTTTATGATAATCCCGACCCCGTGCATAACGAGCAATAATAGCGTGATTGGGTCGGTCATTGTCCTCCACACGACGGGGTTGTGGTGCGGCGGTTAAGTAATCCATCCTCACGCTGATAATCGTCTTTGCACCCTCAACCAATTGGGCCGGATTCGCCCGCAAATCATGGTTATTGTGCATAAACTCGAGCTGACCTTCATAGCCTTTGGCCAACCACGCTTTAAGCTGTTCGATTTGTTTCTTGAATAGCGGATGGTGCACAGAGAGAAAGCCGCAATCCCCAAAGCCCAGCTCTATGGCCGTGCTATGAATCCAAGCTTTAACCGACGCCGCATCGGGAAACGGCTCAGTAGTTTGGGCAGTTAAGGTAGACGTGGCGGTATCGGATTGGCTGACCTGCGGGTAGGTGTCTTTTGACAATGGAAAAGCCTTGATTATAAAGTGAGATAGCGTTATTTAAATAATAGGTAATAGCGGATTTACCTAAGATACGATTACTATGATAGAAGCTATATATTGCAGAATTATACGAGTCGAGCTCAGTTGAGCGGGATACTATATGATAGACGATAAGCCATAAAAGATAAATGATTGCCCTGAGTTAAGGCTCTAGCGCTTTTTATTAATCTCATTGTTTTGTTCTGCTACTCTCTTAATAACGATACTACCCGTTGGGGATACCTCTTATGAAAAATTCTAATAATCCATGCGGTACTGTTATATCAGCAAACTCTGCTTTTTTTCGCGCACGTCCCAAGCCTTTGTATAGCAGCGAGCAAGTCTATGCCATTGAGCAAGCTTGGTTTACCGCAGGCTATAACAGTTTTGCTTTAATGCAGCAGGCGGCTTGGCAAATGGCACAGTATTTAATCCATCATATTCAGGCGCAATCAGGGCAGTGCTCACAAGGTTTAGCAGCAACCAGTACTCCTATTAGTGCCGTAGTGTGGGTTGGTGCCGGTAACAACGGTGGGGACGGTTGGCTGATTACGCATTATTTGTTGAATGCTGGCTGGCAGGTGACCGTTGTTGATGTGGGCCAAATAGATAGGACTGCAGACAACGATGCGGCTCATGCCAAAACTATGGCAACTAAGAATTTAGCAGGAGAAGATAGCTTCACAGTAATTCCCTTTAGCGAGATAACTACCGATAAGGCTAACTGGCTACTGTCACAAGCGCAGTATCATATCGATGCGTTATTTGGTATTGGTCTGGACCGTGCGCCAACGGGGGACTATGCGCAAGCTATCCACCGGTTTAATAAACTAACTCAGTCTGCTGCTATTACTGCCGTGGCTGTCGATATTCCTAGTGGCGTAGTTGCATCCACTGGTCAGGTCTTTGACGATTGCGCCATTAAAGCGGACCCGACCTTATGTTTGGTCGCGTCTAAAGTCGGACTAACTATTCGCGATGGCATCGACCACAGCGGCGAGGTAATAGATTTGCCATTAATTCCTTATCTTGATAGCCCTAAACCTTGCGCTTGGCAATTGCATTCGGCATTAAGGATGACGCCACGCCAGCAAAACAGCCATAAAGGCAGCTATGGTCATGTGATGATAATCGGTGGCAATCAAAGTGCGGGCGCGCAAGGCATGGGTGGTGCAGCTATTATGTCGTCAGGTAGTGCGTTAGCGAGTGGCGCGGGCAAAGTCACCACGGCTTGCCATACCGCTTTTCACGGGGCCTTACTGACCACTTATCCTAATGCGATGACGGTAGATTTACAGCAGACTGAGACGGTAGATAAGCTGCTTGCTGGAGTGGATGTGGTCGCCATAGGCATGGGCTTTGGCCGTGAGGATGAGGCGCTAGCTTTATTTAAGCATTATTTGCAGACCACTGTAACTGAGCAAAAGCCGCTAGTCATCGACGCTGATGGCCTCTATCACTTAGCGACTTTGCGCCAAGAGCAAGATAACCTTATCGAGCAACTAAAAGCTCATACCACTAAGTATCAAGTATGCTTTACTCCGCATAGTGGCGAAGCGGCCCGTCTGCTCGATAAAGATGTCGGCGTTATTGAAGCCGACCGACTGGCAGCGATTCATGAGTGTGCTGATATCTTTGGTGGCGATTGGCTGCTTAAAGGACCAGGCTCGCTAGTGCTGATAGAGGATATCTGCTATGTCTGTTCGACTGGTAATCCTGGGATGGCCAGTGCCGGGATGGGCGATGTATTGTCCGGACTACTGGCAGGTCTTATGGCGCAGACGGACTTAGCTGCTGAGCAACGCAGTCTCTATCAAGCGGTATTGATACATGGGATGGCAGGGGACTTGCGCGCGCATGGCAAGCTCAAAACTAGCGATATCGTCTTTAATAAATTAGCAGTAGGGGAACGCGGGTTACAAGCCCATGAGTTACTCGAGGCGATGGGTTACGTGATGAATGAGCTAAACGGTTAAAGGGTTGCAACTTTAAATCCCCATCATCTCTGAAAGGCCAACAGATAAAAAAAGACCCCGTAGCGTCTAGGCTTTACGGGGTCTTTTTGCTATGAATCGAAGCTATTTAACGCATTCAATCATATAGTCTTAGGTTGGTTGACCACTACAGTACTGCGTGAGCGCTTGTTGTAAGCGCTCGCGTTTGAGTTCAATTTCACGGTTTTCGAGATATTTGCGATTGCCATTGGCATCCATCTCATAGATACGGCCACCAACATTCAGGTTGGTCATATTATTACGCAGCGTTTGGCAGCGCTGGGCATTGGCTTGATCTTCTTGTTGTTTCAGACGGGCTTCTAACTGCTCGACACGTTGCTCCTCAGCGGTCTTTGGCGCTTGCTGCTGGTTGGCATCGGTCTTGCCTGCCATTTGGCCTGCGTTGACTTGACGACCATCGCTACGAAATTCGATCACTTCCACCTTCTTGGCGTTTTTTGGTGGGTGTTGAGAGTACTTGACTTCACCAAAATCGCCAATTGTTTTATAGACTTCGATAGCTTGACTGCTGCTGATACTGAGGCCAAGTAAGCAAGCAACACTGGTGCTAGCGAGTAGGGTAGTGACAGATCTTAATAGAGAAGTCTTGGTCATTATTTCAATCCTAAAATTACAAGGGTCAGTGAGGCCAGCTGAGGGACTATTTATAAGTATGTCGCTAAAGCTTATAAACAATTAATAAGGAGATAGCGGTATTGGACACAATAAACAAAGTTTACCACTAATTACAGAAAAAAACGCCAATTAACGATAACTCATGGTAGTACACTTTAAATACACCGTAGCTGCAGGGTTTTAGGGTACTGGCAACTCACTTATACAAGCATTATAGGTCAATATAGCGTGAAAAATTCAACAAGGTAGCGCTAATTTTCCTAGGATTATTTTGTAGTTAATAACTAATAGTTGCCTGAGGGTACGCTAATTTTTTCTTGACAATACAAGGCAAACGTCCGACTATACAAGAGTTGATTGGTCAGTGTAGTCGGCTTATCGTTGCCGGCGTCACTTGAGATTTGAGCATAGAGTAAATTACCGTTTACTAGTGATGTCTCAATCTCTTTGTGGTAATAAGTGCTCGCATTTATTATCTCGGACTTATCGGTCTACAATGACTAAAGCAGTATTCATGAGCTGTGTTCATGGAATATTGCAACTATATGATTATAGCCAACCAACACGGTACGACCGCTTAATGCTAAGTAACTTTTAATGTTAAGTCAGTTGCGCATAATTTATGCCGACTTAAGCCATTAGGATTATTAGTTTTTGGAATGGTTTGCTGAAGATAATGCTCAGGGCAAGCGATACCCCAAAATATAGAGTTAGCTGTTTTATCAAAAAATAGCTAATAGAAAACCAGCTAAGTAGTCGTATATAGGCCAGCGATACCTTGTATCTAGCCTCGTGTTAACTCGTTATAAGTATCATTAAGGTAAGACAAGCTAAGACTTAATTGTATTAAAGCTTAGTGGGTTAAATTAATGATATGCCATGGCCCGCTCTGGTTACCCCAGTAAGGCTCTCCGTATAGTAGGTTCGCTTATTTGTCACTATTGTCTTTAGCGCAATTGTCAGTAAGTTCTCCTTAATGATACTGGTCGCCGTTCCGGCTATCCGCTTACGTATCATGTCATGTACACTCATACTTCCTCGACTAATCAATGGATTGCCACTGCGCCAGCCATGTGAATTGTGCTGTCAGCAATAAAGTGGCTGCGTGGCCCGCTAGCGCGTAATTTTGCATAACCCTAAAGCACCCCTGCTTTTTACGACCTAAAAAGGTGATGACAGTGACGCAGACAACTCAAGCTCCGAACATGACCGGACATACTCAGACGGCGAATGCCGCCAAAAATTTTGATAAAAAGCAACAGCAGATAGCAGAAGGCAAAGAGCCTGTGATGCTATCAGGCGCTGAGATGCTAGTACAATCGCTCACCGATGAAGGCGTCGAATATATTTTCGGTTATCCTGGTGGGGCGGTTTTGCATATTTATGATGCGCTGTTTCAACAAGAGACTATTGAGCATATCTTAGTCCGTCACGAGCAAGCCGCAGGTCATATGGCCGATGCTTACTCTCGTGTCACCGGTAAGACTGGTGTGGTGTTAGCGACTTCAGGCCCAGGGGCTACTAACACGGTTACCGCTATCGCTACCGCCTTTATGGACTCTGTGCCTATGGTGGTGATTGCCGGTCAGGTGCCTAGTAGCCTCATTGGTGAAGATGCTTTCCAAGAAACGGATATGGTTGGGGTCTCGCGTCCTATCGTCAAGCATAGCTTCCAAGTGCGTCACGCTAGCGAAATCCCAATGATCGTGAAAAAAGCGTTCTTCATTGCTCAGTCGGGTCGTCCAGGCCCCGTCGTTATCGATGTGCCTAAAGACATGACCGCACCGAATGAAAAGTTTGCTTACGAGTATCCTGAAGAAGTGTTTGTACGCTCGTACCAGCCTTCCGTAAAAGGGCATGGCGGTCAAATTAAGAAAGCCTTAGAGACTTTATTAGCGGCGAAACGCCCGGTTATTTACTCGGGTGGCGGTGTCATTTGGAGCAATGCGTCTCCTGAGTTGATTAAGCTGGCGCATCGTTTAAACCTACCGGTAACCAATACCCTAATGGGCTTGGGCGCTTTCCCAGGCTCTGACCGTCAGTTCTTGGGTATGCTAGGCATGCATGGCACTTATGAAGCCAATACCAGTATGCATCATGCCGATGTGATTTTAGCGATTGGCGCGCGTTTTGATGACCGTGTTACCAATAACGTGAAAAAATTCTGCCCAGACGCAACGATTATTCATATTGATATTGATCCGACGTCTATTTCTAAGACCGTGTTCTCGCATATCCCTATCGTTGGCGATGTGAAGTCAGTACTCACCGATATGCTAGAGATGTTGGGCGATGACAAAGAGTTAGACCAACATGCATTGCTAGACTGGTGGGCGCAGATTAACGAATGGCGCAAGCGTCATGGTCTACGCTATAACACCAGCACGGACAATGGCATCAAACCACAAAATGTCGTCCAGACCTTGTGCAAAATTACCGATGGTAAAGCGATTATCACCAGTGACGTGGGTCAGCATCAGATGTTTGCTGCCCTGTACTATACCTATGATGAGCCGCGCCAATGGTTGAACTCTGGCGGCTTAGGTACGATGGGCGTGGGCTTACCGTATGCAATGGCGGCGAAATTAGCTTGTCCTGAGCGTGATGTCGTTTGTATTACCGGCGAAGGCTCTATTCAGATGAATATCCAAGAGCTATCCACTTGCTTGCAGTACAACTTGCCTGTGAAAATATTGAACCTAAACAATGCACAGTTGGGTATGGTCAAGCAGTGGCAGGATATGTTGTATGAAGGCCGTCATGCCCAGTCCTACATGGAGTCACTCCCTGATTTCGTAAAATTAGCCGAGAGCTATGGTCACGTAGGCATCCAGATTACCGATCCTGCCAAGATGGAAGAGCAATTGGCGCAAGCGATGGCCATTAAAGACAAGCTAGTATTCATTGACGTCCTGATCGATCGCGATGAGCACGTCTACCCGATGCAGATCGCAGGTCAGACTATGCGCGACATGTGGTTATCAAAAGGAGATCGCACCTAATGCAAAGGCATCTAATTTCAGTATTAATAGAAAACGAAGCAGGCTCATTATCGCGCTTGGTCGGACTGTTCTCGCAACGGGGCTATAACATTGAGACGCTCAACGTCGCCCCGACAGAAGACGCTACTATGTCACGCCTGACGTTGACGACAATTACTTCTCCTGAGAAAATCGAGCAGGTCACCAAACAGCTGCATAAGCTAATAGAGGTGGTCAAAGTCATCAACTTAACCGATAATGTTCACGTCGAGCGTGAGCTGATGTTGCTGAAAGTCCGTGCGACCGGCAACGTGCGTGAAGAAGTGAAGCGTAGTGCAGACATATTCCGGGCGCAAATCGTGGATGTCACTGCGAATCTGTATACCATTCAGATCGTTGGCGATACCGAAAAGCTAGATGGCTTTATCGACGTAATCGGCCAAGAGCGTATTTTAGAAGTCGTACGCTCGGGTGTGATTGGTATTGCTCGTGGCGAAAAAACCTTGAGTGTATAAACTGAATTTTCCAACCCTGTTAATTTAAAAACTTTTTTTAATTAAACTCTTAATAACCCTCTCTTAATAATGAGACAACAAGGAAGCTTTTATGAACGTTTATTATGACAAAGACTGTGACTTATCTATCATCCAAGGTAAAAAAGTAGCCATCATCGGTTACGGCTCACAAGGACATGCTCATGCCCTTAACTTACAAGAGTCAGGTGTGGATGTCACAGTTGGTCTGCGTAGCACTTCAGGCTCTTGGAAAAAAGCTGAAAATGCTGGCTTGAAAGTAGCCGAAGTGGCTGATGCGGTAAAAGCGGCTGACGTGGTCATGATCTTGACGCCAGATGAGTTCCAAAAAGACTTATATGCTAACGAAATTGAGCCTAACATCAAAGAGGGCGGTACTTTAGCCTTTGCACATGGTTTTGCTATTCATTACAACCAAGTGGTACCACGTGGCGATTTAGACGTCATCATGGTTGCGCCAAAAGCACCAGGCCATACCGTACGTTCTGAATTCACCAAAGGCGGCGGTATCCCTGATCTAATCGCTATCTATCAAGACGCTTCAGGTCAAGCCAAACAAGTGGCTTTATCTTATGCAGCAGGCGTGGGCGGCGGTCGCTCAGGTATCATTGAAACGACTTTCAAAGACGAAACTGAAACCGATCTATTCGGTGAGCAAGCGGTCCTTTGTGGTGGCGCAGTAGAATTGGTTAAGATGGGCTTTGAGACCCTAACTGAAGCGGGCTATGCTCCAGAAATGGCTTACTTTGAGTGCTTGCATGAATTGAAACTTATCGTTGACCTCATGTATGAAGGCGGTATCGCTGACATGAACTACTCGATCAGTAACAACGCTGAATACGGCGAATACGTTACCGGTCCTGAAGTTATCAACGAACAGTCACGCGAAGCCATGCGTAATGCCCTAAAACGCATCCAGTCTGGCGAATACGCTAAGATGTTCATCGCTGAAGGTATGAGCAACTATCCTTCAATGACGGCACGTCGTCGTAACAACGCTGAGCACGAAATTGAGAAAACTGGCGGCAAACTGCGCGCTATGATGCCTTGGATCGGTGGCAACAAAATCATCGATAAAGAAAAGAACTAAGAGTAGCTTTAATAATAAGAGTGGCTTTAATAGTAAAAGTAACTTTAATCAATAGTCGCTAATGAGTAACGGCTATTAATTATTAAAAAACCCTGCGAGCATATCGTGGGGTTTTTTTATGGACACAAGGTTTTTTATTGCCTATACAGCATACTCAGTAGGCAGTTATATATAGCGGTATTCCTACTATTCTTCCTTGAAAATAGCGCTCTAGCGCCCAAGATAGACTGCTAGCCGCGTCATTCTCCCTTATATTATAGGCGGGAACCATAACGTCTTTTGCAGCTTTTATTAATTGTCGCCAATTCACTATCGCTAACTAATTGTAGGTATTCCCCTGTGTCTTTTTTTACGCTTCCTCCCTTTCTTGAGTGGTTAACGCCAGAAGTCGCTTATGTCTCGCTCAGTGCGCTTATTGCCTTATTGATTTGGTTAGAGGGGCAGATGTTAAAGAAGTCAGCGGGCAAGCTGCCTGAGTCGAAGCTGTTTCATGTCAGCTCATTGCTAGATACTTTTTGGTTCTTTATCTCGGTCCTTGCCTTCTATTACTTCGATTTAAATCCGTTGGCACTAGCGGTGCCTGCTGCTTACGGGATTTACACCGTATTTGGCTGGGTATATGGTACACGCTTATTGAAGCGACAAGGGATGCCAGACTCACCAAAAGAGCTAGTAATTCCTAATAAATATATTGCTTACAGTCAGTCCTTTGCCTTAATTTTCTTTGGGTTATGTGTCTTTGTTTTAGTTACCACGTCATTGCCTGTGTTGCCGTTAGCGGCTTAAAGAAGAGCAGGATAGGGTGGGGATAAGTTGACCAAATGGTCATAAAGTATTGCAGCTATAGCCTTTGCGGATATTTGCTAACTAGCGATATTTACAAAACGATAGTAATTAATACATGACAAAGCTGCCAAAGCTGTTATACTTCGACATAGAAATTTAGTAAAGTCTATGAACTTAATTCTATTAAGATGACCTGCTAAGTTCTTTAACCCCAAAAATTAGTATTTGTAGGATAAGTTATGTCAGATCGCGTTCAAGGTACAGTTAAGTGGTTCAACGAAGCTAAAGGTTTCGGTTTCATCGCACAAGACGATGGCGGCCAAGATGTATTCGCTCATTACAGCGCTATTCAAGGTAGTGGTTTCAAAACCCTAGCTGAAGGCCAAAAAGTTACATTCGTACTAGGTCAAGGCCAAAAAGGTCCACAAGCCGAACAAATCGAATCAGCAGAGTAATTGCTCCGCTACATAGTCTAGCAAGTATTAAGTTAATCTCTCTACTAAGAGCAGCTTTAATCTAATAGCATTAGCCTATCTAGCACGCTTTACATGCACAGTATAATTATAATAATAAAAAGCAACCTAACTTTAGGTTGCTTTTTTAGTTTCTGGGATTTGTTTTTATCAACCTGGGTGTCAATAAGACAGCTGCAGCCATAGATAGTAATGCCAACATGAGTTTTTATAATGGCTGCTATTAATATAGCCATTTGTACTTAGGACTATCGCTACCCTTAAAATATAGTTTTTCAAATCTGTATAATCCTATCCCTAAGGGTTACTTTGTGATAGCTATCTCAATTTAAGGAGCATTTTATGGATTGGAGTACTTGGTTAAGCATTGATTGGCAGCATCTATTAGGTATATTTATTACGGCTGTAGGCGTTTACGCAGGCTTATTGCTCTATACGCGTCTAATGGGGTTACGCAGCTTCTCTAAGCTGTCGAGTCATGATTTTGCTATGACGGTTGCGGTAGGTAGTATCGTTGCCTCAACCGTATTGACTAAATCGACCTCATTGGGTCAAGGTCTAGCTGCAATGGCGGTCCTGTTTATTATCCAAGGTCTTATCTCATGGTTGCGTCGTAAGGTAAAACCTTTTAAAGCCATGATTGATAATCAGGCTATTATCTTAATGGCCAATGGGGAGTATTTTTGGGACAATTTGGCGGAAGCTAATTTGACTAAAAGTGATGTGCAAGAAGTGCTACGTAAAAATGGGATTAAATCCAAATCTGAAGTTTTTGCCGTTATTATGGAAACAACCGGCGATATGAGTGTAATCAAAACCAGCGAAGTCATCCCAGATATGTCTCTGTTTGATGATATTAGAGACAGTGAGTTACTTATCCAAGACAATACCTTTAAACACTAAAACACAGCCCGTCTTTATTTATTGTTATGCTGTTAATAGCTGAGTGCACAGAAAATTTAATTTAAAAACTTAAGTTAGTTTAACTTTCTAGGCTTGGCATGCCAGTGAGATGCAGGTCATTAAGCCAACTATCCGTTATGGGCTAAAAAGGCTTTGGTTTATAGTTTATATGCCCGCCTATTTTTTAGACTATTTTGAGGAAATAACGGCTTTAAATGCTTATTATCTCTATATATAAGGCACATACGACCCGCAATTGCTCAGCTTTATACGCTATAATCATTGAGTTATAAAACTGTGACGCATTGTTCACGGCAGTATCTTGACCTAGGGACATTGCTCACGCAAGATATATAAGTTTTGTGCACATCTAATGAATACATGACCGGACGGCCGATAATTAGGCCAGTAAATCTCATGTCTCTTTATTGGGATAGGCTAGCATTAGTGTTAGGGCGCTATCCTAACTTAGTTGTTCAATCAGCCTTTATTTTTATTTATCCATAACAGTAATAAACGAGGAATGTATGAAAGCATTAGTCGCTGTAAAGCGTGTGATCGATTATAACGTTAAAGTTCGTGTTAAAGCCGATAACTCAGGTGTTGATCTGAGCAATACTAAAATGTCGATTAACCCATTCTGCGAAATCGCTGTTGAAGAAGCGGTTCGTTTAAAAGAAGCGGGCGTTATCGATGAAATCATTGTGGCTTCAATCGGTCCTAAAGAAGCCCAAGAGCAGATTCGTGCCGCTCTAGCTTTAGGTGCTGATCGTGGTGTATTGGTACAAACTGATGCCAAACCTCATCCTCTAGAAGTCGCTAAAATCCTAAAAGGTATCGCTGAGCAAGAAGGCACAGAAGTTATCCTACTAGGTAAGCAAGCTATCGATGACGATAATAACCAGACTGGCCAGATGTTGGCGGCGTTGATGGGTATCGGCCAAGGTACTTTTGCTTCACAAGTGACTGTTGCTGACGGTAAAGTCAATGTTAAGCGTGAGATTGACGGTGGTTTGCAAACGGTTGCATTAACGCTACCTGCGGTAATCACTACCGACTTACGTTTGAATGAGCCACGTTACGCTAAACTGCCTAACATCATGAAAGCTAAGAAGAAACCATTAGACGAAAAAACACCTGCAGATTTCGGTGTCGACATGGCTTCTAAGCAAGAAATCATTAAGGTAGTTCCACCAGCTGAGCGTTCAGCGGGTATCAAAGTGGCTTCAGTAGACGAGCTTATCGATAAGCTAAGAAACGAAGCTAAAGTTATCTCTTAAGAGCTTGACTGCACTTTGTAATAAATATTTTTACTTACTTTAGAGAGAGCGTAGTGCTTGCCAGCTTATCGGCGCTATCTACAGGCATATTTACCCTGTGCATAGGTGGGCTCTCGCTCTAGAATGACAAAATATTAAGGATTATCATAATGGCAATTTTAGTATATGCAGAACATGACAATGCCAGTCTAAAAAAGGCAACTTTGAACACGATCGCTGCTGCTCAAGAAATCGGTGGTGATATTCACGTACTAGTGGCAGGTTTAAACTGTCAAGCGGCGGCTGACGAAGCGGCTAAAGCGGCTGGCGTAAGCAAAGTATTGTTAGAAGACGACGCAGCTTACGAATATCAATTGGCTGAAAACTTAGCGCTATTGGTCACTGACTTAGCGGGCGATTATAGCCATATCCTAGCGCCAGCGACCACGAATGGTAAGAACTTCTTACCTCGCGTTGCGGCTTTACTAGACGTGAGCATGATCTCTGAAATCTCTAAAGTTATCGATGCAAACACTTTTGAGCGTCCTATCTATGCAGGTAACGCTACCGCTACTGTTAAGACTAGCGAAGATAAAGTTCTAGTGACCGTTCGTACTACAGCATTTGATGCGGTAGCTGCGGAAGGTGGTTCTGCTACTGTTGAGACCCTAAGCAACGTGCAAGATTCTGGTAAATCAAGCTTCGTTAGCGAAGAGCTAGCGTCATCTGATCGTCCAGAGCTAACGTCTGCTGATATCGTAGTATCAGGTGGTCGTGCCCTAGCTAACGGTGAAAACTTCACTAAATACATTGAGCCACTAGCTGACAAATTGGGTGCTGCTGTTGGCGCATCACGTGCCGCTGTCGATGCAGGCTATGTACCAAACGATATGCAGGTTGGTCAAACGGGTAAAATCGTTGCCCCACAGCTGTACATCGCTGCCGGTATCTCAGGCGCTATCCAGCATTTAGCCGGTATGAAAGATTCTAAAGTCATCGTTGCTATCAACAATGACCCAGAAGCACCAATCGCTAGCGTTGCTGATTACTTCTTGGAAGGCGATCTATATGACATTCTTCCTGAATTAACTAGCAAGCTGTAATAGCCTAGTAAGCGCTTAGAGAGTAATAGTATTTCTCTAGTATGAAGCGTTTTTACTAAGTAAATAAAAGCCTCTAGCCTTTTGGTTGGGGGCTTTTTTTATGGGTGATTTTTCTTAAACTAGCATCAGTAGTTTGTAATCAATAAATTATCTTTTAACAAATAAAAAAGGACAATAGCAAATTATTGCTACCGTCCTTTTTTAGTTGCAAAAATGAAGTCACCGCTGTTTAGCTATGCCTCATTCATATATCAGTCATTAACTTAGGCATAGTTGCGTTGACGCAAAGTCTCATATAAGCATAATGAGCCTGCAATAGCGACGTTCAAGCTCTCTTGACCATTAGGTTGGGGTAGGGCAACAGGGATAGCGGATTGCATGATTTCATCGCAAACGCCTTGACCTTCATGACCCATCACCCAAGCCACTGGACGGTTTAAGTTTTGTTGATAAATAATGTTGTCGGTGTGCGAGCTGGTCGCTAATACAGGCACTTTTAGATAGGCAAGCACTTCGTTAGCAGGAATGCCTTCATAGATAGTCAGACCAAACTGAGCGCCCATGCCAGCACGCATGGTTTTAGGGGACCAAGCTTGCGCTGTACCGGTTGTACAGATGATAGTTTTAATGCCTACCGCAGCGGCAGTACGTAGTAAAGTGCCCACGTTGCCATTGTCCTGCACATCATTCAAGATTAAGCAGTCGGTAAGAATGGGTGACTTTAGCGAGTATAAGTCGGTCTCAGGGATATTAATAATCGCCATAACATCTAAGCCGGTACCTAGCGTTTTAATAGAGTCATACAGGCTATCGCTCAATACCATCAATCGGTTATCGATTTTATGATCACTGACCAATACCAATAACGACTGGATATCAGGGTGGGTCAACGCTGAGTAAGAGATTAAGATTTGTACCGGTACCACATCGTTTTGAATCATTGATTCTAAGAGATGTACGCCTTCTAAGACAGTTTGACCTGCCTTTTTGCGCTGGCGTGATTGGCTGATGAGCCCTTTGGCCAATTTCACCGTAGGGTTTTTATCAGAGGTAATGACAGGGCTATTAGAGAATTTATCTGCTGGAATTGAGGCCATGTTGAGTATCCGTAAACGTTGGAGGTAGAGGCGTTGTAATAACAAGCAATCGTCATAAAAAGTCAGTAAGTTAAAGCGGTAATTTTAAAATTTAGTAATTACACGATACGCTTAACCTAGTTAGTACTCATTAAGACTGGTTATGATCATTATGAATGGTCTGCACGCGTAATACTTCATTTTCGCTACCTAAAACGACGGGCACGCGTTGGTGAATGTCATTAGGCTCGATGCTCATGATACGATTTACCGCATCGGTAGAAGCGCCGCCCGCTTGTTCAATGAGGAAGCTCATAGGATTGGCTTCGTACATCAAACGCAGTTTACCGGCTTTATTGGCATACTTCGTATCGAATGGATACATAAAGATACCGCCACGGCATAAGATACGGTGAACATCACCGACCATAGCAGCGACCCAGCGGGTATTAAAGTCACGACCACGTACGCCCGCATCGCCTGCCACCAATTCATCAATATATTGCTGCATAGGGGCTAGCCAATAACGGTGGTTTGAGCTATTGATAGCATACTCGCTAGTGTCTTTATCAATGCGAATATTTTCAGTCACTAACACATACTCGCCGCTATCTGGGTCTAGGCTAAACATGGTCACGCCGTTACCTACTGTCAGTGCCAGCATGGTTGAGGCGCCGTATAGTAAGTAACCTGCAGCCAATTGAGCATCGCCATTTTGCAAAAAGTCACTGTCAGCAGCGACTTGGCCCACATTGTTATAAGGTAGGATAGAGAAGATAGTGCCTACTGCCATATTGATATCAATGTTGGAAGAGCCATCTAACGGGTCGAACAAGACCAATAAGCTGCCTTCATTATTGGCTGGAGTCGCATGGTCGAGCTCTTCGCTGGCCACGCCTGCGCAGTGGCTATTACCCGTTAATGCATCAAGTAACATGTCATTGGCGATGACGTCGAGTTTCTTTTGTGCTTCGCCTTGGATATTTTCATTACCCGCTTCGCCTAGGATATCGGCTAAGGCACCGCGACGTAGTAGGGCGGTGATATCGCGACCGACTTCAGCGATAGTGGCAATGACACTACTGACTTCAGAGGGGGTATCAGCTTGCTGTAAATAGTCAGATAGGGTGGTCATAAGTGACTCCGTAAAAGGTGAATGGTAGTAAGAGAGTAGAATGAGCTGATGGTAAGATATAGGTTAATAAGCCGCAGTTATCATTAGCTAGCGTTGCTTTAGGTAGCTAAGCTAAGGTTTCACTTTTTGCTCTAGGCAAAATCAGCTACACTAGCTGGTGTTGATAGTGCTTGGCAGTCATAGTGGAAGGTAATCATAATTAAGCGTGACTATAGCAAAAATGCGCTAGCCTGTCTTAAGCGCCCATTCAAAAAAGCGATAAAAACACGTAGAATCACGCCTGTTGCCAAGATTTAGCCAACATTAGGCCATGCTGAACGCAGAGTTTAGCACCTGCGTGTGCCTCCTATTTTTGCTATGGCATTTGACTCAGGTATTTATTTTAGCAGCAGTTATTCTTTAAAGGCTATGCAGGGGTATAATGGCCCTCACAATTGAGCTTATTTCCCCTGATTTTATAACCAACTATGCTTTATAAGAAGAGCCTATTGCTCTACTGTAATGAGCGTTAAAGTAGCTTTTTAAACCTCGTATTAAAGTTAAGCCCCGTATTCAAGATATTCACCCTACCACTATATTCACTTCATTAATATAAGAAGGCTGACTATGCCAAGCTCCGCAAACAGCGCGAACCGCTATGACCCAGACTCTATTCATCAACGTCTTAATACCTCGCTTAGCCGCCCTCAGTTAAACGAAGATGGGCATTTGCGGCACTTTTTGGGCGTGGAAGGGCTGAATAAAGCCCAGCTGCAGACGATTATTGCTAAAGCTGAGTCGTTTTTTGATGAGCAAGGTCAGCTGATTAACAGCCCTGAGTTAGAGGGTTGTACGGTAATGAACCTGTTCTTTGAGCCTTCTACCCGCACGCGTACGACTTTTGAAGTGGCAGAAAAACGCTTAGGGGCGAATGTCTTAAATATTGATATTGCCCGCTCTAGTACTAAGAAAGGCGAGAGCTTGCGTGATACCTTGTGGAATCTACAGGCGATGACTGCCGACATCTTTGTCGTACGTCATTCAGCCTCTGGTGCTGCTCATTTTATGGCGACAGAAGTGACGCCTGATATTGCCATTATTAATGGTGGTGATGGCTGGCATGCCCATCCAACGCAAGGCATGCTCGATATGCTGACAATTCACCGTGAGGCACCGCGTCCTTTCGAAGAATTATCTGTAGCTATTATTGGCGATATTAAGCACTCACGGGTAGCCCGCTCAGATATTAGTGCGCTGAAGACGCTAGGGGTAAAAGACATTCGCGTCATCGCACCAAAAACTTTACTGCCGAAGGGTATTGAGCGTTATGGCGTGACTGTCTATGAAAACCTCGATGAAGGGGTGCGAGATTGTGATGTCATCATGGGGCTGCGCATCCAAAACGAACGTATCGGCTCACCTTTATTGGCCAACTCTAGCGAATATTATAAGCACTATGGCATTACCTCAGAGCGTTTGGCTTTGGCGAAACCAGATGCGTTAGTGATGCACCCAGGGCCGATGAACCGTGGGGTGGAGATTGCCTCAAGTGTGGCGGATGGGCCACAGTCGGTCATCTTGAAACAGGTAAATAATGGTATTGCTATTCGCATGGCGGTCTTGTCATTGGCTATGCAGGGTCAACGTGAATTCCGCAACCAATAATTACTTTTGAGTTCATTATGACATTCAGGGGTTGGTTAAATACATTTCATAGTGGTTTGTTGAAGAATAGACAAATAGATTATTTTCAAAATATGGTTTTGGAAGTTCCTGAGTCTATTAGACAAATTGGAGAAGTTTGTAATTTCGGTATTTCTTCCAGAACTTCAGAAAACACTAAGCTACCTAAGATTATAAAGGAGTTTAACTGTTACTTAGGTTCAGAGGGACAGTCTCTTATAGAAGCTTTTGTCAAATCACCTTATACCGCTACTGTGGAAAAGCTAAGTATTGGTGACTCATCGGATAGTACCAGGCGTTACGGTATGATTGATTATCGAAAAATAGTCGAAATTTTATCCAATGCTGAATATCCAAATCTTAAGACATTAGAGCTAGGTGTCTGGGAGCTGCTATGTAATGCTCATTGTTTATATGGCAGATTAGGTGACATTACTGTGATTTTAGAAAATATGCCCAACTTAGAGGAGTTGAATTTATATGGTTCTTTCGAGCTCAACTATCCTATTAAACTAAAAAATTTACAGCAGTTGCATATTATACTAGATGACGATATGACAGGAATAAATGGTGGCTACATCACTCAAGAGACATTGGATAATTTGTTGAATTCATACTTTCCAGTATTAAATATTGTATCGCTAAATTTAGAGATAGAAGAACCGCAAATTTACCCTTTTGAGGGTTATGAAGATACTCATTCTAATAATATGGATTATTCATTCACTGATCTATTTTTATCAGGTCAGACTTGGCCTAACCTGCAAAACCTATTCTTATCAGGTGGCTATTTAGAAGGCGAAATTGATAAATTAAAGCTTTGCCCGTTCGTCAAGAGAAATGATACTGAGATTAAGGTCGATCATTATTCTAGATGATAATGCTCATGCTTATGATATATCTGATAACTGACACCTATTATTCTTCAGGAGATGAAGGTAGTAGTGACAGCATAGCTGTCGTAGCAGCAATACGATTTGAGGACATTAAAGTCCATAAGATTTTGAGCTAGCATGTTACTCAAGTTAATGGAGTAACCCCTTATCAATCGGGACAGTTTTATAAAAGAGAACTGCCCTGTATCTTAGCGTTGCTTGAACAGATTAATCAGCCTTATGACTGTATCATTATTGATGGTTATGTTTATTTGGATGGATTAGAGCAGGCAGGACTAGGTAAATATCTATATGATAATTTGGCGGATAAAAAGCCAGTTCTAGGTATTGCTAAGCAAGGTTTTAAGGGAGTTACTGAAAGCCATACTGTGTTTCGGGTTAGCAGCAAGCACCCTTTGTATGTCACAAGCATTGGTATTGATGTAACAAAAGCTAAAGCACTTGTTAGTCAGCTTTCGGGTAATCACAGATTGCCAGATATAGTAAAGCAGGTAGATAGGTTAAGCCGAGCAAATTAGTATAAGTCATATTATTTACTCAAATTTTATTAGTCATTTGAACAATACAGGCACCCTATGCAAAACTTACTCCCAAATAACTTCACGACGCCAGCTAACCTACCTGATAAGCCCAATCACTGGCTAATGCCGCCCCTAGTAGATTTATGCGCGCGCCTACGTGAGCCTGGCAGTCAGCAACACGGCACGCTAAAGTCAGAAGGTCGTGCAGCGCGTAAAAACGGTTTCTTACATGTGGTACTGCCACCCGATACCAATCCCGTGCTAGAAAACGGTTCGCTGTTAAAAGGCTTGCGTGAGCGAGCTCTGCAAGACGGTGGTATCTATTTGCATATATTAGGGGCATTAACGGCAGGACTAGAAGGCGAGCGCCCGGCTAATGTCGCGGGTCTACAGCAAGGCGGTTGTATTGCCGTAACCAATGCGGGCAAGCCTTTTGCTAACTCATTAGTTATGCTGCGCACGCTTGAATATGCGGCGACTTTTGGCTTAAAAGTCTTCTTTTATCCGAATGAGCCTAGCTTAGCGGCAGGTGGGGTAGCCCATGAAGGTTATATCGCTTCATTCCATGGTCTACAAGGGATTCCTTGGATTGCAGAAACAGTCGCCTTATCTAAACAACTGCTGATGGTAGAAGAGACCGGTATATCCGCCCATTTTAGCCAATTGTCTTGTAAGTCTTCGGTAGAGCTGATGCGTTGGGCAAAAAGTAAAGGGTTGCCGGTCACTTGCGACGTGGCGATGCACCAGTTGCACCTAACGGATGATAATATCGAAGGCTTTAATGCGTTGGCTTATGTGTTGCCGCCCCTGCGCAGTAATACCGATCAGCAAGCGTTACGCAATGGCCTAGCAGATGGGACTATCGATGCTATCTGTAGTCACCATGAGCCTTTGAATGTGACGGCTAAAAAAGCCCCATTTGCTGAGACCACACCTGGTATCTCCAACTTTGATACCTTTATGGCACTGGCTTGTCGCTTAGTGGCAGAAGACGTATTAACGCCAGAGATGCTGGTCGAAAAGATTTGTACCAACCCAGCGAAGATAGCTGGTATCAGTGCTGCCTATGAAAAAATTGGCGGCGCGATTATCGTAGACCCTGCGTATGAGTGGCAAGTAAGCGCAGAGACTATGTATTCTCAAGGGAAGAATACGCCTTTTATCGGCCAACAGCTCAATGGCCGAGTTGTGGAGACACTTTTTGACTGAGAGACCGTCCGAGCACGTTGAGTCATCGAAGCAACGTGCTGCGCCGAAAACCTCACCGCTACTAGCGCCCAGCGATGAGACTTTAAATTCGAGCCCCCTAGCTAATAATACTGCTCTTAACCACCCGAGTACTCTTGAGCCGCCGCTAACCGATAGTGCTCTAACTCCTGCCAGCCGCTCTATACAAGCCGTCGCCATCTACGAGATTTTTAAGGGGGTAGGGGCGCTCATTGCGGCCTGGTTACTGTGGCTCAAGCATCGGGATTTAAACACTTGGCTGAGCAATGCCACGGCTTTATGGCGCAAAGAATTTGGGCAACTGCTGATTGCGCAAGTTGATAGCCTAGTGGCCTCCGCGTTGAAAGCTAGCGTACATTGGCAGCTGTTCGTGGGCATTATCCTGGGGTATGCGAGTCTGCGCTTTATCGAGGCCTATGGTCTGTGGAAAGATAAGACTTGGGCCTATTGGTATAGCGTGGTCGGCTACGGCATTTTTATTCCGCTTGAGCTTTATTATTTAATTGTAAATCCGTTAGATTGGTTTAATGTCTTTATCTTTGTCTTAAATATTGTCATCGTCATTATTGTTTACCGCAATATGAAACGTAAAGGCTTGATTTAGCTTTATAAGAGCTGCTCCATTTTTATAATGTTATCGAAAATAAAAAAGCGCCAACCTAATCAGGACAGCGCTTTTTTTATGGGAAATAATTATTCTAATAATGCTTTTAGCAGGCACAGCTTATGAAATGTTGTATGTAAAAATCAATCTCATTTAATTAGACAAAGTTTTAGTTCGGCTAGGCCCCACTAATTTAGCCACTTTACCAATGGTCAGACCTTGCACTAAGATAGAGAAAATCACGATAGCATAGGTCAATGCCAATAGGACATCACGCTCAGACCCACTCGGCAATTGCAGCACTAAAGCGACTGAGATGCCCCCACGCAGGCCACCCCAAGTGAGGACTTTCCACGCCCCCTTGGGCAGCTCCAATTGTTGGCTAAAGGTCTTGGTGGTCAAGCCAACCACGATAAGGCGGGCGACTAAAGCAATAATAATGGCCAGACCGGCAGCAATGAATAAATTCACCGAAAAAGCAATGATGACGACTTCTAAACCTATTAATACAAACAAAATAGCGTTTAAAATCTCATCAATTAGTTCCCAAAATAAATCCACATAATGGCGGGTCTCATCGCTCATAGCGTAAGCGCGGCCTTGGTTGCCCAGCATCAGTCCCATCATCACCATGGCGAGTGGTCCCGATAAATGATAGTGGCTGGCGAGTGCATAGCCGCCTAATACGCCGGCCAAAGTTAACAACACCTCTTCTTGATAGCTGTTGATACTTTTAAGCAGATAGTAGAGGATAGCGCCTAAAATAATACCGAATAAGATGCCACCACCGGCTTCAACCAATAAACTGTGGCCGATATGCCCGGCTGTGGGGATGTCACCGCTAGCTAAGATACCCAACAGAATGACAAAGATAACTACGCCGATACCATCGTTAAATAAGGACTCTCCTGCAATCACGGTCTCTAAGCTTTTTGGCGCGCCGGCAGAGGCTAAGATGCCCATCACCGCGATAGGGTCGGTAGGAGAAATCAAAGCACCGAATAACAGACACCAAATAAAGGACAGCTCAAATCCCAATAGCGGCAAGAATAAGTAAACCGCACCAGCAATTAATACCGCAGAAAGGATAGTACCTAGGCAGGCCAAAATACCGATGGGCAATTTATAACGGCGTAAATCGCCAATATTGACGTGCAGCGCGCCGGCGAATAGCAGCATGGACAACATACCGTCGAGCAAAACTTCGGTGAAGTCGAGTTGGGCGAGTAGACCGACCTCATAATCGATTAGCTGATCAAAGCCTAATAATCCCAAAAATATCGCCACGATAGAGACGACTAAAGAAATAGCCATGACGCCAATAGTGGTCGGCAGTCCAATGAAACGATGGTTGATATAAGAGAGTAAGGCGGTGATAGTCAAAAATATGGCACCGACTTCTAGGACGGTCAGACTGGCAGTAGATGACATGCAAATGGTCTCTGTAGGTCAATGATTAAGGAATGACAGGCGTAAAGTAGACCGGTGCAAACGCAAGGAATTTATATAGATTAGGCATGGATTAGGAAGATACTAGCAAAAAACCCCAGAAAATATCAGCAATAATCTATAAATCAGAGTCATAAAAACCTTGCTGTACCGCATGAAGGTGCAGGAGAAGCGATAAATAAGTTTTATTAACAAAGGACTAGAGCTAAGAGTGCTGAATGAGTTATCAGCAAAAGAATTTTGCAATAGAAAATAAAAGGGCGACCTATACCCAGATAGACCGCCCACAATTCATTACCCTACAGGATGGAAAAAATAGCCCTTAACTGATGCACTCTAAGGAACCGATACGCTCTAAAGCATTATGACCTTTCAGGATTGTCCGCCTCAGTAATAATATTGCCACTACCACCAGCGGGCGCGGCTATAGCTCTACTGCGGTTGCCAGTCTGGGCTTTACCACGGGCTGAATTATTATCCTCTGAGCCATCAGGAATCACGATTTCACGGTCATAATTGTCGGTGACGAGATCCGCATCACGCTCAAAAGCTTCTGCATCGGCCATCTTATCTAGTTTACCATGGGGCTGTTTCTGACCCGCAAAAGTGTTTTTTGAGTTGGACTTTTTGCGAGGCTCACTATGGGCAAAGATAGTGGCTAAAGATAAATCCAGCTCCTGCTTGGCGTAGGCTTCGGTGTTGGTGAAATGCTCAACCAGTAACCCTAACCACGGCTGCATATCGTTTTCATCCATCTCATCGAGTTCGTCTTTAATCGGTAAGGGATAAGGCAGTGTGCGGTAAAAGTCCCATAAGCTCATCTGATTTAAATCGCGCTTGAGGACGTAGTCGTTTTCTTCGGTAATAGTGATTAAATCGCTATCTTGTAAGTAGTTTAAATAGGTATACCATTTCGGCAACTCTTTACGGCCTAACACATCGCGCAGTTGTTGTTCGCTGACCGACTCGCCACGCTGATGATGGCTATAGACCACGTTGAGCATATCGAGCAGACTAAGCAAGGGATGACGCGGATACACTTCTTTGGTCTCAAAGATAGTCAAGGTATAGCTAATCTCAACCCCAAGTAAGATAAGGTTCCACGACAGATAAATCCAAAGTAGGAAGATTGGTAGCGCGGCAAAGGCTCCGTAGATGGCCTCATAACTGGTAAAGTTCGCCATCACTACGCCAAACGTATGCTTTAGTAATTCAAAAACGATAGTGACGAATACCCCAGCAATAGCGGCATTTTTGACGGGTACGCGAGCTTTAGGAATAAACCAATACATGCCAATGAAGCCGGCCATAGTCACAATGATAGAGACCACTTGCACCCAAAATGACCAGTCAATCCCGTAACCGGCGACTTGCTGATTTAAAAAACTTAAGCTCTGTACGGCACTAGAGGCAATAAAAGCAGTCCCTAAAACTAAGGGGCCTAAAGTCACGATAGTCCAATAGCGTAAGATACTCTTAAAGCCGCCCGAGCGATCTTCTACCCGCCAGATTTGGTTAAAGGCTTTTTCAATCGTGGTCAGGGTCATAATGGTGGTGAAGAATAGCGCGATAATACCGACAGCGGTCAAGTTGGTCGACTTTTCAGCAAAGTCATTAATATACTGGCTAACTTGTACGCTAGACTGCGGCAATAGGTTGCTATAAATAACACTATAAATTTGCGCCCGTACGGTCTCTAATGCCGGTACCGAAGATAAAATCATCAATAGGACGGTCAATATAGGGACGATTGACAACATGGTAGTGTAGGTCAACGAGGCCGCTTTTTGTTGGCAATCATCTTCAGTGAAGTGCCTCAACAGAAAGCGAATAAACTGAAACCAAGGCTTGTTAAAAAAAGGCAGTTTTTGGAGTAAATTATTCATGGCTCAAAATATTCAATTCAATAAAAAGTGAGCGTAGTTTAGCAAAATTATGTCTGCTGTACTCCGCCAATATAGTTACAATTATCTAGATTAGACTTTGCAAGCGAGCCTCGCCCTCGGGCATAATGGCGCAGTAGTTTGCTAGCGAGTTTATAAGCCCACTCTAGAGAGTATGAGCTGGCTTTTTATTAGCCTAAATTATTAACTTTAAAGACTTTCTGGCCACTAACTTAACCATTGCTATAATCACTAATATAACCACAGCTGCATAAATATACCATATGATTTTAGGATGACCGCTTATGACGACTTCACCGACTGCCGCACAGCCTTACGTACTTGTCCTTTACTACTCTAGCCATGGTACGACTAAGTCGCTCGCCTATGCCATCGCGCAAGGGATAGAAGATGGCGGTATGACCGCGCGCATCCGTACCGTACCTGCCGTCGCTGCTGAAACCCAAGTCGCCAAACCGGCTATCCCAGAAGAGGGCGATTTGTATTGCACCATGGAGGATTTAAAAGAGTGCTCAGGTCTAGCATTAGGCAGCCCTACGCATTTTGGTAATATGGGGGCGCCTATGAAGTACTTTTGGGACAATAGTGTCACCGTTTGGCTGGCAGGCAATCTGCAGAATAAGCCGGCCTGTGTCTTTACCGCAACTGGCTCTATGCATGGCGGCCAAGAGACTACGCTAGTGACGATGATGCTGCCGCTATTGCACCATGGAATGATGATTTTAGGTATTCCTTATTCTGAGCCAGGGCTAAACCGTACCAACCGTGGTGGCACGCCTTATGGTGCCTCGCATGTCAGTGGCGCGTCTCACGACCAACCTGTGACCGCTGATGAGCGTGGGTTAGCGATTGCCCAAGGTCGCCGTTTGGCGATTGCTGCTAAAGCGTTAGTAGATACTAACTGGAAATAACTAGCGACTAGCATAGCGCTAGTGGTGAGTAGTAATAAATAGTAGACAGTAAAAATTATTAAGCAGCACGTCGGCTGTACGCTCTTAGCAATAATCATTAGGAAGTTATCGTCATGAAAGATGCGAGCACTACGCCGCCAACTAGCCCGGTTAAAGCAGAAGCCAAAGAGCAGGGTAAAGTCAGTAAACCCATAGCGCCCATTCAAAAAAGACTGCGAGCGGTATGGGCAACTTGGCTCGGCTATCGACTCATAGCACTGCCTATCTTAATTGCGCTATTGAGCCCGCAGCATCCTGATATGCTCGGCGGCATTGCTTGGCAAGCGTTATGGCTTATCCCTGCGTTTATTATGACTCCGGCCATCTTTAAGGGCACGTCGCCTTACGTGTTACTTATTGGCAGTATGCTCACGCTAGTCTATCTGGGTGCGAGCGGAGTAGTTATCTTTGCGCGAGCTTATGCCGTCGATTTATCGGTACTATGGATATATGGCATAGATTTCGTGCTGTTATTCTTAATCAATACTTGGTTGTTTATCTTGACCAAGCGCTTGCCTTCAATGAACAAGGTCGGCGAATAGTCTGCTTATTGTTTGACGCCTGCTTATAAAGTCACAACCTAAAAAGCCCCACTATCTATTAGCGGGGCTTTTTGTCATTTTAGGACAGAGTATATGATTAAGTATTTTTCTTATGCAATATGGAGGCCCTCTATCTAATATAGAGGGTTTTTCCCCTCCTTTATTTTTCCCCCCTCCTTTATTAGCTACGTGAGCATAGCTCTTGTCTTGCATCAGGGCAAAGCAGTGCTTTGCTATTTCCTGATTCAGGGTTAAGGAGGGTTTTCCCCCTCCTTTATTAAAGGAGGGTTGGGGAGGATTTAAGCTTAGCGAATTTTAGTTAATTCTAAGTCCATTTTTTTACCATCGTTAACTTGGCTTACTTTTACTGGTAGGTAATCTAGGCTTGGTGCTAACCAAAAGCTAGTCGAGCGGCTATTATCATCATGTACACGGTCGACGCGTACTGTGTCAAAAGTACCGGCTGGCACAGTAATCTTAGCAGAGCCTGACTTCTTAAACGGAGTCTTTTCTACTTTGTCTTTCTTGGCCATATAGTAGTTGCCAGAGAATTTACCATTGAGTAAATCTTGACGAATTTGCACCTCTAGGCTCAAGTCATCAAAGGCTTGCTGCGGCATCGATAGTGTTTGCGATTTGCCTTTATAGTTGCTCACGACCTGTTTTTTGCTCGGGTTAAAGCTGAGCTTATGGGTGCGGCCGATGCCAAAGACTTTATAAGTGGTATTAGCATTGCTAGGGATTACACTAGTACCGGATAAGCTAAAGCTACTGCTTTGTGAGGCGGAGGCCACACCAGCAACACGGGCGCTCATATTGTATTTCCAAGCGTTACCCGAGTTGGTCAGCGTGCGAGTAGCCGTGCCTTTATATTTATCTTCGATAGTAAAACTATAGTCAGCCGTACTGGGTTGAATGTTTTTCGCACTGGCAAGCGTAGGGGCGGTCATAGTCATAGCTCCAATCACGGCGGCAGCAGCCGTCCTGCGCAATAAAGTATTTTTAAAAATAGTCGACATGGTTCATCCTTCTAAAAAATATTAGGGGTGTTATAAACAGATAACCTCTTAATGGTCATATTCTGTTACATTTTCAAGGGCTGAGATATTAGTGTCTTGTAGGGGGTTATTGCTGACCTTACCGCGGGGTAACGCCCTGTGAGCAACGTAAAATAATCCCCATAACAGCAAGATATAGCGACATTTTCATCCTTATCATGGCTATACAGGACTGCAGCTAAGCCTTTTAATTTAGGGCAGATAGCAGCAAAGCCAATCCTGCCGTAGTTTTGAGTTGGTGAAAGCGAGAAGAAAGAGAAAAATTAGCGACTATTTTATAAAAATTCACACGGTTGACCTTGAACCGAACCGCTATTGCCCCCATTTTTGATGGCAAGCCTAAGCTGAGATATCCGCTACTTTTATTCTAAAAATATTAGCGCATACTTTGGTTAGGCCACTTAATCTAACTAAAACTTAATTTGGAGTCATATTGATGAATATTCGTCCTTTACATGACCGTATTGTCGTCCGCCGCTTGGAAGAAGAGCAAAAAACTGCCGGTGGTATCTTATTGCCAGGATCGGCGCAAGAAAAACCTTCACAAGGCGAAGTCCTAGCTGTTGGTAATGGCCAAATCCGTGAAAACGGTGATGTCCGCGCTTTAGACGTCAACGTTGGCGACAAAGTCCTTTTCGGTCAGTACGCAGGTCAAACGGTCAAAGTTGACGGTGAAGAGCTACTTATCATGAAAGAGTCTGACGTATTGGGCGTTTTAGAAGGTTAATACTGGGCAGCCTTTAATGGTAGTCCGTAACCTGATAAAAATTTATATCCCTATTTAAGTCAATTTGACAGAATCATTCATAATAATTGGAGTTTATTCTCATGGCAAAAGATGTAAAATTTGGCGCACACGCCCGTAAACAAATGATGGATGGCGTAAACATCCTAGCTGACGCAGTAAAAGTAACTTTAGGTCCTAAAGGCCGTAACGTAGTAATCGATAAGTCTTTTGGTGCCCCAACTATCACTAAAGATGGTGTCTCGGTCGCTAAAGAAATCGAACTAGAAGACAAGTTTGAAAACATGGGCGCGCAATTGGTCCGTGAAGTCGCTAGCAAGACCAACGATGTGGCTGGTGATGGTACGACTACCGCTACTGTATTGGCTCAGTCTATCCTACAAGAAGGCATGAAGTCGGTCGCAGCTGGTATGAACCCAATGGATCTTAAGCGCGGTATTGATAAAGCCGTTCGCGCTGCTGTTGAGCAAATCCATCAGCTATCTACTCCTGCTGATGACGAAAAAGCTATCGCTCAAGTCGGTTCAATCTCTGCCAACTCAGACACCAAAATTGGTGAGTTGATTTCGCAAGCTATGCAGAAAGTAGGCAAACAAGGCGTTATCACTGTTGAAGAAGGCTCTAGCTTTGAAGACACGCTAGAAGTCGTCGAAGGTATGCAGTTTGACCGTGGTTACATCAGCCCATACTTTGCTAACAAGCAAGACAGCCTAACTGCTGAATTTGAAAACCCATTCATCTTGCTAGTTGACAAAAAAATCAGCAACATCCGCGAAATCGTGCCATTACTTGAGCAAGTTATGCAACAAAGCAAGCCGTTGCTAATCATCGCTGAAGACGTAGAAAACGAAGCGTTGGCGACTCTAGTAGTGAACAACATGCGTGGCGGCCTAAAAACTTGTGCGGTTAAAGCCCCAGGTTTCGGCGATCGTCGCAAAGCTATGCTACAAGACATCGCTACACTAACTGGCGGTACGGTTATCTCTGAAGAAGTCGGCATGAGCTTAGAGACGGCTACTATCGAACAGCTAGGTACTGCGAAGAAAATCACAGTCGGTAAAGAAAACACTGTTATCGTTGATGGCGCTGGTCAAAAAGCAGACATCGAAGCTCGCGTTGAGTCTATCCGTCGTCAAGCAGAAGAGTCTACTTCTGACTATGACAAAGAAAAGCTACAAGAGCGTATCGCTAAACTAGCTGGCGGCGTTGCCGTTATCAAAGTTGGCGCAGCGACTGAAACTGAAATGAAAGAGAAGAAAGACCGTGTTGACGATGCGCTACATGCCACTCGTGCTGCGGTTGAAGAAGGCGTAGTCCCTGGTGGTGGTGTTGCTCTAGTCCGTGCGATGGGCGCTTTAAGCGAACTTCGTGGCGACAATGACGACCAAAATGCTGGTATCAACATCCTTCGCCGTGCGATGGAAGCCCCATTACGTCAAATCGTGACCAACTCTGGCGAAGAAGCTTCAGTAGTGGTTAACGAAGTGAAAAATGGTTCAGGCAACTACGGTTATAACGCGGCTACTGGCGAGTACGGCGACATGATCGAGATGGGCATCCTTGACCCAGCTAAAGTGGCTCGTTCTGCACTAGAGCACGCTGCTTCTGTAGCTGGCCTAATGCTAACGACTGAAGCTATGATCACTGACAAGCCA
Organism: Psychrobacter sp. CoH-33_TS_01; assembly: GCF_058189395.1. Lineage (NCBI taxonomy): Bacteria > Pseudomonadati > Pseudomonadota > Gammaproteobacteria > Moraxellales > Moraxellaceae > Psychrobacter > Psychrobacter sp. CoH-33_TS_01. The sequence goes on from NZ_JBVGQI010000007.1 coordinate 152,759, forward strand.
GAGAAAGATGACCCAATGGCTGGCATGGGCGGTGGTATGGGCGGCATGGGTGGTATGGGCGGCATGATGTAATCAGCCCCTTTACCCTCAATGCCCAATACTATAGCTTTTAAAGTATAGTGTTTAGCAATAGAAAACCCCGGTAGGCTTTGGCTTATCGGGGTTTTTTTATGTTTGAAAAAATATATTTAAGCTAGTAGCTGCGGGTCAGGTGTAGTGCTACTGATCCGCCTCAGCACGCTTAAACACCCAAGTCTTATCATCAGATACCTCGGCACTATAGCGATAACCCGCTAAATCAAAGTCCTTTAACTGCTCAGCCTTAGTCAGCTTATTATCTGCTGCATACTTGACCATTAAACCACGAGCTTTTTTAGCATAAAAGCTAATGACCTTATAGGTGCCATTCTTCTCATCTTCAAATCTAGGCGTGATGATATCCGCATCTAAAGCCTTTTTCTTTACCGCCTTAAAGTACTCGTTTGACGCCAAATTAATCAGGACTTTATCGCCATCTTTACTAGCAATGTCCGCCATGCGCGCATTGATTACTTTAGTAATGTGCTCGCCCCAGAATTCATACAGGTTATCACCTTGCTCATTTTTGAGTTTGGTACCCATCTCTAAACGATACGGTTGAATCAAATCTAACGGCTTTAGCACGCCATATAAGCCGGATAATATGCCCAAGTGCTCATTGACGTAAATGACCGTGTCTTTGTCCATGCCATACATATCTAGACCAGTATAGACATCCCCATCAAACAGATAGCCCGCAGGTTTGGCATTGTCGTCGCTAAATGGCTGCTCTTCACTCCAAGACCAGTCTTGATTACGCTGAGTATTCAGTTGTGCCAAATCATCAGAGATGCTCATCAGCTCTTGTAAGTCGATAGGCTCTTTGGCTTTGAGGGTCTGCATCAAACTTTGTGAGTGGGCAATCAATTCAGGTTGGCTATAGTAGTTGCCGACATTGACGGGGACGGCGTCTGATTCATTAAGGCTCTTGGCAGGCGAGAGGACGAAATACATAGGGTATCCTTGAATAATTATTTGAGTAATAGAGAGGGTTATTAAGAAGAATGAGTTATTACTGTTGTAGGGAGTAGTCTGTATAAAAATCAATTTAGAGTAGACCTCAAGTATAACCAAGTGAGCAACGGGCTGCATCTCGGAAAAACTCAAGGTAAGTTTTTAAGATTTCAAAGCCCCTATTAGCATTGAGAGCCATTACTAGCAGCATTGCAAGCCACTACTAGTATTGCTAGCCAGAAAAAATGTCTATAAGCCAATGTAAATTAAAGAATTTCACTGTTTTAGCCCTATTTTTTAGCGGTTATAAAATAATAAAAAATACAGTAATATCATTAAGTTGTAACTATTTTGTGTACAACTGTATTGTTTCTATAACTTAGCAGTCATTTATTATCAATGATAATTGCAAAACACTGTTACTATAATAAATAACAATGATGGTGTCAGCATAACCATTTATTAAATTGATAACCTTTAGTTTGCCCTATTGTGACCAAAGGTTTTTTTAATGTATAAAAGTCAAGAACGCAAGGAGCCTGTATGAAAATCGGCGTCATTAATGTTACAGAAGCCCATGAAAAACGAGTAGCCCTAACCCCAGACGCTGTCAAAAAACTGCGTAAACTTGGCTTTGAGGTCATTGTAGAGTCAGGTGCAGGACGCGAAGCCTACTATACCGATAGCGCTTATCAAGAGGCAGGGGCTGCTATCGCCGCTACTGACTCGGATGTGCTAACACAGGCCGATATTATTACCGTCGTTCACGACCTCAGTCCTGAGCAAATCAGTCAATTGACAGCAGGCAAGATGGTAGTCGGTATGTTAGACCCGTATCGCAACACTAATCTGGATGCTTATGCTCAGCAGGGCGTGACTGCCTATGCCATGGAAATGCTGCCGCGTACCTTATCGCGCGCCCAAAACATGGACGTGTTGTCGTCGCAAGCCAACCTTGCCGGCTATAAAGCAGTCCTGATGGCCGCCAACGAGTATGCCAGACCTTTCCCAATGTTCATGACCTCAGCTGGTACCGTTAAGCCCGCTAAAGTGGTGATTTTAGGGGTAGGGGTAGCGGGGCTACAGGCCATTGCTACCGCCAAGCGTCTCGGTGCTGTGGTAGAAGCCAGTGATCTACGTCCTTCTGTCCGTGAGCAAGTCGAATCACTCGGCGGTAAATGGTTAGATGTGCCGATGAGCGAAGAAGAGAAAGAAAAAGCCAAATCTACCGGTGGTTATGCTTGGACACCTTCTGAGCAATATATGAAGGATCAAGCGGCGGTCGTGGATAAAGCGGTCTCTAATGCGGACATCATCATTACTACCGCGCAGATTCCAGGTCGCAATGCACCGCGCCTTATCCATAAAGCGACCATCGATAAGATGAAAGCCGGTTCTATACTCCTCGATATGGCCGCCAGTACTGGGGGTAACGTCGAAGGGACGGTATCTGGTGACACCGTAATGACGGATAACGGCGTACGTATCATTGGTGCGGCCAATATTCCAGCGCTGTTGGCGGCGCAGTCCTCAGACTTATATGCCAATAACCTCGTCAACTTTATTACCACTTTAGTAGACAAAGACAACGAGAAAGCAGGCGGTGCACCGAATTTAGCAGTCAATATGGATGACGAGATTCAGGGCGCACTAGCAGTTACTCACGCCAGTCAGGTAAGACTACAGAAACGTTAGCAGCCCGAGCCATTGCTCAGGAGCTCGCTTGCCGTATTTTAGGGATATTACGAGGCTATCTACCATAATAGCTACCGAATTTAGGAGAACAAGATGATTGCCACTGTCTTAGCAGTCGCCACTGGTGGCGCAGTCGCTACCGCCACCCCATTTGTCGCTATCTTTACGATTTTCGTACTAGCGATTTTTGTGGGATATTATGTGGTTTGGGGCGTGACCCCCGCGTTACATACGCCACTTATGGCGGTGACCAATGCACTATCGAGTATCGTTATCGTCGGCGCGATGCTGCAGACCGTTAATATTGGCGGTGAGACGATTACTGCGACCAGCCTATTGGGTGCGTTTGCCGTGTTTTTGGCCAGTATTAACATTTTTGGTGGCTTTGCCGTAACGGAGCGTATGCTAGCGATGTTTAAACCGAAAGAGAAAAAAGTAAAAGTTGTGACTACAGACGTTGGGGGTGACGCATGAACGGAGTCTCTGAATTGTCAGGTATGAATTGGATCGCTGCACACGCCGATTGGTTCTACTTAGTAGGCGCGGTATTATTCGTCCTAACCCTACGTGGCTTATCTAGTCCCAAGACCGCTATCCGCGGCAACCGTTTTGGTATGGTCGCGATGGCTATTGCCGTAATTACTACCTTCTTCTTAGCGGAAGGACCCGTATTATGGCTCATCATCGGCGCGATGGTTTTAGGGGCTGTTGTGGGGATGTGGAAAGCAAGAACGGTCGCGATGACGCAGATGCCCGAAACGGTCGCTTTAATGCACTCTTTCGTTGGTCTAGCTGCAGTTGCGATTGCTTTAGCTACCGTATTGCATGTCGAGCAAGAGCATTCTACTATCGCTCGTATTGAACTGTTTATCGGTTGCTTTATTGGTGCGATTACTTTCTCGGCCTCAGTATTTGCCTTTGGTAAATTGGCGGCGAAAAAGTGGGCGAAGACCATCAATGGCGGTTGGGTTAAACCAGTTCAAATTATCCTATTCTTAGCGATGTTAGGGTTTGGTGGCGTCTATTTCGTCACGGATTCCTTGCCAGCGTTCTACGCTATGGCTGCCTTAGCGGTCGTCTTCGGTTGGTATTGGATTGCGCCAATCGGTGGTGGCGATATGCCGGTGGTTGTTTCACTATTGAACTCGTTCTCGGGTTGGGCGGCAGCAGGTATTGGTTTTACCCTTGGTAACTCTATGCTAATCATCGCTGGTTCATTAGTTGGTTCTTCTGGTGCCATTCTTTCTTACATCATGTGTAAGGCGATGAACCGATCGCTACTCAACGTCTTGTTTGGTGGTATGGGTACTGCTGCAGTAGCCGCTGGTGACGATGATGGCGCACCCAAGACTTATAAGTCAGGCTCAGCAGAAGATGCGGGCTTCCTTATGGCCAATGCTAGCGACGTGATTATCGTACCGGGTTATGGTATGGCTCAGGGCCGCGCGCAGAATGCCGTGAAAGAGCTGTATGAGACGCTGAAAGAAGAAGGCGTCAACGTACGCTTTGCTATTCACCCGGTTGCGGGTCGTATGCCCGGCCATATGAACGTACTATTGGCTGAAGCAGACGTACCATACGACGATATCTTAGAGATGGATGAGATTAACTCAGACTTCGCTAGCACGGATGTGGTGTTAGTTATCGGTGCCAATGACGTAGTCAACCCATCGGCTAAAGATGATACCAGCTCGCCAATTTACGGTATGCCTATCCTCGATGTGTCAAAAGCGCAAACGGTCATGGTTATCAAGCGCTCAATGAGCACAGGGTATGCTGGTCTAGACAACCCATTGTTCTATATGGATAAGACTATGATGATCTTTGGTGATGCTAAGAAAATGGTTGAAGAGATGGTACGTACCGTTAATGGTACCGGTCATTAATCCTTAGAAATAGTTTAGTGTTATGTTCTTCATTAAAGGCGGCCTCGGTCGTCTTTTTTATGGCATGGAAAAACTGCTTTTTTTTAGGATAACTAGCGGGTTCTTGATGATAATAAAGGATTAGCTTACGTAGAAAGTAAAAACCTTTAGAATAGCCGTCCTTATATAGTCAATTTCAAATAAATCCTAATCATTATGGATCGTGCAACTGGTAAAAATTTTTATGGCTGGTCGTATGCCAAGAGCTTTGACTTTATTAAAATCAGGGCTACAAAAAAATTCTCCCAGTCGCACTATATTGGTTTTAAATCGAGCTAGCATATAGTCCCAATTTTACTTTATAACTGCTTATAACCATGGTTGCACTTAGGTTTGTCCATGACTCGTACTCTTTAATTGATAACTTTGCTTTGAGATATTTTATGAACATGTTAATTCGTTTCTTTATTATGATGGCGTTATTAAAGGCGCAGTTAAAACAGCAAGCCAACACAGCTACTCTGACAGAAGAGCAGTTATTCAAACCAGTTACGCGCAGCTATCGCATCCTGCCCCACGATATGGGCTTTCGCAATCATCTGCCCAACTACCGTTATCTGTCTTTTATTGAGCTCAATGTCACCAAATGGCTAATACAACTGACAACGCAAAAACAGCGTAAAGACTTAATGTGGATTCTCTCGATGCAGGAGATGGTCTATCTAAAGGAAATTAAGTTTTTAGATAAGATAACGCTAACCAGTACCTTAGAAGGGTGGGATGAAAAGTATGTCTATTTTCAACATCAATTCTTTGTAAAAAATACCTTGATGGCTATTGGTATGAGCAAATTTGTGTTGGTGGATAAAGCCGGTAAGCAAACGCCAGAGATATTGGATATGCAGGGCTCACATATGACACCTGTTATTGAAAGTTGGAATGGCCATCAGACCGCTATCAAAGCCCAATAGCTATTTCTAAATGCTATACGAGGTTCATTGCTCAGTTAATAGTTTGGCAGTAAGCCGTGGACAATTAAAGCCGCCCCTATATAACTCAGGCTAGTAGCTTAAGTAGATGACGCTAACTATCTCAATTGGCGAAAGTTTGTTACGATAGGCGTCATTAGCAGTCTCGCTATAGCGTGAGTGAGTCTAAACCTAAAAACTTATAACCTTGAAGGATTTATTATGACCCCGCAAAAGTTAAAATGGACGGACAGCTTAGATATCGCCATTGAGCTGGCTGAAAAGTTCCCAGAGACGGATCCACAATATGTGCGTTTTACTGATTTGCACCGTTGGGTGACCGAGCTAGAGGGTTTTGATGATGATCCAAATAAGTCTAACGAAGGTATTTTAGAGTCTATTCAAATGAATTGGATTGATGAGGCAGACTAAGCTACTACGGCTTATCCCGTTATAGCAATTACCATACTTAGTAATTTCATGCCCTTAGCTTTATCTTATTAGTTAATTTAAAAAATATCGTGAATTATTCTAATAGGTGCGATACTCTATAAAGTCTGTATCGCATCCTTGAGAATAATATGACTAAAGCAACCAACACCGATAATAATACCGAAACAGCTGCCCCAAAATTAGCCATAAAAACCCAAACTCGAATATTGGCGCAAGCGACCCGTTGCCAAGGGATTTCTGTGCGCACTACTAACCATAATGAGTTAAATCCAGACAGCGCTAAATTGCCTAGGCTGTGGGAAAAGGTGTATCACAATTACTTTAAGCAACTAAAGAAGGGCAGTGCACTTTATGGGATTTATCATAATTATGAAAGCGATGCGTTAGGGGCCTTTGATGTGACGGCCGGCTGGCGAGAAATAGTCTATCAGGGGGATAAAAAAGCACTGGCTTCTTTAGAGTCAGTCACTATCCCTACGGGCAGATACTTAGTGTTTACTAAACAGGGTGAGATGCCTACGGCCGTTATCAATGCTTGGCAGGCGATTTGGACGTATTTTAATAATTTAGAGTGTCGGTACGAGCGCTGTTATCAGGTGGATTTTGAGCATTACGTCAGCGAGACCCAAGTGGATGTTTATATTGGGGTGAAGTGATGCTTTTTTAATCCTGAATTTATTCAAAAGGATTGAGTACAGCTAGACCTGTAATGTTAAAGTCCTTAATATTACGAGTAACTAAGGTCAACTTATGCTCTAGAGCAGTAGCCGCAATCCAAGCATCGTTTTCTGGGGCTGGATTCGGAATGTGTATTTGGGCACAAATATTAGCCGTGCCAATATTTAAAGGATGTATCTTTCTATCAAAGGTTGGTTTGACGATATTGTTTAACCAACTACGTAACATTTGTCCTTGACGCCTATCTTTGCGTTCAATACGTAATACGCCACGTTCCAACTCCATCATAACAACAATGCTAGTAAATAACTGGTCATTATCAATATTTGCTGACCACAGCAATAGCTTTTTATTGGCTTTACCTGCACTGACTAGACGAAGTTCGCTAATAATATTAGTATCTAATAAATACATTAATCAAAGTCCACAGGGGGACGTGGTAATTTACTACGTAGCGGAATCTCTAATTCAATATCTGCTACCTCTGGACTTCCGGAAGCAAAGCAGTCTAAAAGAGTTTTATTCTGCGAAGAGGGGTTTGTCAGATTTTGATATTCTTCATAACTTAGCATGACTTTTACAATTTTCCCTTGCTCAGTGATAAAGACAGGTCCAGTCTGAGCTAGGTTAGCTAGGGTGTTTTGGCTAAATTCCTGTTTGCTTATTAACATGAGTATCCCCTTTATTCAGTGGATGACATCTTATGTTAGCACTATTGAATTGGGAATAGTGAATGGTTAGGGTAAAATTCAGAAAGGATAGGCGAATCAGATAAGAAGCTGAGCGCCATCAGCAGACCGCGCTCAGTAGTAACCAGCAGAGTTTATTTAGCTTAAGCGTTAGTAGACGCTAACAATATCCCTTCCAGCATCTTCTCATAAATCTGCGCAAGCTTGCCAATATCATCAATCTCTACTTTTTCATCGACCTGATGAATCGTGGCATTGCGCACGCCCAGCTCAACCACTTGTGCGCCTGTCGGAGCGATAAAGCGGCCGTCAGAGGTGCCGCCTGAAGTAGATAGCGTGGTATCGACACCGGTCACGGCTTTAATGGCGTGCTGGCAAGCCGAGACCAGTTTGTCTTCGGGCGTTAAGAAAGGGTTGCCAGACAGTTTCCAGTCAATCTCATAGCTCGCTTCACTGTCTGCAAAATGCTTATCCAAGATAGCGTGAGTCTTCTCTTTAAGCTCTTCTGCAGTAGTCTCAGTAGAGAAGCGGAAGTTAAATACCACTTCTACCGTCTCAGGGATGACGTTATTCGCCCCCGTACCGCCATTGATATTAGAGATTTGCATGGAGGTCGCGGGGAAGTAGTCATTACCGCTATCCCACTCAGCCGCGCCAAACTCAGTCAAAGCCGGCAGCAACGCGTGGATAGGATTGGTCGCTAAATGCGGGTAGGCCACGTGACCTTGTTTGCCCGTCACCGTCATTACTCCACCGAGGGAACCACGACGACCATTTTTAATGATATCGCCTAAGGTATTAGTACTCGAAGGCTCACCAACCAAGCAATAAGTGATTTTTTCATTGCGCGCCTCTAGGGTTTCGATAACTTTGACTGTGCCATTCACGGATGGGCCTTCTTCGTCAGAAGTAATCAACAGAGCTATTGATCCCTGATGGTCGGGGTGCTTAGCGACAAAGTTTTCGGTAGCGACGGTAAAAGCAGCGATGGCAGTTTTCATGTCTGCAGCCCCGCGGCCCCATAGGAAACCATCTTTTACAATAGGCTCAAATGGGGGATAGGTCCAATTGGCCACATTGCCAGTAGGCACCACATCGGTATGACCGGCAAAGCACACGACAGGCTCGGCTGAGCCACGACGCGCCCATAAGTTTTTCACTTCGGCATCACGACCGGTCGCTGCTTTATCGCCAAAATAAATAAATTCACAGTTAAAGCCCGCGGCTTGCAAGCGTTCCGCCAACACATCTTGGCACCCTGAATCATCGGGAGTAACCGAATCACGGCGCATCAATTCGATGCTTAACTCTAGGGTAGCTTGTTGGTGATTGTCTGTGATTGTTGATGTGCTCATCATTACCTCAAAGGTTTAAAAGTAGTAGGGACTCCTCTCCAAATTTGAGGAGAAGAGTAGGCGGGGGGAATGGTCCCGCCTAAGAAAAATAGCCCGTGCTCCCGCCTGATATAGGGGCTACAAAGCTATCGAACCAAAGCCACAGCATCATCGCGGCGTAACCAAGTGGCAATGGAGTAACGCTGCCGATGGGCAATTTCCACTTGATGGCGCAAGTCACTATCGAAGACGACTAAGCGATTGGCTTTGGGCAAAATATGCTGCTCATTACCGGCGTTATCTATGACGGCTAAAGCGCCGCCATCGGCCTCTGTCCAAGCATCATTTAAATAGAAAACCGCAGAGATTACCCGCTCATTGCGACCGTTGGGATTGTCGGTATGCCATTGATAGCCAAACCCTGGGGGATAGCAAGCATAATGCGCTTCGCTATGGCGGATACCAGCATATAAAGTACGGTTGAAATACTGCGCTAATTCATTAATTTGCTGCAGATAGTAATCACCCGCAATAAAGTGCTTGGTAATCCAGCGAATACGGTCACCGCGGATATCTTTGGCCAATAAACCCTCGGCCACCATAGCGTCGCGATAATAGATAAAGCCACTCTCGGTTTGTAGCGCTAACACCGCACTTGGCGAAAAAACTTCATCGAGTACCACATAGCCTTCGGTCACTAAACGATCTAAGGTGGCCTCATTAAAAAGTTGCTCCCAAGCGACCGAAAAATCAGCGGCTGATAATTCATCGCGCTGGACAGCTGGCGTGAGTGGGTGCTCTTCAATAAAAGCATCGGGGTCTAAATCGACCTGTAATAGCGGGTCGAAAAAGTCGGGAGGGTTATTATTTATAGCCTCAGTAGCTATAGTTGGCTCATCCGCTGAGGGCGGAAGTAGAGAATTATCAGTAGCGACCGCTTGAGGGAATATGTCTAGGGTCGGCTTTAAATTACTGATTATCTGTGACATTTTTGCTGTACCTCTGAATATATAGTGCGATTTATAGAAGTTTTAGCGGGTTTCACAAATAGTAACAGCGATAGTAGCAATGCTCGCAAAGGTCTAGTATTTCATAACTAGGCCACAAGAATGAAGAGAAAGAGGGTAAGTATTATTCATAATTGAACAATAATTTATCAACAACTTGGTAAGCACGACGGTTAAAGCTGCTTATTTTTTACGTGCTTATGCTACCATATAAGCACTTTTTAATAACGATACATTTAATCCCATGAATTACAAACACGCCTATCACGCTGGCAATTTTGCCGACGTTGTCAAACACATCTTACTTATCCAACTGCTGAATCAGCTGAGCCAAAAAGGCAAGCCGTTTTATGCACTCGACGCTTATGGTGGCCGTGGTCTTTACTCGCTAACCAGTGAAGAGGCACGCAAGACTCAAGAAGCCAAAGGTGGCGTCAAGGCAGTAATGGCTGCTGACGTTAGTGCGGCTCCTGAAGCCGTCAAGCAATACGTTGATGAGCTCAAGGTCGCCCGCAGTACCTATGACAAAAACGTCTATCCAGGCTCGCCTTGGTGGATCGCCCATCATGTCGAGATGCATGCTGATGCAGGTATCCGTGCCGAGGCCTTTGAAGCCAAAGCCACGGAATACGATGCGCTAAATTACCAGCTGTATCAGTTGCCTATCGGTATTCATCACCGCAATGCTTTTGAAGGTATTCGCGGTGTTATTCCGCCTGTAGAGCGTCGCGGTTTGGTACTGTTAGACCCTCCTTTTGAGCAAGAGCACAAAGACTTTAGCGTCCTCGTTGATCTGCTAGCCGCCAGCTATGACAAATGGCCACAAGGGGTGTATGCGCTTTGGTATCCGCTAAAGAATATCGATGCCGTTGAACTGTTCCATAAAAAAATGAAACGTACCGGCATTAAGCGTCAGCTCGTTTGCGAATTGAATATTTATCCTAATGATGTCGCGGTTGGCCTAAACGGCACTGGTATGCTGATTATCAATCCGCCTTGGCAGTTTGATAGCAAAGCTCGCGAGATTCTACGCTTCATTCAGCCGTTATTAAAGTCGGCAGATGCCCCAGAGATGACCCCTGACAGCGCTACGAATGTTCGTTGGTTAGTAGGAGAGTAAGTATGTCACCTGTGTCGCCGAAACCGACTGCCCCCACGGAGCAGTCTGCCAGTACAGATACTCTAGCCAATGAAATGGCGAATCTGCAAAGTACGCCGCCTTATATTGATTCGAGCTTGGATGAGAGCGAAATCAATCGTATGCTAGCGGATTTAGATGATTACGACGGGTTGACCTTTGAAGTCATCGAAGCGGAAGTCTCTGATGGCACGCCGGTAGTCAGCCGCGGGGTTTATCTCGTCCCTAACCTGATTACCACGATGTCGTTACTGTCTGGTTTTTTCTCTATTTTGGCGAGTACACAGGGTCATTTTTACAAAGCATCATTGGCCATCTTTTTGTCCGCGATATTGGATGGGGCAGATGGGCGCGTAGCCCGGATGCTTAATGCACAAAGTCCCTTCGGTGAGCAGTATGACTCGCTAGCCGATATGCTGGCTTTCGGCGTTGCCCCCGCGATATTGATTTATAGCTTTGCTCTTATGCCTTTAGGCCGAGTGGGCATCGCTTGCGCGTTTATCTTTACGGCCTGTGCAGCCTTCCGTTTAGCCCGCTTTAACGTGCAGATTGGCGTCGTCGATAAAAAATACTTCGTCGGCTTAGCCAGTCCGCTAGCGGCTATCTTAGTCACTAGTGCTGTGATGGTGGCGGTCGATCACAATCAATGGATAGGCCAGTATGACTTATACATCACTATGCTGTGTGCAGTGTGGGTAGTGGTGTCTGGCTTACTGATGGTCAGCAATATCAAATACTATAGCTTTAAAGAATTTGATAAAAAGAAAGTGCCTTTCGTAGCCCTTATCGCTGGTGTCCTCGTCATGGGTATCGTCTTATATGATATCCCTGTAGGCATCCTAGCGATTGGTATCATCTATGCGCTTTCGGGCATCGTCTCCACCTTAAAGTCTAAAGTTAAAAACTAGGCTGTTAGTCGTTTAGTCTCTCTCTGCCCTCTCTCTACGAGCGCCTCTATTCTATTAAGGATAGGGGCGTTTTTTATGGGCGCAATTCAGGGAATCAAACACTATTTATAACCCTATTTATATAGGGGTTTTAGCGTTAGGTCTAACATGCAAATGGGTAATCATAAACAATAAACTAGAAAATTAATTATAGCTATTGCGTTAATCATACACTGGCATCATGGATTTAATTAGGAGATAACCCCTAAATACATTCTATAAAGTATAGCTATTTATAAAAAGGTAACCATAATTACCATTAAATTTTTATTTATCTCAACTAATAAAATACTTATAAATAATCTAATGAATAAATTGTATATTTTATTCCTATTTTTATATTGTGGATATAAATAAAGTATTAGGTCAGCTTTATCAAATAAAAGTCAGACTTAATTATAAATATAGTCATTTCTAAATATATTAAAAACATAAATATTATATTTATTATATTAAATCAAATATTTAAAGGCATATCTCCGCAGGCTCATTAATAGGCTAGCAACGGTAATCTCTAAGGTAGTCCCTAAAAATGTGCTTATACCCTAGTGCTTAAGACAGGGCTAGTCCAAAGATAGCTAATTGGTAAAACGACCTCTTTCATCTTTAGTAGTAACGTATTTTTATAAAGGAATTTAGTTGAGGAAATATTATTTTTTATTTCTGTTTTATTTCTGCTATTAATTTTTAAATAACATAGGCGTATAGTGTGTCTGTTTAAAAAGCATTTTGTATTTATTGTGTCTTGTTATCAGTGGCGTTAACTGTCTGAATTAGTTATTCCCTCAATGCAAGATGCTATGAATGAAAACATGCTGTATTAGATTAGCCGCCAATAATCATTAATAAGTTCTTTGCTAGTTAACTAGCAGCTATTAATAGTGTTGCCAATGTTCAAACCCCCACTTTAATAGCGCTATGGTTATTGAGCTGGTGTATCGAAGATGACATCCCTTTATTGCCACCCTCTGGCACCTTGACTTCCTCTTTATTTAGAGTTGAGTGATAGGAATGTACCATGACAGGCAGAGCGCTCATGTGACCGACAGGCTGACCTCAGTGTTAGTCGATAAGTCACTGTCCATGACCCCCGCTCAAAGCTGTCTCTGCAGTGACCTCCGTGCCAACTCGCAGTGCTCTCTCTCCTTTACTGGATTTGGTAAAGGCCAATGAGTCATCGGCGATTTTCCACTATGGCTGGAACAATAGATAGGAGGGGCTAGTATTTAGCGACTCCTATCTCGACGACTTCACGAGAGTCGTGGTATGCCAGGACGGCAACATGACGACCTAACTTGGCAGATATTAGCTGCACAAGTGACTAAGACTAACCGAATAGAAGGTTAATAAGGCATGACGTTTCTCAAATTACCTACTTGGCTAAAGGCCAGCCTGACGGTATTGATGAGCAGCTTGCTACTGACGGCCTGCGAAAAAGGGGTATTGCATCCTCAAGGCGCCGTCGGTATGCAAAACAAAGAGCTGATCATTGTTACCACCGGATTGATGCTGATTGTGGTCATTCCCGTCATCATCATGGCGGTCTGGTTTACTTATCGCTATCGCGAAGATCGCCCCGATGCTGATAAAGACTTTGATCCTGAATGGTCGCACAACACCCTGATTGAGATTGGGATGTGGACTATTCCTATCATCATTATCGCTATCTTAGCGGTCATTACGTGGCGCTCGACCCATGCGCTTGATCCCTATAAGCCGCTAGATCTTGCGGGTGACAAGCCCCCGTTAGAGATCGACGTGGTGGCGCAGAACTGGAAATGGTTGTTTATTTACCCGGAGCAAGATATTGCTGTGGTCAATGAAATCTATATTCCGGTCGATCGTGAGGTGAAATTCAATATCACCTCCGATACCGTCATGAACTCTTTCTTTATCCCCCGTCTTGGCAGTCAGATTTATGCTATGGCGAGCATGGTGACCCAGCTGCATTTGGTCGCTAATGAAGAGGGCGTTTATAACGGACTCTCGTCTAACTATAGTGGCCCTGGCTTCTCAGACATGAAATTTTTGGCTCACGCAGTCGATGATAAGTCATTTGACAATTGGGTGGCAAAAGTCAAATCAGGGGACCATAAAGTCCTAGACGTACCGACTTATCAAGAGCTCTCTAAGCCTTCAGAGAACCATCCGATTACCTACTTCAAAGCAACTCAGCCTGGCATCTTTGATCATATTGTTCATCAATATGAGGCTAAAACCGCAGGGCAAAATCAATTTGTCCCAGCCGATTCAGTCAATCAACGTGACGATGAAGCGGCTGTGCCTAAACAGCTAGAGTCTGATGCAAAACAGGATAGCGAAACGGAAATTAATCCGGCAGCGCCATCGAATGATAACGATGCGCAAGAAGATGACGCTCACGAATAAAAGAGGCAATTATGGAAGCAATATTTGGTAAATTGTCGCTTGAAGCGATTCCATACCATGAGCCCATTATTATGGGCGCTGCTGGGTTTATGGCATTGGTCGGCCTGGCAGCTCTATTTTTTATCACCAAAAACAAATGGTGGGGCACGCTCTGGCATGATTGGCTGACCTCAGTCGATCATAAAAAAATCGGTATTATGTATATCGTCGTGGCTATCGTCATGCTCCTGCGTGGGTTCAGTGACGCCATTATGATGCGTACCCACCAGATGATGGCCAACGCGCCAGGCGAAGGGTATTTACCGCCGCATCACTACGACCAAATCTTTACTGCGCACGGCGTGATTATGATTTTCTTCGTCGCCATGCCGCTAGTGGTAGGGTTAATGAATGCCGTAGTGCCGTTGCAAATTGGCGCGCGCGATGTGGCTTTCCCTTTCCTAAACTCCCTATCATTTTGGTTGTTCGTGACCGGCGCATTACTGGTCAACGTCTCCCTAGTGATCGGTGACTTTGCGGCGACAGGTTGGTTGGCTTATCCACCACTATCAGAGTTGGCATACAGTCCAACAGCGGGGGTCGATTACTATATTTGGGCCTTACAGCTCTCGGGACTGGGGACGCTGCTGACCGGGGTGAATTTCTTGGTGACCATCTTAAAGATGCGCGCCCCTGGCATGAAGCTCATGCACATGCCGATTTTCACTTGGTCAGCCCTTTGTACGAACATCTTGATCGTTGCTGCTTTCCCAGTATTGACCGCTACGCTCATCATGTTGACGCTTGATCGCTATCTTGGCATGCATTTCTTTACCAATGATGCCGGCGGTAACGTCATGATGTACATCAACTTGATTTGGATTTGGGGTCACCCAGAAGTCTATATCTTGGTATTGCCAGCGTTTGGTATTTTCTCAGAAGTTATCTCTACTTTCTCACAGAAGAAACTGTTCGGCTACGTCAGTATGGTCTATGCCCTAATGGTCATTGCATTCTTAAGCTTCGTCGTGTGGTTGCATCACTTCTTCACCATGGGGTCAGGCGCCAACGTGAATGCCTTCTTTGGTATCACCACGATGATTATTGCGATTCCTACGGGGGTCAAAGTATTCAACTGGCTGTTCACCATGTACCGCGGCAAGATTGTTTTTGGATCGCCTATCTTATGGACCGTCGGCTTTATCATCACCTTCACTGTTGGTGGTATGACTGGGGTCATGCTAGCGGTACCGGGCATCGACTTTGTTCTCCATAACAGTCTGTTCTTAATTGCGCATTTCCATAACACTATTATTGGTGGTGCGGTATTCGGTTACTTTGCTGGTATTACTTTTTGGTGGCCAAAAATGTTTGGCTATCGTTTGGACGAGAAGTGGGGCAAACGGGCCTTTTGGGGTTGGTTTATCGGCTTCTTCACTGCCTTTACCCCGCTATACGTGCTCGGTTTCTTCGGTATGACCCGTCGTACCAACCATTATGCTAATGACGTTTGGCAGTTCTGGCTCATCGTCGCGGCTATCGGTGCCTTTATCATCTTATTCGGTATTGTCAGCCAGCTAATCATGTTCTACGTGAGCTATCGTGATCGTGAGCGTTTGGCAGATGTTAGTGGTGATCCTTGGAATGGCCGTACTTTAGAGTGGAGCACACCATCACCTGCACCGTTCTATAACTTTGCGCAGATGCCGGTGATTAATGACTTAGATGCTTTAGCTCATTTGAAAGAAAGCGGCTGGACCTCAGAGAAAGCACCAAACTACTATAGCCCCATTCATATGCCTAAGAATACTGACTCTGGATTCCTAATCGGGGTTATTAGCTTTGCCTTTGGCTTTGGCTTTATCTGGCACATGTGGTGGTTGGTCGTCTTATCGTTCTTAGCGATGATTTTCTGCATGCTTCGCGAAGCCAATAAACGCGATATCGATTACATCGTCCCTGTACATGAAATCGAAGCAATCGAAAACGCTTACTACGAACGTCTTCGTACGGCCCGCGCAGGAGATGGATTATGAGTGGTACCGAAACTATGCATAAGCATAAAGTAAATAGTAACTTGCCTGATGACAATGGCGAACAGCTGTTGCCATCAGATGATTACAACAAAGGCAATATCGACTACTTTAATCACAGTGATCCGGACCATGCGGATCATGTGGATGGCTCATCAAATAAAGTACTGGGTTTCTTTGTTTACTTAATGACCGATTTGGTGTTATTCGCTACTTTCTTTGCCGCTTATTCGGTATTGAGTGTTGGTGTAGCCGACGGCCCAGGGCCCAAAGACATCTTTGATCTTAAGTTTGTCTTGATTGAGACCTTCTTACTATTGATTAGTAGTATTACCTTTGGCTTTGCCATGCTAGGTGCATTTGACAAAAACCTGCCTAAGCTACGCATGTGGTTGATTATCACTGCCTTATTCGGCATGGGCTTTGTGGGGATGGAGATTTACGAGTTCCATCACCTGATCGTTGAGGGCTTTGGACCAGACCGCAGTGCTTTCTTATCGTCATTCTTTAGTCTAGTCGGCCTACACGGTATGCACGTTACCGCGGGTATTCTATGGCTATTCTTCTTGCTCTATCAGATTAGTAAATTCGGTCTGTCTGAGCGGATGATGACTCGTTTAAGATGCCTAAGCTTATTCTGGCATTTCTTAGATATCGTCTGGATTTGCGTCTTTTCACTCGTTTATCTCACAGGGGTGTCGCTATGACAGATAAAGACTTACATCACGCCGAGCATGCAGCGGCCCATGGTGACGTGAGCCATGGTCAAAGCAGCCACGGCAGTCGTAACAGCTATATTGTTGGTTTTATCCTATCCGCTATCCTGACCGTTATCCCTTTCTGGCTCATTATGAGTCAGACCATGACGGGCTTTTCAGCAGTTTGGGTGATAGCCGGTTTTGCGGCCGCACAGGTTGCAGTACAGGTTTACTTCTTCTTGCATGTGGACTTTAGCCCTGAACAGCGCAATACGCTCTACAGTTTTTTGTTCACGTTATTCGTGGTCGCTATTGTCATGGTAGGCTCATTATGGATTATGCATAATGCCAACGAAAACATGATGCCAGGTATGAATATGGGCGGTGATTCCGATAAGAACATGCCTATGAAAATGCCGATGAATCCAGATGGCACGCCGCGGTTAGACCGTGAGCTTGAAGGGTTTGAGGATCAGCTAAACTTGCCACCTATGGATCAGTCCATGGATCACAGCTCGATGAACCATGACTCTATGAATGAAGAGTCTATGGATCATGCCGCTATGCCAAGTGAGCAAGCGACTACTGAGGCAGATAATGCTGCAGTAGCAGGTAGTCAGTAATAACGACCGAAATAGAGTAAAAGTTGGGCAATAGCTGCCTATTCTATTTGCGCTGCTAGTTGGCGCAATCTATTGTAAATGCTTAAAGGTTGATGTGTCGTCACTTTGGCGATTCATCACAACGGTCCGCGTCCAGTTAGGAGAGCACCATAACTGACTGGGCAGCGCACTGTACTCACTAGAGGCCTTAGGGTTTATGACGATATTAAGTGATGGACAATCATGAATAAACTCGCACAATTAAAACTCGATGTGGCCAAGCAACCCCTTGTTCAGGTGATTAAGCCTGGTATCGTCTTTGGCAATGCCATCACGGTTTTGGGCGGTTATTTTTTAGCCGCTAAAGGTCATCCCGATTGGCTGGTATTATTCCAAGTGTTGATTGGGACGATGGCGGTCATTGCTTCGGGCTGCGTGATTAATAACATCATCGATCGCGATATCGACTCAAAGATGCAGCGTACTTGTGATAGGGTTTTGGTCACCGGCCAGCTGTCGATTGTAAATGCCTTTTTATATGCTGCTGCTTTATTGGCTGTCGGGGTATTATGCCTTGCTGCCACGACTCCGTTGGCATTGTATTCGGCACTATTTGGTTATGCCGTCTACGTTGGGCTATACAGTCTCTATTTTAAACGCCAGTCGGTTTGGGGCACGTTTATCGGTAGTTTTTCAGGGGCCATTCCGCCTGTGATTGGCTACGCGGCGCTTACCCCTTCGATTGATGCAGTGTATTGGGTGCTATTCGCCATGTTTGCGATTTGGCAGATGCCACACGCTTATGCGATTGCGGTGTTCCGAGAAAAAGACTATAGCGCTGCCAAGATTCCGGTCTTGCCTGTGAAGTATTCTTTTCGCACCACCCAATGGCACATTACCATTAGCATTGCGCTATTTGTCATCGTGGGCAGTCTACTAACGGCACTAAAAGCCACCGGTTATGCTTATCTTGCCGTACATTTAGCGTTATCAGGTTACTGGTTATGGATTTCTATGAAGCCTATCAAGGTGGATAGTGAACAAGACCAAATAGCTCAGCAAGTGAAATGGGCCTATAAAGTCTTTGGTCTCTCTATCGTCATCATGATGGCCTTGTGCTTTATGATGGGCGTGAACTATATATAGTGGTTTTATCGGCACAATACTCCTAAAGGTATTATCGCCTATTTAATAAAAAAGCTACTGTCTTAGGATGGTAGCTTTT
The DNA here is from genome assembly GCF_058189395.1 of Psychrobacter sp. CoH-33_TS_01. Lineage (NCBI taxonomy): Bacteria > Pseudomonadati > Pseudomonadota > Gammaproteobacteria > Moraxellales > Moraxellaceae > Psychrobacter > Psychrobacter sp. CoH-33_TS_01. The sequence continues at coordinate 171,490 of NZ_JBVGQI010000007.1, forward strand.
TTTTATGGGTGCTGGATAACCAGAATTCTGGAGATGATCCTGCTCTTGCTTGTATCTCCTCCGCTTTGTTCGATGCCGTGGGTTACGCTTCGCTAACCGCACGCTACGGGCATTGATGGACAATCAGAGGGGGGTAGGCTGCGGCTTTAGCCCAGCTAATCAAGAACCAAGATTTAGTAAATGTCGTAGCGTAGGTGGTAACCCACGGAAAGAAATATACCTACTTAAGAAGTCATTGCTTTATATAAGTAAGCACAGTTAAGGAAATGTGCACCCTCCTTTCTTAAAGGAGGGCAGGGGAGGATTTAGAGGATGGTTGAATTAAAAAGCTAGCTATATAAAGAACGCCCCCTTCCTTTTCCAAAGGAAGGGCAGGGGATGGATTTTCTATAGATATTAGGCATAAGGCGGAAGCAAAACTCACAGCAGCTATCATATAAATAGCTCATTTGAAATAAACTCTAAAAAGGGGGTTGACGCTCAAACTAGAATGCGTATAATACGCAGCCTGCCAAGAGGGAAAGGCAAGTTAACGATTATCTAAATTGATGATTGGAGAGCTTGATAGATAAGGGCTTAGAAGTTGAGAGACTTTTAAAAACTTAGAAATTACTTCTTGACACAGGCTATAAAGCGTCTATAATACGCACCTCATTGGGACGAGCTAAACAGTTGATTACGTATTAACTATCTAGCTAACCAGATGAAACAAATATAGAATAAAGCTTGACAGTAATCAAATTGATGATATACTTGACGGCTCGCTAAGTAAGACTAACAATTAGTTTATCTTATTAGTGATATAACTTAACTTGGACGACAAGCTAAGTCAACTATTTAAAAGCTAAATCAAAGAACAACTTGTGTGGATTTTTGCTGATTCAGAATGCTAAAAAATAAAGTTGGTTGAGTTCCTTTTCGGAACAAAGCTAACTATAAAAATTATCATTCTTTATAAGCAAAGAAACTCTAAGTTAATTCATTATATGAAACATACGGAAAGCA
>NZ_JBVGQI010000080.1:0-253 GCF_058189395.1 Psychrobacter sp. CoH-33_TS_01
GCACCCGAGTCCATAGAAAAGGTCTCGGGCATAGGTGCGGACACCGAGATTGGGTCCGTCGCGCTCTCACGCTGTATGAGTACTGTATATGGAGTGATCATTGAAACCTCACTGGGTTACTGCTATTAGTTCACCTCTTCGACCACGAATGATTTACTGATCATGGGCCTCTTGTGCCTGAAGTGAACCGGGTGCATGCTGAGCGGATTGGCCTCGTGCTTGCGGTGGTGCCGCGCTCATAGTTGTGTCGGCT
>NZ_JBVGQI010000081.1:0-253 GCF_058189395.1 Psychrobacter sp. CoH-33_TS_01
CTGGCGCTCGCACGTCGGCCATGCGCCGTCGCTGTTCGTGAACGCGGCGACCTGGGGGCTGATGATCACCGGCAAGCTCGTGACGACCAACAGCGAAGCGGGCCTGTCGTCGGCGCTCACGCGCCTGATCGGCCGCGGCGGCGAGCCGCTGATCCGCAAGGGCGTCGACATGGCGATGCGCCTGATGGGCGAGCAGTTCGTCACCGGCGAAACGATTTCCGAAGCGCTCGCGAACAGCCGCAAGTACGAAGCG
>NZ_JBVGQI010000082.1:0-253 GCF_058189395.1 Psychrobacter sp. CoH-33_TS_01
CCCCAGCTCAGCAGGGTGCCGGCCTGGGCGCCGGACTGGGACGGCAGGTCGGTCACGTCGCCGGTCAGGTCGGTCTTCGTCCACTTCTTCGCGATGCCGAGGGACCCGGCGCCGGTCGTCGACTGGATCTTGGCGTTCGCGTCGGCGGTCACCTGCGCGCCGGTCACCACGGTGCCGTCGACGGCGCCCTTGGTGTCGGCGACCGCGTGGTTGGCGTAGGTGGAGGCCGCGGCGCCGGCGGTGGAGGTGGGAC
>NZ_JBVGQI010000083.1:0-252 GCF_058189395.1 Psychrobacter sp. CoH-33_TS_01
CGTCATCGATCCGCTGATCCGATCCATTTACCTTGCATCACTGATTTTATTCACGGGGATTCTCGCTTCCGAAGCCACGCACACCCCGTCTCGATCGTCTTTCATACAGGAGCAATGGAATGATGCTGGGCTTGACGTTCTGGAAACACGTGATAGGCGCGCGAACCCCTGCTCTTTGCGAGGACCGGACGACGGCGCACGGCCGACACCGCCGGGTGTCGCGAACGCTCGTGCTGGCGAGCGCCATCGTGG
>NZ_JBVGQI010000084.1:0-252 GCF_058189395.1 Psychrobacter sp. CoH-33_TS_01
GGCGCTTGATGGCGACTTGTGCCTTTGCAAATGCCACCCTCCTCCTGTAATGATCGCTTCCCAAACCGATAGCTTTCATAGCGTCGAGTCTCATAACCTCGCCGAGATGGGATACGGATCTTCAGTGCAATCTCTGACGGAAGAGTATCGAGGCAACTACGATGAGCGCGTCCGCGTACTCGACGCCAATAGTCAACCTGTTTGCAGTTCGCCCTATCACATTCGCACGTCAACAGGGGCAGTCTATAAGGG
>NZ_JBVGQI010000085.1:0-250 GCF_058189395.1 Psychrobacter sp. CoH-33_TS_01
GGTGTTCCGGGATGCGGTCCGCGTAACGCAGCAGGTACGCCCGCAGCGAATGGCCGTCCTTCCGGTCTTGCGCTGAGGCGAAGCCGAACCAGTCATCGTCGGAATCGTTGAATTCTTCCGCAATCGTGCGCATGTCGATCTCCAAGTGCGGTGAACGTTCAGAATGCCATAGCCGCGCCGCTACAGAATCCCGGCCCGTTGCATCTCATCCCGCAGCAGGTGGTAGAGCCGCAGGAAGGGGCCGTTGGGC
>NZ_JBVGQI010000086.1:0-249 GCF_058189395.1 Psychrobacter sp. CoH-33_TS_01
GTGCGTAGCGCAGCTTCGGACGCACCGGGCCGCGACGGCGCGGCTGCTGGAATTCGACCGCCTCGATCAGCGCGCGGGTGAGCTTCGGCGTCGGCAGCTTCGACATCGCGGCCGCGTAGGCATCGTCGACCGAGCGCATCAGCGCGCCGATACCCGTCTTCTTCGCGGCCGAAATGAAATGCGATTTCGCGAAGTCGAGGAATTTCAGCTTGCGGGTCAAATCCGCTTTCGCGCGGTCGCGCGCGTGGT
>NZ_JBVGQI010000087.1:0-248 GCF_058189395.1 Psychrobacter sp. CoH-33_TS_01
GCCGTAGGCGACCTCGCCGACCCCCTGCTCGTCACGGTCGACCGCGCGAACGGTCGGTCCCAGGCTGCCCTGCGCGGCGCGATCGACGCGGCGACCGGGCTCCCCGGCTGGACGGCGACCGATCTCGACGGCCTCCTCGCGGCTCCCGCCACTGCGGTCGACGTCGACTCCGTCCCCGCCGACCAGGACCGCGTCGCGGTGATCGACGGGTTCCGCGCCGCGCAGGGCGGTCTGCAGCGCATCTCGGG
>NZ_JBVGQI010000088.1:0-248 GCF_058189395.1 Psychrobacter sp. CoH-33_TS_01
GGCCGGTTCGCCGGACAGGTTCGCGATCACGAGCAGCTGCCGCCGACCGAGCGTCCTGGTGTACGCGAACACGGTCCGATGCTCCGGCAGCAGGAGCTCGAAGCCGCCGTGCGACACCACCCGCTCGCCGTGGCGTAGCGCGATGAGCGCGCGATAGTGCGAGAGAACGGACCGCGGGTCGTCGCGCTGGGCCTCGGCGTTGATCCGCGCCGCGTTCGGGTTGACCGCGATCCACGGCGTCCCCGACG
>NZ_JBVGQI010000089.1:0-247 GCF_058189395.1 Psychrobacter sp. CoH-33_TS_01
GTGTATTCGGCCGGCGCCTGCTGGCGCACGTAGTAGACGCCGACGTCGAATTCCGCGGGCGACATCGATGCCAGGCCGTCGCGCACAATCAGGCGCAGCTTGATGTTGGGACAGGTGGCGCGAAAGTCCGGTAGCCGCGGCGTGAGCCACAGCAGCGCGACGCCGGACGAGCACGCGATCGTCAGTTCGAGATCGCCGTATGGTTTCATGACGTCGTGCGTGGCTTCCGCGCATTGCACGAGCAGAC
>NZ_JBVGQI010000008.1:0-162561 GCF_058189395.1 Psychrobacter sp. CoH-33_TS_01
ATAAAACACCAAATGCCTTATCAGCCTCAAGTCGCTCATATCGCCTCTTGATTCTGATTTGCTAAGATGGTATCTACGTACCATTTTAAAAAGAAGATTTGTATCTATATGAACTATGCAAGAACGTCCCCTCCTTTTAACTACGCGAGCACAGCTCTTGTCTTGCGTCAGGACAAAACAGTGCTTTGTTGTTACCTGACTCAGGGCTGGGGAGGATTTTTCTAATACTCTTCAAAACTAACTCTAGAACTTATAAAGCAAGCCTAAAGTCGTTTTAGAGTCAATACGTGAGTCGACCATAGGGCTATCGTATTGCTTATCCGAGAGATAATCGATGCTCTGACTGGCAAAGCCTGCCCACTTATCATTGAAGTCATACATGCCACTGACGTTGATATAAGGACTAACGCTTGAGCCAGGAGAGTAGCTTGGCAGACCGGTCTTCGTCGCTTCCTGATCGCTAATACCATAGTAATAGTCATTATAATCGCTGTCATTCCACTCAAGGCCGATACTTGGATAGACAGTGAGCTTGTCGGTGCTATATTTGGCCAGATAGGTCAAGCGAGCCACGCTACCATCGGTACGACCGGCGATATCAGTAGCGACTTGGGCGCGGAAGCCACCGATAGGAGTACGCTGTAGATAGCTTAGACCAGCCAGTCCCGTCCATTTACGTTCATCTAGACCCGCGAGTGCACCTTCAGCATCGTCTGGATCAAAGCTGTTGCCAGCGATTTGCGCAAAGCCATCCAATTGATGGGTGCCGTCATTAATGATATAGGCGCCAAAGGTGTTACCACGCGCATAGACTTTATTATTGTCATAAAACAGCCCTGGCAATACCGCAAACTCACTGCTATCGGTATCATAAGGGGACTGCTCATAGCGGACATTGACGCCCACGCTGAGCTCGGCATCCGGGTCAGCCGGTAAGTTATTATCAAACGGAGCAGCTTGCGCAGATACACTGGTCATCAGCAGGACCGTGCTACCTAATAGGGCGGTCGCTAAAGGCAAAGGGCGAAGTAAGGTAGTCATCAGCAAGTCTCGTATATAAAGGTGGGCAGGAGGCTAAATATAGCCTTAGTTGGCATTGATAAAATGGGTAAGATTATACTTTCGTTAAAGAGATATAGCGTTAGGCTTCCAATTGTTTTAAGTGTAGCGCTATCTGTTGATAAATGTCTAGCCAGCAGAAGTAAAAAGCGACCGTAACCGCTACGATGACTAGCCAAGGTAGTAACTGCCAAATGCCATTATTAGCGTTATGACCATTAGCCCCATGACCATTAGCCGAGACCGCAGCAGGAGAATACGGGGCGTTTGGCTGTACCGTAAGGCCTTGTTTACGATAGGCAAGAGCGATAGGTAAGGCCAGTAGGGCACCAGTGATAGCGCCTCCAATATGAGCCGCATTATCAATGCCAGGCACGGCAAATCCGTAAACTAAGTTAATCCCCATAATGAGGACTAAGCTACGTAGGTTTAGCATTAGGCCACCAACGGCCACTTTAAATAGCGCCCCTACTAATAAAGCCCCACCAATCCCCATAATCCCGCCGGAAGCCCCAGCTGAGAGTCCAGGCTGTGCCCCCTCATTAATTAGTGCATACCAAGTGACATAGTTATTTAATAGCGTGCCGCCGACCGCAGAGAGTAAGAATATGGCCAGAAATTTCGCATGACCAAACATAGGCTCAGCGACTTGCCCAAAGAAATACATGGCAAAGGTATTAAAGATTAGATGCATGAGCCCAATATGCAAAAACGCACTGGTAAGCAGTCGCCAAGGCTCATCAATCATAGTGAATGGCAAGGCATTGGCACCCCAATGAATCAAATCTTGCGAAGTAGGATTATTGGCATCTACCCCAGTGAAGAGCTGAATAAGATATAAGCCGACGAAGCTTATAAGCAATAGGGTGGTAATTGGGGCTTTTTTTAATAACGTTTGCAAAGTCATAGCTAGGGTAAGGCCTTATTTATAGTCAGTCGTGCTTATCGGGTTTGGTAGGCACTCATTTAATAAAAGGAGCTACTAATATAAGGCATTCATAGTATCCATGCCTATCAAAGTATTAGCTAAGCACGTGAGGGAGAAACTTTTAAATTTTCAAACGTTCCCCTCACCAAAATATCATCAGTTACTTTATTAATATTGGTATGGCCACAAAAAGCCATCGTAATATCGCATTCTTTATAGAGAATCTCTAGCGCACGGCGCACACCATCTTCCCCATACGCACCCAACCCATATAAAAATGAGCGTCCAATCATCGTGCCTTTAGCGCCAAGAGAGATGGCTTTCAACACATCTTGTCCTGAGCGCACGCCGCTATCGAGCCAAACTTCAATATTGCTATTTTCCGCATGGACGGCCTGTACGATATCAGATAAAGCCGCGATAGAGGAGAGCGCGCCATCCAATTGCCGACCGCCATGATTTGAGACTACTAGCGCATCGGCACCGCTACGAGCCGCTAAAATAGCGTCTTCTGGTTCCATGATGCCTTTGATGATGAGTTTGCCGCCCCACATGTCTTTAATACGTGCGACATCATCCCAGCTCAGACGAGGATCAAATTGCTCTTCGGTCCAAGCGGTCAAGGAAGACAAATCATCTACACCCTTTGCATGACCCACGATATTACCAAAGGTATGGCGACGGGTTTGCAGCATATTCATACACCATTGCGGTTTGGTCATCAGATTCAAAATATTAGCCAAGGTCGGGCGCGGTGGCGCTGACAGTCCATTCTTAATATCTTTATGACGTTGCCCCAATACCTGCAAATCCGCAGTTAATATCAAGGCCGAGCAGTTGGCAGCCTTAGCGCGTTTAATAAGGTTGGCCACATACTCATGATCGCGCATGACGTAAAGTTGAAACCAAAATGGGCGACTGGTATTTTCAGCCACATCTTCAATCGAGCAAATACTCATAGTGGATAAGGAAAAAGGAATACCAAATTTCTCAGCAGCTCGCGCGGCATGAATCTCACCATCTGCCCACATCATCCCAGTAAATCCAGTCGGCGCTATCGCCACTGGCATATGCGCCTCTTCACCAATCATTTTGGTGGCCAAACTACGGCCTTCCATATTGACTAGCACACGCTGGCGCAATTTAATGCGGTCAAAGTCCGTTTCATTATTACGGTAAGTCGTCTCTGTCCAGGACCCTGAGTCTACATAATCATAGAACATACGCGGTACTTTACGCTCAGCCACACGGCGCAAATCTTCAATTTCAGTAATTTTTTTCAGGTCTTTCATCGCATGTCCTTATGAGCCAGCTAGGGGGTAAGTGCTCAATTTCTTATTAAGTAAGGGGATTATTATTGGCAGTCCACTCAAGATTGGGTGCAGAGTCAACAGGATTGACTGTAGAGGGTACTGAGTTGGGGCTAGAGGTCGTACAAATTCAGAGCTAAAGCATTAATATAGTTATTAGTTTAATACGGGAAACGCTATTGTGCTGAGTAATCTTTGGCTATTTTTGTGCAACAGCAATTTTGACTTCCTTGATGCCTTAGCGGCGAGCGTAGTAGTGAGAGTGCATTGCTATGGGTTAAGGCTGGGTAGCCAACTGCTGCAAATCTAATATAGAAAAAGGATAGTTCAGCCGTGCCTTGGGGGTAAGTAGTACCGGAATTTCAGTAGCAAAGGCCGCCATGTCATCATCCGTTAGTCTAACAATATCTAATAGTTGATAAGAGATGGGAATGACAGTCTGCAATCGTTGAATCAGGCCTTCAGCCACATCACACAGATGACAGCCAGCCGTACCGAGTAACCACCAAGTATCCGCATCCAAATCAGGGCACTGCGCCGCCAACCGTTGTCGCCACTGCTCAGGATTCATTGGCGTCGTGGTTAAGGTGGCGGTCACTAATGGGGAGATAGTCATAAGGAATTAACCTATTGCAATGGATGAAACGGGAATAATGGCCAAGGCTTTGCGGTCAAAGCCAATCATTAAAGGCACTAACAAGGCTATAATACAGGTACTAATAAGACCATAAGCAGTAAAGTATTGGCATAGAATTTTTAAGAATTATCATTGATTATCCTCAATTTAAACTACGGACCATAGTGGTTAGCTAATGACACTAGGGGCAGGTTTGGGTAAGATAGCATACTTTATGGCGTCCACTAAACGCGCACACTGTGGATGCGCTGACGGCAGCTCGCTATGCCGCCCAGTATTTAATACCTTCTTTTCATTATATTAGGCAGTCGCTAATGTCAGCTTTGTTTAAATTTATTAAGCGCATACTTATCTCTCTCATGCTGCTATTCGTGGCCTACCAAATTTTGGTCATAGCTTTACTGGCGATGTGGAAGAGTCAACCGGTTGAAAACAGTATGTTTATGCTCGCGCATCGTATTGGCGGCGGTTCGGTCACGCAAGAGTGGGTAGACTATGACCAAATAGCCAAGCCCGTCAAGCAAGCGGCTATTGCTAGCGAGGATGCTAAGTTTATCAATCATGAAGGCTTTGATATGGAAGGTATCGAAGCGGCTAGGCAAAAGAATGAAGAGTCGGGTAAGGCAAGCGCAGGGGGCTCGACCATTACTCAGCAGTTGGCCAAAAATTTATTCTTAACCTCGCATCGCTCCTATGTCCGTAAAGGCGAAGAGGCCCTCATCACCGTGTTGCTCGAAAATATGTGGGACAAACAGCGTATTCTCGCCGTCTATCTCAATGTGGCAGAATTTGGTAATGGTATTTACGGCATTGAAGCGGCAGCTCAGCATTACTTTGATAAGCCGGCTAAAAAACTCAACCGTGATGAAGCAGCGCTATTAATTGCTATGTTACCGAACCCTAAATATTATGAAGAACATCAAGGCGCTAAACGTCTACGTAATAAGCAGCGTATCATCATGAGACGCATGAACAGTGCCGCCTTGCCAGCGCCACCAGCGGAGTAAGCGTCGGCCCCTTGGCTCTGACATAAAACAATCATATTAATACGCTATAATCGATTGAGGATTCAAAGCTTTAAGCAAAATATATGCAGGCGTCTCACTTTAAGGAATAGGCTTATATAAAGCCTATTGTTATTTTACTTAGTTGCACTTAGCGTTACCCGCCCATTAGGAAGCCATCATGACCGCCGTTCCCTCGACCTCTACTACAGACCAAACTACTAAAAATAACGCTACTAACAACGCTACTAAAAGCAACACGACGAAACTGGCCGCTAAAATTGCGGCTGCGAATGCCATGATTGAGGAGCCTATGGCCGCTCAAGATAATGGCAGTGATACTGCTAACGGCGGCGCGGCTTTAACGCAGATTGATTGGCAGCGTTTTGACGATGGCACTTACTCGGCCAACAGCTATATTCATCGCGACATCTCCTTACTGCATTTTCATTTACGCGTATTGGCACAAGCCAAAGACCCACGCCATCCTTTGCTAGAGCGTTTGTTCTTTTTGATTATTTTCTCATCAAACATGGATGAGTTTTTCGAGATTCGTGTGGCGGGTCTCATGCAAAAGTTAAATCATGCCGATGTGGCCAGTACCCCACACGGTATGCGCCCAAGCGAAGTGTTGCGCCTGATTGCCGGTATTACTCATGAGGCCATCGCTGAACAATATCGTATCTTAAACGAAGACGTCTTGCCCGAATTGGCCAAACGCGATATCCGCTATCTGAAGCGCGATGAGCTAGACGCTGCGCAATCTGCTTGGATGAAGCGTTACTTTATCGAGCAGGTCATGCCCGTACTGACCCCGATTAGTATTGATCCGGCGCATCCGTTCCCACGCTTGGTCAATAAAAGTCTCAACTTTATGGTGAGCTTAGAGGGCAAAGACGCCTTTGGTCGTGATATTAATTTAGCAGTCGTGCCAGCCCCGCGCAGTTTGCCACGCGTGATTCGCTTACCTGATGAGTTAACGGGCGGCAAAGAGCACCATGTCATGCTATCGGCTATCATCCATGAGCATGTGAATGAGCTGTTTCCCGGGATGACGGTGAAGGGGTGCCATCAGTTTAGACTGACCCGTAATGCCGATTTAAACCTAGCAGATGATGTTGAGGATATCGCTAAAGCCTTAGAAGGCGAGCTGGAAAACCGTCGTTTTGGCGATAAAGTACGCCTTGAGGTCACCACCAACTGCCCACAGAGCATCATCGACTTCCTATTAGAAGAGTTTGAGCTGCATGCCAACCAGCTCTATCGTGTGAATGGCCCGGTCAACCTGACCCGCTTACTGTTTGATTTTAATCTGCCCGGTCTACGCTACGAGTCTTTTACCCATATGGTGCCCAAAGCTTTCCGCCGCGAGTCTTTCGAAAAAGGCGAGAAATCAAGAAGCATGTTTACGGCCATGCGCCGTGGGGATGTGTTAGTGCATCACCCGTTCCATGCGTTCTCTCCAATTGTAAACCTGCTTTGGCAAGCGGCTAATGACCCTAAAGTCCTCGCTATTAAGCAGACGCTATATCGCTCTGGTACCAACTCTGAAATCGTACAAGCGCTAGCTGCTGCTGCCCGTAATGGTAAAGAAGTTACCGCCGTCATCGAGCTACGCGCTCGCTTTGATGAGGCGTCTAATATCGCCGTAGCGAACTTCCTGCAAGAGGCTGGCGTGGTCGTGGTCTATGGTATCGTCGGTTATAAAACCCATGCCAAGCTCATGCTCATTGTGCGCCGAGAAGATGAGTATATTCGCCGTTATGTGCATTTAGGGACGGGTAACTATCATGCGGGTAATGCCAAGGCCTATACCGATTACGGCTTATTTACAGCTGACCCCGATATCTCTGAAGATGTGCATAAAATCTTCCAAGAGCTGACCGGAATGGGCAAGCCGGCCAATTTGAAAAAGCTCTTACATGCGCCTTTTACCTTGCACGATCAGCTCATGGCGTTTATTGATGATGAGATTGCCAATGCTCAAGCGGGTAAAAAAGCGCATATCATTATCAAGGTCAATGCCCTAACTGAGCGTAAACTGATCGATAAACTTTATGATGCCTCGCAAGCCGGGGTAAAAATTGAGCTGATATTACGCTCGATGTGCTGTCTGCGCCCGCAAGTACCCGGACTGTCAGACAATATTACCGTGCGCTCAGTGATAGGTCGCTTTTTGGAGCATACCCGCGTCTACTATTTTTATAATGGGGGCGACGAGCGCTTATATTGTGGCAGCGCTGACTGGATGGACCGCAATCTATTCCATCGTGTTGAGGTGGCTTTCCCCATTGAAGATAAGAAATTATTCAAAAAGGTGTATGAGCAAGGTCTGATTAACTACTTGCAAGATAACGTGCAGGCTTGGGAGTTGGCAGGCAATGGACAGTGGCATCGTTGTCACCCTCAAGCAGGCGAGACCCCGCATATTGCTCAGGATTACTTATTAGCTACGATTAATGAAGTCAGTCTGCTCAATACAGAGAGTTAATATTGGTTATCTAGCATTGCACAGACAGCGCCTTAAATTGGGCGCTGTTTTTGTTTGTATGGGTTATTCATGCAAAATAAGCAGTACAAGCTTATAAGCCTAAAACTAATGATTTATAAGCAATTGAAATTACGTGTGCTAACTAGCTAAAAATCTAGATTTATTGGGTCATATGATGTAGTGGTTATCTTATCGACTAAAAATTCGACTACGCAATGCGGGCAAGTCTGGTTACAAAGCGAGCAGGGTTATCACAATTTTTCACATTTGGATACGCGTGACCACTGGCAACATACCGTAGATTATTATAATTTTGAACCTAGCAGAGTTAATAACATTCAATAACTAAAATAATCTAGGACATACCATTATGAGTAATAATCAACCTAATAATCCAGACCAGTCTCAAGTAAAGCAAGCCATTGATAATGCTGATGCCGAGCAAATTTCAGAAAACTTAGATACGAGCAATGTTGATAAAGCTGAAGAAGCTGAGAGCCTGACAGAAGAGCAGAAGACTCCTTTTATTGATGACTCCGTGCGTACGGATAAATAAGCGTTATATCTATTTATTTCACCTCTAGTTATTCGACATCTATTTATTCAATATCTGTAAGGACATGTTATGAACGACAAAAAAGTAATCATTGATGACGAGCGTCAAGTTGTTGTTGAAGAGTCAGCAGAGCAGGTCTCTACGACGCCAGAAATTCCAACAGATGAAAACCCAAAAGACAGCTTTGAAGGCCGCAAGCATCAGCCTGATATTGATGGCCCTATGCAGGACTCACAAGAGACTGATGAAATTTATTCAGACCCGCGTAAGCAGGAAGACTTACCACCAGGTGGCAAAAATGTCGCTGACCTAAATGCCTATGATTTGAGCCAAAAAGGCAATGAAATCTAAGCTGCTATTCTAACGATCTATGATTTTGACTAATGAATAGTCATTTTTAAAATTAGATAGTAACCCCTAAAATAATGAACAATAAGGTGAATACGATGGAAACCAATGACCCGCATTTAAGTAAAACCCCTATAGAGCCTGCCATCAATCGTAGTGAGCCTGTCGAAGCCAATCATATCGCAGATGCTTCACTGGATGACACGGTTCTAACTGATAGAGTAGCAGAAGATGCTCGTTTAGCGGCAGAGACTTCAGTCAATAAAGGGACGGAAACTTTTGATGATAATCTAGTCGGTACGGAGCACGTAAACGAAGGCGATATGCCTGCTCGTCAGCCTGACCGTCGTGATCAAGAGGGTGATGCTTTCGATGATGGCGTAAACGACAAAACTACTGCGCATGCTAGCCCGCATAACCCTAAAAGTGATGAGATTAATGACCTAAACCGCTATGCCAGTGTCGATAATGCGCAAACTCGAGTATTAAATACTACTGATCAAGAAAAGTAGGCTAGAGCCTACTGCCATTTGCTCTCTATATTTATCATTTTTTAAGGAAATATTATGTCGATAAATGATTCACAACCTGACCAAGATAAAATAGCAGATTATAAATTAAGAGATGCAGATGATACCAATGGGGTCGTGCCAGAGGATGCGTTACAGAATGCCAATCCTGCTGCTGCGGCAGAGTTAGTGCCCGATCAAGATCCGCATCATGTCGCCAAAGACCATACCCAATACAATACAGACGTTACCAAAGACTGAGAGGGATTGAGCCGAGTTGGGTAGGTATAGTTAGCTAGTTAGATATAAGTCATAGCTTAGTATAAATAATTAATCTCAGTAAGAGGCTTAGAGGCGCTTTTACTGAGATTTTTTTATGGCTAGAAGTCAGCAGCTAGAGTCTTTATAACTAGGCTGGCACGCCACTATGAAAACGTACTTCAGGATCAGGGCTAGTAATCAGCTCAGCCTCTACTGCTTTGAATAGCGCAATACGCTGATCTATATCCTCGGCAGGATCTTTAGCCGTCATTTCACGAGCTAAGGCCAAATAGTCTTCAAAATGTCGGCTTTCTGATTTGAGCAGGTAGCGATAATATCGAGCCAAACGCTCATCTTGTATTTGCTCCGCTAAGGCCGCAAAACGCTCACAAGAACGCGCCTCTATAAAGGCCCCAATGATTAGCACATCAGCCATGGCAGCAGGCTCATAAGAGCGCTTATGTTTCAGCATGCCCTTAGCATAGCGTCCCGCAGATAGGTGCTGCCAAGTTTGACCGCGCTCATGCATCAGTTTAATCACTTGCTCATAATGCAGCATCTCCTCACGAATCAGCTGCGCCAATTTACACTGTAGATTATAGGCAAACTCATAACGAAAGATGATATTCATAGCCGTACCCGCAGCCTTTTTTTCACAATTGGCATGGTCTTGGATAATCGTCGGCAAGTTCGCTAGCGCAGCATCAACCCAAGCCTGAGACGTTCTAGCACCCAAAAAATTATAGATGGGGGTCAAATCTACTGTGGATGAGGCTGTAGTAGGGGTAATATCATCAGACTGTGTCAATGTGTCGGCAAGGGGTAACTCAGCATTTTCGAGCATAACCTCAGTATTCATAGTAATCACTTATCACTTATCACTTAACAGGAAACTCGCAAGGAGTTAGGAAGCCAATATAGGGCGTTCTTTAAAGGCAAATTAAAGGAAAGTTAAACGCAAAAATTTTATGCCGCTATTGTAGCAAACAAGCTGAAGCCTAGCCTAATCTCGTAGTAATCCTTTAAGTTTCTATAAGCTTACCCATAAGTCATGATATATTTTTCGTAAAAATATGCGCTGCAACCCTGTAAATAATTGGGACATCACATTTATTGAGTCCTACTATTTATTAGCTAAATACCCCTGCCTTGTTAATTTCCTACTTTGATAGTACGATAACAATTGTGACAGCGAAAGAGGGCTAAGACAGTGGTGCTATCTGCACGCTTATTTACAGTCCGCTATCATGATTTGGTCCACCAATAGTCATCACTCAATAGGCACTTTAAAGCCAATATGCCTCTTAAAGCCGACAACGCCTTAATAGCGTGCTAGGGTAGTGGTGAGTTATTATCCCCTAAAAAAAAGACATGCCTAGACCGTCTTTAGCCTACATTAGGCTTCTAATGCTACGGGTTGAGGCGAGTTGTCATAGCTTATGTCTATGTTCATATAAAAAGCGGTTGAATTTAAAACCTTAACTGCCTTATGCTAAAACTCAACTTTACAACCTGCTAATCAGCGGTTACCCGCTAGTGTTTATAAAGGCTCAGTCTTGCTACTGGTCTACTAAGCTCACTAGGAACGCCGCTTGTGTTCCTATCTCACAGTTCTTACTCTTTTCATCGTACTTTATTTTATTACTCTGACAATAAGGATAGCAATATGACCCAGTCTCAAAATCAGGCACAACAGCAGTCAACAGATAATGCCAATCGGGTACAAAAAGGCGCGCTTGCCATTGATAAGCAGCTTTATGACTTTATTGAAAATGAAGTACTGCCGCGCGTTGATGTGACCTCAGACAGCTATTGGACCGGCTTTGAAAAGGTCGTCAAAGACCTGATGCCACGCAATAAGGCGCTATTGGCAAAGCGTACGGATTTACAAGAGCAAATTAACCAATGGCATTTGGATAACCCTGCGCAAGATGGTCAGATTGACTATCCTAAATATAAGCAGTTTTTGACCGATATCGGCTATCTGCTACCTGAAGGTGATGATTTCACCGTGACTACAGAAAATGTGGATGCTGAGATTGCCAGTATTCCAGGACCGCAGTTGGTAGTGCCTGTACGTAATGCTCGTTATGCGCTAAACGCTGCAAATGCGCGTTGGGGCAGCTTGTACGATGCCTTATACGGCACCGATATGATTGATGATGCTGACGGTAAAGACAAAGGCAGCAGCTACAATCCTAAGCGTGGTGCTGAAGTCGTGGCTTATGCCAAAGCTTTCTTAGATGAGCACTTTGCTTTACAACAAGGCTCGTATAACGATGCGACGGGTTTTGCAGTAGAAGAAGGCAAGCTGGTTGTTTCCCAAGGCGATAGCAAAACCGAACTAAAAGACGCGGCTAAGTTTGCGGGTTATGTGGGCGACGCTGCTGCACCAACGGGTATCTTGCTGAAGAATAATAACTTGCATGCTGAGATTCAAATCGATGCCAACCATCCGGTAGGTCAAGACGATCCTGCGAATATCAAAGATGTGTTGCTTGAGTCGGCGATCACGGCTATTCAGGATTGTGAAGATTCCGTCGCTGCAGTAGATGCTGAAGAAAAAGTAGAAGTATATCGCAACTGGTTTGGCCTAATGAATGGTGATCTTTCTGAAACCTTTATGAAAGGCGGTAAAGAGCGTACGCGTAAACTGAATCCAGACCGCGAATACACCACGCCAGATGGCGGCAAATTAGTGCTACCAGGTCGCTCGTTATTGCTCATTCGTAACGTCGGTCACCTAATGCAAAACCCAGCAATTTTAGTAGATTTGGGAGAAGGTCAAGAAGAGATCTTCGAAGGTATCATGGACGCTCTTATTACTTCGTTACTCACGTTAAATGATATCAAAGGCAACAATGAGCTGTCTAACTCACGCAAAGGCTCAATGTACATCGTGAAGCCGAAGATGCATGGCCCTGAAGAGGTGAAATTTGCAGTAGACCTATTCTCAGCGGCTGAAGACTTGCTAAACATTCCTCGTAATACTTTAAAAATCGGTATTATGGATGAAGAACGCCGTATGACGGTCAACCTAAAAGAAGCGATTCGTCAGGCCAAAGAGCGTGTTATCTTTATTAATACAGGCTTCTTAGACCGTACTGGCGATGAGATGCACACCAGTATGAATGCCGGTCCTTTTGTGCGTAAAGGCGATATGAAGTCACAAGTGTGGCAGCCTGCCTATGAGCAGTGGAACGTGGATATCGGTCTTGAGACGGGTCTACAAGGCCATGCGCAGATTGGTAAAGGCATGTGGGCCAAGCCTGATGAGATGAAAGAAATGATGGCGACCAAAGCGGGTCATCCACAAGCGGGCGCGACTACGGCTTGGGTACCTTCACCTACTGGGGCTACCTTGCACAGCATCCATTACCATCAAGTCAACGTGAATGAAGTGCAAAATGAGCTGAAATCGCGTAAACGGGCCAGCCTTGATGACATCATCACCATTCCATTAGCCAAAGACACTAACTGGACGGACGAAGAAAAGCGTCAAGAAGTTGAGAATAATGCGCAGGGTATCTTGGGCTATGTCGTACGCTGGGTAGATCATGGCGTTGGCTGCTCAAAAGTGCCGGACATCAACGATGTAGGCTTGATGGAAGACCGTGCCACCCTACGTATCTCTAGTCAGCACATTGCCAACTGGTTGCACCATGGCATCGTGACAGAAGAGCAAGTTATGGACGCTATGAAGCGTATGGCCAAAGTCGTCGATGAGCAAAACGTTGGTGATGCTAGCTACCAGCCTATGGCAGCTGACTTCAAGGGCTCTGTAGCCTTCCAAGCAGCGTGTGACTTGGTCTTTAAAGGTCGTGAGCAACCTAGTGGCTATACTGAGCCGTTATTGCATCAAGCACGTCTAAATCTAAAGGCTAAAGCTTGCTAATTTAAAATAAATAAAGACTAATACAGTAGGGGTCGTAGCCATAGTTACGACCCCTATTTTATGGCCTGTAGGTTCTCTCAGCTGTAGCTATTTACTGGTCAATCATAAAGTTAAGGTAGGTTGCCGAAAACCAATAGTGCAGTTTCAGATGAAGAATTGCACACAAAATGGTATGAAAAAATGATTGCCATCCAGTTATTGATGGCGTTGTTAGCGACTAATTTTATTCACTGTTTGTTAAGTAATGGTTTTTATTTGCCAGATTAAAAAGCATTTTTTTACTCTGCTAATGGGTTCGATGAGCTGTGAAGCCTATGCCTATTGATGGTCAATAATCTATCGTTGAATCTGCGAAAATAAAAGTACTAGGACGATTAAAAAAAGTGTTGCAAATTATGTCAAAGTTGTTATGCTTATATCCGAAGTACGAGTTTAGTAACGGATGTTACGGCACTATTATGTAACTTACATAAGCTGATTATCATAGGTTGGACGACCAATCTTAGAGCAGAGTATGACGGTTTCATGAAAATGTAACAAAAGTTTGCTATACTTTTACACCTTACCTTGGTAACGAGTCTATCATTACTTTTTGAGGATTCGACGAGTTATCATCTTGGGCGTTAGCTTGCTAGGGCAGCCCGTTAATAAAATTGTTAAGTGGAGATATTCCCCATGAAAAAACTACTTTTAGCATCAGCCGTTGCTGCTCTATCTGTTTCTGCTGCTAACGCGGCTCCTACTGTTTACGGTAAAGCTTTCGTAGCTGCTGACTATGTAAATGCTGAGTTTGATACAAGCGCAGCTGGCGTTAACTACGACGAAGATACTGTAGAAATCAACTCTCATGCTTCACGTATTGGTCTTAAAGGCTCTGAAGCTATGACCGCTAACACTGATGTTATCTATCAGTTAGAGTACGGCACTAGCGTTGATGGCGACAAAAATGGTTTCACTAACCGTGACACGTTCCTTGGTGTGGTTAACAAGCAATTCGGTGAGTTCCGTGTTGGTAAAAACCAATCAAGCCTAGCTAGAATTGACAACGTTGTTGTAAACCAAGGTTACTGGGATAACCTAGGTACTACTCAGAACGAAAACGAAGTTGTTGATGCGCTAAACATGGCGGATAGTAACCGTATTCCAAGCTCAATCATCTGGACTGCGCCTAAATACAATGGTATGCCATTACAACTGTCTGCAATGTATAGCTCTGATGATGCTAACGGCAATGACAACGCAGGTTTTGGTGTAGCAGCAATGTTTGATCAAGGCACAGGCTTCACAGCTGGTCTTGCTTATGACAAAGATCAAAACATCGCTGGTGATATCATCCGTGGTACCGCTACTGTAGACCTAGGCAAATACATGGCTGCTCCTGTAATGCTTGGCGCTCTATACCAAGTAGCTGACTATGATGGTGGTGCTGAAAAAGAGAAAGGTCTAGTTGTAAGTGCTGAAATGGGTCTAACTAACTTTGCTCGTCCTGCGTCTGTATACGCTCAGTACAACAACACTACTAACCTAAACGGTTTTGGTGATGCTGATTCAAATCAGATCGTAGTTGGCGGTAAATACATGTATAAAGACAATATCATTGCTCATCTTTATGCTGGTATGAACAAAGCTGACGATGTTGCCTATCGCTATAATACTGGTATAAAAGATACTAATGGTGATGATGTTTACGCACCTGCAATGGGCGATGCTGAAGTATTCGTAGTTGGTACTGGTCTAGAATACAAATTCTAATCTAACCATTAGAATCTAGTACTAAAAAATCCATCCCTCGGGGTGGATTTTTTTATGATAACTATTTTTCCTAGGTTAATAGTGCGTAGGCTCTGTTAATTTGAAGGGATTTTTAGTAGAATCCCCTTTTACCACTACCGTGTTTTGATGCCATGATGACTAGTAACGAAATAATTAACAACGACCCAACGACCAAATCACTGACCAACCCTAAGTTTATCTTCGTAACAGGTGGTGTGGTTTCCTCTTTAGGCAAGGGTATTACCGCAGCCTCGCTAGCGGCCATCTTAGAGGCCCGTGGCCTAAAAGTCACTATGACTAAGATGGACCCGTATATCAACGTTGATCCAGGGACCATGAGCCCTTTTCAACACGGCGAAGTGTTCGTCACCGAAGACGGCGCTGAGACTGACTTAGATTTAGGCTACTACGAGCGGTTCTTACGCCACTCTAAAATGAGTAAAACCAATAACTTCACTAGCGGCCGTATTTACCAGACGGTATTGAATAAAGAGCGTCGTGGTGATTATCTTGGTGGTACCGTACAGGTGATTCCGCACATCACTGATGAGATCAAGCATCGCATCAGAGCTAGTGGTGAAGGTTATGACATCGCTATCATTGAGATTGGTGGCACCGTAGGTGATATCGAATCACTTCCCTTTATGGAAGCTGTGCGTCAGATGAAGGTCGAGCTTGGCCATCGCAATGCAATGTTAATGCATTTGACCCTAGTACCTTATATCTCTAGTGCCGGTGAGACTAAGACCAAGCCAACCCAGCATTCGGTCAAAGAATTACGCTCAATTGGTCTGCAGCCAGATATCCTAATCTGCCGCTCAGAGCATCCCATCTCAGAAGATAATCGCCGTAAAATCGCCCTATTCACAAACGTGGAAGAGCGCGCCGTCGTCATGTGCCAAGATGCGCAAAGCATTTATCAGATTCCGCGCACGCTATATGAGCAAGACTTGGACGATATCATTTGTGAGCGTTTTGGTTTAGACGTTCCGGAAGCTGATTTATCCGATTGGGATAATGTGGTTGATGCTTTGCTGAACGCTGATGGTGAAATTACCGTCGCTATCGTTGGTAAATATGTCGAGCTGCCTGATGCTTATAAGTCTATTAACGAAGCCTTGCTACATGCCGGTATCATTTATAAAAAGCACATCAATATCGATTATGTAGATGCTGAAACTTTAGGCGACTATAGCGATGACGCTGTGGTAGAACGTTTAAGCCAAGCCAATGCTATATTAGTGCCTGGTGGGTTTGGCGAGCGCGGTACTATGGGTAAGATGAAAGCTATTACCTATGCGCGTACGCAACAAGTCCCTTATTTAGGCATCTGCTTAGGCATGCAACTGGCGGTAATCGAATACGCCCGTAACGTCCTAAAGCTTGAAGCCAACTCTTCAGAGTTTGACCGTAAGACGGCAGAGCCTATCATCGGTCTCATCACTGAGTGGTTGGATGAAAAGGGTGAGCTACAGATTCGTAGTGATGATTCAGACCTAGGTGGCACTATGCGTTTAGGCGCACAGCAAGCTGAATTGGTTGAAGACTCTAAACTGCGTAAGATTTATGGCGCTAGCACGATTACTGAGCGTCATCGTCACCGCTATGAGATGAACAACCGTTACATCGAGCCTTTAGAGTCTGCTGGTATGAAAATCTCTGGCTACTCTGCCAAGCAGCATTTGGTAGAATCGGTTGAGATTCCAGAGCATCCTTGGTTTGTCGCTGTGCAGTTCCACCCGGAATTCACTAGTGCGCCACGTGGCGGCCACCCGCTATTTGCTAGCTTTATCAAAGCTGCTATTAGTCAGCAAGAGCAGAAGGCTTAATCATTATAGCTAGCTAGTGACTAGCATTAGTCATTAAGTAGGGTTGGCTAAGTCAAGTTGCCCTTTTGATAAAAGAGACCAATATTAATATTGGTCTTTTTTTATCTGCGCATTTTAACAGCGGCCTTATATTCCGTTACAATAGAGGGCACTATTCAGCGTATGATAGTCTCTATAACCTATTTAGGGTCAAACAGACCCCACTAATCTAATAAAAAATAAGGACCTCCATGAGCGAATTAACTACTGCGCAGTCGCATCTACAGTTAGGTGATATCCGGATTGGCAATGATCAACCTTTTGTATTATTTGGTGGCATGAACGTCTTAGAGTCGCAAGAAATGGCGTTTGAAATTGCCGAAAGCTATATCGAGATTTGTCAGCGTTTAGATATCGGTTATGTGTTTAAGGCGAGTTTTGATAAGGCCAACCGCTCAAGCTTGCATTCGTTCCGTGGGCCTGGCTTAGAAAAAGGCATTCAATGGCTGGCTGATATTAAAGAAAAATATAATGTGCCTATTATCACGGACGTGCATGAGCCGTATCAAGCCGCGCCCGTCGCTGAAGTAGCTGATATTATTCAGCTGCCTGCTTTTTTAAGCCGGCAAACTGACTTAGTACAAGCTATGGCAAAGACGGATGCCATTATCAATATCAAAAAAGCGCAGTTTTTAGCCCCGCATGAAATGCGCCATATTATGAATAAGTGCTTAGAGGCCGGTAATGATAAGATTATCTTGTGCGAGCGTGGTACAGCGTTTGGGTATAACAACCTAGTGGTGGATATGCTAGGATTCGATACCATGAAGCAAATGGATGTGCCGGTATTCTTTGATGTGACCCATAGCTTACAGCAGCCGGGTGGCCGTAGTGATAGTGCAGGTGGCCGCCGTGAGCAGATTACTACTCTAGCCCGTGCCGGGATGGCAACGGGTTTGGCTGGACTGTTTTTAGAAGCGCATCCTGAACCTGAAAAGGCCAAATGCGATGGTCCGTGTGCTTTAAGACTTAGCCAATTAGAAGCCTTCCTCAAGCAGCTTAAGCAGATTGATACTTTGGTTAAAGGTTTTGAGACTTTAGATACCCATTAATCTATTTGACACTCTTACTCTTTATTCTCACACTCTATTGGAGTCCCTATAATGGCTACCCAAATAGCGCAAGTTAGCATCAAAAATATAGACGATACAGCAGGCCTAGAAGAGGTGATGGTGGCGCTTAAAAACATCGATGGTGTGACGGCTATAGAGCTGCATCCTGATACCGATGTGGCGCTGGTCCGCTATGAAGATACGGAGACGTCGATACATGCCTTAACCGCTGCTATCAGTACGGTTGATTATGTGACCCAGCCTTTTCCTGTAGATGCCCCGCAAAACCCTAATAACGACTTATAATTTATAATAATTTTCAAGTAGGCTGCGAGTCGACAGTGTTTGTGTCAGACTGTGGTTAAAGTATTTATTAAAAAATAGCCTACTTAGCAACACTTATGACGACAACCCATAAATACACTAAGGAAAAATATTATGACTATGCAAACTCGCCTTATCAACGTCGATGGTATGACCTGTAATAACTGCGTACAAAGCGTGCATACGGTCGTTAGCAAACTAGCGGGCGTAGAGACACTTTCAGTGAACCTAGAAGATAAATTGGCCACAGTGACTTTTGATGATGCGCAAGTAAGCGCTGAGCAAATCGCTGCAACCATTGAAGACGCAGGTTTTGATGCTACCGTGGCTAATGCTTAGCTTTGGCCATAGCTGTTATTGATTAGTAGCTATAATTTGTTAGATAAATAGGCGCTTCTTTAGAGGCGTCTATCGTTATGGCTAAGTTTCTAATAGCTAAGTCCTTAATAGCTAAGCCCTTAAGTATTTCCCTCGCAATTAGACCGTCTATTATCTATTCCATCTTTTTCAAAAATGAGCATTATCATGTCATTGTCTACTCCTGTTACCTCTACCGATACCACTGCAAAGCAAGCAGAGCCTGCTAAACTTGCCCATTTGCAGTTGGCAGTAGACGGTATGTCTTGCCAAGCCTGTGCCACCCGCATCGAAAAGGTTTTGAATAAAAAACCAGCCATCACGCAAGCCAGTGTCAATTTTGCCGCAGAGACGTTAAATGTAGATTATGACAGTACGCAAACCAGTGCCGATGAAGTGATTGCTTGGGTAGCGAAGACGGGCTTTGAAGCCAATGTGAAAGAGAGCCAAGCCCTTGGGGCCGTAGCGGAGGAGACACCGACCGAACTGCCTTGGCGATTACTGGCTATTTGGCTATGTTTAATCCCGTTTTTAGTCGGTATGGCCGGCATGATGGTTGGGCAAGGGATGGCTTGGATGCCACCAGTGTGGTTACAGTTTATCCTCGCCACCATCGTGCAATTTGGCCTGGCTTGGCCTTTTTATAAGAGTGCCTGGGCCTCCATCAAGGGCGGCGTCGCCAATATGGATGTGCTGGTCGTGTTGGGCACAGTTACCATTTGGGCGTACTCAACCTATGCTTGGCTAATCTTAGGCGGTGGTCTAGAGATGTTGCAAAGTCTCGCGGCTGGGGCTGCCCCCATGGCGATACCAATGACCCATGACTCGCATATTTACTTTGAAGCCGGGGTGATGGTCATTGCTTTTGTCCGTTTGGGTAAGTATTTAGAAGCCCGTACCAAAAAGCACAGCTTAAACAGCATTGACCTTTTATTATCCTTAACGCCAAGCGATGTTGAAAAACAACAAGCCGATGGTAGTTTTGTCACAGCGGCCTTATCTGAAGTCGTGGTGGGGGATCAACTGCGGGCTAAGCAGGGCAGCCGTATTGCCACCGATGGAGTGGTTATCGCCGGCTCAGGTTGGTGTGTTGAGAGCCACTTAACCGGTGAGTCGGTACCGCTAAAAAAACAAGACGGTGACGGGGTGCTCGCAGGCGCCTTGGTGGATAATGGCAGTTTGGTTTATCGAGTGACTGCCACAGGAGCGCAAACGCAGCTGGGCGATATGGTGCAAGCGCTGAGCGATGCCCAAGGCTCAAAAGCTAATTTAGCCCGTCTAGCCGATAAGGTTACGGCTATCTTTGTCCCTGTGGTCGTTGCGATTGCCTTGGTGACTTTGGGACTGACATGGTGGCTTACGGGCAATCTTGAAACAGCGATTATGCATGCAGTAGCGGTTTTAGTCATCGCTTGTCCTTGTGCCTTAGGGTTAGCAACGCCAGCAGCCATTATGGCGGGTATGGGCGTAGCAGCACGGCATGGGGTTTGGTTTAAAGATGCGCAGAGCTTAGAGGCGGCGGGCAATATCGATACCGTCGTGGTGGATAAGACAGGGACGCTTACAGTAGGCCGTCCCGTATTAGTAGATCAGGTAGTCGTTGATAACACTATTAATATTCAAGACGTCTTACAACTGGCCGCCAGTGTCGAAGCCCATGCTAGCCATCCTTTAGCGACTGCGCTAGTCAATGCGGCTCATGCGCAAGGCTTAGAATTGCTGGATGTTAGCGATATTAATGTCGTCCAAGGGCAGGGCATCTCTGCACAGATTGCAGGCTTAGGCACTATCAAGGTCGGTACGCCTGATTTTGCCTCTTTAACCTTGCCTAAGCACATGCCTAAAGTGTGGCAAATTGCGAGTAGCGTCGCGGTCAGTGTGAATGGCTCGCCATTGGGAGCTTTTGCGCTAGCCGATGATTTAAAAAATGAGGCCAAGCAAACCATTGATGCCTTACGGGCAGACAATATTAACGTGATTTTGATGAGTGGCGATAAAATGTCGGTCGTCAATCATGTGGCTGGCGAGTTAGGCATCACTGAAGCTTATGCGCATCTGAGCCCGCGCGACAAAGCGGAGAAGATAGCCTCCTTACAAGGGGCAGGGCATAAGGTGGCCATGGTCGGCGATGGCGTCAATGATGCCCCCGCTATGGCGACGGCCGATGCCAGTTTTGCTATGTTTGAAGGCACGGATGTGGCACAACACAGCGCTTCCGCTAGGCTAATGGGCAGCTCGCTAATGCATGTGGATGCGGCACAAAAAATTGCCCATGCAACTGTGAAAAATATTAAGCAGAATCTGTTTTTTGCCTTTATTTATAATTGTATTGGTATTCCGCTAGCGGCCTTTGGTTTTCTGAATCCGATGCTGGCCGCGGCTGCCATGGCACTCAGCTCCATTTCCGTATTAATGAATGCGATGCGTTTAACCCGTTATCAGACCAGTGTTGGTAGTCAAGAAGTGACTGTGACGCCTATCGATTATGATAAGCCCGTATCATCGGAAGATGCGACGATTTAACGCAGCGGCTATCTAAATAAGTGATTTGACGAATACACTTGAAGAAGTGACTTGGAGAAACGAGTCGAACAAGAATGTTAAAGGCGTTCGTGCGGGTAACGCTGCTAAATTATGGGCAAGTTATGTTATTATGAGCGCTATGCTTATAGTTGGCGATTGTGCTCTAACTGAGTGGTTTTTTTAAGCTTATTTTATGGTTTATGAAGATGGACTGCCCATAAGCGTTCCTTTATGACTCACAGCCCTAATAGCTATTAACATCCTTAATAACTATCAACAGCCCTGAGCTGATAAGTAGTAGTTCTGAGCGCTAGCAAGTATTGTTATGGACAGTCACAGCGACTGCCTAAGTATTGAGCGTAATTCATGTTGGGTTAACCCCGTATCATGACGACAAGCTCTGCAAAAAAGATCCGCTTGGCTTATCGGCCAATTGATCGTGGTTTCATGTATTTTATCTATATATATTCTATCTAAATGTTTGGAGACATTATGTACGCTGAAGATACCAAGAACGTCAGTGAAATCAAAGATATTCTAGCTAGAGAGATTCTAGACTCGCGTGGCAACCCTACGATTGAAGCTGATGTTATCTTAGCGGATGGTACGCTAGGACGTGCTGCTGCCCCTAGTGGCGCTTCCACGGGCTCTCGTGAAGCTTTAGAGCTGCGTGATGGCGATCAGACTCGCTACATGGGCAAAGGCGTAAAAAAGGCAGTGGCTAATGTGAACAGCCAGATTCGTGCCGCTCTAGTTGATACTGATGTGACCGAACAGCAAAAGATTGATGACATCTTGATTGCGTTAGATGGCACTGAAAATAAAGGCAATTTAGGCGCAAATGCCATGCTAGCGGTATCGTTAGCAGCTTCTAAAGCAGCGGCTCTATCACAAGGCTTACCGCTACATCAGTACATCGCCAATCTACGGGGTCAGACCTCATTGACTATGCCTGTGCCGATGATGAACATCTTAAATGGTGGTGAGCACGCGGATAACACCGTCGATATCCAAGAGTTTATGATTGAGCCAGTCGGCTTTAGCAGCTTTTCTGATGCGCTACGTGCGGGTACAGAAGTCTTCCATAGCTTAAAATCAGTCCTAAAGTCACAAGGCTTAAGCACTTCTGTTGGTGATGAAGGTGGCTTTGCCCCTAACTTACGTAGCAATGAAGAAGCCATTACCGTCATTATGTCGGCTATCGAACAAGTCGGTTATACGCCAGGTAAAGACATCTACTTAGCGCTAGATTGTGCTGCCAGTGAGTTCTATAAAAACGGTCAATATATCTTAGCGGGCGAAGGCAATAAAGCTTTTGATAGCCAAGGGTTTTCAGACTACCTAGTCGGCCTAGCCAATCAATATCCTATCATCTCAATCGAAGATGGTCTGGATGAGTCAGATTGGGAAGGTTGGGCTTATTTAACCCAGCAAATCGGTGATAAAGTGCAGTTGGTAGGCGATGATTTATTCGTGACCAACCCAGCTATCTTACAAGAAGGCATCGATAAGAAAATCGCTAATGCTATCTTGATTAAGTTTAACCAGATTGGTACGCTTTCTGAGACCTTAGATGCTATCTATATGGCGAAGAAAAACGGTTATGCTACGGTTATCTCACATCGTTCAGGTGAGACGGAAGACAGTACTATTGCTGATTTGGCCGTAGGGACAGCTGCAGGTCAGATTAAAACGGGCTCGCTATGCCGTTCAGACCGCGTAGCTAAGTACAACCAACTGCTTCGTATTGAGCAGCAAGTGCGTGCCAGCTATCGCGGTCCACAAGAATTCATCGGTCTACGTGGCGAGTAATTACCATGAAATACTTTAGCCAGTTTATGTTGTTTATTGTCGCTGTGGCCGTATTCTTAGGGCTGCAGTATCAGTATTGGCTAGGGGAAAATGGGCATGCCCAGTATGAAGCTTTACTGAGTGAGATTGCTGAACAGCAGCAAATTAATGACAATCAGGTCGCTGATAATAATATCTTGCGCGCAGATGTTCGCGATTTGAAGACGGGTTTAGAAGCCGTCGAGGAGCATGCGCGTTTAGACTTAGGTCTGATAAAAGCGGATGAGACCTTTGTGCAGCTCTCTACTGCTCCGACCGCGACTCGTTCAGCAGCAGCGACTGCCAATTAGAGCTAGGTTTTTACTAAAGTGCTAGTTTATTAGTAATAGGTCATTAAGCTTTAGCGCTGCACACTTAAGTAAAGTAGACCGTAACGGCAGTTAGAATTAGATTCTGACTGCCGTTTTTACTTTATAAACTTATCAATTGCACGGTATTAAACTGAAATACAGTAAGTATAACTACAGGATAAATAAAAACAGTGCTTATGACTCATAACCAAAGTAACGCTGCCAAAGCAGCCGCACAGCTTAAAGATAATTCTAAGACAGTAGGAAGTGCTGATATAGCTATTCATGCGTTAATAGTAGCGGCGGGGAAGGGCAGTCGCTTCGGCTCTGACTTACCTAAACAATATACTCAATTGGGCACACAGACCTTACTGCAGCACTCGGTAGCCCGCTTGGCCAGCTGCTCTGATATTCATGAGTGTCTTATTGTGATTGCCGCTGATGATAAGCAGGCGCAGCAACTGGACTATGCGATACCCGTAAATTTTGCGATAGGCGGAGCTGAGCGTTGGCAATCGGTGCAAGCAGGCGTGCAGTCGTTACTCGACGCTGGAGGTGGTGCCGATGAGCTGGTGGTAATTCATGATGCCGCTAGACCGGCAGTCCCTCGTAAAGACATAGATGCTGTTATTAAGGCGGCCAGCACCGAACCCTATGGGGCCATTTTAGCCTGCCCAGTGACGGATACTTTAAAAGCGCAACAGCCAGAGGTTAATGACAACAATAGCGGCGCTTATATCGCCAATACCGTCAGTCGAGATGGGTTATGGCAAGCGCAAACCCCACAAGTATTCCGCTTAGCAGCTTTACGCGAGGTCTTAGCGTACGTGGCAGCGCACAACCTAGCTATTACGGATGAAGCCAGTGCATTTGAAGCCTTATCCTTACCCGTTAAGTTGGTAGCCGGCAGTCGTGAAAATTTGAAATTGACCTATCCCGAAGACCATAACTTGTTATTAGCAATTTTAGCTATGGACTCGCAAGATGCAATAGAGCGATAAGCCATCATATAAAATAAGAAAACTTGCAGAAACTATTGAAAAATTGTTTGCTTTAACTGCGAATAGCGCATAAGATGATAACTTATCGCTTTAGATACACTATCTATACGAAATAACATATCAAACAAACATTAGCTGTTTATAATCTTTCTTGTTGTGGCAGTAGCGTTATTAATAATGCGCCCAATAAAAATAATTCAATAATATTCATACTTCCATTTCTTAGTTATTCCCGTAGGTCCTTTTCAAGCATAAAGGTTTTTTATAGGCCTCTAAGCTTTCATTACCGCACATGCCGGCAGGCAAATATCGAATGATCAAGTTAGCGCTTGATAGTGAAGAGACCCTGAAAGTTCCCTTAGCTTATAAAGCTATAAATTATCAGACTGCTGATTAAGGGAAGCACACATTCGTGCACTTAGCCTCTTTACTACATTTTATAATCAGTTATCGCTAATTCTGCCCTGTGTGTTGTACGCGTTAATATTTGGTTGAGCAGTAGCCTTTCTTATAAGCCATTCATAGCTAGTCGCTGTCTTATTAATGGCAGTGATATGGATATAAAAGCTGCTGCACCAACCAATTTTGCAATGTTGTCATGACATTGCGTTAGGAGAAACAACTTGGTATCGATCACCGCACCCGCTATAGCGCAGCCAGAAGAGCTATACAGTATGGTATACATTAGCCGGATTACTTCTGCTGGCATGATGGCCGCAGGTACTTTAAATGACATTGCCGCTACTGCTAGCGCTAATAACCAACAGAATAATATTACGGGTGTGCTGTGCTACGGCAACGGCTACTTTTTTCAATGTTTAGAAGGTAGTGAAGAGGCCCTAACTCATCTTAAAAATGAACTGGTATTAGATAATCGTCATAAAGACATGCAAGTCTTACATTTTGATCGATTATCAGAGCGGGCATTTGCGGGCTGGTCTTTACAATCTTTAGTATTAGAAAATTGGTTGGTCAATAAGTCACAGATGAAAAAACTGCTGCCTTTTCGTCCAGACCGCTGGAGAGGCAAGGATTGGGAAATGTTTTTGGAGGTATTGAAAGACCATCTAGATCAGCATGAGCAGGATCAGACGCCGCCCATTCAATACAATACCTTAGGCTTTACCGTGACCCGTCTGTTTAGCGATCATCAAGCCTTCTTTATGGTACAAGCCATATTGGGTGCCCTAGTGCTGATAACGGTCACTTCTCTGATGTTCAGTAGCTTCTAGAGCAGTAATACAGAGTCGTTCAATGATTAGGGTCATAAGATAGGGTGCGATGGGCAGCTTTTGCTAGTGTCCATCTTAAATAGAGCAGCTATGTTAATTTTTAGACAAAAAAAAGCCAAATTCAATGAATTTGGCTTTTTTAGTGTTACTCAGTTATTTTAGTAGCGATAGTCACTATTAACAATAACTGCGTCCCGAGGTATGTGGCGTCCCCAGGGGGATTCGAACCCCCGTTACCGCCGTGAAAGGGCGGTGTCCTAGGCCTCTAGACGATGGGGACTAGTACAACTAACTTCGACTGCTTTCACCATTAATGTCGAAGTGGTGCGTATTCTAAGGCTAAAGTTATGGTGAGTCAAGCTTTTTTATCAAACTTTTTTAAATTTAATGGTATTGGCTTGAGGGCACACGAAGCACCGGTCTCAAACTGCTTTAAATGATGACGAATCCAAAGGGAAGTGATGATGCTAATAGTCACGGCTAATAGCATATAACCGCCGATGGTGGACCAGAGTATATGATGTGGCTGCATGATAAATTCCTTTTTATCCGGCTCACATATAGAGCACCTTGCCTCTATATATAAGGCTAAGCAGCAAGTATCTAAGTTGCATTGCAAGGATAGTCAGGAATGTCATCATGAAATTTTGAGTAATCGCATCAGGATCGATGAGTAGTGCGGCCGATATACTGCAAATTTAACATAACAGCATGGGAAGGCGATGGGACTAACTAAAAACTAGAGGAAAGGGACTAAAAAATCGCCGTCGTATTAATATCCTTAGCAATGTGGTTATCGCAACTATAAAGGTCAAATAGTCGGTTACTGAGCTATTCCCCTAATAGAACGATACCAAGACGCTGCCTATGGTTTGTCGTTGTCTTCTAACTCTACTGGTATTTGCTCAACATGTAAAGCATTAGGTAGCATAGGATAATTGTTTAAAATGTGGCAAAACAGCTCAGCGGTCTTTTGCGTGTCATACAGGGCAGAGTGGGCATCATTGCCATCAAACTCTAATCCTGCGGCTTTGCACGCCCGCGCTAATACCGTTTGGCCAAAAGCTAGCGCTGAAAGGGTTACGGTATCGAATACGGAAAAGGCATGAAAAGGGCTGTGATTTTTGCTATTGGTGCGTTCGATAGCGGCATTGAGAAAAGCTAAGTCAAAATGCGCGTTATGACCTACCAAGACGCATTGGCGGCACTCATGCTCCCGGCGCACTTCCTTTAAAGTTTTAAAGATACGGCGCATAGCGACTTTCTCTTCTTCGGCAATAGCTTTGCGCATAGGGTTGCTGGGGTCAATACCGGTAAAGGCTAATGCGCGTGGCTCAAGATTAGCGCCCTCGAAAGGCTCAATATGCGAATTGACGGCTTCGCCCGGGTAGAAGTGACCTGTCTCATCCAATAAGATAGGAATACAGGCAATTTCTAATAAGGCATCGGTCTGGGCATTAAAACCAGCAGTCTCGACATCGACTACCACAGGCATAAACTTACGAAAGCGTTCGCTGAGCTTTAACTTAGTTTCGCTCTCAGTCACGTCATTGGTAGCGTTTGCAGTAGTGGCGTCAGTCACGGGAGTCACAGTATTTTCTGCTGGCGGCATTGGGGTATCAGGTGCATTCATACAAGGCATCAGTTCAGTTAATTTTAGTTAGAAAAAGGCAGGCAAGCAGCGGGTAATAGGGTGATAGCAGTTATGGCGGTCACAGCCAGTGGTGATGCTAGCTCTTAAAGGACTACAGGTTTAAGTAACTAGGCTATCCATCCCCTTATCCTATAAGGAAAAAAGATAGCGTCTCACTATAGCCCTAAGATAAGTCAGTAGCCGCAGACTGTTAGCAGCTAGCCACTCAACCGGCTCACTGCTAATGGCTTAGATTAGCTGCTAAATGACCAAGGCAAGGTGTCACCGGCTGCCAGTGGCGTGACGGTAGTGTGCTCCGCAGTATCTGCTAGATAAGGATAGTGGCTAGGCACAAGTAGCGGCTGTTTCACTAGCGTAATGGTGCTTTCGTTGACCGGCAGACCGTAGAATTGTGCGCCGAAACGACTGGCAAACCCTTCCAGCTTATCGATTTTACCCACGCTGTCAAAAGCGGTGGCATATAGCGGCAGTGCGATAGAAGAGCTGTAGCACCCTGCGCAGCCGCATGCGTTTTCTTTGGCATGGGTAGCATGGGGTGCCGAGTCGGTGCCTAAGAAGAACTTAGGGTTGCCGCTGGTAGCCACATCAAGTAAGACCTTCTGATGCTGTTCACGCTTTAAGATAGGCAAGCAATAGAAATGCGGTTTGATACCGCCTACCAACAGGTGGTTGCGGTTATATAATAAATGTTGCGGAGTAATCGTGGCGGCGACTCGGTTGCTTTGCTCCAACACAAAGTCAGCCGCATCGCTAGTGGTGATATGCTCCACTACAATCTTAAGCTCAGGGAATTTCGCAATAATCTGGCTGAGTACTTCTTCTAAAAAGCGTTTTTCTCTGTCAAAGATATCCACATGAGAAGCGGTTACTTCACCATGAATGAGTAAGGGCAGGTTGTACTTCTCAAGCGCATCAAAGATATCGACGCATTTATTAATGTCGGTCACGCCGTCTGCAGAGTTGGTAGTAGCGCCTGCAGGATAAAGTTTGACCGCCTGTACCAGACCTGACCGAGCGGCTTCAGCAATATCTGCTGCCGTCGTATGATCGGTTAAGTATAGGGTCATGCGCGGGTCAAAAGCGTCTTTGCGGGCTTGTGGCAAGTCAGAAGCTTGGAGCGCTGCCATAATACGCTCGCGATAGGCAATGGCATCGCTAGCCGTCTTAACGGGCGGTACCAAATTGGGCATACACATTACTCGATTAAAGCTTTGTGCGGCGTGTGCTACCGTCGTTTTTAGAGCAGCCCCATCACGCAAGTGAATGTGCCAATCATCCGGCTGGATTAGGGTAATAGTCTGGGCCATAGTATCCGCAGAAATAGCGTCAGTTACGGGCAAAGTGGCAGAGGTATCATGAGCAGGCGAAGTAGCTAAATTTTGAGCAGTCATAGAGCAAATCGGCACTTAAATTAGGATAGCGATATGATAACAGATTTTGCCTAGCGACTAAATGAGCAGCGGGTGAGAATGCACAATATGTAAGCAATATAAAGCGCTAAGGGTTTACTAAAGCCAGCAGACGGTCTATTCTATAATGAGGTATTGGGGCGTATTTTTAGACGATAGACCAACGGATTGACCGCTAAATGGCTGTCTTTAGGCTTGGTCTGCGCTTATTTTGCTTATCTTAAGAAATTCGACTTAAGCGAGCACTATGTTTTTTGCGTTTGTTATTCATTATATAAGGATTTTCTATGTCAAAACTTGATCCAAAAAATATCAATAAGATTGTATTGGCGTACTCTGGCGGTCTAGACACGTCGATCATCGCTCAATGGCTACAAGAGACCTATGACGCTGAAGTGATTACCTTCACCGCCGATATCGGTCAAGGCGAAGAAGTTGAGCCTGCGCGTGCTAAAGCTAAAGCCATGGGCATCAAAAATATCCATATCGAAGATCTGCGCGAAGAATTTGCTCGTGATTACGTCTATCCAATGTTCCGTGCTAACGCCATTTATGAAGGCGAGTATTTATTAGGCACTTCAATCGCGCGTCCATTAATTGCAAAACGCTTGGTTGAAATCGCTAAAGAGCATAACGCTGACGCTATCAGCCATGGCGCTACCGGTAAAGGTAATGACCAAGTGCGTTTTGAGTTAGGTGCCATTGCCCTAGCCCCAGATATCAAAACGATTGCTCCATGGCGCGAGTGGGATTTATCGAGCCGCGAAAGCTTAATGAAATACGCAGAAGAGCGTAATATCCCAATCGACTTTGCTGGCAATAAGAAAAAGTCTCCTTATTCGATGGATGCCAACTTACTGCATATCTCTTATGAAGGCGGTATCTTAGAAGACCCATTCGCCGAAGCTGAAGACGATATGTGGCGCTGGTCAGTGAGCCCAGAGCAAGCCCCAGATGAAGCACAATATCTAGAGCTTGAATACGAAAAAGGCGACTTAGTGGCTATCGATGGCGAGCGTCTCAAGCCCTTCGAAGTCATGATTAAGCTGAATGAGTTGGGTGGCAAGCATGGTATCGGCCGTCTAGATATCGTAGAAAACCGTTATGTGGGTATGAAGTCACGCGGCTGCTACGAGACGCCAGCGGGCACTATCATGCTCAAAGCCCACCGCGGTATTGAGTCTTTAACGCTAGACCGTGAAGCGGCGCATCTTAAAGATGAACTAATGCCACGCTATGCTAAGATTATCTATAACGGCTACTGGTTTAGTCCTGAGCGCGAAATGCTACAGGCGCTAATCGACAAGTCGCAGGAATACGTCAATGGTACGGTGCGCGTGAAGCTATATAAAGGCAGCGTGAGCGTAGTCGGTCGTAAGTCAGACGATTCACTATTTGACGAAAAGATTGCTACTTTTGAAGACGATGCCGGTGCTTACGATCAGAAAGACGCAGAAGGTTTCATCCGTCTAAACGGTCTACGTCTGGCTATCGAAGCCAGTCGTGGTCGCGACTTATCTAAATAAGTCCGCGTATATCGCTAGTATCAGTATTAGTACAACGAAAAAAGCAGAGCCTCTCGAGGCTCTGCTTTTTTTATACCTTTTACTAACCTTGATTAATACCCACACTAGATAATAGCTGACGGTTGTTAGTTATTTTGCCGCCTGGATTTGGCTATCAGTGCCAGTACCATTATTAGTGTCGGCGTCGCTAGCTTTAGCCGACATTGAGCTAGGCTTAGCCTTAACTTTAGTTTTGGCGACAGTAGCGGTGTTCTGCATAATATTGGCTTGTTTGGATTGGTATTTCAGCATAGCTAGAGCGCCTAATCCCCCAATCACTATGAATATTAATAAGATAACCGGGTCTTTCCAAAGCGGTTTGGCTTTAGGGGGCACCAGTGTGGCCTTGCTAGCCATCTCATCTGTAGGGGTGGCTACTGTTGGAGTGACCCCTAACATACTTAAACTAACAAAGGGGCGGCTAGGCGGCGATTTTGGCTCTGATGCGATGCGCAAACGTTGGCGACTGAGATAAATATCACTAATCTTGGCCAGCTGTAATAACCAGCGTTGATGCGGTAGCGATACGGCGCCCATAGGACCAAAAGCTAGCAAATCATCGTGCAGGCTTTGATCGGCATTGTCTACCGAGCGCCCGATGATTTTGGCATAATGCGGCACACCATCATCGTTACTTTCGGTGATAACTATAGGGGCTGGCGAGTAATGAGTAATCTCATACCAGTAAGGGTCAAAGGGTGGCGGGGCAATGATAGCGTCCATAGCCGCTAAGTCTTGCACAATTTCTTGATTTAAAATCTGCTTAGGGCGGTTATCGCTAGTGGCGGCCGTATTGTTATTGGTATTATTAGTCGTATTGTTATTCTGTTTATCCCAAGCCTGGTTTTGCTGAGTGAGGGTCGCTAGTTCTAAGGCGGGGTCGTTATTGACGGGGTCAAATCGAGCTGCGGATAAAAACTGCGGTTGCAGTTGTAGCCACTCGCTAACATCCTCGCTATCGAGCTGGGCGTAGTCCGCTAAAATAGCTAATTCACGCAAAAATATGACGCTAAGTGTGGTTAATAAGGTGTGTACTTGTTCTGGCTTTGCTTGAATATCGGCAGCGATATAATCTACTGCGGCAGCGAGACTGCGTGCATCTAGGAATATCGCATCAGCGACGGCTTGCCGATAATTTAACGCAATACTCATCGTGACGAAATTCATCGAATTGTATTGGCGCAAGTCCTTAATACCACTGCGCGAAAACAGTTTTTTTAGCACCGCAGTGCCGCCATGACGAGCTTGGTAAGACAGTAAAGCGCTGAGCAAGGCTTGTAAGCTAGCGGTGAGGGCGCGTTTGGACTGTGGTAGAGATAAATGCGAGATGTCGGCTAATAAAGGCGTCAGCGGCAAGGTGTCGGTATACATAAAGTCATAAATCGACACCCGTGTCGGTGAAATAAGTTTCATAAGACCACAGTGTTAAGGAATGTGACTCTATATTAAGGTCACAATCTCCATGTTACAATCCCTAAATAAACTTTAGCATTTTAAAATAAGTAGATATGACTATGACCAAGCCCTCTGATAACGCTAGCGCCGCGAATACAGATGCCTCACAATTACTCGTAAGTGTGAGTGAGCAGACTTTACGACATTACCGTAATGGTGAGTTGGTAAAAACGTACTCAGTCTCTACGGCTGAAAATGGTATTGGCAGTACGGAAGGCAGCGGCAAGACACCGCTAGGTCGCCATATTATTGGCAGTAAGATTGGCGGTGAGCAGCCTATTAACGCTGTGTTTATTGCTCGCGTTCCTACCGGTGAGGTCTATAGCGAGGAGCTTGGACAAGAGTACCCTGAGCGTGATTGGATTTTAAGCCGTATCTTACGTTTAGAAGGCTGCGAAGAGGGGCTGAATAAAGGCGTTGATGCTAATGGCGTCTGTTGTGATACTTATGAGCGCTACGTCTATATCCACGGTACTCCAGACTCTGAGCCGATGGGCATCCCGCTATCCTTTGGCTGTATTCGTATGCGCAATCAAGATGTTGTTGAGCTGTTTGAGCAAGTCGTGGAAGGGACAGTGGTTAATATCGTTGCTTAGTTGCTTTCGCGAGTAACGACTACAGAACGAAACAAGGCTGGAAGATATTCTCCCAGCCTTTTCTTATATAGGGTTATAGACGTATAGGTCGGTAAAAAGGTAGGACTCGTTCGAAAGAGCGTTAGACCGCTACCAGAAAACCGGCGCATCCTGTACAGATTTTAAGCTCACGGCACAATCTCTAGCCGCATGCTGTTGTTGGGCACTAAAATAACCCACAGCAAACCAAGCCGCCGCATCGCTCTCGGCTTTCAGGCGATAGAACTCTTGACCCACAATATCATCGTTATACTCTCCTAACACTTCTTGTGCCGGCTCAAGGTATTTTAAGAATTTCTTAGTAGGTTTGTTTTTATACATTGGGGCCACAAATTCGCTGATATAGCGTAAGCTTTTTAGGCGTTTGCGGACATCATGCTGGGCCTCGATATCGAGCTCGGCGAAATGACTGCTGGCTTGTGAGATTTTGCCAAATAGTTTGCCAAGTATCTTACTCACCTGGTCTTTAGCGGGCTTACTGGTAGCGTCTGTCTCAGTAGCACTATCGGCATCTGTAGACCCCATGCTGTACTCAATCAGCTCCAGTAAAGTAATCTGGAAGTCGTTGGCGCGCACCGCATCTATGGGGGCGACCATTAGGCTGTCGCGTTCTGGTGCCCAATCTACGAAAGGCGCACCTTTGTCTTCTAGCATAGGCTGGGTCTTGGTCTGCAGCAACTCACGATCGCGGTATTCACCAAGGAGGCTAAACGTTTGCTTTAGCACCGGCATCCAATCTGAATTAATAGTGTCTGAGAAGTCCGCAAAAAACTTCAGCGCAGTCCGTAGGCGACGTATGCCAACACGTAGCTGATGCACATGATGGCCATCTTGGCTACCGGCAGCGATAGCACTGGCGTTGGGCAATATCTGCAGCATACAGTGATGCACAACCGCACGTAAAAACTCAGCTGGGCTCATCTCAGCCGTGACTTCTAATGGGTTTGCATTGGCCTTAGTCGCGTCAGAATGGGCTTTGCCCGCGACCAACAGACCCCCGCGTTCTGCTTTTGTGACGGTAGAGACGCACAGCTTATAGCGCTTACACCAAGTCTTGGCAATCTCAAACAGATAACTCGTATCGCCTTCTATCAGCTCAAATTCGACTTCATGAATACTGCTTTGCTGGGTATCATCTTCACCATGAATCACGACGCCGGTGTCATAAGCCACTTCGATAACGTTGCTGTCTTTTTTTACCAGGCGAGTAATCCGCTCGACATCGGTAACGTATTGACGCTGCAACGACTTCGCCAATTTTTTCATTTTAAAATCTTGCAGTACTGTGGCAATCTCGCCTGTTTGATAGACACTTAAATCAGGCGCTAAGGCCTGATCTTGAATAGCTTGCTCAGCCGCTGCTTGATCCAATATATGATTATGCTCAAGGCGAGCGGCCATACCATCGCCGGCGGCCTTAATAGTCTGCACCCAATCAGCGTTCTCTTTACGAATGCGTAGGGCGATACCAGCGTTTGCCAATTCGCGATTTGCGGTATCAAAATAGTGAGCTGCCAATTGCGAGGTTGCAGAAGATTTAATTTTGGTTTGTCGCATGAGCGCATTTACTTTATATTCAGGCACTAAAAACTTCAGTTCAATCTCTTGCATGACTTTCCTCGGCGGTTTTTATTCATTAGTAATAGAACTAGACGTCTAGGCCATAAGATGAGGTAGGCCTAAAAAATTATCATAATCAACACATCCTATGGGAGCTGCAGAGGAATGACAAGCTAAATTACATGACAGATTCATGACAATAGCCAACCTCTAAATTTAATAGAGTAATAAGTGTTGTAAGTCGGGCTATGCGGCCAACTCGTAACATTTCATGTTATGGAGATATTTTGTACTAAAAGTCGCTATAATCAAGGCCAACAATTAGACAAAAGTAGGCTGTGTATGTTAAATAAATTCAATGATTTATCCAGAGCATCCACGCAAACTCTGTCTAAGCCTATGGGGGCTGCTAGACCGCTTGCAGAGCCTATAGAATTAGGGGGGATCCCAGTATCAGTATCATTACTAGCAACAGCAACAGCAACAGCAACAGCAACAGCAACAGGGTCTTATCGCCTAGTCTTGGGCAGCATGGGCATAGCGGTCTTATTAACAAGCGGCTGTGGTCAGGTCCCAGAGGACGGCTACGAGAGCGAGGCGGCTATAGAGTCCTATCAAGATATGGCTATGGAAGAGATAGCTGCGGCGCCGCAAGCTACGGTAGAGGGTGCTGCGGAGACTAAGGAAAAGACCGTTGAGAGACTAGCCGTTGAAAATATCTCAGGCGATAGCGAGCAGACCCTAGGCAGCCAAGTCGCTGATATTGAGATTCCGGGTAAGACGCTAGTTGTCAATGCTCGCGCTGACTTTAAAGTGGCGGACGTGGTCAAAAGTAAGGATGCTATCGAGACCTTAACCCGGCAGCAAGGCGGTTACGTGGCCGCAATTAGCATTAGCAACAATGAGATAGACCGGCGCACTTACCTTAGCGGTGAGCAAGATATCAGTTTGACCACGTATTCGCGGCATGCCGATATGACGGTGCGAATCCCTAAGGCAAAGGTCAGCGAATTTATGCGCCAGCTGCAAAAGCAGGTCGCCTTTTTGCAGGGGCAAGAGTTTAGCGCCCAAGATGTCACCTTAGATATCTATCGTGAGCAATTAGCCGCCCAACTGAACGGCGATATGGCGGCTGAGCTAAGCGCGGAGCGGCTCAATAGTGATAATGAAAAAGAGCAGGGCAGCAATGTTGATACGATTACCGCCACTTATGCGGCCAAACAGCAACAGCAGCTGGCCAAGCTTACGCAGATGGATATCGCTGATAAAGTGCGCTTTAGCACTATCGCGCTCAGTTTTAACCAACCGCCTAATACCTATAAAGAGACCACGCAAAATTTAGACGTATTACTAGAAGCGGAGCAACCTGGGTTTATCTCACAAGCCGGTGAAGCGTTTAAATCAGGTTGGGATGTTTTAAAATCAGTGGTGTTAGGTATTATCCAACTGTGGTGGCTCTGGGCATTAATAGCCTTAGCTTATCTGCTTTACAAAGCGCTGCGAACTACGCTACGACGCTTATTTAAACGCAATACTGCGCGTAAGCCTGCGACCAAAAAAGTCGTTCGACCAGTGGTTATGCCTCCCAATAATAGTGTCAATAAAGACGACGATATTACTTAGAGTTGATTCGATTTATAACGGATACAGTTGCCCGAACTATAATGACTCGGATTTATTTGCACTTGCCTTTAGCAAAGAGCTATTAGTTAAATAAAGCTTGAGCATCAAAGTCCAGACCATAAAAAACCGCCCCACTATTACTAGCAGGGCGGTTTTTTTAAGCTTAAAAAAGTACTTAAGCTAATAGCAGTTGGTCGCTAATTAGAACTGGTTCATCGTGTTCTTTTCGCCGCCAGCTTTAAGTGCCATATCACCAGAGAAGATCTCTTTGTGATCATCGCCTAGGTCAGAACCCGCCATGGCTTGGTGCTTAACACAAGAGATGCCTTCACGGATTTCTTTACGTTGTACGCCAGCAGCATAAGCCAACATACCGTCTTCACCGAAGTAGCCTTTAGCAAGCTCATGCACGCTTAGGGCAGTGGTGTGGTAAGTCGGTAGCGTGATTAAGTGATGGAATACACCAGCTTCACGTGATGCATCACGTTGGAAGTTACGAGCAGCGTCATCAGCAGCAGTATCTAGTTCAGTACCGTCGTAGTCAGCACTCATCAAGTTGTCTTTGTCGTATGCTGAGATGTCTTTGCCTTCTTCTTCCCACTGAGCGATCACTTGCTTACGGAAGTTAAGCGTCCAGTTGAATGATGGGCTGTTGTTGTATACAAGCTTCGCTTTTGGCTGCTGCTCTTTAATACGGTCAACCATCATTTTGATGTGTTCAACGTCTGGAGTAGGTGTTTCGATCCAAAGTAGATCAGCACCGTTTTCTAGAGCCGTTACACAGTCAAGGACAACGCGGTCAATGTTCGTGTCTTCACGGAAAGAGTACAGACCGTTAGGCATACGAACTGGACGAACTAGCTTGCCATCACGCTTAAGCAATACGTCGTTTTCTTGCGCTTCAGAGATGTCGATTTCTTCAACGTCGATGAAGTCGATGTATTTAGAAGCCAAGTCACCTGGCTCATTAGATACTGGGATCTTCTGAGTTAGTGATGCGCCTTCAGAATCGGTACGAGCAACGATAACACCGTTGTCAACACCAAGCTCTAGGAAAGCATAACGGATAGCGTTGATTTTAGAGATGAAGTCTTCATGCGGTACAGTTACTTTACCCGCTTGGTGACCACATTGCTTAGCATCAGATACTTGGTTTTCAACCTGGATAGCACAAGCACCGGCTTCAATCATAGCTTTCGTTAGCAAGTAAGTCGCTTCTTCGTTACCGAAACCGGCATCGATGTCAGCAATGATTGGCACAACATGAGATTCGAAGTTATCGATTTTAGCTTGGATCTCGCTAGTGTCTTTACCAGCATCAGTAGCGGCTTTTAGCTCACGGAAATAGTCGTTTAATACTTTCGCATCAGCTTGACGTAGGAACGTGTAGATCTCTCTGATTAGGTCAGGCACAGTCGTTTTTTCGTGCATTGATTGGTCAGGTAAAGGACCAAGCTCTGAGCGTAGGGCTGCAACCATCCAACCTGATAGGTAGATGTAACGCTTAGAAGTCGTACCGAAGTATTTCTTAGCAGCATACATAGACTGCTGAGCGATGAAACCATGCCAAGCGCCTAGAGACTGTGTGTACTTAGAAGTGTCAGCGTCGTACTCTTCCATATCTTTACGCATGATATCAGCAGTATATTTAGCGATATCAAGACCAGTTTTAAAGCGGTTTTGGACCATCATGCGTGCGGCATCAGTCTCGCTAATGTTCTGCCAGTTGCCATGTTTTTGTTTTATTTCACGGATATGATCAATTGCTGATGTATAAGTCGACATCAATACTCTCCTTGGTGGTGAACGAATGAGTGAATCAAAAAATAGATAGGATGACTTTTCTATAAGTGGTTTGATATAAGTAGAAAGTTGCTCGCAGAAGGTATGGCTTAAAATACTAAGTCTCTGCCAGTAGCAAGTATTAAACTATAAGAGTTTTGCCCTAAAAGCAATCAAAACCTGTCGCTTTGGTCAGCTTTTATCATTTTGCCCAATAACTGCACACTTCTCGAGGCTTAATTGAGCCTTTTAAAAGACTTGCTTTAGCTGCTAAAGCTTTTATTACCCTAAACAATGCCAGCGGCCCATTCAAGCTCAGAGACAAATGAGCGCTACAAAGATAAGTTTGCGCAAGGTTAAATAATAAGTTTTTAGCTTCTACCGAATCTTTAAGATGCGATAAAATAATGCTTAGCAGCTAGCCCATTAAAAGCTAATGATAACGGTCTGATAATAAAGAACGACTAACGAGCGCTTGCCAGTTACTATAGCTAGGTTACCTTAATTTATCTAATTTATGATAGTTATCTTGGGTATTTTTATTAATTATAGTATAGTGGTAGCAAGGGTTTAAGGTGGGTTCTGCAGAGCTAAATAGACGCTAATGAAGGTTTTATCTCTAATAAATGTAACAGATTATTTTATAAGGGATATTTAGTAATTTTAGCCTGTGAGTGTCTACAGTGATGGGCAGACCGCCTAGTATGAAGTGAAAATTGAGTAAAATATAAGTGATTTAAAAGTAAGGTATTGGCTACTGGATAGGTTCATCCAGCGCACTTATATTTAGCTAAAAAATGGCCTAAAAAGATGTTTAAAGAGAAATTTATATGAATTTGCAACGCGTAGATCTAAACCTATTAGTACATTTAGACGTCTTATTAAGAGAAAAAAACGTCACTCGGGCAGCAGAACAATTGGGCATTACCCAACCTGCGATGAGTAATATTTTAAGACGCCTGCGCAAATTATTTAACGACCCTTTATTGGTGCGCTCATCCGAGGGCATGACGCCGACTGAGCGCGCGTTAGAATTACAGCCCCGTATCCGCGAAATATTGGCGGATTTGACCCAAGTATTGGAGCCGCGCACAGAGTTTCGTCCTTATAGCACCTCGCGGGTGTTCCGGATTATGACCTCAGATTATGCAGAAGCGACGCTAGTACCGCGTTTAGTCAAAGCGTTACGTTCGGAAGCCCCGAATGTCATCTTGGACTTTTTGACCCCTTCTGATGTCTCATACCGGGATATGGAACAGGGTCGTGTTGATTTAGCTATTAACCGCTTTAACGAAATTCCGCAGAGCTTTCACCAAGTGTTGGTATGGCGCGATACCTTTAGTTGTTTGCTCGCCGCAGAAAGCCCCTATGTAAACCGTTTTAATTTAAAGAACTATC
This sequence comes from Psychrobacter sp. CoH-33_TS_01, assembly GCF_058189395.1. Lineage (NCBI taxonomy): Bacteria > Pseudomonadati > Pseudomonadota > Gammaproteobacteria > Moraxellales > Moraxellaceae > Psychrobacter > Psychrobacter sp. CoH-33_TS_01. Next base: position 38,351 of record NZ_JBVGQI010000008.1, read on the forward strand.
TAAAAGCACAGCACGTTTGGGTGTCAAAAACTGGTATGGGCGTAGGCTTTGGGGTCAATCCCGATAAGTCGGGTGGTCTAGGCTCTATCGACCAAGCCTTACAGCGTCTGGGCCAAAAGCGTCAAATTAGTGTCTTTACGCGTCATTATCAGATGCCTGCGATGCTAGCCGCTAATAAAGACTTGATTGCTACTTTGCCAACCCGTGTCGCTAGAATGCAGGCGGATAACGACAGCATCGTAATGAAAGAGCCGCCGTTTTTTATTCCTGAATTTGAGCTGACGATGGCCTGGTCACCGCTATTGCAGCATCATCCTGCGCACCGTTGGTTGCGTCAGCTAATCATGCATGTGGCGCGTCAAGTGGTCGCCGATGAGGAGCATGAAGGGCATGAAGTCCCGGTGATTAATCATTTGTTCTAAACTGTGCTGACATAAAAGTAAGCTTGCGTAACCTCTCAATGACCCTAGCCCAAAACTAGGGTTTTTTGTCACCTAAAACCTTTACTCGCAACATGTTAGCCACATATCTCTATGAAACGTAAAAGTCTATTGAGCTGAATCTGTTAGGCTATTATTAGTTTGAAGTTAACCTATATCAATTAAAATTAAGTATTACTTAACAGTCGTTTTTAATGACTGGGTTTTAATTATTGGTTTTTAATGACTGGGTTTTGATAAACAGATATTAATCAGAAACTTCTTCTAATAAAGTTTTTACTAACAATGATTTTTTACTAAAAATGACAAGGACAATAAAAAAATGGCAGATATTACTACAGTCAATCCCGCTACTGGCGAAGACATTGCTAACTATGAGTATATGAATGCGCAGCAAGTTGATGACATTATTAATAACTCGCATGAAGCTTTTCTACAATGGCGTGAGACCAGTGTTGAAGAGCGTGCAGAAGTCATCAAATCGATTGGGGATTCCTTGATGAAACACGAGGAAGAACTGGCCAAATTGATGACCCAAGAGCGCGGTAAGCTATATGAGCAGAGCCTACAAGAAATAGCCCTATGCAAAGGTATTTGCGACTACACAGCCGCTAATGGTATTACCGCTCTTGCTGACGATGAACGTGAAGTTGAAGGCATGAAAAAGGGGCTAGTATCGTATCAGCCTATTGGTATTATTTATGGTATCCAGCCGTGGAACTTTCCAGCGTATCAGGTTTTCCGTTATACCATCGCCAATTTAATGGCAGGTAATAGCATCTTGCTTAAACATGCTTCAAACGTCACAGGCTCAGGATTATTAGTCGAAAAAATAATGCATGAGTCTAAGCTGCCTAAAGCTTTATTCCGCACGCTTCTCATTGACCATGACCAGTCAGAAAAAGTTATCGGTCATGAAAAAGTACGCGGTGTGACCTTGACCGGTAGTGACACGGCAGGCGTCATCGTCGGACAGCAAGCCGCTAAAGTCATCAAAAAGACCGTGCTTGAGCTAGGTTCAAACGATGCCTTCATTGTGTTAGAAGATGCCGATATTGATTTGGCTGTGGTGACCTGTGCCCATGCCCGTCTTTATAACAATGGCGAAACCTGTGTGGCCGCCAAGCGCTTTGTCGTAGTAGATAGTATCTATGATGAGTTCCGTGATCGCCTAGTCAAAGAGTTTGCCAAATATGAGCTGGGTGATCCGATGTTAGAGACGTCGAAGATTGGTCCTATGGCACGAGAAGATTTGCGTACTAAACTGCATGAGCAAGTAGAAGAGAGTGTGAAAAAAGGCGCTACCATTACGCTAGGGGGTGAAATACCAGCAGGTAAGGGTGCGTATTACCCAGCGACTATCCTAGAAGATGTCAAACCTGGCCAGCCGGCTTATGAAGATGAGCTATTTGGTCCAGTAGCCTCGCTAATCCGTGCCAAAGATCAAGACGATGCGCTACGTCTAGCCAATGACAGCCGTTATGGTCTAGGGGGCGCTATCTTCTCTAAAGACGAAGATAAGGCCATTCGTTTAGCGCGTGACTACTTTGATACCGGCATGGTGTATATCAATGGCTATGGTCTAGCTAACCCTGCTATGCCTTTTGGTGGCGTGAAAGACTCAGGTCATGGTCGCGAGCATGGCGGCTTTGGGATTAAAGAGTTCGTGAATATCAAAGGTATCCATGTGATTGGCGCTAAACCTGCCTAGTTTAAGGTTAGACACGGCTAGCCCTATTGCTAACCTATAGGACTAGCGCTAGATAAAAAAATCCCCAATTGCTAAGCAGTTGGGGATTTTTTTATTCAGTAAGTAGGGCAATGGCTGCTATTAATATGAAGCACTGGTAGCCTAAAGCACTTGCTCATCTAACCAAAGACGTAACGGTAAGGTCGGTAAAGGCGACTCTGCTGCTGCATGGTCATCGGTACTTTCAGCTATAGCCGGTTCACCTGATAGCGCAGCCTTCGGAATCATCCCATTGGCAATCAACAAAATCGTCCAAGGCAATAATTGATGCTCTAGCTCTTGCACTCTACCTTGTAGCGAGTCTGCAGTGTCATCGGCACGAATGGAGAGCAGCGCTTGCGTCAACACTTGACCAGCATCCAGCTCAGCGGTCACCACATGCACACTACAGCCGTGCAGGCGCTCACCAGCTTCGATAGCGCGGGCGTGGGTATCGAGACCTTTATAAGCGGGCAACAACGAAGGATGCAGGTTGATCATCGGGGCAGGGGCTGCATTGATAAAATCGCCACTCAATACGCGCATAAAGCCTGCTAACACAATCAAGTCGGGATGCCACTGGGCAAGCTTAAACTTAGCATGGCGCTCAAAAGTCTTAATATCCATACGCTTGCCAGCATTTTCACCGGTCAAAATATGCGAGAAAATCGCCGTATCAATCCCAGCTTCGGCCGCACGGGTCAGCGCATAGGCATCTTTGACATTGCAGATGACCCCCACGATTTTAATAGGCAGCACACCCGCATTCATCGCATCAATCATGACTTGCAGATTGCTGCCATTACCCGAGGCTAGAACGACCACTCTAAGCGGTGTCGTAGTCTCTTTTGGACTCAGTCCGCCCAGTTGCGGAAGCGGTGGCAGCGTCATTAGATAAAGTCTACGGCAGCGATATCACCACTACGAGTGATCATAGTGCCGAGTTGCCAAGCCGTTTCGCCCGCTTCGGTTAAGACGGCGATAGCTTTTTCAGCTTCAGCAGCGGGTACGACGATAACGAAACCCACACCACAGTTAAAGGTACGATACATCTCAGATTGCTCGATATTACCATGACGCTGCAACCAAGTGAAAAGCTCAGGCAGCTGCCAGCTCTGCGTATTGACTTGGGCGCTTAAGCCTTCTGGCAATACTCGTGGCAAGTTTTCAGTCAGACCGCCACCCGTGATATGGCTCATAGCATGCAGGTTGGCATTGCCCAAAGCGTCTTGTAGCGCTCGGATAGCTTTGACATAAATTTTGGTGGGGGCCATTAACGCATCAGCGATAGGTTGACCATCTAGGGTCTCATCGCTAGTGCTGATATCGACACCGCTCACTTCAATGACTTTACGCACTAACGAGTAGCCGTTGGAATGGGCGCCGCTAGAGGCTAGACCGATGAGTACATCGCCTTCCGCGACATTTTCACCAGTGATCACTTCAGACTCTTCGACCACACCGACGCAGAAGCCGGCTAAGTCGTAATCTTCCTCAGAATACATACCAGGCATCTCGGCCGTCTCACCACCGATTAAGGCACAACCTGACTGCTTACAGCCTTCGCCAATACCCGTCACTACGGCAGTTGCAGTATCGACATCCAGCTTGCCCGTGGCATAGTAATCTAGGAAGAATAGCGGCTCTGCACCGCACACTAACAGGTCGTTGACACACATAGCCACTAGGTCGATACCGATAGTGTCATGACGCTCTAACTGTAGCGCTAACATGAGCTTAGTACCAACGCCGTCAGTACCAGAGACCAGTAATGGCGAGCGATAGCCTTGCGGGATACGGCAAAGCGCACCAAAGCCGCCTAGACCGCCGACCACTTCAGGACGTGACGTGGCTTTGGCTACGGATTTAATACGCTGAACCAGGGCATCACCGGCATCAATGTCCACACCAGCGTCTTTATAGCTTAGAGAAGGGGAGTTACTCATGAGAAGTAGGCTACCTGTATTTTGAGAGAGGAGGAGTCTGTCGAGTTGAGATGACTAAGAAATTGCATTAAAAAATGGCAGTAAATCAGTAATATCCAGTGGCGCAAGCGGGGTATAGTGGCATCGCTTTACGGCTACTTTAACGTAAGAATTACTTGGCGAGTCACTAAGAGTGACCAGTATTTAATCTTACCGTCATCATTATGGGCACATTATAACGAATAATCCGGCACTGTCACAAAATGATTAGGAATATCGTGCTAATCTTGAGATAACGAACAAAAATATTCCGCTAAGGGACGTGGCAAAGGTAACTAAAGGATTTATTTACCTATTGACGATTAGAGTTCAACATAGTCTACCTAGAGAGCCGTCTGTTAAGCTAAATCTTATAAATACGTAGCGAGGTTAACTAAGCTAATAAAAATAACTTTATTAACGACATTAGTCTGCGATAATACCGCCGATACGCCTAGTTAAGGCAGCACTATTTTAGGAACTACCACCCATGCAAACCAAGGTTATTGATCCATTTTTTCGGCGTCTGTTTATTTTAGTCGCTATTGTTTTAGCATTTATCCTGCTGCATTTAATGATGCCCGTGATTATCCCTTTTGTCGTGGCGTTTTTCTTAGCTTACTTATTTGATCCTTTAGTCAAAAAATTGAGCCGTTACGTGCGCCGCTGGATGGCTATCTTAGTGGTGTATTCTGCGATTACTGCGATGATGGTACTGCTGCTATGGTGGCTCATACCGACGCTATGGACGCAATTGCAGGATGCTTGGGCCTATTTGCCGCAAGCCGTGACTTGGTACAATGACGTGCTGCGGGGTTGGTTGGCGGATAACACCCGTATTGTACTGCCGGTATTAGAAGTCAAAGGTTTTTCTGAGACCTTAGTCGACTATATGCAAAGGAACTATAGTGCAGGGGATGCTGGCTCATTAATGAGTCAGGTGCTGGCCTCGAGTATGTCCTTTATCAATAATGCGGGGCTGATTGTGTTAGTGCCTATTTTGACCTTTTATTTTCTGTTCAATTGGGACCAACGCTTATTACAGTGGAAGATGGCTATCCCTAAAGGCTATGCTAAAAAGACCCTGCAGATTTGCCACGAATGTGACCAAGCGCTCAAAGAGTTTATCAAAGGTCAGTTATTGGTCATGATACTGCTCGGCATTATCTATGCCGTGCAGCTACAATTGATTGGCTTAGAGCTTGGCTTAATCATTGGTATGGCGGCAGGCGTGGCCAGTTTTGTGCCTTACTTAGGATTTGGGCTAGGATTTATCGCTGCTGTGACCGCATCCTTGTTTCAGTTTGGCCTAGATTGGTTCCATTTAAGTTTAATCGTCGGTGCTTTTTTAGTGGGGCAAGCCGTCGAAGGCTATGTGCTGCAACCGTTATTATTGGGGGATAAAATTGGTCTATCGCCACTTTGGGTCATATTTGCAGTCTTAGCTGGCGCCAGCTTATTAGGCTTCGTCGGTATGCTGATTGCGCTACCTGTATCCGCTGTAATCAACGTCTTATTTAGACATTTATACGCCGCCTATTTAAATAGCGATTTTTATAGAGGCCGTAAGCAGCTCAAGCTATTTGATAGATAGCGTGACTGATAAATAGGCAGTTGGTTCGAGAGTTTTTATGACGCTCAGCAAAGAGCCTTAATTAAGGTTATAATTCATCTAGGTGGCAGATCGGCACAGTAGCTCAATTCAACTGTAGTGGCTTTGTGCTGATTTACGCGTATGATATCGCTAGTAATTAACTATAACTAATTGATATTTATATTGAATTACTAGGGTTGGTATATTGCTCGGCAAGTGGCCACGCTTGTCAGTGATTTTATAAATGTGGTATATATAGCTAAAAATTAATACGGTTATCAAGGCAGCTATAGTCTAAGAATTAGGCGAATGGCCAGTGGCGATAACACTGATTGAGTTGAAGGTTCATGGCAGATACGCAGCTTAGCCTAAATTTAGAGATCAAGCATGACGCTAATCTTAGCGATTTTGCGGGTCCTGGGTGGATGGCGATTATTGACGCTGTCAGGCAGATGCATGTCGGCTTGATGCGCCAGCTTTATTTGCATGGCAGTCCGGCTACGGGCAAGTCGCACCTTATGTCTGCGATTTGCGAGTCATTCCTTGAGATAGACAAATCCGCTATTTATTTATCGTTAAACGAATTAGTCTATACCGATGTGAATGTGCTGTCCTCCCTAGAGACTTTTGATGTCATCGCTATCGATGATTTAGAGATCCTAGAAGAGAGCCCGCAGTGGCAAGAAGCCTTATTTCACTTGATTAATCGCAGCCGAGAGGGGCAGCGCCAATTGTTATTTGCTGCCAATAAACCGGCTAGCGAATTGCCTTTTCAACTGACCGATTTGCTCAGCCGCTTAATGCAAGCGCCTTCTTTTAGAGTGCCCGATGGCCACGATATTAGAGACCGACAGACGATGCTAGAGTCGATCTTGAAACGACGCGGTTGGCAGTTTGATGAGCGCATCATGAACCATCTGCTCACTGAAGGTCCGCATCGTATCGGCGCTATGATGGACGTGTTAAATTATATCCAGCCGATGTTCTCTAATTTAAGCCGGGTTAATATCTCCAAAGCCGTCATTAGCGAGGCTATTAAGACGATTGATGAGCAAACGCTGGTCGCTGAATTATTGGATTTGGGTATGAGCGCAGACGCATTGGATAATGAGTCAGACTCTGACACGCCACAACCGACCACTATGTCGTTAAATCTTTAGCGGTTATACAGACTTTATTACCCTTATCTATGATTAGCAGATGGTCTTTATAGTGTGCTATTACGCCGCTTAGCTGGCCTTTTCTTTACTTTTTTCTGAATTATTGACTCATTTCTTACCCCTACCTACTCTAGGATACCTCATGAAATTTGCAGCGAATATGAATAAGTTACTGGTCACTGGTGCGCTAGTAGGCGCAGTTATGTTGCCACTATATGCCCAAGCCGCCGTAACGCTAAAGGTGGATGACCATATCAAGGTGACGGCGATTAATGGTCAAGAAATTGGCCAAAGTCTTTTGCAGCCTTTAGCCAAAGAATTCACGCTAGCCCCTGGTAAGCATGTCATCACTGCTAAATACGATCGTCTTTACGATGTGCGCCGTGATGAGCACGACTATTTGCGCTCAGGTAACGTCAGTGTAGCCGCTGAAATGCAAGACAATCAGACTTACACCTTGTCTATGTTAGGGCAGCCAGAAGAGTACCGTGCGGCCAAAGAGTATGCCAAACAGCCTACTTTAGCAGTCACGCAAGGCACTACCGTAGTGGCCAGTCAAAAAGGTATGGTTAATAACGACAGCGGCATCTTCTCTGGGTTAAGCAATGCCTTGGGTGGGATTTTTGGCGGCGGTAATGATGCCCAAGCTGCGAATCAACGAGCCATCGCATCTTTAGAGCAGACCGGTTCAGTAGCTAATACCTCTAATACGCAAGCTATTCCCGCTATGGCGCCTTTGACTCAAACGACTCAAACCGTAGCCGCACCAGCTCCTGCAGTTAGCAACAATGCAGCGACCTTAGACCAATTCATGCAGCTGTGGCTCAAGGCTACGCCCGCTGAACGTGAAAAAATGCGTCAGTGGATTCAGCAGTAAGCACATGATGTTTGCGTAGTGCCTTTAAGCTAAAGCTGACTGTCATAAAAAAGCCCGTAACTCATTAAGTTACGGGCTTTTATTTTACGGCTGCTTTACTTTAGTAACATAAACAGTTAAAACAGGATCAGCTGGTAATAAACTAGCCTAGGAAAGCGTTATACATCCAAACGAGCTTTTCTTGCTCTTGCACATAGTCAGCGACTAGGTCAGCAGTACCTTGGTCTTCAGCTTCTTCAGCCGCAGCAGCGACATTACGTTGCTCTTCGATAAGGGTTTGCAGACCGGCTACTACGCCATGGACGCACTGTTTGCCATCATGGACGTTTTTATCTTCTTTAATGCTAGCGTTTTGCGCAAAGTCGCTGTAAGCATGTAGTGGCGTGCCACCTAGCGTTAAGATGCGCTCAGCGATTTCGTCAATTTGTAATTGTAAATCAGTGTATAGCTCTTCAAATTTCTCATGCAGTGAGAAGAAGTGCTCACCTTTTACGTTCCAATGATAGCCACGAACGTTAATGTAATAGATATGGTAGCTAGACAATAGGCCGTTTAATTTTTCGATGATAGCGCGCATATCTGCTCTTTCTAGACCGATTTGGTTGGTACTCATAGTCTTATCCTTAATTATTAGTCAATTATAAATGTTGCGTTATTAGAATAGATTTCTTTAAGAAAGCCCGCTTTACCACACCCTAACGATGCTGACTATCTTTAGTAAACAGTCTCAACGGATGTTGGTGAAATTATACCATAAGAGGTCAAGGCGAACTTTCCTAACCACAAGAAGAATAATAGCAAAAACAGCTGATTAAGTTAAATGAATCATATTAAACATTGCGATTGATTTACTAAAACCAGTTGCTCATCTAATCAACATCATTTTTAGTAAGAACTAATGCGAATAAGCCTCAATGACTATTTGATATAAAAGACAGCCAATCGAGTAGCAGACACAAACTCTAAGGCTTATTTACCTGCTAGCGTCTCAGGGCGTAAGCCGCGGATAGGGACTACTTCTTCTAAATGCTTACGCACTGAGTCGATAGGGAATTTTTGTGCTTGTAGACGTTTTGGAATAATTTGGCTGCCTTGCTGACCTTTCATCTCAAACAACATAAAGATAAAGTCGTCGGTCTCTTCCCAGCTTTTTACCGCTGTCCATGGAATGACTGCTTGTTGTACTGAGCCAGTACGCATCTGCATACCACGGCTGGCTTTGGGCTGCATACCCATATCAGGGGCGGGCATGGCCATAATTAAGCCATGTTTCTGTACGCCAAGTTTGATATTGCGCATTTCATCAGGCATCTCTTGCTCAGCGACTTGCTTTTCAAACTCTTTTTTGACATACCATTTAAAGCCAAGCGTACGAATCAACACGTAAATCACGACAGCGACTAGCATGACCCAAAAGATAATGGTCGAATACCCTGTGACAAATACCAAGCCAGCAATAGCCAATACCACCACAATAGCCATGATGATCCATTCTTTCATCTTGATGCTTGCTAGACCAAATGACTGTGAAGATTGGGAAAATAACTCATACTGGGCTTGTTGAAATTCTGCTTCACTCAAATCTAACGGGACGGGCTGAAGGGTATAAGGGTACAGTGCCATGGGAGTGCTCAATGTGATGGATAAAAAGAAGGTGAATTAAAGAAGAATAGCAGATTAAGGGTGCTAGTAGCGTATCTTACCGAAATCACGCTTTAAATGAAACTGCTAGAGAGAAACTAGCGGCTTGCCCATAGTCAAAATTGGTCATTCTTGCTATCATAGCAGCCATTATTTTACTGTATTTTCATTCCTGTTTTTTGCTGGGTAGGTTGGTATTTATAGCCTCGTATCTAGCGACTCAATTAGCCGTTCATACCACTGTATTAACCCATTCCTATAACTAGCTCCGTTAACCAGCTCTTTTTAAAAGGTACTGTCATGATAGACCCCAAATTACTACGCCAAGATTTAACTGCCCTAAAAGACCAACTCGCCGCCCGTGGCTATGAGTTAGATACGAGCTTTTGGGAGCAAGTGGAGTCCGAGCGTAAGTCATTGCAGGTCAAGACTGAAGACCTACAGGCACGTCGTAATGCCGGTGCTAAGCAAGTAGGGGCACTGAAAAAGAATGGCGAAGATGCCAGTGAGCTATTGGCAGAGATGCAGACCATCAGTGGTGATATTAAGCAGGCCGAAGAAGAGCTAAAGGCTCTGCAAGATAAAATTAATAATGCTGCTCTACAAATTCCAAATATTCCAGCCGCAGACGTGCCAGTGGGGACTTCAGAAGACGATAATGTGGAAGTGCGTAAATGGGGCACACCGCGTGAGTTTGATTTTGATGTGAAAGACCATACTAGCGTGGGTGAAGACTTAGGCATGTTAGACTTTGCCGCTGCAGCCAAGCTAACGGGCAGCCGCTTTAACGTCTTAACCGGACAACTGGCGCAACTGCATCGTGCCTTGATTCAATTTATGCTTAATACGCATACGATGAAATATGGCTATACCGAGACTTACGTTCCTTATATTGTGAACTCTGATAGCTTGGAAGGTACGGGGCAATTACCAAAGTTTGAAGAAGACCTGTTTAAGCTGACCAACCACACCAATAATGACGAAATGGGCTTTTATCTTATCCCGACCGCTGAAGTGCCGATGACCAACTTGGTCCGTGGTGAGCGTTTGGAAGCTAGCGAGCTACCATTGAAATTTACTGCGCATACCCCTTGCTTCCGTAGTGAGGCGGGCTCGCATGGTCGTGATACTCGTGGTTTGATTCGTCAGCATCAGTTTGAAAAAGTAGAGATGGTCAATATCGCTACCGCTGAGCAGTCTGATGAGCTACTCGAGCAGATGACGGGTCAAGCTGAATATATCCTGCAGCAGCTGAACCTACCATATCGTGTGGTGAAATTATGTACCGGTGATATGGGCTTTGCCGCACAAAAGACCTATGACATAGAAGTTTGGTTGCCAAGCCAAGATACTTACCGTGAGATCTCTAGCTGCTCAAACTGTGGTGATTTCCAAGCTCGCCGAATGGCTACTCGCGTGAAAGACGGTAAAAAGACGGAGCTGGCGCACACGCTAAATGGCTCAGGCCTGGCAGTAGGGCGTACCTTGCTAGCGGTTATGGAAAATCATCAGAACGCTGATGGTAGTATTACTATTCCAGAAGTATTGCGCCCTTATATGGGTGGGGCTGAGACTATTGCTGGTTAATGGTGGTTAGCTATTATTAATAACTACTATTCATTAAGGATTAACCCTCTCTTAACCTCTCCCTAAACATAGGGGGAGGAACACGTCTTTATTTAATTAAGCTAGAGTGAAAATCTTATTATTGTTAGTACTGTCAAGTAGGGTATGCTCCGCGCACCACTAAATGTCACTAAAAAATACTTTGATAGCACACTTTTAAATTAAGAAGGATTTATGCTTACATCACTGTCTTAGCTGACAGATGTTTGGCTATGGCTGTTGGTGGTAATAAGTCGGTTAGGACGAGTTACAAGATAGACGGCTCAAATAGCAAAAACACACGTGCTGGTCAGCAAGTCGGGGTCACTTCATGGTAAAATACTTCGCAAATTTAACCCATTAAGCTCGCTAAATTTTATTATCACGGCCTCTTTTACCGTCACCAAAACCTTTACTCTCATCAAATCTGCTAGGAAACTTTATGTCTACGCCAATTAATGAACGTAAGCTAGCCAATGCCATCCGCGTCTTGTCTTTTGACGCTGTGCAAAAAGCCAACTCTGGTCACCCAGGTGCTCCGATGGGTATGGCAGATATCGCAGAAGTCCTATGGCGTAAGTTCCTCAAGCACAACCCGACAGATCCAAACTGGCACAACCGCGACCGTTTTGTCTTATCAAACGGCCATGGCTCAATGCTAATTTATTCGTTATTACATTTAACGGGTTATGACGTTAGCGTCGACGATTTAAAAGGCTTCCGTCAGCTACATTCTAAGACCCCAGGTCATCCAGAATATGGCTATACCGCTGGTGTAGAAACCACTACGGGTCCACTAGGCCAAGGTATCGCTAACGCCGTTGGTTTTGCTATTGCAGAAAAGACTTTAGCTGCCCAATTTAACCGTGATGGCCATAACATCATTGACCACAACACCTATGCTTTCTTAGGGGATGGTTGTTTGATGGAAGGCATCAGCCATGAAGTTTGCTCGCTAGCTGGTACATTAGGTCTGGGCAAATTAATCTTCTATTACGATGATAACGGCATCTCTATCGATGGTGAAGTTGAAGGTTGGTTTACTGACGATACGCAAGCCCGCTTTGAAAGCTATGGCTGGCAGGTTATTAAGGTCGACGGTCATGATACCGATGCGATTACCAAGGCCACTGAAGAGGCTATCGCTGAAACTAGTAAGCCTACGCTAATCATCTGTAAAACGATCATTGGTGCGGGTAGTCCGAATAAGCAAGGCACGGCATCTAGCCATGGTGCAGCATTAGGGGACGACGAAATCACCTTGACCCGTGAAGCGCTAGCTTGGAAACATGGTCCGTTTGATTTAGACGATGAAATCTATGAAGCTTGGGATGCTAAAGCCAAAGGTGATGTCGTTCAGAAAAATTGGGAAGCGGACTTTGAAGCTTATAAGAAAGCTTATCCTGAATTGGCGACAGAGTTATTGCGTCGTCTAAACGGTGATTTGCCAGCTGATTTTGAGCAGCAAGCGGCAGAATATATCCAACAGTGTCAGACTGAAGGTGCTGATGTGGCGAGTCGTAAAGCCAGCTTTAACGCCATCAACCAATTCCAGCCTATGTTACCAGAACTGCTTGGTGGCTCTGCTGACCTAGCCGGCTCAAACCTAACATTGTTTAAAGACGCCAAAGGTATCCAAGACGACGCTTCTGGCAACTACATCTATTATGGTGTGCGTGAATTTGGTATGACCGCTATCGCCAATGGTATCGCTCTCCATGGCGGCTTTATCCCTTACGTAGCGACCTTCCTGATGTTTATGGAATACGCGCGTAATGCGGTGCGTATGGGCGCTTTGATGAAGCAACGTATCATCCACGTCTACACGCATGACTCTATCGGTCTGGGTGAAGATGGTCCGACGCATCAGCCTGTCGAGCAGTTGACCAGCTTGCGTACCACGCCAAACCTACACACGTGGCGTCCTTGTGATACTACTGAGTCGGCGACTGCTTGGGTAGAAGCTTTGAAAGCGGTAGAGAACCCATCAGCATTAATCTTTAGCCGTCAAAACCTAGCGCATCAAGAGCGTGATAGCGAGCAAGTGGCTAATATCGCTAAAGGTGGTTATGTGTTAGCGAAAGAAAAGGGCGAGCTACAAGCTATCATCATCGCTACTGGTTCAGAAGTGGGCCTAGCGATGGAAGCGTATGCGGCATTAAGCGAGCAGGGCGTTGGTGTCCGTGTGGTGTCTATGCCATGTGCGGAAGTGTTCATGAAGCAAGATGCGGACTATCGTGAAGCGGTATTGCCAAGCGCTGTCCGTGCTCGTGTTGCGGTTGAAGCGGCCCATGTTGACTATTGGTTTAAGTTCGTTGGTCTAGATGGCAAAGTCATCGGTATGACCACTTATGGTGAGTCAGCTCCTGCCGAGCAACTGTATAAAGAGTTTGGGATTACGACTGAGGCGGTTATTGAGGCTGTTACTAGCTTGGTTAAATAACTGTCGTAGGCTGTGGCTTTAGCCCAGCTATGAGACTTAATACAAAAAAAAGAGCTGCTAGAGAAATCTGGTGGCTCTTTTTTTTTGGTCTTAAGATAATGGGGAGGGAGTATGAATTCCGTGGGTTGTCACCCACGCTATCTCTAGAGTTACCAGGACTTCATAATAAAAGCCACATCAAAATCATGCTTAGGTACAAAATTAGTCTCTTTAATCTCAAACGTCGTCGGTCCTACCTTCTTAACTTTACCCTTACCTTTCCAACAAAAAGAGACCAACTCATTAGGGTCGCGCTCTACCGTAAGTTTAAAATTCGCAATGGGTTTCGCCCAATTCGCGCCTGTCGTCAAGATATAACTTAAGGCATGATAGGGGCGAGCACCCGTCTTATTTAATCCTAGCTCCGTAGGCCCGTCCACGCAAAAAGTAGCAAATTCCTCCTCACCTAAATGTACAGAACCGCCCACTAAAGGCTGATAAGTATGATTGATTTTGGTAATGGCTTTGGCTTTAAAAGTCTGTTGCCAGCTATAAACAATTTGCGAGTCCCAAGAGATGTAACTGTCTTCTTCATTAACATCAATAAACTGATTTATTCTTTTGTCAGTACAGTTTTGCAGCTTCTGATCCACATTATCCGTTTCCCCTTGATTCGTCCATGGGGTCATCATTTCACTGTCTTTAACGCCACAGGCTTTGAATATTTCAGTGGTATCAACAGCTTTGTCAGCGTAGGTTTTCTCACCATTTTTCATGACAAGAGGGTACATAAAGGTACGGACATGCGTTTTCGGAGTAACAGCTTTGCCATTGCTCAAAATCTTAAAGTTATCCACCAACCCAGTAGTATCTGCAAAATCACTCTCTAACTGTGAGGGTACAGGTGGCAGGGGGAATAGCACAGTCTCAGTAATATCTTTATTGCTTAAGTTTTTAAACTCGTAATTGACGCGAATCTTATCTTTGGAGATATAAAGGTCTTCGCTGTGCATGCTGATATTGTTATTTTTAAGGTATTGAACACCGCCCGTACCGACATACCCAGTAGAGTCATTGGCTTGGGCTGTGGTCATGGCTAGCATTAGCGCATAAGCTAATGTGCTACCAAAGAGGAGGTGAGGTTTAAGTACTTTATTATGATAGTTTTCCACAATGGCCATCCTTGGTTTTAGTTATATGATTTATTTAGATTATTTAGCAAATTATGGACTAATAGTGCGTGCTATGAAAGCTTATTCAAACTCAGGTCACTTTATGTTTATATAGGGGTAATAAAAAGCACCCGTAATCAATACGAGTGCTTTTTTATTATCTGTAGCATGGCTTAAATTAAACCACGCTATCGTTATAATCAGTGACGATTAAGCAGACTGATGTTGTGCATTCAAGCCTGCTAACGACGGAGTAGGGACGGCTTGGCCGCCATTACCGATACCATGACCATGTTCCGCTTTGATAAGGTCAGCAATTTTTTCAGCAATCATAATCGTTGGGGCATTGGTATTAGCACTGATTAAGGTCGGCATGATTGAAGCATCGACCACGCGCAATCCTTCCACACCGCGAACTTTACATTCTAAATCAACCACGGATTCGCTATCTGAGCCCATGCGGCAAGTGCCTACCGGGTGATAAACCGTATCGGATTTACTACGGATAAGGTCGAGTAGGCCATGTTTTTCAATATGATCGGCTGCGTAATCTTTTTTGATGTATTTTGCTATCGGCTCTTCTTTCATAATCTCGCGGGTACGTTCTGCTCCCGCCAGCATCACTTCGACATCTTTGGGATGCGATAAGAAGTTTGGGTCAATCAACGGGCGGTCGTTCGGATTAGCCGAAGCCAGCTTAACCGTACCACGGCCTTCTGGACGCAGGCAGCAACTGTGGACTGTGACGCCATAGCCCCATTTAAGGTCACGGCCATGCTCATTGACGCGCGAGATAATGAAATGCAACTGCGTGTCTGGCCAGTCTGGGTCGCCATCTTCCATAGCCGTAAAGAAAGCACCAGCTTCTGAGAAGTTGGTGGAGAGCAGTCCTGAGCCATCTTTTCTCCATTGAGGTAGCGCGTTTAGCAATCTACGACCACCACCAAAGCCAATACCAAAGACGTCTTTAGTGTTTACTTCATAATCAAGGACAATATCTAAATGATCTTGCAGATTTTCACCGACATTCGGAGAGTCATAAACGACGTCGATACCGTGTTCTTTAAGCTGCTCAGCAGGCCCGATACCCGACAGCATAAGTATTTGCGGTGAGCCAAATGCGCCACTACAAACGATAACTTCTGAGCGAGCAGTGACACTATGCTCAACGCCATACTGACGATAGACCACCCCAGTAGCGCGTTGATTCTCAATAATGACACGTGAGCCTAGGGCTTTGGTAATAATAGTAAGGTTAGCGCGGTCCTCGTGGGGATGCACGTAAGCTGCGGCAGACGAACAGCGTTGGCCTTGTTTTTCTCCATGGAAGTGGGTGACTTGATAGAGCCCTGCACCAATTTGGCTAGGCCCATTAAAGTCGTCATTTTTAGGCAGACCATTAGCCACAGCTGCTTCGACAAAATCTTCAGAGATACCACGTGGACTCAGCTGTTCAGTGACATGCAAAGGGCCACTATCGCCATGGTACTCATCGGCACCGCGGACGTTATTTTCGGCTTTTTTGAAATAAGGAAGGACGTCTTGGTAGCTCCAACCTGTACAGCCCAACTCTGCCCAAAGGTCGTAGTCTTTCGGGTTGCCGCGGGTATAGACCATAGCATTGATAGCAGAAGAACCGCCTAAACACATACCACGCGGTTGAAAGCCTTTGCGATTGTTTAAATGGGCTTGAGGAGTAGTGCTTAGGCACCAATTGTTTAATTTAAAAGGTTTGCCTGGGACCATGAGTACCACACCTGCAGGGACGCGAACGGCGAGGTCTTTACCATCACCACCGTACTCTAATAGGCAGACACTGACGTTAGGATTTTCTGAGAGACGACCGGCGAGTGCACAACCTGCAGAACCGCCACCAACGATGACATAGTCAAATTCCATTTTCGATTCCTTCTTGCTTCCATGCGATTAAAATAGTATCGATGTTCAATAACTAAGCTATTTAAGCCATTAAGTCACTTTTATCGATTGATATCGAGTATAGCGAGATATAAATGGTGACATAGTTTTTTTCGTAGGCTCGCAAGTCAGTATAAATAAGTGAGGTCATTTGGGTGAACCGTTTTTCTTATGGTTGCCTGATTTATATTCTCCCTATTAAATCGTCATAATTTGTCGAATAAACGTTGAGCGATAAAAAACCGCTGCATCCAACAGGGAATACAGCGGTAATTACTGATAACTAATAGCTAATAACTAGGCCAGCTAACTTGGCAAGCTAGGCTATCTCAGAGCGCCCATGAATCTCCTCTAAGCGCAGACAAGCTACCAAACGACCTTCCCATTCGCGCAATTTCGGCTCGACTTCGCTACATTCAGCAGTAGCATAAGGACAGCGTTTATGCAGAGCACAGCCCGTCGGCAGGTTCAAAGGACTGGGTAACTCACCTTGTAGCGTGAGCTCTTTTTTATGCCCCGTGATGGACGGAGCGGCCGACAATAGCGCGATGGTGTAAGGGTGCTTCGGCGCTGCATAGATGGCTTCTTTAGGACCATGCTCTACTGCCTGACCTAAATACATCACCATCAAATCATCGGCGACGTGGCGAACTACCGACAGATCATGCGAGATAAACACATATGCCGTATTATATTCGTCTTGCAAGTCCATAAAAAGATTGAGCACTTGCGCCTGAATCGACACGTCTAACGCAGAGGTAGGTTCGTCAGCGACCACGATTTTTGGGTTGAGCATCATGGCACGGGCAAGCGCAATACGCTGCCGTTGACCACCGGAGAACATATGCGGATAGCGCCCTGAGTGTTCAGGACGTAAGCCGACATGCTTCATCATCGCTACGACTTTATCGCGCTTTTCTTCTTTTGACAGCTTGGTGTGAATATCTAGCGGCTCAGTCAGCTGATAGCCAATAGTATGGCGCGGGTTAAGGCTGCCATACGGATTTTGGAACACCATCTGAATCTCGGTGCGCAGCTCTTTTAAGTCGCGGCGGCTATAGTTGGTAGTGGCGGCATCGTTGATTAGCAGTTCACCACTGGTAGGAGATTCAATCAAGGTCAGCTGGCGGGCGAGTGTAGATTTACCGCAACCGGACTCACCAACGATCGCTAAAGTCTTGCCGGCCTCTAATTCAAAAGAGATGCCATTAAGCGCGCGCACGTAGGCTTTGCCTTTACCTAAGCCTTTCGAGACCGGGTAATGCTTATGCAGATCATCTGCCTTTAAGACAACTTTGTTACTCATACTGGCGTCTCCAAGATGACTGCTGGGTTAGAGGAAGGCAAGTCGGTATGAATACAGCGCACTTTGCCATGAGGGGAGGGAAGGATAGGTGGCGGTACCTCACACGCAGGCTCTTTGTATGGGCAGCGCGGTGACAGCAGGCAGCCACTAGGGCGATCGTATTGGCTAGGCACGACACCGGGCAAGCTGTGCAAGCGCTCTTGACCGATGGCCAATTCTGGGATCGCTTGTAGCAAGGCTTCGGTATAAGGGTGCGCTGGCTGTTGAAAGACGTGCGGTACGGTACTGGTCTCCACGACCTGTCCGGCATACATAACCGCGACATCGCGGGTACTCTGTGCTACCAAACCTAGGTCATGAGTAATGAGTACCATCGCCATTTGCTTTTCGCGTTGCAGGCGGGCAAGCAAATCCATAATCTGCGCTTGGACGGTCACATCCAGCGCTGTAGTAGGCTCATCCGCAATCAGTAACTTAGGCTCGCAGGCGAGTGCCATAGCGATCATCACTCGTTGGCTCATACCACCAGAGAGTTGATGCGGATAGACTTTCATACGGCTAGCGGCATCGGGCATCTCTACTAACTCTAGCAGCTCTAAGATGCGTTGACGTACCGCGGCTCCACGCATGCCTAAATGGGTCTTTAACACTTCGCCAAGCTGCATCTCTATGGTAAAGCTAGGGTTCAAGCAAGACATGGCATTCTGAAAGATCATCGAGATATCTTTGCCAATAATCTTGCGTTTATCGCGAGCACCCATAGTCATTAGGTCGTGACCATCAAAGTGTAAGCGATCCGCCAATACCGTAGCTGAGGGTGGTAATAGCCCCATCAACGCCATCATCGTGACCGACTTACCAGAGCCGGACTCACCAACGATAGCGATAACTTCACCTTGACGCACTTGTAGCGACACATCATCGACCGCACGGAAAGCACGCGGCCCCGTACCAAAGGTCACCGATAAATGCTCGATATCTAGAATAGGCGCAGTATCTAAAGTATTAGGCGTTGTTTGCATTAAGCCAGTGTCTAAACCAGGGTCTAAAATAGGAGAATTGTTCATTACGACACCTGCTTGAGTTTAGGATCCAGCGCATCACGCAGACCATCACCTGTTAAGTTAATAGATAAAGCGGCTAAGAAAATTGCGACACCCGGCCAAATAGCCAACCAAACATTACTTTGAATGTACTGACGGGCCGTACCTAGCATGGCACCCCATTCCGCATCCGGTGGCTGCACACCAAAGCCTAAGAAACCAATGGCACCAGCCTCCAAAATGGCGGAGGAGAAAATCATCGTGGCTTGGACGATAAGCGGCGCCATACAGTTAGGCAAGACTGTGATAAAGAGCAGACGTAAGACGCCCGCACCCATAACTTGGGAAGCGGTGAAGTATTCTCGTTGTAGCTCTACCATAGCGGTCGCTCGCGTTAAGCGAATAAACGGTGGCGTACAGACTAGGGCAATGGTAATGATGGTATTGGTCATCGATGGCCCTAAGATAGCGGCGATGATGATAGCTAACAACAAGCTAGGATAAGACATCAAAATGTCATTCACCAGCATCACGGCTTTGCCCCAAACTTTCGGCCAAAATGCAGCGCTAAGCCCTAAGCTCACGCCTGTAATCATAGCCAGTGAGGTGGCACTGAGACCAATAAATAAAGAGTAGCGAGAGCCGTACATGACCCGCGATAACGTATCGCGACCGGCATCATCTGTGCCCAAAAAGAACATAGAATCGCCACCGCTAAAGAAAGCTGGGGGCAGCTGCTCTTTGCCGGTAAACAGCTCGTATGGGTCATAAGGAGCAATGGTAGGGGCTAGAATGGCCACGATGACCATCAACAGTAAAACGATAAACCCCAGCACCGCGCCTTTATTGCGGCAAAAGGTGGATAAAAATAGCTGCCAAGACGACGGTGGCTTGGGGGCTACCAGCGCGGCATCAGTAGGAAGGACAGAAGGCTTCATGGAATATTCCTGTAGTGAATTAGACCTTGTTTTACGCCGCTAGTTTGAGGGGCTACAAGGTCATCACAAGCACTATGGCTAATTATGAAAAACGCTAAGTAGGTATTGCAGATACACGTATCATGTATCCGAGGGGCGCAGTGCCCCAACATTAAGCTAGGCGGAATGACGAATTCTAGGATTAATAAGCCCATATAAAATGTCGATCATTAGGCTGACTAAAATCAAAGCAGTCGCTACTAATAAAATTCCATTTTGGACAATGGGGTAATCCCGAGTAAAGAAGCCGTCCAGTAGCCAGTTGCCAACACCAGGCCAACTAAAGATCGTCTCGGTAATGATTGCGCCGGCCAGCAAGGTAGCCATCTGTAGCCCGACTACCGTCACGACAGTAATCAAAGCGTTGCGCATCACGTGAATGAGAATCACGCGTTTCGGCGATAGACCTTTAGCTCTTGCCGTCCGCACATAATCCTCATCCAACACTTCCAGCATAGCCGAGCGGGTCATACGCGCAATCATAGCTAGTGGAATAGTGGAGAGGGCTATTGAGGGCAGGATAAAGTGCTTCACGACGTTCCAGAAGGCACCGGGCTCACCCGAACTTAACGACCCCAACAGCCAAGACCCATATAAGGGTTTGACGTCTAGAAACTGAGCGACAGAAATGACGCCAGAGACCGGCAATAGGCCTAAGTAATGGGCAAAGATACCGGTAAGGATAGGGCCTAGCAGATAGATAGGCATTGAGTAGCCGGCGAGGGCACCTGACATGAGGGTATAGTCAAGCCAAGTCCCGCGGCGTAGGGCCGCTAAAATACCTAGGCTGATGCCAACGATGCTGGCGATGGTAATCGCACACAATGCCAACTCTAAAGTCGGCACAAAATGCGCAAAAAAGTCTTGTAGAATAGGGGTTCGGGTGCGGAAAGACTCACCAAAATTCCCTTGTAGTATGCCAGTTAGATAATCCCAGTATTGCACAGGTAGCGGCTTGTCTAAGCCTAGACGGGCTAGGGCTTGGGCATGCAGTTCAGGGTCGACCATACGCTCACCCATCATAATCTCCACCACATCACCAGGTACTAAGCGAATGAGGATAAAGGTCGATAGGGTTAAGCCAATATAGACGGGAACTAAGATTAAAATCCGGCGTAAAATATAAAGTAGCATGGCTCGGCTCGATTTTATAAAAGTGGCTTTGACGGGGTATAGTGACGTTTTGTCTGCTGTTGCTGAACAAACAAGCCAGACAAAAACGGCTGGGACAGAATCTCTGTACCAGCCGCAAACGTATATAAAGTAATGACTATAGCCTAAACTTCGTCACTAGGGTTTGAAGTACCGGTATTGATACTAATACCAATATTTATTGCATGACTGATATTAGTTAAGGTTAGTAAGTAGCCTTATTCAATATCAACACCATCAAAGCGAATCGAGCCAAGTGGGCTAATTTTATAGTCTTTAACATTTGGCGTGGTCAATACTGTCACGACTGAGTTGGCCACTGTGGTCCAAGGCAGCTGATCTTTAAAGATAACCTGCGCTTGCTCATAGTTAGCAATACGCTCATCTTGGTTGGTATTTGCACGCGCGTCCATGACCAACTTATCAAACTCTGGGTTACACCAGCGTGAGTAGTTATTACCGCCAACGGCATCACAAGATAACAATGCGCCTAACCAGTTGTCAGGGTCCCCATTGTCACCAGTCCAACCGGCTAAGATAGCCTCTGGCTCGCCTTTACCAGCACGTTTTAGATACTCGCCCCACTCATAAGTGACCAGCTTGGCTTTCACGCCCACTTTCGCCCAATCCGCCTGAATCATCTCAGCCATAAGCTTGGCATTCGGGTTATAAGGGCGTTGAACCGGCATATACCATAGGTCGATTTCTAAATCTTTGGCACCCGCTTCAGCCAATAGTGCTTTGGCTTTTTCGATATCGTAAGGCGCATCTTTAATGTCTTTGTTATAGCCCCACTGGGTTGGTGGCATTGGGTTGACCGCTTTGATACCTGAGCCCTGATAAACGGCATCAATGAGCGCGTCTTTATTAATAGCCATATCTAGAGCGCGGCGCACTTTCACATCTTTAAGGTCTGGTTTTTCAGTGTTATAGCCTAAGTAACCTACGTTAAAGCCAGCATCGTCCAAGACATTAGCTTTGCCTGATTTCTTCGCAGACTCAACTTCAGAAGGGTTGGCATAAGCAGAGACATTACACTCACCGGCTTGTACTTTTTGCGCGCGCACCGCAGAGTCTTTAGTGATAACGAAGACTAGATTGTCGATATGGATGTCGTCTTTATTCCAATAGTCTGGGTTTTTGGTATAGCGAATCTGCGCATCTTTTTGATACGAAGTAAAGACGAAAGGTCCGGTACCAACAGGTTTGGTATTCAAGTCAGCCGCTTTACCTGCGTCTTGTAACTGCTTAGCATATTCTGCTGAATGCACATAAGCGAATGGCATAGCTAGGTTTTGTAAGAATGGCGCGTTGGTCTCATTTAGGGTGATTTTCACCGTATAGTCATCGACTTTTTCAACGTCGGCTATGATGTCAGGCAGGCCCATGCCGATTGAGTATGGGAACTCAGCAGGGTAGTCTTTGTTAAAGGCAAAGTCGGTATCGGTTAGACGGTCGAGGGTAAAGATAATGTCGTCAGCATTGAAGTCACGCGTTGGGGTGAAGTAATCTGTCTTGCCGAATTTGACGCCTTTACGCAGATGCAAGGTATAAGTCTTGCCGTCTTCGCTGATTTCCCAGCTTTCTGCTAGGCCAGGCTCAATCTCAGTCTCACCACGTTTGAACTGCACGATACCGTTATAAATAGGATAGGCGCTGGCATCAAAGTCAGTACCGGCCGTATATTGGGCAGGGTCAAAACCGGCTGGGCTACCTTCTGAACAGTAAATTAAGGTCTTAGCACCTTTGGCAGCACTACCGGCATCCGCGGTCTTATCGGCGGTTTTATTGTCGCCACTACAGGCCATTACGCCTAGAGTCATAGTGGCTAATAAAGTGAGTTTGAACAGTGGGCTTTTTAGCGTGGCTTTTTGCATGGTTACATCCTGTAATTATGAAGAATTAAATAACGGTTAAATACCCAGAAATTAAGCTGGGTATCAGTAGGTTGTTATTTAAAAAGATATCCGTATCTTATTGGGATACTAAAGTTGCTGATCGTAAATAAAGAAACGTAGGGTCACTCTATAATTTATAGCCTAACTTCAGTTTTCATTTTATACGCTAACTGCCATCTATAGCCAAACAGTTATAGTAAAATGACGGTCTAGCCTAACTAATAGCTTATATTAGCGAGTCCGTAATTTATAAAAAATAGACTTATAAAAATAAGCCGTAGTATAAAATTAAGGTGAAAACTAAAGTTAAACGACAAATATACTATGTAAAGTTAATGTAACGCAAGGTTTCTATGCAATCATTTGCATAAAATTTACATTACTGCCGGGCAAGTAGTAAAGCTAGGGCTATAAAAAGCCTAGAATAGTACCTATATCACTTTATTTATTAAGCCTTATTTCGGCTATATTATATTTCACAGAGCTCGGAGCGCACGATAAAGCGCTTGCCTTCAGGTATTTCTAAAGAAAAGCTGGCGCCGCGACCTGCGACTACATCAATAGTTAAGTCGGTATGCTGCCACAGCTTATGCTGAGCTTTACCCATATAAAAAGGACAGCCTACCAGCTCGCCAACCAACACGTCTTGGCCGCCCACCTTAAACTCACCTAAGGGATAGCACATAGGGGAGCTGCCATCACAGCAGCCGCCAGATTGATGAAACATTAACTCGCCATGCTTGGATTTTAATAATTCAATAAGCTCGATACAAGCTTGGGTAGGGGAGACTTTCATAAGATACTCCTGGTTACTATTTAAGTTGCGATATGAATTTTTTATACAAAAAAACGGCTCGCAATTATATAAAGTCAATAATTTTATTAAACTAAGAGAATATAAATAATCATTGAAATATTAAATTTTCTATTGTGCAAGACACTTGTAAGTTAAAACCATTAGCTATAGCAACATAGCCTGCATAATAAGCGCTAACTCACAACAATATTAGAGTGATTATTAAAAAATAATACTATATATAATAATGGTTAACAGCCATCAAATAAAAAATGCAACCTACCTAGCGATAGATTGCATTTTTAACGACTGATTAACGCGGGTCAGTGATGACTGGGTTAATTTAGAAGAAGCCCATCGCTTTAGGGCTATACGATACCAGCATGTTTTTGGTCTGCTGATAATGGTCTAGCATCATGAGATGGTTTTCGCGGCCAATACCCGATTGCTTGTAACCACCAAAGGCAGCGTGGGCAGGGTAGAGGTGATAACAGTTGGTCCAAACGCGACCCGCTTGGATACCACGGCCAAAGCGATAAGCTTTATGGACGCTACGAGTCCATACCCCAGCACCTAGGCCATATAGGGTGTCGTTGGCGATGCGCATAGCTTCGTCGTCGTCTTTGAAAGTAGTGACTGATAATACGGGGCCAAAGATTTCCTCTTGGAACACGCGCATGTCGTTGGTGCCTTCAAAAATCGTAGGCTTAACATAGTAACCGCCTGCCAATTCGCCTTCGTGCTGCATCTGCTCACCGCCGACGAGGACTTTCGCGCCTTCTTTTTTACCGATATCTAAGTAAGATAGGATTTTCTCTAGCTGATCTGAGCTAGCTTGGGCACCAACCATAGTATCGGTATCTAGTGGGTTGCCAAGTTTGATAGCATTGACACGCTCGACACAACGCTTGATGAATTCGTCATAGATGCTTTCATGCACTAGCGCACGCGATGGACAGGTACAGACTTCGCCTTGGTTTAGTGCAAACATGACCAAGCCTTCGATGGCTTTGTCTAGGAAATCATCGTCTTCGTCCATGACATCGGCAAAGAAGATGTTCGGGCTCTTGCCACCCAGCTCTAGCGTAACCGGAATGATGTTTTCGCTAGCGTACTGCATGATGAGACGGCCAGTAGTGGTTTCACCTGTAAAGGCCACTTTATTGATACGTGGGTTTGAAGCCAATGGTTTGCCAGCTTCCACACCAAAACCGTTGACGACGTTGAGCACGCCTTTTGGCAATAGGTCAGCGATACCGATGGTGTCTAGCATATATAGGATAGAGGCAGGGGTTTGCTCAGCAGGCTTTAGGACGATACAGTTACCGGCCGCTAGCGCAGGAGCAATTTTCCAAATCGCCATTAGGATAGGGAAGTTCCACGGAATGATCTGACCGACGACACCTAGAGGCTCATGGAAATGATAGGCCACGGTGTCTTCGTCGATTTGGCTGATGCCGCCTTCTTGGGCACGAATGGCGCCAGCGAAATAGCGCATTTGATCGATAGCAAGGGGGATATCGGCCATGAGACATTCACGTACTGGCTTACCGTTTTCATAAGTCTCAGCGATAGCGATGTTTTCTAGATTTGCTTCCATAGCGTCTGCTATTTTGAGCAAGTAGCCCGCACGTTCGGCAACGCTAGTTTTGCCCCAAGCGTCTTTGGCAGCATGAGCCGCGTCTAGCGCCATTTCGATATCGGCTTCTTTTGAGCGCGCCACTTGGCAAATCACTTTACCATTGATAGGGCTAGTATTTTCGAAGTACTCACCATCGGCAGGAGCTACCCATTCGCCACCAATGAAGTTATCGTATTTTTCGCGGAATTTGACAGGACTATTTTCTGTATTAGGATAATCGTATTGCATGTAACGCTCCTTGTTGTATGCGGATTTGATATTTTACAGGGACTAATCATTGCTTTTATATTAGTATTTTTATAAAAGCCGCCATGATTAACAGGATGACAGATTAACCAATGCTTTCAATGACATTGTTATAATCAGAACCTAAGTCAGACATCCTTAATCTTGACCGTTTTACAGTAATAACTTTGCATAACTGCAGCTATTAGCTAAACAAATTTTAGCCAACAATCCAGTTGTTGAAGCCTTATCCTACTGCTTTTATAATGAGACTAATAGTTCCATTTTAGCATGAATTAAAGGCATTTCATAAATCAAAGTTATGGAAAGTATAACCTATAATTTACGTTAGTTTCTAGTCCTTGCTAGCAATAGCGCCACGCCGTATTTCAAGGTGGAAAATACCAGTTAAGCCCTTAGTAATATGACTTAAATTAAAACTTTAACGACGGGTTTGTGGGTCAACCTAGGCTTATGCTACTCTCACTCACACTAAAGGCCCGTTTTCGGGTCGTAATTTTGCGGCTTTCCCCTGTATAATGTGCTTGGTTTTTTATACTTTGTTAGCGGTAACGGGCTGTCCTTTATGGTATTTATTCATACCTTTGGCGTTTTCTATAATTCTGTTACTTTTTAACACAGCTGCTTTATAGGCTGTTCTATAAATAGCCGCATATTCATCAATTGCTATCTCGCTTCCTTTTCTTTTTTTATTGTCGGTCTAAACCTATGCGCCAATCTACTGCCCTTGATATTCTAAAGACAGGTCAAAATGTCTTTTTGACGGGCTCTGCCGGGTCGGGTAAGACCTATACGCTGAATCAATATATTCACTATCTGCGTGCGCGCCGGATTGCAGTGGCTGTGACCGCGAGTACCGGGATTGCCGCGACTCATATGAATGGCACGACGATTCACAGCTGGTCGGGTATTGGTATTAAGGATGAGTTGACCGAGCGCGATCTCAAAAATATTAGCGGCAAACGCTACTTGCTAGAGCGACTAAAAGAGACCGCCGTGCTTATCATTGACGAAGTCTCGATGCTGCATGCCAAACAGCTCGATCTGGTCAACCAAGTGCTCAAACATGCGCGTAAAAGTGAAGCGGCATTTGGGGGCGTGCAAGTCGTCGTCGCCGGTGATTTCTTTCAGTTACCGCCTATAGGGTCGCGTGGCGAGACCAATCGCGAGAAGTTTGCCTTTATGTCAGCCGCTTGGCTGGAGGCCAACTTTCATATTTGCTATCTGACCGAGCAGCATCGCCAAGTTGAACAGCAGGAAAACGAGCAGATTAGCCTCGATACTATCCTGAACCAAATCCGTAAGCAGGAAGTCACCTTTGAGGCCATCGATGCCTTGCAAGCGACCTATGATCAAGCGGTCGATGTCAGTCGCACGCGGTTATATACGCACAATCTCAACGTCAATAAAATCAATGAAAAAGAGCTCAATGAGCTGGCGGGCAAACCTATTGTTTTTAACGCCAGCGATACTGGGGATAGCAAACTGGTCGAGACCCTGAAGAAAAACGTGCGTACTAGCGATGAGCTGATTCTCAAAGTCGGCGCTAAGGTCATGTTTATTAAGAATAATAATGAACTAGCCGTCTCTAATGGCACCATGGGCGAAATCGTCGCTTTTGAGCCTATTAAAGCTGAAGATAAAGACGGCGATAAGCTACCGGTCGTTAAGCTGAACGATGGTCGCCGGGTCAAAGCAGAAATCGAAGAGTGGGTTATCGAAGATGAGAATGGCGAAATTTTAGCCAGTTATAACCAAGTGCCTTTATGTCTGGCCTGGGCGATTACCATTCATAAATCGCAAGGGATGACCCTAGATGCTGCTGAGATTGATCTATCAAAGACTTTTGAGCTCGGTCAAGGCTACGTGGCCTTATCGCGCTTAAAGTCATTAGAGGGCTTGCAATTGCTCGGTATGAACGAAATGAGCCTGCAACTTGATCCGCTGGCACGTGGTGCAGATAGACGCTTTCAAGCGCTGTCTGAAGAAGTCGCCGATGCTTACTCCATGCTTGATGAGGCCAGTCTGACTAAGACCCATGATGAATTTGTCTTGAAATCAGGTGGGACCACGAATAAGGCTATAATCGAGGCCTATGAGGCCATGCGGCAGAGACGGGCGGAGAAGAATAAGACTAAGCAAGAGACTCGAGCTAAATTAGGCAACCAAGTCACGGATGAGTCGGACAGCACTCTGATGGCGACCAAAGTGTTGCTAGAGGAGAGTCTTAGTATCGCTGAAATCTCACAAGAGCGTGGTCTGGCCCAGTCTACGATTATGCGCCATATTAGCGAATTAAAAGCGCAAGACCCCACTTTAAAATGCGATCATCTACGCCCTGACGATGAGACTATGTTAGCCGTAGGCAATGCTTATATAGCGATTAAGGTGGCCAATGACCCTAACGACTTTAATGATGATGGGCAAATGAAGCTCAAGCCTATCTACGATTATCTCAAAGAGAAGGTCGAATACAATACTATTCGCCTAGCGCTAATTTTCATTAATCCTTAACTCCTTGGGTCTTATCGCATTTGCAGGAGCTAGGATTATGCGAATTTATTTAAACGTGCCTATATATAGTGTTGCCTTTATATAGCTTTCCTTTTATATAGTTTTCCCCTTATAGCGGCTTAGGTGTTTATTACCCTCAGCTGGCCGCTAGCCATTCCTTTGTAATCATAGTGAGTTTGCCTTGTCTAACATCACCCCTCAGTTTAATGACGCTACTATGACTGATCATAATGACTCGGGTTCTGTTCATACCCGTCCGTCTTGGCATCCTACGGTGACTAGTGGTCAGGAGCCTTTGCTGCGGGTAGCGATTAATGGCTTTGGACGTATTGGCCGCAATGTCCTGCGCGCGCTAATCGAGCGTTTTGATGTGTTGGGTCACTCGTTGCATATCGTGGCGATTAATGACCTTGCTGATGCTGAGACGTTGCTGCACCTATTAAAGTTCGACACTACCCATGGTCGCTTAAGCCAATTGGGGGTCGAAGCGACTATCGATACGGCGAATCATGAGCTCTGCTTGACCAAGGGCCATAAGACCTACTGTATCTCCCTGTTGTCCGAGCCTGAGCCGAGTCGATTACCTTGGGCGGCACTCAAAGTTGACCTAGTTTTAGAGTGTACCGGCCACTTTCGCTCGTATGAGCAAGCCTATGCCCATATTGACAGTGGCGCGCAGCAGGTCATCGTAGGAGCTGCGCCTTTTGATCGCGTCGATGCGTGCGTGGTGATGGGGGTCAATGACGAGCTATTGACACGGCAGCTGCCGATCATCTCTTCGGTGTCCTGTACCACGCAGGCTTTAGTGCCGTTAATCGATACTTTAGACCGAGCCTTTGGCATTACTTCGGTGATGATGACCGAAATCCATGCGGTGACCGCCGACCAAAATGTGCTCGACCAAGCCCACCGCGATTTGCGCCGCGCCCGTGCTTCGGGTCATAACATCATCCCGACGACGTCTAGTAGTATCGCTGCGACGGAGCAAGTCCTGCCGAATATACTCGGGCGTATTAATGGTCATTCTATCCGTGTACCGACTATTGATGTGGCAGCTATTGACGTCACGGTAGTGTTTGATAATGGCGTTGGCTTAGACGAGTTACGCCAGACGCTTATCGCAGCTTGTAGCGGCCGCTTACAAGGTATCATGGCGTATACGGATGAGCCTTTAGTGTCTAGCGACTTTATCCATCAGCCTGAGTCGCTCATTATCGATGGCCAGCAACTCATGCAAGTGGGCACCCAGTTCAAAATCTTTGCTTGGTACGATAACGAGTGGGGTTATGCCAACCGTCTCTTGGATATGTGCTTATACTTATCAAAATCAAGATAATGGCTTTTTTACGTGGTCACAAACTCTGTGAATTTAAGAGTTTTTAACTTATTTCAATAAAATGACTTTTAGTGCTTGCATTATAAATTTATCTAGCTATAATAAGCCACCTAAAGGAAGCGTGGCAGAGCGGTTGAATGCACCAGTCTTGAAAACTGGCGTGGGTTCATAGCCCACCGTGAGTTCGAATCTCACCGCTTCCGCCAAATTCAAAAATCCAGTTTATCTCATGATAGACTGGATTTTTTTTGTGCTTAAATTTAGTAACGACTTGTTTTTTTAATATTATCCTAATGATATACAAGTAATTTTTCTTAAAACTTGTTACTATCACATATTGTTGATTATTAAACTTTAGTTCATTAAGGGATAGTATTATGTATAAAATATTTTCTATAACATTAGCTACAATTGTAATGACAGGGTGTGCTACTTCGTTAACTAACTATCAACCTCAAACGCAACAAATAAGCGAGCCACCTGTTAATAGCATTAATACGGCGAGTGTCGGTGATAGAATGTTAAGTCAGGGTAAGATGACTATGAGAGACGCCCTCTATTTTCCTAGAACACAAAAAACTAGTTTTCAGCATACTATTCAGCAGGGCTACTATCCTAAACAGGGTGAGTCTGAAGAGTTTATTCAGTACGGAATTTCTAACGAGAGTGGGGCTGGCAAAGTTATCGATGGGCCACTCTCAGATCCAACTTATGCGTTGACTCTACGTAAGAAAGATAATGCGATTTGCATGTTTACAACATTTAATATGAATGTAGATTGTAAAACAAACTTAGAATTTGAGAAACGTAATTGGACTACTGCAGATGCAAATAGCTTTCAGCAGACATTGTTATACAATGGAAAAGTTGGGACTAAGATAAATATTGGATATCGTGAGTTCTCAGGTGATATGGCGAGATCTGCTTTCAGTAATGAAGTGGAGTATGACTTAGATGATTCAAAGCAAATTGGTTATAAAGGAGCATTATTAGATATTATCGAAGCTAACAACCAAATGATTAAGTATAAAGTTATCAAGAACTTTAATACTCAGTAAGATATTTAGTAGTTATTAAAAATAATAATTAATTTTTTAAAAGAACCTCCATTTTAGGAGGTTTTTTATTGGAAAAATAAAACGATTTTATACCCCTATAGCTTTTTATTCATTTTTCTCTCTAGTAGTAGAGCTCTGCCAGTTGCAGTGATTTATATACAATGTATATGTCAGCTAGCCTATCTACATTAAATAACCCTATCCACCAACTCAAACTTTCCTGTGAACCGGACGAGACTCCAAATAATAGCAATATAAATATATCACAGCCCCTACACCTAAAGTCATCAGCTTATATTCAGCTTCACCCGACATCGTGAGAGCAGACATCACTAAAAATATAATCCCATACTGCCATATTGGTGTCGCACTAGGCGGGTTTTTGCTGAGTTTTCTGACTACCAGTAACACTAAAGGTGGTGCAATAAAAAATATTAAGCTGCTTAAAAATTGTGGATAGTCCATGTCGTGCCCTTACATTGATTGGTATAACTAAGTTCTAGGTTACTTTCATTAATACTGCCAAATATCTATTTAACAGAGGTGGCTTTAAGGGCCGCTAGCGTCACACTCTCACCATCCGCCAATTCAATTACACCACTATCAATCTCTAGCGCAATACTCTGCGGCTCAGCCAATTGGGTAGGGGTAAAGTTTGCCACGATCACGGGCGGCACATCTACGATAAATAGACCTGCCTTACCTCTAGCAATAGGGGGCACAAACTGAGTGGGGGCAATCTCGATAATAGGGTTGGTGACAGACTCAGGGCCGAGGGTCGTTGACGACGGTAGCGGCAAAGATAAGGTGCCGGTAAAGGTGGTGACCGACTCTGGACCTAAATTCCTGAACACCACTTGCCAACGCTGCGGTAAGCTCGTTGTAGCCAGCTCTTCATTAAGGGAGATTGGGGTGGCTATCACTTGAAGTGGATATTGCTCCTGCAGCGTCAAGGGCTTACCAGTAGGATTAAACGGGTGCTGATGCTCGTAAGCACGCTGCTCTACCAAGGCGGTAGCGACCAATACGCTTATAGGGTGCTTAGTAAGGGTGGGGGCAGACGGATTAGTTTTACTTTGGGTAGCGGGGGGAGCTGTAGTATCTAAAATGTCTGAAGCAATAGAATTATCAAAGGGGTTATGGGTATAGGCAAAGCGATACTGCATGCGTTCGATATAATTAGCGAGCAGTTGCTGTTCTTCTGGCGTTAATTGCTGTGCACTATCCCCCAGTTGCTGCTGCCAAGAAGGAGTGGCGCTGCTATCGGCACTGATAGTTACCCGTTGTTGGCGCGGGTCATTGGGGGCGTTATTACAGCTGGCGAGAGAAAAAAGGCTCAAGGAAATGAGCAGGGCGGGCATAATTTTTGGCACACGCATCACACCTATCTTAGAGGGGTTACACGCTAGCATCACATCACTATAGTGATATTGGCTATAGTTTTATTCTACTGCGCATCCTTGCTGAGTAGAGAGGATTAAAAACGCTGGATTGTTAATCACTGAATTCGAGCTACTAATCACTTAATGATAGTGTCGTTAGGGCATTCGCTGCTGATATCAGCAATAGCTTCTTCGATGATCTTTTGGCTGACGCCTTTTTTGCGTAAGCTTTCGATGAACACTTCATCATGGGCTAGCGTGTATTCGGCATTATCACGGTCTAGACCTTGGCGCACATACAGGCGAATCAGTCCTTGGATACGCTTAAAGCCCAGCTCTTGTGAGGTGGTCTGTAGCATACGAATCATGTCTTCTGTCAAGCGTAGGCTGACAGGGCGGCTGACCTTTTGGGGATGATCAGAAAATCTATTTTTAATTCTAGGATGTATCATAACAAGTCACAGTTTGATGAAAAAGAGTGGTCAAGCACTAGGCTCGGCTCGAGTATATTTCGCAGTCCTACGATACAACAAAATGCAGTAAATGAACACCGACCTAGCGTACTGACAAGGTCGTACTGCTTTATTATTAGCAGCAGGCACCGCAAAATAAAAATGGCATCTTTATAGCACACGCCCATAAAAAAAACCCTCATCAAATAAGATGAAGGTTTTTAGTGCTATATCATAGCAGTATATGGCTCCCTAACCTGGGCTCGAACCAGGGACACACGGATTAACAGTCCGATGCTCTACCAACTGAGCTATTAGGGAATAATTGGTATTAACACTAATGATCTTGTATCATTGTTTGCGCTAAGTGGGGCGTATTTTAGCCAAGCTGTTGAGGTCTGTCAACCTTAATACGCTATATATTCTAAGAAAATTCATTTTTAGCGGATAAATTCGATATTTAAGGCATAAAGGCAGTATTAGCCTAGGGGGCGTCCTAAATTATAAGTGCGAAAAATTAGAAATACAAAAAAGTCTCAGAGTGTCCCTGTATTAATCGTAAAGACTGTAGCAATCGTAAATATAGCGGATTATGAGGTTGGACGGCCTGCCCTTGGTTATTGTATTAAGGTCTCGTTTAATTTGGCATCGGTTAACTTTGTTTCAATGATAAATAGAGTATTACAATTTATTTACGGCTAGACGGTTATTTTCTTGACTTAAACGGTTAGCTAAATTATCGTTATGGTGGGCTATTAATTCATAACAAATATTCAGTAAATAGGCTGATTTCAGCGAATTAAGGGCTAATTCAGCGGAGTAGACGTCCAAAATACATTACTAATGTCCTGCTATAGCCATAAAAAAGTAAATAATAAGACTATGACTTAGCAAAAGGTAGTGCTGCTAACGATTTTATGGAAAACGAAACGGGGCACAAGCAGCGTTTAGAGCATAGTCTCATTTTAGCTAAAGGGTCATCCAAGCCAACTTTTAAGGGAAGTATATCATGAAGCTTTTTAAGCGCAACTCTGCTACAGATACCAATACCATCATTATTGGCGCTGGCCCTGCTGGACTGGCCATGGCCGCTTGCCTCGCCAAAAAAGGGGTGGATTATATTCTGCTAGAAAAAACCAATGAAGTGGCGCCCGCTTGGAAGAGTCATTACGATAGATTGCATCTGCATACCGCCAAAGAATACTCGGCGTTGCCTTATTATCCTTTTCCAAAGCTATTTGATCGCTATCCGGCGCGTCAGCAAGTCGTGCGCTATCTAGAGGATTATGCACAGAAATTTAAGATTCAGCCTAAATTTAATCATAGTGTCGTGAATATCACGTCTAGGGGTACTGGTAAAAAACGCACGTGGCAGGTGACCGCACAAATTAATCCAAATCAGGATACCAAGGTGTTCAATGAGGCAGGAGAGCGCCAAGCCACTAATGGCAGCGAGACCAAAAAGTATACGGCGAAGAATCTAGTTATTGCTACCGGCTATAATCGCGTACCACAGATGCCCTCTTGGGAAGGTCTAGACGGCTTTACCGGTACCGTAATACACAGCCATGACTATAAAAATGGTCAGGCGTTTAAAGGTAAAAAAGTACTGGTCGTGGGTTTCGGTAACTCCGGCGCGGAGATATCCCTAGATTTATGGGAGCATGGGGCTCATCCTATTCAGTCGGTGCGCTCGGCGGTCAACGTATTGCCGCGTGAAGTCTTGGGTCAGCCGACACTCGCTATGGGTATCTGGCAGCAGCATCTGCCGCCTAAACTGATTGACTCTATTAATACCACAACCAGTAAAATATTGATGGGTGACTTGAGTAAATATGGTCTAAAGCAGTTGGATAAAGGCCCGATGCAGACGCTAAAAGAGAAGGCGCAGGTGCCTATGCTGGATGTGGGGACTATTGACCTGATTAAGCGGGGGGAGATTATCGTCTATCCAGGTATCGAAAAATTCGAGGGTAATGACGTCGTGTTTAGCGATGGTCGCCGCGAAACCATCGATGCGTTGGTGTTA
Organism: Psychrobacter sp. CoH-33_TS_01; assembly: GCF_058189395.1. Classification (NCBI taxonomy): domain Bacteria; kingdom Pseudomonadati; phylum Pseudomonadota; class Gammaproteobacteria; order Moraxellales; family Moraxellaceae; genus Psychrobacter; species Psychrobacter sp. CoH-33_TS_01. The sequence goes on from NZ_JBVGQI010000008.1 coordinate 72,703, forward strand.
GCGACTGGGTATCGCCCTTGTGTCGATGAGTTCTTAGCTGAGCATAAGGTACTCGATGATCATGGCACGCCGCAATCGAGTGGCACTGAGAGTAAACTTGACGGATTATTCTTCTGCGGTTTTTATATCTCGCCAGCCGGGATGTTCCGTGAGATGGCCAGAGAAGCCAAGCAAATTGCGAAATGTATTAAGAAGTAGCGCATCCTTTAACCCTGTAATTGTCCAATTCTGCAGTTAAGCTAGCGGTAAGTTAGCCCTAAGCTCTTTAAAGAAGGGCAAACAAAAACCCCACTTACGCTAGGTCAGTGGGGTTTTTTAATAACGAGTTATTATACTAGTTCGTTATATGACTTAAGCACAGCTACTCGTCTGTTTTATGGGCAGGTTGAATCACTGTACGAGTGGTCGGGCCCGGCTGGGGCGCATTAGACTGCTGCGTAGGCTGCTGATATTTTATATGATTCACCGTAGCTTCCGTACTCTCTTCCGCCTTATCAATAGCTTTATTCACACGCTTACTTACGGGGTCAGGGAGTTCTAAGCTATGAATACTGGCTCCTGCATCGCCAACATTCCCAGAGGTATTGGCAGCGCTATCATGAGTCGCTTGTCTTGCTTGCGCTCGTTTGCTAGTGCCTTTATTCCCTACCGGACTAAATTGTGAGTCTACCAAGGCGCCTGTCAGCGCATTGATGTCACCACCACCGGCTAGGCCTAACTCACCGAGTAAATGGTCGATAAGGGGTGCTTGGCTGCGATAGCGTAGGGCAGAGTTGACCATATCGTCGGCTAGTGAGCCTTTTGCGCCGCCATTGCTACTCTCATGGCTAGAGCCGCCACCATTGCCTTGACCGAGCATACCTGCACCATTGCCCCCAATCTGCAGTATTTTAATACCATCGATGTTCTCAATCGGTTTGACCGATTCAGCAATGATGGCAGGAAGACGCTCAAGTAAGGCCATACGAATCTGCATATCGATTTGATCAGGCGATAGCATGTTGGCGGCAGTATTGATTGCTTCTTGACCTTCCGCTTCAACCCGGTATTGCTCAGCTTGGGCTTGCGCAATGAGCAGCTGGGCATCGGCCTCACCTTGGGCCGTCAGACGTTTCTTATCCGCTTGACCTTGGGCTTCGATACGCACGGCTTCTGCTCTATCGGCAGCGGCTTGTTTCTCCGCTTGCGCCGCGACTTTGATGTCGATAGCATCTTTCTCAGCTTCTTCCGTCGCTTTAATCAACTGAACGGCTTTAGCACGTTCCGCAATTTCACGTTCTCGTACCGTGATGACGTTTTCCGCCTGTTGCACGGCGAGGGCACGGGCTTTATCCGCTTCTGCTTTCGCCACAGACTCAGCACGTGACTTCTCAGCGACCGCAATTTGGCGTTCTTGTTCGGCCAGCTCGAGAGCTTTTTGTCGTTCGATATTGGCCTGCTCAAGCGCCTGTTCTTTGATGATATCTTGGTTTCTAGTATCGCGTTCCGCATTGATGCGCTGCATGTCGATTTCACGTTGTGCTGCGATTTTCGCCTCTTCAGCGATACGCTGCTTCATGCTCTCTTCGGTGGCGATGTTGGACATCTGCTCGGCACGGCGAATAGAGATTTCACGCTCTTGCTCGAGCTTGGCATACTCTTCTTCACGCACGATATCGATACGGCTACGCTCGGCTTCTAGGTTTTTAGTCCTAATGGCTAGATCTGTTTCCTGCTCGATGTCGTTACGCAGCTTACGACGCTCTTCAATCGTTTGCGTTAGGCGAGTTAAACCTTCAGCATCAAAAGCATTTTGTGGATTAAAGTATTCAAAGCGGGTCTGATCGAGACCCGTTAATGAGACGGTCTCGAGTTCAAGGCCGTTTTTTGCGAGGTCTTCTGATACTGCACGTTGTACGCGTTGCACGAAATCCACCCGTTTTTCATGCAACTCTTCCATATCCATTTCGGCGGCTACAGCCCGTAGCGCATCGACAAACTTACCTTCGACCAGCTCTTTAAGCTCGCCTGGCGCCATGGTCTTCATACCTAGCGTTTGCGCAGCGGTAGCAATCGACTCTTTAAGTGGGCGCACTCGCACGTAAAACTCAGCTTTGACATCGACACGCATACGGTCTTTGGTAATCAAAGCTTCGTTATCCGCACGGCGCACTTCTAAGCGCAAGGTGTTCATATTAACGGGGATGACTTCATGCAATACCGGTAGCACGAAGGCGCCGCCATTGAGAATGACGCTTTCGCCGCCCATACCCGTCCGCACGAAGGACACTTCTTTGCTGGCACGGGTATACAGCCTAGTGAGGATAAAGCCAATAATCAGCAAAGCAACGACGATGACGCCGGCAATAATGGCCCAAGAGATCAATGTAGTCATAAAGTTCCTTGTTATTTGTTTTCTTTATTAAGTCAGCTTGGCAAAAAGAGGGGGTATCTTCCATAGTTTCTATGACGTTTTATACTTTTTTAACTAAATAGCGCTCACCAATCTTTTGGGTAATGACTAGCGCATCCTCAGCAGAGATAACGGTAGCGGGTGGCTCAATAGGGGCAGAAACGGTGATGGTGGCAGTAGTCTCTTTAGGGTGATGACGATAATCAGGATCGGGTTCCACCATAATGTAGTGGGTCTGACCGTGCTTATCAGTGAGTTTCGCTTGGGCAGGGCTGCCTATGCTGGCGTGACCTATGAGAATACGCGCTGAACTGCCCACTAGCGAGTCGCCACTAATGGCAGTAGTTTCATCTTTAGGAATAATGGGATAAATCAGTGCCGCCACCAGTTTGAGTAGCGGAAAGCTAATCACTAAGGCATCAAGGCTAGCGAGCCAAGGGGAGAGATAACGACCTAGGACAGAGAAGGACAGCTGTTGCAGGACATAGCCCGCAATACAAAAACTGGCAATAAATAGGATGAGTAGAATCATGGTAGGAATGCGACCGACATACAGCCAATCTAAGGCCTTGAGCCCTAAGCTTAAATCGGTATCCGCATCGACACTAAGGTCGGCATCAAAGTCGGCGTCCACTAAAGCATCAGGTAGCAGGTTGTCTAAAAACCCGCTCATACCGCCAAAGAAGAACCCAAGCATTTCTACGGCCAGTAATATCAGCAAAACTAAACCGGCAATGGCAAAAGGAGCAAACGCTGGCGTGTCAAATAGTTCCCACATGAGGTTGTCTAATCAGTATGGTTTATTAAAATTATCTTGAGTGTAGCTTAATTACACGATAAATGTCACCACAATTAGTATGTAGGGTTAGTGGTAGGACTAGTAGAGAGCAGCGGTCGCTGTCAGTGACAGACTTAACGCTAGAACAGATGAGGGTAGAGTGGCAGTGCTAATAAAATTTAAGCAAAAAAAAGCCCTTATCCGAAGATAAGGGCTTTGGCATTAGCCAATAATCAATTTGATTATTAAAGTCTTACTGAATATGGCTCCCTAACCTGGGCTCGAACCAGGGACACACGGATTAACAGTCCGATGCTCTACCAACTGAGCTATTAGGGAATAACTGGTTTAACACTACTTGGTGTCGAACACCGTTTGCGCTAAGTGGGGCGTATTCTAGCAAAGTTAAAAAAAACGTCAAGCCTTTTTTTAATTTAAAAGTGAATATTTTATTTTAAGAGGGCTAATTCACCAGAAAATACCGTAAATTGCTGGGTTTCCATTGCAGTCTGGGTATTAATCAGTTTGTGGCTGTGAGTCAATTGACGGGTGTTGATCGAGTGATAGTTACACCATGAGTAAGCTCTTAAATTTTGCTAGAGGCCAGCAAGCAGTTCTTAGTAAATGCTCGGCTATTTTGCCCCATTAATATAGATTATCTAATAGGTAAGTTATTATTAATAATAGATTTACAATATTAAATAATTTTAATAAATAATGTTCACTAATGCACTAGAAAAATAATAATAACGAGTTATACTAAAATTTTGCACCTATTATTTATAGGAATATATGTAAAGCAATTAGCAAGCTAAATCTATCGTATACGCCAGTGAATTCGGCAGTCTGAATAGGATGGTAGCTATCTGGTATTTGTTAACTACTAAAGGTTTGCTAACCACTATTTTGCTAGCCACTATAGGAGCCATCATGAGCGACGCTAACACAAAACAAGCTATCTTAATTACCGGTGCTACTTCGGGTATCGGCCAACAACTGGCCAAAGATTATCTGCAGGCAGGCCAACAAGTATATGCCGTGGGTCGTGATGAAGAGGCATTAGCAACCCTGAAAGGCTTAGGGGCTAATAGTATTTCATTGGACCTAATGGATCGCGAAGCCGTCATCGCAGAGTTGGGTAAGATTCAGCATATTGATGTGGCTATTTGCTGTGCCGGCATGTGCGAATATCTAGATATGCCAGACTTCGATAGCGAAAGCTTTATGAAGGTCATGAGTGTCAACTTGGGCACTCTATCGCATGCTATCGAAGCGGTATTACCGCAATTGATTGCTTCAAAAGGTCGTTTGGTAGGGGTGGGTTCAGCTTCGGCGTTTGTGCCGTTCCCGCGCGCAGAAGCTTATGGCAGCTCTAAAGCCGCGATTCATTACTTAATGAAAACTTTACAGATTAGTCTAAAGCCGCAAGGCGTGACCGTGAGTCTGGTGATTCCAGGGTTTGTAGAGACGCCAATGACTGAGCAGAATGATTTCCCTATGCCATTTTTGCAGTCACAAGAGCAGGCCAGTCAAGCTATTCGCAGCGGTATTGCCGATGGTGATGAGGTGATTGAATTTCCAAAGAAACTAACTTTACCGTTAAAGACGCTAGGGGCGCTGCCGGACGCTATATGGCAACAAGTAAGCCTTCGGCTCAATAAGCAAAAAGACTAATAACAGCTAGATAACTAAACAGTTCTATTATGACCATGGTTGCGATACCGACATTTTTTAAGCTAAGAGTTGAGAGAGTACTATGCCGTTAAGCCTACCCAAACCCATTCGTCGTTTATTGCCCAAGACTGCAAATTCTGCGAAGTCTAAATTAAAGCATGAGCAGAATGAAACGGCGCAGCCTAAGGGTAAGTCGATTGCCATTATTGGCTCTGGGGTGTCGGGCTTAACCTGTGCGCACTATTTGGTCGGCGCTCCTAATATGGCGGAGGTAACTATCTTTGAGGCCAATGATTATATTGGCGGTCATGTGAATACCATTGAAGTGGCCCTGGCGGAAAAAGGCCGTCGTAAACGCCGCAAGCATACGGAATACTCAGCGATTGATACCGGTTTTATTGTATTTAATGAACGCACTTATCCTAATTTTTTCCGTTTATTACACGAGCTGCAAGTGCCTTTTCAAGCGACAGAGATGAGCTTTTCGGTTAAAAACATCGCAGCAGGCTTTGAATATAACGGTCATACGATTAATAGTTTGCTATCACAGCGCCGCAATGTACTGCGCCCTAAGTTTTGGCGCTTTGTGCAAGATATCGTGAGCTTTAATAAACAGGTCAAAGCCTTGCGCCAAGAGTTTGAGAAGGCTAAAGCCTTGGATGAGGGCGCGGCTAGTAAAAAAATTACGGACCGTTTAACAGAGCAAACCTTGGGCGATTATCTTGATGCGCAGAACTATGGCGAGCTGTTTACCGATAATTATCTATTGCCTATGGTGTCGGCGATTTGGTCGATGGGGTTGGCTGATGCACGCCAGTTTCCTTTAGTGTTCTTTGCGCAATTCTTTGATAACCATGGCCTACTTGATGTGGTCAATCGCCCGCGTTGGTTTACGATAATTGGCGGCTCCAAGCAGTATGTGTCCAAGCTGGTGACGCGCTTTTTAGCGAAAGAGGGCAAGGTATTGGTAAACAGTCCGGTACAGTCGGTAATTCGTCATGAGAAGGGCGTTACTATTGAGTATAAGCAAGAAGGTAAGAGATTGAGCACTGAATTTGATGAAGTGATTTTTGCTTGTCATGCGGATACTGCGTTACGTTTGCTAAGCGATGCAACGTCTGTTGAAACCGAGGTATTAGATAAGTTTCGCTTTACTGCAAATGAGGCTATTTTGCATACGGATACCAGTATTTTGCCAGAAAAGCCGTTGGCTTGGGCCAGTTGGAACTATCTATTACCAGACGCTGATGCCTCAGCAAAATCTGCAGTAGCGGAGCACTCAACTAGCAGCGAAGCTATGGATCAGGCGCTCACCCAAGTCAAACCCGTATTGACCTACCATATGAATATTTTGCAGCGTCTGAATAAACGCCACAATTATCTCGTCACGCTCAATCAGGACATCAATCCGGCGCACGTAATTAAGCAAATCGATTATGAACATCCGGTCTATGACAAAGCGATGCTCCAGGCGCAGACGCGCTGGCAAGAGATTTCTACTATGCAGTCGCACACGCATTTTTGCGGAGCCTATTGGTTTAATGGCTTTCATGAAGATGGCGTCAAAAGTGGCTTGCGAGTCTGTCAGAGCTTAGGTATTGATGTAAATATCGAAACGACAGTAGACCCTAAACATCTGGATAAAAAGATGTTAGCGGCAGCGGAAGCAGACAGTTATAAGCTGCCGGTGCAAGCGGATAAAAAGCAACGCAAACTAAAAAAACGTCACGTTATCTCGGCGACTACCAACCAAACGCTATAAGTGTCATGAGCAATGGGCTAGCGGATAGCCTTTAAACCGTTGCCGTCACTGGCAACTTAGCCCGCGCTACTGTTAGTAACTTACGGGTTAGTTTTTGGACTCTTCAGTCTTTGATTGGCCATAAGCTTAATGTTAAGTCTGTAGGCAGTGGTTGTCTCAGGGACAAGATAGTCAGTTTGACTTCATCGATATGGAAATGAAATAGCCTAAGCACTATGCCAAATATTCTGCCCAACACTCCACTAAAAAACTCTGCTAGCCAGTCGCAACATCCTGAACCAGCGGCAAGCTGCCCGCATCAGATATTTTCAGGCACCACTTGGCATCTGCGCAAACAACCTGCACGGCATAAATTCGCCTATCCCTATCGCTATTGGGGCGTCAATATCACGGCGCTAGCAGCGGGGGAGGCATTGCCCGAAGTTAAAGGGTTATTTTCTGTCCATCATAAAGCGGTACAGCAGTTTCGCGCTGATGATTATATTGCACAAGCTGCCTCAGGCAGTGACTCAGATAGTGATAGTGAGGTAGAGACAGCCGAGACGGGAACAGAATCAGCAGCCTCTCTGACTGAGATCCCTTTAGATGGTTCAGCAAAGTCATTGCTGGCGCGCCTTAATCAGCAGTTCACAACCCTCACTGGCAGTGCTCCAGAAGGGGAAGTTATAGGCCTAGTCGTTTGCCGTAATTTAGGGGTTTATTTTAGTCCGGTGAATTTCTATATCGGTTTTGATACTGAGCAGACTGCCACACATTTACTTGCCGAAGTGTCAAATACGCCTTGGGATAAACGCCATTACTATGCGTTTTTACTCGATGGAGCACAGACTGAATTTAGTCACGATAAAAACTTCCATGTCTCCCCCTTTAATCCTATTGATCAACAGTATCGTTGGGTCGTTAACATTAAGCCTAATACTGGCAAACCCAATACTAGTAAGCATAATACTGCCAAAACCTTTGACGTGAGTATTGCTATTCATATTAGCGATGAGCGTGGTGAGGTATTCGCTGCCGGAGTTAAGTTGGCTGGCGAGTCGATGTCAGCACAGGCTATTAAGACGGCGCTAAAAGCCAACCCTATTATGAATTTCACTTCGGTCGCGCAAATTTACTGGCATGCCCTCAAGCTGTTCGCCATAAAGCGGGTGCCCTATGTCGATTATGCCGTGACACTCAGAGCCAGCAAACAGAATCCCGATTCAGATGACCAATTACCTAAACAGCCCGATAAATCATCAGATCAGCAATTAAGACAGCAACAAGGACAGAGTATGTCAGTGCTAAGCCAACCCGAATCTAGTTCGACCCCTACGAGCAAAGTTACCAGTACCACCGCTGCCCCTACAGACCGCAGTGCCAGTAGTAAACTTGCCAAAATTAGTAATAAATTCAGCCAGTCATTGCGTCACAGTAAAGTGCTAAAACCTATTGATAGCGGTCTCAATAAAGCCGCCCGTAAAGCGGTGCGCCAAGCTTTAAGTAAGCTACAGTTTGGCCAGCTCACCATCATTGAGGACTTTGGTAGCCGTACGGCTGAAGCACAGTTCGGTGAGCTAAGCCACGAGCCGACTAAAACCAGCTCAGAAGTCGGTGATCACCCGCTAAAAGTGTCTATTACTATCCATGACATGAGTGTGTATCGTCAGCTGTTGTTCGGCGGCTCAATTGCGCTAGCAGACAGCTATATTAATGGTGAGTGGGATACCGATGACCTCACCGGATTGATTCGCCTAGCTGCGCGGAATATGAAGGTCGTGAATAATTTAGATGGTCGCCTAGCCAAGGTAAGTAATGCCTTTGAGCGCGCTAAGCATCGCCTGCGCAGTAACGATCAGGTCACGGCGAAGTCTAATATCATGGCGCATTATGACTTGGGCAATGCCATGTACGAGCGCTTTTTGGACCCGACGATGATGTACTCGTCAGCGGTTTATCCTACGTTAGATAGCACCCTCGCGGAGGCGCAACAGCATAAGTTAAAGCTCATCTGCGAGCAGCTAGCATTAAGCGCAGACGATCAGGTTATCGAGATTGGTACAGGCTGGGGTGGCTTTGCTATTTATGCCGCCAGTCATTATGGCTGTCATGTCACGACGACTACGATATCAGATGCCCAATATCTAGAAGCCGAGCAACGCGTCAAAGCCGCTGGGCTTAGCGATAAAATTACTTTGCTGAAACAAGACTATCGCGAGCTAGAAGGTGAGTTTGATAAGCTGGTCAGCATTGAGATGATTGAGGCGGTCGGTCATGAGTATCTGCCGACTTTCTTCGCAAAATGTAATAGCCTGCTTAAACCTACTGGTCGGATGGTGATACAAGCCATTACCTTTAATGACCAAGGCTATGAGGATTACGTGGAGTCCGTCGACTTTATTCAGACTCATATCTTCCCAGGAGGGTGTCTCCTGTCCAACCAAGAGATTCTTAAAGGGTTTACCGCGCAGACGGATATGGTGGTTAAACAATTAATCGATTATGGCTATGATTATGCTTATACCTTGCGAGATTGGCGCGAAGCTTTTTTTGCTGATGAAGAGGCTATCCGTGAGCTGGGTTACGATGAGAGCTTTATGCGCCTGTGGCGTTTCTACTTCTGCTATTGTGAAGGGGGCTTTTTAGAGCGCAGTATTGGAGTAGTGCAAGTTAGCGCCGCCAAGCCAGAAGCACGCTAGCCACTAAGTTTACCTATTGAACAACAACTATAAACGAGTCAAGGAGAGTCACTATGGGTTATGTATGGACGTATTTAACCGCGGTCGTCCTGTTTTTAGGGATAGATAGCATCTGGTTAACCTCAATGAAAGGCCCGTTTTATGAGCCAAGAATTGGCCATCTATTGGCAGAGCAGACGAATATGGCCGCTGCTGGGGCTTTTTATTTATTCTATTTATTCGTCCTATGTATCATTGTGCTCTATCCACAAATTAAAGCAGGCGCGTCGCTAGGGCATATCTTCTTATTGGGCGCTCTTATTGGTTTGATGGCTTACGGGACTTATGACTTTACTTGTTTGGCCTTATTTAAAGATTATCCGCTTAGCGCCGCTTTAGTAGACTTTGCGTGGGGTGGCATCCTTACGGGCACTGTGAGTGTTGCGGTAGCTTGGATTGCCCAACACTTTAATTGGTTGCCCTATACGGGCTAACTGGTATCAGGGTATAAGTTACGTTAAACTGGCTTGCTAATTCTAGCTAGTACTTACTGCCTTAAGGATCTCTATGTCTCAGCGCAACACCTCTTCGACAGCCAAAAAAGCACCTGTTAAGCACGAATTGTACATGTCTATCTTAATGACGCCCGATATGGCCAATTTTATTGGCAACGTTCATGGCGGTGACTTGCTAAAGATGCTCGATCAGGTCGCTTATGCTTGTGCCAGTCGTTATAGCGGCAGCTATGTGGTGACATTATCGGTTGACCAAGTGATGTTCCGTGAGCCTATCTATGTCGGTGAGCTCGTGACCTTTGCAGCCAGTATCAACCATGTGGGCCGTACTTCTATGGAAGTGGGCATCCGTGTTGAGTCAGAAAATGTGCAGCAACGCACGATTCGTCATACCAATAGCTGCTATTTTACTATGGTGGCTATCGATGAAAATGGTAAGCCGACCCCAGTGCCGCCGCTAGAAATCAAAAATCCTTTGCAGCAATGTCGTTATGATGCTGCCGTGGCGCGTAAAAAGATGCTGATGCAAGCCTCGCAGCGTCCTAGCTGTGATATCAGCAACTTTGTGGGTGAACTAGAAGGCAGTGAAGAAGACAGCTAAACGCTTATCAGATAGGGTAGACGTTAACGACATTGGGTCATAATCTCTAAGATAAAAAGTAGGTACTATGATAATAAGGTTTAAAAAGACTGCTTGCGCCTTAATGCTCGGGTGTAGTCTAAGTATGCTGGCGGTACCAGCGCTGGCCGCTAAGCCTAGCGAAAAGTCATTGATTGAGTTGATGCAAGTTACCAAGGCCAATGAGCAATTAAAGCAACTGTCTGACCCTAATAACACTATGATGGCGCAAATGGTAGCCAGCTCTCTCGAAGGTATTCCAGAGTCTGAGATTAGTGAAAAACAGCGTCGTGAGTTGAGTAAAATCATCACTAAGTACAATCAAAAAATCTTTAATCAAGACTACGTTGCTACGCTCAGTCAGCAAGTAACCCAGCAGTATATCAAGGCAGCGCAACAGCATTTTACTCAGCAGGAAGTAGACGCACAAATAGCTTTCTATAGCAGTGAAGTGGGTAAAAGTATCATTAATAAGCAACCGGCTATGATGCAAGATTTCATGCTGACAGCGATGCCAATAATTAATAAGACGACTATGGAACAAGTGCAAAAAGTGATGCCGCAGATGGAAGCGGAGATTGCGGCGCTAAATATTAAGTAGCTGGTAGGGAAAGACTAGTTGGAAGGGAAAGATTTACCACTAAGTCTTAGACTCCAAACTCTCAATACTGTAGGTGATGATAAAGATAAAGCCGTAAAGACCAGTAAATTATTCAATTGATAAACATTGCACAACATAATGATAATCAAGCCAGTGAATTTTTTACGCATAATAGGGATAACGTATGCCGACTGCGCTTGCCATTACAGCTAGCCAGTTAGCCCATCAACCCTTATTCACCTGTACTATTTTGAGAACCTTATGTCGTTAAAACCTTCTATCGCCAATCCCGATCTGCATATAAAACGTCCGGGTGTGACCGTGACCTCGCAGGGCGTAGGGGGAGATAGGGGTCAAAATAACGGCAATGATGAGGGTGGCGACAAGCCTACCTCTAACTCTTTATTGACGGTACTCATTGCCGTTGGCGCGAATCTTATTATTGCTATTGCCAAGACCGTAGCCGCCTTTATGACCGGCTCTGCTTCTATGATTGCTGAAGCCGCGCATTCTTGGGCGGATGCGGGCAATGGTACGCTACTGATTGTCGCAGAAAAGAAATCGGCCAAGCCCGCCGATAAAAGCCATCCTTTAGGCTATGGTAAAGAGTCGTATGTTTGGTCGATGATTGCCGCCTTTGGGGTTTTTACAGCAGGCTCTATTGTCTCTATTTATACCGGTATTAAAGAGTGGAATGCAGCAGAGTCGGAAACCAACTATACCATTGGCTTTGTGGTTTTAGCCGTGGCTTTCGTATTGGAAGGGACTTCATTATTACAGGCTTATCGTGAGAGTAAAAAGCACGGTGAGGCTCTGAATATTAGCGCGCTAGGCTATGTCATTGATACCTCAAATCCAACGTTACGCGGGGTGTTTTTTGAAGATTTAGCCGCAGTAATTGGACTGGTAATTGCGGCCATTAGTATGGGTCTACATGCTTATACGGGCGAGCCGTTTTGGGATGCTCTAGGCTCCATTATCGTCGGTTTACTATTGGGTGCCGTGGCCATATTCTTAATCAGTCGCAATCGCGACTTTTTGGTGGGTTATAAAGTCTCTGGTCCCATGCACCAATATGTCTTAAGCCAATTAAATGAGCATCCTGATATCGATAGCGTTTCTTACTTACACCTTGAGTGGGTCGGCCCCAAAAAAATCTTTATGGTGGCGGCTGTAGATATAGCAGACAATCAAAAAGAAGAGCAAATTGCGCAGAAGTTTGAAGATATCGAAACCCAGTTTCGCGCTAACTCCCTCTTTCAAGAGGCGGTATTGACCTTATCTATCCCTGGTGCGAAACCGCTATAGCGTGATGCTGTGCGTGGCTTTATCCAGGGCTCTATACCTAATCAGGATTATTCATTGCTGGGCTTAATTTCCTACTAAAACGGTGCTAAGCGATTTTCTTTTTCTCAAATCAATCATTACCTGACTTAATGAGGGCGCTATGATGTTGACTACTCAAACCCATAACCTAAATTTGCTGCCACATTCAATACGGTTAACCTTGCTTATAGCGCTTGCCACCACGATGGGCATGTCTGCAGCCCATGCTGACTTAGTGATTCATAATGAGCCAACCGCCAAGATAGTAGAGGTCGGTCCAGTGACGGCAATGTCGACAACCACGACAGCCACGCCTATCAATACCGCAACCATACCGACCGAAGCTTCTATTATGAAATTAATGGCCGTCATGCGGATTGATGAGCAGATCGACGCCATTGTGAATGGGCAGCAAGCCGCTATTGCAGTGATTAATGAGCGCAGTAACACCGGTGAGCTAGCCAAAGACGATGATGAGCTTAATGAGCGTCAGCAGGCAATACGTGAGCAGATACAAGGCCTACTTGGGCAATATGCTAAGATTATGACGGGCAGTATTAGTGAGGCTACAGACAGCGAGATCTTAACTCAGTCCTATATCACAGCCGCTAAGACTTACTATACGCAGCAAGAAGTAGATGCGCAGATTAAATTCTATGATACGCCTGTGGGTCAAAGTATATTGGACAAACAGCCCCAAGTTACTGCAGCTTTCTTGAAACAATCTTTGCCTACAGACATGAGCGGTACTGAAGAGCAATTAGGTCAGATGCTGCCACAAATAAAGAAGATTTTTAAAGATATCTTTTAGAGCTTAACCAGGTAGTAGTTAGTCTAGTACTTATAGAAAAGTATAGTTGATTCGATTTAAAACCAATACAGTGCGACTGGGAGAAACTTTTTGCAGCCATGATGTTAATAAAGCTAAAGCTCTTGGCATACAACCAGCCATAAAAATTTCACCAGTTGCACTGCCTATTATGACTCGAATTTATTTAAACTTGCCTATAATCAGCAATAAATCTCATCCATAAAAAAAGTCACCCCTCGAGGTGACTTTTTTATGTTGCTTAATATGAGTTCAAAACCTAACAGTTATTTAACAACTAGCAATTATTTTTGCTTAGGGTTGTTTGCACCGATAAACCAAGCGTCTTTGTCGACTACACGGCTGATTTCAGTGAATAAGTCGGCAGTATCTTCATCGCCTGCATCACCCGCTTTTTCGATAGCGTCACGTAGCGTCTCAGCGACCGTTTTATAGCGGCTAGTAAGCTCACGGACATGCTCGTCCACTTCAGTGATATCAGTAGGGTAATCTTTTAAGACTGAATCTTTAGCGACACGTGTAGCTAGACCGTTGGGTGAGCCACCTAAGATTACAATACGCTCAGCGACGGCATCCGAAGCTTCATGTAGACGCTCTGTCGTGTCATCTAGTAACTGATGCACACCGATAAAGCCGGTACCTTGTAGGTTCCAGTGGCACTGTTTGCCATCTAAAGTTAGGTCAATTAGGTTAGCCAAATTAGCGTTTAATAGCTCAATCATGGCTTTGGCAGTTTTGTCGTCTAAACCGCTTGCGTAACGTTCTCTCATAGAAAATCCTTATTTATTAGTCATTAATTATTAGTGATAAAGCAAAAAAGAAGAGTTGTTAATGGTTTGCTACTTTTAAAAGTCTTTACTCAGAGGTCTTGAGCCTCCTTTGAATTAACAAAATAGCAATCAACAAAATAACGTATTTATTGTTATATGTATTCGATTAACTCGAGCTCTATAGTAGCAATAATAATTGCCAGAGGTAAGCAACTTAAGTTGGTGTTTTACCTTGTTGTTGTAACCAGCTGTTAGGAGAAGTTATCAGTCGTTGTTTATAGTTAACTTTTTGGGAGTCGGCTTCCGAATTGCGGTGGTAAATAGAGCAGAAAGTAGCAGCGTCAACTGAGTGGGTCAATAGTAGAATGTTGAGCTTTTCATAAGAGAGCTTTTTATGAGAGAGCTTTGCAGCCTTACTATTAAGTCTCTCTTATATGACCCCATAAATGTTGCCCCTATAAGCCTAAGCCGTCCCATGACGATGCTAGATGCTCAACATGGCCTTTAAAAAGCAAAGTAACCATGAATACTGGGTTTAAATATTGAGACCGTAGCTTTCAAATACTTGTTGTTCAGTCAGCTCTTGGGTGACATCGGCAAATTGATAATAGTGTGGTTTACTATCAATGAAAATCTGACTTTTAAAGACAAAATCGCTTTTATTTTGGAATAGACCTATCGATAAAAAGTACTCGTTGGCTGCGACCAAATAATAGAATAGGTGCGTACCACAGCTACGACAAAAGCCTCTTTGTGCAATCTCTGAAGATTGATACTTCGCAATAAAGGCTTCTCCTGTGATGGTTACATTTTTGCCACCATGGATAGCTAAAAAAGGGCCTCCCGTCCAGCGCCGGCATTTAGTGCAATGACAGGCATCAAACTCATGGGTTTCATCTACTTCAATCGTTACTTGCTTACAAAGACATGTGCCTTTCATAAAGCGCTCCTTGTCTATTAATCGACAGGCCAAATACGATTAATGTTTATTATTGTTAATAATACTAACACAATTTAAAACATATTTTATGAAGTTTTGTTTAAAAATAAAAAATTATTTAACTTGTTGTTATGCCTATATATTGCATAGTTTTAAGCCAAGTAAATAATAAAAATATATAAAATATACTAATAAATTAATACTTTTTTCTATTAAGATTAATTCAATAAAATGGCGATTCTTTGTGCTGTACTGTAAGAGGTTAATGCTAGCCTTAAAGTTGCTTTAAAAGCGGCTTGCTCCTTTAAATACTCGTAAAAACCCCCATGTATTGCCTAAGATTTAGTTATATAAATTAAGTATCTTACGATAAAAAAGAAGACTCTAAATATGCGCATGCCTGAACCCCGCTCCTCTCGTCAACTTAATCAACTAGCCACCCAACTCCAAGGCGAAGCCGAAATTTCCGGCGTCAATGCTTCGGGTACGCAAATCTCCAGTCGGGCCTTTGACATGGTCACCGAATTTGAACCTGCCGGGGATCAGCCGCAAGCGATTGCTAAGCTCGTCAAGGGTATCGAGTCGGGTATGGATGCGCAGTTATTACTCGGCGTCACCGGCTCGGGTAAGACTTATACGATGGCTAAGGTAATCGCTGAGTGCCAGCGCCCGACCATCATTATGGCGCACAATAAAACCTTGGCAGCCCAGCTGTATGGGGAATTTAAATCGTTTTTCCCGAATAATGCGGTCGAGTATTTTGTCAGTTATTACGACTATTATCAGCCCGAAGCTTACGTGGCGGCTAGCGATACTTTTATCGAGAAAGACAGCGCTATCAACGACCACATTGACCAGATGCGGCTATCAGCTACCCGAGCTTTACTTGAGCGCCGTGATGCTATTATTGTCTCGTCAGTCTCCTCTATCTATGGTCTAGGCGATCCCGAGAGTTATCTCAAAATGCTGCTGCATATCGTAGTAGGGGATTTAGTAGATAGAACCGCACTGATTAAGCGTCTTGTAGAGCTGCAATATACTCGTAACGAGCTCGATTTCGATCGTGGTACTTATCGTCTGCGTGGTGAGTTGCTCGATATCTATCCGGCAGAATCTGAGCAGTTAGCCGTGCGTATCAGCATGTTCGATGACGAGATTGAAAAGATTACTTGGTTTGATCCGCTCACTGGTAAAAACGTGCGTAGCGTTCCGCGCATCACCATCTATCCGAAGTCGCATTATGTGACACCGCGTAATAAGCTTGAGGCGGCCAGCCACACCATTCGTGCGGAGTTAGAGGAGCGTCTAGAGTATTTTCGCGCTAACGATAAGCTAATCGAAGCACAGCGTATCAAAGAGCGCACCCAGTATGACCTTGAGATGATTCAACAACTGGGTTACTGTAACGGGATCGAAAACTACTCGCAGCACCTGTCAGGGCGACCCAGTGGCGAGGCGCCACCAACCTTGTTTGACTATATCCCGTCCGATGCTTTGCTATTCATCGACGAGTCCCACGTCACGGTCTCGCAGATTGGTGCGATGTATAAAGGCGATAGATCGCGTAAAGAGAACTTGGTCAATTACGGGTTCCGTCTCCCTAGTGCGATGGACAATCGTCCGATGAAGTTTGAAGAGTGGGAGCGTATTAAGCCCTCGACGATTTTTGTGACGGCGACCCCTGCGCAGTACGAGTTAGAGCACAGCCAACAAGTGGTCGAGCAGCTGGTACGTCCTACGGGTCTGATTGACCCTGAGATTGAGATTCGTCCTGTACTAACACAAGTAGATGATGTGCTTTCAGAAATTACTAAGCGACGTGAGTTGGATGAGCGCGTATTAATCACGACTTTGACCAAGCGTATGTCAGAAGACTTAACCAGTTATCTCAAAGAGTATGATGTTAAGGTTGCCTATTTGCACTCGGATATCGATACAGTAGAGCGTATGCAGATTATCCATGAGCTGCGGACTGGGGTACATGATGTGCTGGTCGGCATTAACCTGCTGCGAGAAGGTCTGGATATGCCTGAAGTATCGTTGGTGGCGATTTTTGATGCGGATAAAGAGGGGTTCTTACGCTCAGAGCGCGCCTTGATTCAGACGATTGGCCGGGCTGCCCGTCACGTTAATGGTAAAGCAATTCTCTATGCGGATCGTATTACCCCGAGTATGGAAAAGGCCATTGAAGAGACCGATCGTCGCCGTGAAAAGCAGGTAGCGTTTAACTTAGAGCATGGCATTATCCCGCGCTCAGCGCGCCGCAGCATCACGGATAAGATCGATACCGGTGAAGTGGAAGACCTCAGCGACAATCAAGCTATTCCAAGCTCAAGCGGCTTACCCGATGTGGATATTGAGATTTTACGCAGTCCTGATTTGCTGGCTAAAGAAATTGGCCGTTTAGAAAAAGAGATGAAGCAACTCTCGCGAGAGCTGAAGTTTGAAGAGGCGGCAAAACTACGCGATAAGGTGTTAGACCTAAAAGCTTATATTGTAGGTTAATTTCCTATACTGCTAATGTTATTGCACAAAGGTGGGTTGCCAAACGGGTAGCCTGCCTTTTTTATGCCTTCTTGTTTAGGTACTAGGTTATTAAGATATTAAGTTATCAGGTTTATGTATTGAGGCGAGCTAGTGTGAAAATAAAAACCTAACAATCTTGCGTAGTTATCATCTATAACTTATATTAATACTCTTGGTTATATAGCTAAAAACTATTAGTAATAAATAGTCTGCTGCCCCCTTGTATTTGGCGGGTTTGCGTCATACCATAAAAGCCATCGTATTCATTATCAGACCCCATTAGGAGTGCTATCGTGCAAAATGCGTCACCCATAGAGCTAAACGCCAACGAAAACTCCTTAGGGATGTCAGAGGCCGCTAAACAGGCTATCGTCGATTCTTTGGGGGTCGCTTTTCGCTATCCTGATGGCCCACGCGCTGCGCTCATCAGTAAGGTTGCGCAGATTAATGGCGTGAGCGAGGATCAGGTATCTTTGGGTAATGGCTCTAGTGAAAATATTCGTACGGTGGTACAGATGCTGCTAGATAAATCCTTGGCTTCCGGTCAACCACTACAAGTGGTCGTCCCCGATCCTACCTTTGCTTATGGTGAGATGTATGCCACTTTTTCTGGCGTGCCGGTGGTTAAAGTACCACTGATTCCTGAGACCTATGATTTAGATGTACCTGCGCTACAAAAAGCCGCTGATGACTTTGAAGGGATGACCTTATTTTATCTGTGCAATCCCAATAATCCTACAGGCACTATTACCGCAGCGGCTGCCTTTAAAGCTTGGGTAACTGGAGCGCCCGATCAGCATTATTTCATATTGGATGAGGCTTACTCAGAATACGTCACGGACCCTAGCTTTGAGAGTGGTATCGAGTGGATTAAGCAAGGGTTAGCTGAGAATATTGTTGTGGTGCGCACCTTTTCTAAGCTATGTGCGCTGGCTGGTATGCGCGTAGGTTATGCGATTGCTAGTAAAGAGATGATAGCCACGCTGGAGTCGTTTGCTTCGATGGACAATACCAACTTATCAGGTGCTGTGGCGGCGCTCGCCACTTTGAATGATGAGGCTTATTTAAAGCTAAGTCTACGCACTACCAATGAGTCGCGGCAGATGGTCGAGTCGGTATTAGAAGAATTAGGATTGCGTTATCTGCCCTCGCAAACCAACTTTATTTTTCATGAAATTCAAGGCGATGTGCAGACTTATATAGATAGAATGCGCGAGAATGGCATTCTAGTAGGTCGAGTATTTCCGCCGGTTACCAGTGGGTTTAATCGCGTGACTTTAGGCACCCCAGAAGAAATGAAAAAATTTGTCGAAGTCTTAAGGTTATTCCGTGAAAAGGGTTGGGTCTAAGCCACGGCTTAACAATATTGTCTGCTTAGACTATTACTTTTAGTATTAGCCCTGCTAGTGCCTAGTGCCTAGTGCCTAGTGGCTTAGTACTTGGAGCCTATATCTGGATAATATATACTTACTTAATAGCATCATTTTTTCAACTAAACCTGTCCTTTAATAGGGTACAGTAAGGTCATAATAAATCTCAAAAATACGTAACTCAGGAGTGCATCTATGTTTGATATTAAGTCGTTGTTAAAAAGAGGAGTAGAAAAAGAGCTACTCGATGTGGATGATTATATTTTCATGCCTGAGCGGGTTGAGCTAGAGATTGATAATGGCAATCTCATTTGTATCTTAAACAGTGATGGCCGGGTCGATATCTTTTATACCAAACATAATGTGACCGATGTACGCTCAGCTGCGCGTAAGCATCCTTATACGGCTTTTGAGATGGAGCTGAGTCACGGGCTTTATGATGATGTAATTGAAGAGCTAGTGGAAGACGTCAACAAGGTGATTCACGGTAAATCTAGATACTTCCGCGATATGGTTTTACCAGCTACTGCTCCTTTATCGCTAACGCCGCCACTATCCTCTACGCCAACGCATAATACTTTTTAATGCTTTAGCTGTACTTATGCTGTGACTATAATAATAAAAAGGTGAGTCACCGATTGGGTACCTCACCTTTTTTTGTGGATAAAGACAATTGTCATAATATGCTAGGCTAAAGCTGCATCCTACGCGCAAAATCTAAGAATTGAGCGTAGCGTGTGGTTAGCGCTAGCATAGCCCACGCAATTTATATAACAAATGACTTATTTAATCATACTGCTGTAGCAGCTCTGCAGAGATTTAGTGACCACTTGAGCGACCAACTGGTTACGATATTTTGAATCGATAGCAGCGTTAGTCATCTCAACGATACCCACTTGCTGTGGGGCTTGCTCACTCACACAACCACAAACTTTAGTTTTGGCGGCTTCTTGTTGCTCAGCAGTCATCGCTACTTTGGCTAGGCGCCAAGCGTTCTGCTTTTCAATTTCGGTGCGGCAGGTGGTATCCACTGCGACTTTGAAGACGTTCATGCCAATGTTGGTAGCCGTACCTACGGTATTAACCGCAGTGTTACTTGCATCTGGCGTGGCCGCGCAGCCTGCAAGTGCAAAGGTAGCTAGCATAGCGGCAGCGGTGGACAGTGTTAAGCGTGTTTTCATGAAGAATTCCTTTCAAAGTGGGGCGTATTAGCAATCAATACCTAGTCATAAATACATAAATATAAGTAAGGTTTTAATGCTATAGAGGGGCAATAATCTATGATTATGGGGCATTTTATAACGATGACTCATAGAATGTATAGTGCTGACTCTGAATAATAGAGGGGTTGGTGTTTATTAATTCATAAAAATCAAATAATTATATTTGTCTACACTGGTACCAGAAAAAATAAGTATGCAGCGTCAGTCAAATGGCTTGAACCAAATGTGAATCTAAGTTAGTTTGAAAGGGTAGTTGTTATGTAATTATTTGCAACCTAACTTATTCAAAACTATTTCAAGGAAGAAAGTATGCTCGGTAAAATGATGCACCGCCCATTGTTAATTAGCCACCTTATTCAACATGCTGCCAACTATCATGGCGATACCCCAATTATCTCGCGCGAGACTGATGGCACGACTACCCATTCTGACTGGTCAACCCTGCATAGCAACAGTAAGCGTTTAGCCAATGCGCTAGGAAAATTGGGCATAGTTGAAGGTGATCGCTTAGCCACTATCGCTTGGAACAACCGCCGCCACTTAGAAATCTGGTATGGCGTGTCGGGTAGCGGTATGGTTTGTCACACAATCAACCCACGTTTATTCCCGCAGCAAATCATCTACGTCATTAATGATGCTGAAGACCAAGTTCTATTCTTTGAAAAGACCTTTTTACCGCTAGTAATGGGGGTAAAAGACCATCTGAAAACCGTTAAGCACTTTGTCTGCATGACCCCGCCTGACGAAGAAGTTAGAGCGCAACTGCCAAACGTTATCTTCTATGATGATATCGTTGATGAGCAATCAGATGAGTTTGAATGGCCAGAATTAGACGAAAACGCGCCTTGCTCGCTATGCTATACCTCAGGCACTACTGGCAACCCTAAAGGCGTACTCTATACCAACCGTACCACTGTGCTACACAGCTTCGCTATTAGCTTGCCAGACTCTATCAACCTGTCTGCCAACGATATCGTCTTACCCGTAGTGCCTATGTTCCATGCCAACGCTTGGGGTCTACCGTACGCAGCGGCTATGGTCGGCGCTGCTGTGGTACTACCGGGTCCGAATCTAGACGGTCATAGCCTAGCGAATATCATTGACGATTATAAAGTGACCTTGGCAGTTGGCGTACCGACTATCTGGTCGACCTTGTTAGCGGCCGCTAAAGAAACCGGTACGAAATTAACTACGCTAAAACGTAATGTCATCGGCGGTTCAGCGTGTCCTTCGTCTATGATGAGAACCTTCCGTGATGATTTCGATTGTCAGACCCTACACGCTTGGGGCATGACTGAGACCAGTCCATTAGGCTCAGCCAACCAGCTGAAAGCTAAGCATGCCGATTTATCAGATGAAGAAAAACTCAAAGTACGCTTGTCGCAAGGCCGCCCACCATTCGGTGTAGAGCTGCGTATTGTTGATGCTGATAAAGGCAATAAACTGCTACCAAACGATGGCAAGACACCTGGTAACGTACAGATTAGAGGTTATTGGATCGTCGATACTTACTATAATAAAAATGAGTCGGCGCTTGAGTCTGATGGCTGGTTTGATACCGGTGACATCGCTACTTTGGACGAAGACGGCTATCTAATGATTCGTGACCGTGCCAAAGATTTGATTAAATCAGGTGGTGAGTGGATTTCTTCAGTAGAATTAGAAGATATCGCCACGTCGCATCCTGCTGTGGCTATGGCGGCCGCTATTGGCGCTACTCATCCTAAGTGGGATGAGCGTCCGGTCATCATTGCTCAGTTAGCGCCAGGCGCTGAAGTTAGCGAAGCTGAGCTCATTGCGCATTTTGAAGGCAAACTTGCCAAGTGGCAGCTGCCTAATGCGGTAGTCTTTGTAGAGGCCATTCCGCTAAATGGTACGGGTAAGATGATGAAAAAAGACCTGCGTGAGCAATATGCTGACTTACTGATTGAGCGTGGCTTAGTAGACTAAGAGCCCGCCCAATACCGTCTAAATATTTTTATTGCTACAATAAGAAAGTCACTAGGCTCATCGCTAAGATGGGCCTTTTTGTTGGTTGCAAAAGACCTATAATTTTTATATTTATGAGTGCTATGCTCTAGATATTACTTATAAAATTTAATCACTACTCACGTAATAAAGGAGCGGCAATGTTTTTTATTGAACTGGATGAGGGTCAAGCTAGCCTAGCTGATATCCAACGTATCTCACAACATATTACTGAGCATCGCCAGTTAGTGTCGCTAATGACGCCCAACCAAGCAGAAGACTTGTCCACTATCTTAGCGCCCACCTTACGTGCAGACCATGATGAAGCTAATAAACGCGAACATTGGCAGCGATTACTAAAGGAATTTGTCATTCACGATGCTAAGGGGGAGCCGATACGCTTCTATCGTGAGCCCAGAACGGGGCGCTTATACTTTGCCAATCAGCAAGGGATCGACGCTGTCATTCAACAGACTGATGCTGAGCTTGACCCTAATACTTCTCGGTAAGTGCGGACGAGTAGTCTATGCGGCAAGTAAAGGTCTAGAAAACAACTTACTATAATAAGGATAACAGCTATGAAAAATATTCAACGCAATTTACTTATGGTCTCGTCGTTGTTAATCATGGCCATGCCTGCTTATGCCGATGACTATCACTGCAGCTATAGCGCGCGTATTTCAGACGCTGATAAATACAACTCGAAAGGCGTCTTGATAGCCCAAAACTATAGCAATAACACGGTAGCTGCGATACTCAGACAGGACAGAGCCAATTACTATGTCTACGGGAAGGCCAGCCGTGAGGATGAGGGGGATTGTGTCTTTAATGATAAAGAGGCTCGCGCCAAAATGCAGAGCTTTTTAGCTTCAGGTAGCATCCCGCAATACGCTAGGCACATTATCATTGATAACAACCCATTGATAGAAGTGGATATCTACAGCAAGCATATCGAAGTGCGCATTATAGAAGAGGATGAAGGCGAAAAGACTAGCAGTATTCGTTAATTGCGCCTGTGCCTAGATTAAAATAACTACAAGCATAGGGCTAGATATAAAATAAGTATAAATATAAATACAGGGAGCACGGCATGAAACCTTATTCGCTGATATTGTCGGCCCTATTAATAGGCGCTTATCCTGGAGCGCTGATAAGTCAGGCTCATGCTGCTGATAAAACCATGCCTAAACCACTCGTCATTGCCATTATTGAAAGTCGCTGTAGCAACCCCGATCCCAATCCACGCTTAGGCTCCTTATCCAAGCCTGTATTAGAATACGATTGCTCAGAAAAATATGAGGATGTAGACGGCGACGAACAGAGTATGGATTACAGTCTACGCCTACACCCCTTATTTACCGCGGATTTTAACCAAGATGGCAGTCAAGACTTAGCGGTTGAAGTGGAGTCTATGGGGCCTTTGGGGGGTAGTGTGTTTAGCAATAGCTCGGTAGAGTATCTATTGCTAGATAAGAAAAAACAGATTATCGGCAGTCATGAGATACTGCTTTACGCCCCTTTTAGCGAGCATATTGTGACCTATGAAATGGCAGGTAAGCAGATTCATTATAGCGCTGTCCCGAATTTTCGCAGTCATCCAGAAGCTTACGATGATAATGGAGAGTTACTAGAGGACACGATTGAGTTTACGGTCGACTGGAAAAACGGCAGCCCGGTTAGCAGCTATTATCGCGATAATTGCCAGCTAGCTCGTAATAAAAACAAGACCTTATTAAACTTAGATAACGGTGGCGCACGACACGAAGATATCGATATCCATGATTACACCCAAGTCATTACGGAGTCGGTGCAGACCCATGGACTTAAAATTGAGGCCACCTTATCGGGCTGTGATTTGACTACGGTTTACTACGATATTGCTCCCCAAGATGGTCAGACCTTGCCGGTATTTTCAGAAGTCTTAGCCACCCTAATACCAGTAGCGCAACATGCTCAGCAGTTAAAGGCACTACAGACCTTGGAGCAACGCTCAGAGCTAAAATTTGGTGAGGACTTGCCCTTATCTCAGCACTGGCAAGCTCTCGTCCATGTCGAGAGAAAAGAAAAGCCACCCACCATGCGAATTATTTTAGAGCAGACTGAATAGGGTAGGGTTAACCAACTTATATCAGTGAGTCTATGCCAAATTTTGAGTGACTGTCTATATAAATGGCTGCCTATATATAGCTATTAAGTTTGCCTTCTTCTGTAAGTATAAAACCAAAAAAATCAGCTAAGCGATTGCCTAGCTGATTTTTAGTATGGATCTCTAGCTCTATTAAAATTATTGCAGCGAATTACACGTTTTTACCATGTTGTTTTTGCTGAATATTTTTAGCCAACTTGTAGCACTCTTCAATGTGGTCAAAAGCAATCTTTTTGAAGATCATATAGCCCATAGTCGCTGCCACCATTTGGCCACCTAGAGGGATAAATTTAGTGACTTGCTTAGCGACAATACGACCACCAAAGCCTTGTACAGTCTTCTTAACCACCCCACGAGTAGCCATTAAACCGGCAAAATCTACCGCACGATTCTTTAGCTCATTCCAATGCACGTCACGTGACTCTAGGTCAATGGCAGACTCACGACCTTCGATGAGACCAAAGCGCTCACTGATTTCAGGAAGCAAGCTGGTCAAGAGACCGGCATCAATCGCCACGTCTAAAAATGGTACGGGCACAATAGCTGCACCGGCTGAGTATCTAGCGCGTTTTTTGACCAACTCTTGGCATTGTTGTTTCACTTTTTCAAGGTTCAAGGTAGGGTCAATAGTATTCGGTAATTTTTCGGCAGAAGGCGTGGTTTGCATTCATATCTCCTAATTGGGTTAAAGGGGTAAATTCAGCATCAATAAGCTGACTTAAATAGCATAACGGCTAGCCATAGTGTGGGTAGCTAACCAGTATAAAAGGGTATAAGAATATAGTAGCTGTGATAATAATAGCTCTAATAACAATAGTGTTGATAGTAGCATCAACCCAGCGCTTTCTAGGACTAAAATCTTTATACACACGAGTTTATTATAGTTTTGGATAAGAGTATTTTAAGGTTTAATCCGGCATATTGTAGCGTCACTTTGTATCGAGATAGCCTTTTTTATGCTGTTAATTCAGGGTTATGTAAATAAAATAGGGTTTATTTTGGGGTCGTGTCTAAGTTAGGTATCTAAGAACAGAAATTGGGTGCAATAGTAGAGAAAAATAGCCTGCGCAAAAAATAAAATAACCATGATTGAGTGCGGCCAGTAAAGCCAGTAGAATAGCGCCATGCTAAATTTAACCCCCCGCTTTACAGGCACTGTGCCTGACGACCTGCCTGCCAGTCTACAACCACTAGCCGCCCAAGCGCCGACGCTCGCTAGGCTTTATGCTGGGCGCGGTATCACCGCTATAGAGGATATGGGCACCGAGCTGGCCAAGCTGTTGCCTGCAGATGGCTTGTTAGGCCTAGACCGTGCCGCCGCTATCTTGGATGAGGCCATCGATACAGGTCAACGCATCCTAATCGTTGGTGACTTCGATTGTGATGGTGCGACCAGTACTGCCTTGATGATTCGTGTGCTCAGAGAAATGGGTGCGAATGTCGAATTTATCGTGCCGGACCGCTTTAAATATGGTTATGGCCTGACCCCAGAGATTGTAGAATTAGGTATTGAACTGTATCACCCTGAAGTGATTGTCACCGTCGATAATGGCATCTCTAGCCATGAAGGCGTGGCGCGCGCCAAAGCGGATGGCATCACCGTCGTCATTACCGACCATCATCTCACGACTAAAGAGACGCCACCTGCCGATGCGGTAGTCAATCCCAATCAATTGGGCTGTGACTTTGTTAGTAAATCGCTCGTTGGGGTAGGCGTGGCCTTTTATTTACTGGGGCGGCTAGCGAAACTGCGCCGTACAGCGGGTAAATCCACAGTGCAGGTCAGTCGGCATTTAGACCTAGTCGCTTTAGGCACTATCGCGGACGTAGGCGTACTTGATCAAAATAACCGTACCTTGGTCTATCATGGCTTACAAGCGATTCGTCAAGGGCGCTGCTGTCAGGGCATCTTAGCTTTACTAGAGCAAGCCGGCCGTGATCCCAAAAAGCTCACTGCGCAAGACTTTGGCTTTGTCTTAGGACCCCGTATCAATGCGGCGGGTCGCATGGACAATATGCGTATCGGTATCGATTGCTTACTGGCTGATGACCGCAGTGAAGCACAGCGATTAGCTCACGAGCTGGACAGTCTGAACCAAGAGCGTCGTTTGGTCGAAGGTAAGATGCGCGATCAAGCGGATGAGATATTAGCGCAGCTGCAAGGTAATAAAGAGAAGGATTCGGGAGAGGGTGAGGCTAGCGGCTATGCTAACGACAATGGGCTAATTACTATCGAGCCTGTCAAATCCTCTAAGGTCGCTTCAACAGATCCAACCCCTGAAGGTGCGCGCAGTATCATCCTCTATCAAGACGACTGGCATCAGGGTGTCATTGGCATAGTTGCGGGTAGGCTTAAAGAGAGCTATTACCGTCCTGCTATTGTTTTTGCCCCTGCCAATACCGATAAGACGGGACCGGACGATGCTATCAAAGGCTCTGCGCGCTCGATTCCAGGCATTCATATTCGCGATGCCATTGAGCTGGTGGCTGAGACCTATCCAGAGCTGATTAGTCATTTCGGTGGTCATGCCATGGCAGCAGGGTTAACGCTAAAACGCAGCAATTTTGAAAAATTCGTCGCTGCATTTGAAGAAGTGATGGCGAGTATAGAGGCGTCTGTATTTGCAGAGGAAGCCTTTACCGATGGTCAGCTGCAGGCCGCAGACTTTAGCTTAAGCTTTGCCGATATGCTGAAAAATGCCAGTATCTGGGGCCATGGGTTCGTACCGCCGGTCTTTGATGGGGTCTTTACCGTGGTCAGTTTCCGCGTGCTCAAAGACAAGCACTTAAAACTATCACTGCAATATCCTGGCGTGCAGTATCCCATTGATGCGATTTGGTTTAATTTTGACGCAGCCGCTTGGGATTATAAGGCGCAGCAAGTCCACGTCTTATTTGAGCTAGATATTAATGAGTGGAATGGCAATCAAAGCGTGCAGTTGATGGTGAAAGACTTAGCGATTATTAATTAACCCCTTATCCTACAATCGCTTGTTCATAACAAGAGCAAGCGAGGTTTCTTGCCATTTCAGGCTAAGGTTGAGTGGGGTATATCAGTGCCGCACCCATTCAATCTTCGGAAATTGCCAATCATAACGAATCGCTAACATCCGCAAAGTGAAAATCGTACTCATGGTGGCAATCTCAGTAACCCAATCCGTCACGCCCAAGCCGCGTAGTACAAAGAATAGCCCACCACCTGTCAGTGCAGCCGTGATATAAATTTCCTGCTGTAATACCAGCGGGATTTCATTACAGATCATATCGCGAATGATGCCACCGACGATGATGGTAATTACCCCCAATAGTAAAGCCACCGGAATATTTGCCCCCATACTGGTCGCCACCTTAATCCCAATTAAGGTAAAGGCGGATAGGCCAATAGTGTCGGATAATTTAAGAAATTTATCGACGCCCTTCGAGCTAGGATTAAAAAATATCTGCATGGTGAGCGATGAAATGGTGATGACCGTCAGATAGCTCATATCGACCATCCAAAATAGCGGATGTCGATCTAAGATGACGTCGCGCACTGTTCCGCCGCCGATAGCCGTCACCATCGAGACCAGCAAGCAGCCGAAGACATCAAAGTTTTTATGTTTCGCGAGGATAGTCCCAGAGACACTACAGGCCACAATGCCAATCATATCGAATAGGAACAATAGCGAACGGGGGTCAAAAGTAGTGATTAGCGTTGAGTCGAGGGCAGCGGTAAACATAGGCAGGTCTCAGCAGGATAAGCTGTTGTTGCATCACGGCAAGCTTAATCTACCAAACGGATAGAAGGCAAATGCCAGTCAAAGCGTAGCGCCAACATACGCGTAGCAAAGATGGCAATCAGCATAATGAATTCGCTAATGCCTGTGCTGACCCCTATATTGGTGAGTATTAGATATAGGCAAGAGCCAAATACGCTAGCGGTAATATAAATCTCACGCTGCAATACTAGCGGAATCTCATTACAGATAATATCGCGAATCATCCCCCCAATAATAGCGGTCCATACCGCCATCATCACGGCAATCACCGGCGATACCCCTTGACCTAGCGCTACTTTAAAGCCAATGACACTAAAAGCTGCCAGACCAATGGCGTCGAACAGCTTGAGCGCGCGATCGATTTTATGATAGAGGTGGAAGAAAATCTGTAGCACTAGCGAGGTCAGCGTAATTACTATCACATAGGTCAGGTCAGTCATCCAAAAAAGGGGGTGACGGTCTAAAGCCATATCACGGAAAGTACCGCCACCGATAGCGTTGGCCATCGAGACTAAGATACAGCCCCAGATATCGAAACCTTTGTGCTGCGCGAGCAAAGTCCCTGCGATGGCACAGGCAATGATGCCTACCATGTCCAGCATATATAGCAAGATATCAGGAAAAATGAAATAACTGGTCATGGTGGCATAGTGTCGGTCAGAAAATGGGGGCTATGGTAGCAAATACCACAGAATAGTCTCGTCATAAATCTATCTGAGTGGTCAGGTCGGCGTGCAAAGCGCGCTAACCACTGCGCGCGAAGAGCACTAAGCCGAGAATAATCAACACGATACCTATGACACCGACTAGAGAAGGTAGCGGTGTGCCTAACAGTAGAATACCGCCAATTAAGGCAAAGATAACCTCACTAGCTTGGGTAGCATCGACGCTCGCGACTTCTTTTGAGCTGTGCGCATGTTCGCGGGCATATAAAAATAGACTGGTCGCAATCACGCCGGATAACAAGGCCACTAAGAAGGTGTTAAAGGTTTGCGAGGTGCTGGGCAGCTCCGGCCGTAAAATCACGCCTAATACTAGCCAAAAGGGCGCACTGCCCAAGGTCATTAGCCAGACCTTATTAAAGGCGTCGTTTAATAGCGAAGTTTTAATCGTGGGGATATGACGCATCCATGCTAAAGGCTGAACGCTAGTACTGGACTTAGTTGCCATATGGTCTAGAGACGGATTTTGCAAATGGCTCTCTAGCTGAGTGGCTAACTGATTCTGAGATTTAGCATTATGCGATGCTTGCCAGACCAACTGGTTGCCAATCGGATAGCTAAAGGCGGCAATTAGAGCAGGTAGAGCGCCAAACAGTAACGTCTCTACCATGGGTTGCGCGGCTACCGTCTGCGTAGCGGCATGTAGCGCCTCACTAATATTAACCATAATGACGCCGAAGAAAATCATCAGCGCATAGATAATCACTTGCTTATCAAAGCGCTGATTGAAGGCGCGTAAGACAAACAAACTAGCGACCACGGTAAACATGAAGGTCGAGGCGACGACCCAACCGCTGGCATGATCAGCGGCAAAACAAATACCGGCATAGAATAGCCCGAAGCCGATACCGCCCGTCACACACCAAAACCCCCAATGCCGCGCGAAAATTTGGCTTAGCTCAACCAATCTGCCCACGCCATGTTTGGCGGCAATAATGATTGAGAGCATGAGTAGCATAAAGAGATAGCGTAGGCTAGCGGACCAATACCAATGTCCGCCGGCGACGCTCATTAACTCGTTTAAGACAAAGGTGGAGCTAAAAAAGGCGCCCGCCAATAAGCCTAATAATATCAATCTAATCAAAGTAACTCGCCTTTATTTTACGGACTCAATAAGCCCCCTAAACGCGATGCCCATAGGGCGTCATAAAGCTTAGAGGGTAGGGTCGCTATTATTTGAGGTATTTGGGAATTTTTATAACTATAACTATAAGCAATCGAGAATTATAAGCTGCCAATGCATCATAATAGGTTTGGCCATCCTAGCCGTTGTAAGAGTCGTTATTTTCCTTTGGCATCCGCCCAGATGATTTTATGCAGTTGTAATTGAAAGCGTACGGGCAGGGCATCGCTTATAATCCACTCGGCAAGTTCCCGTGCTAGATTGGGCACTGGCGGCACATAGCCTTCCGCTACTTGCGATTCATCGACATTAAACATGGGAGAAAACCAAACAGCGCTGACTTTTTTATCGAGATTATATTCCGCCACTTTAGCTTTAGACCACTCATAGTCCTCGCGGTTCATAATGACAAATTTTAGCTGATCGTGCGGGGTTAGATAGTCCAGATTTGACCATAAGTTTTTATCTGACTCACCGCTGCTAGGGGTCTTTAAATCCATCACTTTACTGACCGCTGGCGGCACATTATGCACCGATAGTGCGCCTGCCGTCTCTAACGATATTTCGTAACCGTCTGCCAATAGTCTTTTAATCAATTCGATAGCATTGGGCTGGGCCAGTGGTTCGCCACCCGTGATACACACACGCTTGCACGGATACTGACCAATGTTGGCCAAGATAGTATCCAACGATAAACGCTCGCCGCCCGTGAAAGAGTAGGTCGTATCACAATAAACACAACGTAACGGACACCCCGTCAAACGCACAAAGATGGTGGGCAAGCCTGCCGTTAATGCCTCTCCCTGTAAGGAGTAAAATATCTCAGTCATCCGCAATCCGGCTTCAGGATCAGTGACAGGGATAGCTTGGCTGCGCAATGGCGTAAGGGTGGCGTTCAAAAGAGGGTGTCCTATAGCTAAACATGAAAAGGATTAAGCGTAAAAATTATTAAGCATAAAAAGGGTTAAGCGTAAAAAATCTAAGCTAACAGTATAAAGTATCACTAGCAATACAAAGGCCAAGATTATTATAACCTTGGCCTTTTTTAGTCACTGTATTTTAGTAATGATGGTTTGCAGATAATGCTGAATAAGCCATTATTGCAAACATTCAGCATAAAGCGTTACGCCAAACGTAGCAGCTCATTAATGCTAGTTTTCGCGCGGGTCTTGGCATCGACTTTTTTGACGATAACTGCACAGTATAAGCTATGAGAGCCGTCTTTTGCAGGCAAACTACCTGATACTACTACAGAGCCGGCTGGTACACGACCGTAATGAACTTCACCGGTTTCGCGGTCATAAATCTTAGTCGATTGACCGATATAGACGCCCATAGAAATCACTGAGCCTTCTTCTACAATGACGCCTTCAACGATCTCAGAGCGGGCACCGATAAAGCAGTTGTCTTCGATGATAGTTGGGTTGGCTTGTAAGGGCTCAAGCACACCGCCGATACCCACACCGCCAGAAAGATGCACATTTTTACCGATTTGGGCACATGAACCCACGGTCGCCCAAGTATCTACCATAGCCCCTTCATCTACATAGGCACCGATGTTGGTATAGCTTGGCATAAGTACTACGCCTTTCGCGATAAATGCACCGCGACGCGCTACAGCAGGCGGGACGACACGGATACCAGACGCTTTAAATTGGGCATCTGTCCAGTCGGCAAATTTAGTCGGTACTTTGTCATAAAACTGCAAATCAGCGCCAGAGGGCATAGGCACATTGTCATTCAGACGGAACGATAGCAATACCGCTTTTTTCGCCCACTGATTGACGACCCACTCACCATCCTTTTTTTCTGCTACGCGCAAGCTGCCGTTGTCTAACTGCTCTAATACAGAGTTGACCGCGTCTTTGACGTCTTGTGGCATCGTCTCAGGGCTATAGTCTGCACGGTTTTCAAAAGCTTGTTCAATAGTTTGTTGCAATGACATAAAAATCCTTAAAAATATTAGCAGCACTTATTAGGCTGTAATATCAGCCTGTAAGCAAGAAGGTAGTGCCGTCGTATTGTCGCTAATTTAAGGCGTTTTCGCAAATAAGGTTTATCAATAATGATATTCACCTATGCTTATCTGCTAAAGACTATTGGTGATTTAATTAATAAAAATTGTTTTAAATCAGGATATTAAATATTTAAGCACAGCCTTTTTTAGGTAAATTACTGTGCTTAAAAAAATACTTCATTTTTTGACTTATGCTACGACTGCGCTATAGGCCTCTAACCAAATTAACAAATCAGCATAGACTTGCTTGCGCTCAGTCTCATGCAAGGGCTCATGGCGCATGCCACTATATAGACGTTGGTCTATTTGCGTAAAACCTTGCTCTTGTAGGCGCTTGGTCAGTGTTTCAATGCCCTTACTCATATTACCAATCGGATCCTCTTCACCGCTTACAAACAGCATAGGGAAGTCAGTATCGATATTTTTTGCCCAGTCTTTCGCTAAGCCTTTGACCATTAAGCTGAATAGACCCAAAAAGCCATTATTGGTAAATTCAAAACCGCATAACGGATCGTCTTCATAAGCCTGACGACTGGTGGCGTTTTTACAAACCCAAGCGTATTTCGAGTCTGATTCTTTGTCTTTCAATTTGCTATTAAGGATGACATTAGTGGTTTTAGCGAATACTGAATTTCTATGTTTTGGTTTAACCTTATTGAGCACTTTAGTAATAGGTAAGAAGACCGGTGCCAATGGGTCAGTATCGCTAGTTCCCATCAAAATTGCACCTGCAAACTCAGTGCTATGATGCTGTAGCATAGTGCGCACGATAAAGGAGCCCATTGAATGACCCATGACAAAATGCGGTACGTTAGGGTGTTTTTCTTTAAGCTCATTGGCCATCAAGATAACGTCTCTAAGTAGCGTTTGCATCGGATGGTTGCGTTGAAAATAGCCCAGTTCCGCTGTGTCATTAGCGGTAAGACCGTGACCAAGCTGATCATAAGTTAAGACCGCCACGCCATGATCGGCTAAATACTGCGCCAATAGGGCGTAACGACCGCTATGCTCGGCCATACCGTGGACAATAAGCAGGGTGGCAGTAGGCTCGCTACTGGGCTCAAAAAACTGATGGTGCAAAGTATGGATACGGTCAGAAGAGAGGATAGGTGCGGTCATAAGGGTCTTACTTCCTTCAATTAAGCGAGATTAAGCAAAGCGATAAATGCGATAAGCATACTAGAAGTCAAAAGGGGCACTCAAGCGTTATTCGGTTACGCTCAGTTTTTGGCGAGATAATTCATCAATCTAAGGCAGCTAATATGCTAGGGTAAGCATTATTAAATTAATAGCCGCTGCTTATTAATAATTACTTAATAATATTTAAGGATGAAAATTAAAATTAGTCTTAAAAATTAACCTTCTATACCGTGAAACAAGCCCTTTGTAGGTAAATAACATCGTTATGTGTTTAAAATGAATGTAACAGTATCATTTTAATTCGATTGAATTTAAGTTATCATTCTAAACTATTAGTAAAGAAGAGCAGTGCTTGTGTTAAACAACAGCAGTGTGTGACCATAACTAGATTTACTCTTTCAAGGATGAATTCAATGAAGTTTTCTCACAAATCCCCTCTTTTGTTAGCGATGATTGCCGCCAGTTTAGCCATGACCGCTTGTTCAAATTCGGCCAATGATACCGCCAAGACCGATGACGCTACTGTCACTACTGACTCAGATACTACAGCAGCTGCAGCCGATAACAAGCTTGATACCAAGTTTGCTACGCTAGCTACCGGTGGCGCGTCGGGCCCTTACAACATTATTGGGACTTCGCTGACTGAAGCCTATAACCAGACTTATGGGGTGAACTCTAAAACGCAAACTACAGGTGCTTCTGTTGAGAATATGAATCTCCTCAACCAAGAAAAAGTTGAGTTGGCTTTCGTCATGAGTGACGTTTTAAGCGATGCTATCAAAGGCGAAAATAACTTTTCAGCGCCTATTACGAACGTGCAGCAGATTGCCACACTGTATCCAAACTACGTACAAATCGTGACCTCTAAAAAGACGGGTATTACCAACTTTGAAGACTTAAAAGGTAAGCGTATTGCTGTGGGTGCACAAAATTCTGGCGTAGAAGTGAATGCCCGTAACTTGTTAAAAGGTTTTGGCATGACTTATGACGATGTCAAAGTCGATTATTTAGGTTATGCCGAAGCCGCAGATGCTTTGAAGTCTGGCAAAATCGATGCCGCATTCTTGACCAGTGGTCTACCAAACTCATCTTTAATGGAGCTACAGCAAGGCTTTGATTTACAGCTAGTAGGTATTGACCCTGCTAAAGTCGCTGAAATTGCCAAAGACCAAGCTTATTTCGTTGCTATGGACATTCCAGCGGGTACTTACGGTAACGAAGCGGCTATTCCCACTGCAGCGATTATGAACGCTTTTGTCGTGCGTTCAGACTTATCAGAAGCAGATGGTTATAAACTGACTAAGACTTTCTTTGAAAGCCAAGATAAGCTAAAAACGGCTCACCAAGCTGCAGCTGGTATCAGCTTAGAGACTGCCCAGCAAGGTATGGTAGCCCCTGTGCATCCTGGTGCTAAGAAATACTATGATGAGCAAGCTGCTAAGTAGCTACCATAGTGAATAGCTATGTGAATTAGTAACTATATTAATTAGTAACTATAGAAGTAAATAACTTAGTGAGCAGCCAAAAGATGCTTCGTAACCGCATTGACCGTGATAACGATGACCAGTACAGCATGAGTGGCTGTACTGGTTTTTTTGCGTTAATGGGTCTCACATTGTTAGGGGGGTTAGTGATAGCGGGATTGTTATTGCTGCCGGGTCATCAAGGGGTACAGGTTAGCTTTGCCGAGCAGACTTGCTACCTAGACCGAGATAAGTTTGAGCTAAAGTGGCTGCATTCGGTTGAAAAGCAGTGGTGGGTTGAGTCTTATCAAGCTAAGAGCGATAACCTCCTATTGACGGATACTTACCTGCAGACCTTTGGGGCAGGGACGCCTTCCACTGAAAAGGCGCTCAAGAATACTCGCCCTGAATACGAAGATTACGTGCATTATCAAATTAATACGACCCTCCCTTATCTCGATTGGATGGTGTCCTCTAATATCCAAGCCAGCCTCATTCTCCCCAATGATGGCAGTGCCACTACCACTACCACTCAAGGACAACCGTTGCCCGTCTATCAATGGGTCGACGACTACACCAATATTCATATCGCGCCTCAAAAGATTTCTCTATGGACGCGACTGACACAGGAACCTTGCCATGAGCACCTTGCCCGTTGAGCCCTTAGCAGCCGCTACTGTTCCGGACGCTCCTACTGCCGCCCAGCAGCAGGAAATACTGGAAAAATTCGACCGAGAGTCAATCACCCGTAAAGTTAGTAATAAATATGTTAAATGGTTTATCGCAGCAATTTGTATTCTCTATGCATTATTTCACCTATATATTACTTTTAACCCTATGCCTGCCTTATTACAGCGCGCAGTACACGTCGGGGTAGGTTTTGCCTTAATTTTCTTAATTTATCCTGCGACTAAAAGAGGTAGCCGCGACCGAGTAGCTTGGTACGATTGGCTATGGTTTTTAATGTCTTTAGCGGGCGCGGGGTACTTGATTTTTGAGTATCAAAATATTGTGACTGTACGTGGGGGTATTCCCAATCAGCTCGATATTATATTTTCTATCATCACTGTACTGTGTGTATTAGAAGGGACGCGGCGGATTACAGGTATTATCCTACCGATATTTGCATTAGTATTTTTAGCATATCCTTTCTTTAGTCATTTGGATTTTATGCCCGATAGACTGCTGACTCGTCCTTACGATATGGGCGATATCTTCGGTCAGCTGTATCTAAAAACGGAAGGTTTGTATTCCACTGCAATCGGTGCTTCTGTAACCTTTATTTTTCTCTTTATCCTATTTGGCGCCTTCTTATCGCGCTCAGGAATGGGACAGTTATTTAATGATTTAGCCTTGGCATTGGCGGGACATAAGCAGGGTGGACCGGCCAAGGTTGCGGTTATCTCTAGTGGTTTTATGGGCAGTATTAACGGTGCTGCGGTGGCCAACGTGGTCGGTACAGGTGCCTTTACTATTCCTTTAATGAAGAAGGTGGGTTATCACCGTAACTTTGCTGGGGCGGTGGAAGCCAGTGCTTCAGTCGGGGGTCAGGTGTTACCGCCTATTATGGGCGCCAGTGCTTTTATCATGGCAGAAACGACAGGTGTGAAATACAGTACGATTGCCCTAGCGGCGGTACTGCCTGCACTCTTATACTATTTAGGCGTCATCGCTCAAGTACACTTTCGGGCAGGGCGCCGAGATTTAAAAGGGATTGCCAAAGAGAGTCTACCGAGACTGAAAGACGTCATGAAAGCTCGCGGTCATATGCTGTTACCGATTGTGTTTTTGGTGGTGTTATTGGCCAAGTCTATCCCAGTAGGTTTCGCGGCCGCCTATACGATTGGCTTTACAGTGCTAATGAGTATGTTGCGTAAAGAGACGCGCATGAGCTTTATGGATGTGCTTGGGGCATTAGAGGATGGGGCGCGATTGTCGCTTGCCGTTATGGCCGCTTGTGCTGTCGTCGGTATTATTATTGGTGTGGTTAGTCTGACCAGCTTTGGTACCGTTATGACCTCTTCAATCGTAACGCTAGGAGCAGGGTCGTTATTACTCACCCTCATTTTAACCATGCTAGCTTCCATGGTACTAGGGATGGGCTTGCCATCGATTCCCGCTTATATTATTACGGCAACTATGGCCGCCCCCGCACTGGCAGGATTTGATATTCCTATTCTATCCGCGCATATGTTTGTCTTCTATTTTGGTATCTTTGCTAATATTACCCCACCGGTTTGCTTAGCTGCCTTTGCCGGAGCAGGTATCGCTGGCGGGGATCCGATGAAGACCGGCTTCCAATCGTTAAAACTAGCGCTTGCCGGTTTTATCGTGCCATTTATGTTTATCTATAACCCAACCATGCTGATGATTGACCCAGCAGGTTTAGCCGTTACCGCGAAAGAATTCCCACTACCACCGGTTATGGAAATCGTAATGGTAGTCATCACTTCCGTTATGGGCGTTATCGGTCTTAGTGCCGCTGTTGAAGGCTACTTTAAAGGCGTTATGAACCCATTGATGCGAGTAGCCTTGGCAGTCGGAGCTCTATTGCTCATCTATCCTGAGCTTATGACCGATGTGGCAGGGGCTATTATTGTTATCGGCATTGCGGCTTGGAACGTAAAAACGAATAAGTCGGTGATTACCCCGTCAGCTGTTTAGTAGAGGCAGTCTGCTCTGAGCGTTATTAATAAAAAAGAGGTCCTAGCGGGCCTCTTTTTTTATGAGCAGTTTGTTAAGACTTAGTTATTTTAGCTTAGGTATTTTATCGTAGCTATTTCATCTCAGTTATTTTATAAAGATTCAGCAGTTTTTAGGTCGCACTAGGAGCGCTTCGCCAGTCGCTTTACTAAACCCTCAGCTAGCACTTTTACCATCATCGCCTGACTCTGCACAAAGCCATTATATTTGGGCAAGTCATCGTCCATATCTTCGACGCGGCGGTTATAGAACAGATGCATGGTAGGTTTAGGTAGAGCCGACACATCAGGATAATTGCTGGTAGGAACTAAGACTAGTTTGTCTCCTACAGCCATTTCAATACTGGGCTTATTGCAACGGGTGCACAGACCACGGCTGATATTGGGCGGCAGTTTCCAACGGCGAAATTTGGTTCTAACAAGGTTTAAATCGCTCACATCGGGCTTGAGCAATACGGTAACATCGTTAAAGGCAGCGCCAGTGAACTCTTGGCAAATGGTGCAGTGACAGATAAAGCGGCCAATAGGCTTTGCATTAATTGTATAAGTGTTGCTATAACAGGAGCAAGAGCCTTCCTGTGGGGTGAATTCGCTGCTCATGGTCAGTCCTTAATCAGAGGGAGGAAAAGGGCGGTTGTCTCCCTCATTTTCTAAAAGAGGGGTTAGGTTAGGCTTTAGAATATAGCATTATCTAAGCTCGTGCGGTAATGGCTTTTGGCCGTCATCATTGTTATCCCTATAAAAAAAGAGACCTACTAGTGGTCTCTTTTTTATTGCTAGTCAACTTTATTAAGCCGGTATTAACAACCCAACTTACCTTCCGCTTCCAGCGCTTTTTTGCTGCGAATCGGTGCAGGGCAGTCTTCACCGTAGTACTGACGGTCGGCAAAGTAGCTTGAGCGCACCATGGGGCCCGCCCAAATGCTAAAGAAGCCTATCTTTTTGCCATAGTCCATATAACGTTGGAACTCGTCAGGATGGACATAGCGATCCACAGGCGCATGGCTCTTACTTGGGGCTAAATACTGACCGACGGTAATCATATCCACATCATGGGCACGCAAGTCATCAAGTAGCGCGTAGATTTCTTCTTCAGTTTCGCCAAGGCCCACCATAAAGCCACACTTGGTCGCGATATCAGGGCGACGCGCTTTATAGTGCTTGAGCAAATCGAGTGAATGCTGATAATCCGAACCGGGACGGAACGCCTTATAGAGGCGGGGCACGGTTTCGATATTATGGTTAAAAACATCAGGAGCCGTCTCGGTCAAGAGGTCTAGCGCGATGTCCATACGCCCGCGGAAATCAGGGACTAGGATTTCGATTAAGCAATTTGGGCTTAGCGCTCGCGACTCATTAATCACATCCACGAAATGCTGCGCACCACCATCTTTAAGATCGTCGCGATCCACCGAAGTGATAACTGCGTATTTCAACCCAAGACCTTCGATGGTCTCAGCAGTATGGCGCGGCTCATCTGGGTCTAGATTATTTGGGCGACCGTGTGCCACATCACAGAATGGGCAGCGACGGGTACAGATATCGCCCATAATCATAAAAGTGGCAGTACCATCGGCAAAGCACTGCGGCAAGTTGGGGCAAGCCGCCTCTTCACAAACGGTATAAAGCTTCTGTTTACGCAAAGTCGATTTAATCCGAGCCACTTCCGCTGGGGAAGACATTTTGACGCGAATCCAGTCGGGTTTCTTGGGCGCTTCAACCCCCGACAGTACTTTAATTGGGATACGCGCAACCTTATCGTAACCGCGCAGTTTTTCTCCCTGCACTGCTTTTTTAGGTTTTGGTTTGGCAGCTGGCGTGTAAGTTTGTACCGCCGTTTGCTCAACCGTTTTTCCAATAAGGGTGTCGCGCTGAATAGCAAGGTCGCTCATAAAGGTATCCTAACCGTTTATAGCCTATCGTCGCTGACCGTCATGCCTGCACAGCTTGGCTTATAGTTATAGCACTCGCTGCTTAGAGTAATCGCAAGCTTTATTTAGAGTCATGATTTGCAATCAGGGGCAAAAGATATCTGCGTGAAACGGTAATGTAGTAGAGGATGGTCTAAAATCCATGAAGTATTGGCAGAATTTTGATGCGCTTAGTATAACAAATTTGCTCGCGTCTAGCACCCGCCGTGATTAGGTAATGTGCTCAAAAACCCTCTATAAGCTAAGGGTTATAAGCCAGCCAGCAGGGTATAGCCAACATTTTTCTATGAGTAATTATGTAGGTGATAACCTCTAGTAAATGAGATTATAACTGTAGTAAACGAACTAATAAGGAGCTAATAGGCGGAAAGCTAGGCATGTACTTGGCTGATAATATTAACCAGCACTGTGATAGCCAACTCTGAGAGTATGAAAGTGAGATTACGCAAATTTTTACTGGCAATAATGATTGTATTACGAAACCCATTAAGCGTTTTACGACTAAGCTAATGCGGTCATGAGCTACACCTTAATTGGCCCGACGTTATCAAGCAAAAGTAGCAGTAGTATTTCACAAATAAATAGTGAATATGGGCACGTAGGTCATGGGTTTTACAGATTCGGCATTAACTTTTTGACCGATTTAAGCTATCCTATACAGATAATCCATATCCTTATCGCACACTTAACGCAGGTCGTCATCCCGACTGCCCACGCGGTGTGCAACCGCCAACCTACGAGGACGACAAACGTGTTAGAAGCTTATCGTAAACATGTCCAAGAACGCGCTGAACTAGGGACAGTTCCGCTACCATTGACAGAATTCCAAGTCGCTGACTTAACTGAATTATTGAAAGCCCCTCCTGCCGGCGAAGAAGAGTTCTTATTGGACCTATTGGTCAACCGTGTACCTGCCGGTGTTGACCAAGCGGCTTACGTTAAAGCTGCATTTTTGGCCGCTATCGTAAAAGGCGAAACCACTTCTCCGCTAATCGACAAAATCAAAGCCATCGAAATCCTAGGCACTATGCAAGGCGGCTATAACGTCATGCCTATGGTTGATGCCTTAGATGAGCCAGAGTTGGCTGCTGCCGCTGCTGAAGCACTAAAGAAAACTTTGCTAGTCTTTGACGCATTTAACGACGTGACTGAAAAAGCGGAAGCCGGTAACGAACACGCGAAAGCGGTTATCCAGTCTTGGGCCGATGCAGAATGGTTTACTAACCGTCCTGAAGTGCCACAAAAAATGACTTACACGGCCTTTAAAGTTACCGGTGAGACCAACACTGATGACTTGTCGCCAGCACAGGATGCTTGGAGTCGTCCAGACATCCCATTGCATTCACTAGCGATGCATAAAAACTCTCGTGACGGCATTGTTGCTGACGAAGAGGGCGTTCGTGGTCCAATGACTATGATCGAACAGCTCAAGCAAAAAGGCCATCAATTGGCTTATGTTGGTGACGTTGTTGGTACTGGTTCTAGCCGTAAGTCTGCGACCAACTCAGTACTATGGCTCATGGGTGATGATATTCCTAACGTCCCGAACAAGCGTGGCGGCGGTCTAGTTCTAGGTAGCAAAATCGCTCCTATCTTCTTTAACACTATGGAAGACTCTGGCGCCTTGCCAATCGAAGACGTCAATGTCGACAACATCGAAATGGGTGACGTGTTTGATATCTACCCACACGATGGCAAAATTACTAAGCACGACTCTGACGAAGTATTGTCTACGTTTGAGCTAAACTCACCAACGTTACTTGATGAAGTGCGTGCCGGTGGCCGTATTCCATTAATCGTAGGTCGTGGTCTAACCAACCGTGCTCGTGAGTATATGGGCCTTGCTCATTCAGACGTATTCGCGAAGCCAGATCAGCCTGCTGATACCGGTAAAGGCTATACGCTAGCACAGAAAATGGTCGGTAAAGCTTGTGGTCTAGAGGGCGTACGTCCTGGTATGTACTGTGAGCCTAAGATGACTACTGTCGGCAGCCAGGATACTACGGGTCCAATGACCCGTGATGAGCTAAAAGACATGGCTTGCCTAGGTTTCCAAGCCGACCTAGTGATGCAGTCTTTCTGTCACACTGCTGCTTATCCAAAGCCAGTTGACGTTGAAACTCAACACACGCTCCCTGATTTTATCATGAACCGTGGCGGCGTAAGCTTACGTCCTGGTGATGGTATCATCCACAGCTGGTTGAACCGTATGCTACTTCCAGATACCGTAGGTACTGGTGGTGACTCGCACACGCGTTTCCCAATGGGTATCTCTTTCCCTGCCGGTTCTGGTCTAGTGGCTTTCGCAGCGGCTACTGGTGTTATGCCACTAGATATGCCTGAGTCTGTGCGCGTCCGTTTCGTCGGTGAGCGTCAGCAAGGTATCACGTTACGTGACTTGGTCCATGCTATCCCGCTACAAGCCATCAAAGAGGGTTATTTGACGGTTGAGAAAAAAGGTAAAGTTAACGAATTCAACGGTCGTATCTTAGAGATCGAAGGCCTAGAAGACTTAACGGTCGAGCAAGCATTCGAATTATCAGATGCTTCTGCTGAGCGTAGTGCTGCTGGTTGTACCATCACGCTATCTGAAGAGTCAGTGACTGAGTACCTAAACTCAAACATCACCCTACTTAAGTGGATGATCTCTGAAGGTTATGGCGATGCCCGTACTATCAGCCGTCGTATCGAAGCTATGCAAGCTTGGTTAGAAAAACCAAGCCTAATGCGTGCTGATGCCGATGCTGAATACGCTATCGACATGACTATCGATATGTCTGAGATCAAAGAGCCAGTTCTATGCTGCCCGAACGATCCAGATGATGCTAAGACACTAGCTGACGTTGCTGGCGACACTATTGATGAAGTCTTCATTGGCTCTTGCATGACCAACATCGGTCACTTCCGTGCGGCAGGTAAACTGCTACAAGAAGTCCCTGCAGGCAGCTTGAAAACTCGTCTATGGATTGCGCCACCAACTAAGATGGATGCTCGTCAGTTGATGGAAGAAGGTTATTACAACATCTATGCACAGGCCGGCGCTCGTACTGAAATGCCAGGTTGTTCACTATGTATGGGTAACCAAGCGCGTATCGCACCGAAATCTACTGCGGTATCGACTTCTACGCGTAACTTCCCGAACCGTCTAGGCCAAGGCGCAAACGTCTACCTAGCATCCGCTGAACTGGCTTCAGTCGCTGCGGTATTGGGCAGATTGCCTACGAACGAAGAGTATCAGCAGTATGCTGGTATGCTAGACAGCATG
Organism: Psychrobacter sp. CoH-33_TS_01; assembly: GCF_058189395.1. Lineage (NCBI taxonomy): Bacteria > Pseudomonadati > Pseudomonadota > Gammaproteobacteria > Moraxellales > Moraxellaceae > Psychrobacter > Psychrobacter sp. CoH-33_TS_01. The sequence goes on from NZ_JBVGQI010000008.1 coordinate 114,920, forward strand.
GGTGGCGAAGTTTATCGCTATCTAAACTTCGACAAAATGACTGATTACACCGAAGAAGCTGACAAAATTAACGTCGCTCAATTGTCGTAAATCATTTAGTTAAATCGTTCTAACTGGCTTAGATTGTTAAGCCAGTTAGGACACAAAAACCCCGCATCATTATTGGTGCGGGGTTTTTTTATGGGCTATGGGTTAGTAATAGAGTCATGAACAAGACCTAAGACTAAAAGCTAATAGCCAAAAGCTTGGCCTTAACATTGGGGCTCTTTAGAAGTGGAGAAATATGCCTATCAACAGTAGTCACTCTTTCAGGACTATGGCCGTGCCTCTTCCAGAGGCAAAAGCCAAAGCCAAAAGCTCACAATCCATCCCCAGCCCTTCCTTTTCAAAGGAAGGGGACAAACCCTTTTGATAACTAAAAAGGTTTAAAGTCTACTTTCCTAAGATAGGAGTTAAAGGGATTTTCTTTTACTTAGTCATAGGGCTTATAGCTTTTATCTCGAACTTAAATTAATGGAGTATTATTGTTGTAGACAGTTCTGAGATTGAGTAGCCATTAGAGTGTTAATCAACCTAGCGCAAACTTATTTTTAAAAGAATGCTCCCTTCCTTTATTAAAGGAAGGGTCGGGGATGGATTGTACAAATCATTTAAGGACTACTGACTTCAAGCTGTTCAGCAATTACTTACCCTGATAAACCGGCTTACGCTTTTGCATAAAGGCACTGATGCCTTCTTTAAAGTCTTCGGTCTGCGCCAACATGGTTTGCTGCTGCACTTCCATATCGAGGGCTTCATTAAGACCCATAAAGGCATGCGTATTGATCATATGCTTCATCGAGGCCAAGGCTTTGCCTGGTAGCGCGCTTAGGCGCTGAGCCAATGCCCAAACATGGTCGTCCAGCTCATCTGCACTTACTACGGCATTCACGAGATCTAAGCGTGCCATATCTTCGGCTTTTAGCTTATCGCCTAACATGACCAGTTCAGTGGTCTTCGCCGCGCCAATTAATTGATTCAGTAGATAGATACCACCGGCATCAGGAATCAGACCGATATTCACAAAGGCTTCCACGAATTTAGCGTTGTCCGCTGCAATACGGAAATCACAGGTCAATGCTAGGTTCATTGCAGCACCGGCGACCGCCCCTTCCAACTTAGCTATAATAGGTTTATGGATATCGCGTAGCTTTAGGCTGACATCACCGGCTTCAGCGACCATAAAGTTCAATTTATTGGCCAGCGCATCGCCTTCCATACCGTCTTCTAACATCTCACCGATATGTCCACCACTGGAGAAATGACCACCGGCACCGGCTAAAATAATTACCCGCACTTGCTCATCTTCTTGCGCTTGGATAAGGGCATCCATCATGGCAGCTTTGAGCTTGGTGCTAAAAGCATTCAGCGTCTTAGGGTCATTCATGGTGATGGTGGCGATATGCTCTTCGACCTGGTATTGCACTAGATTTTCAGACATAAAATTTCCTTTTAAGTAATTCATAATTAAGTGATTTGAGAGATATTGAGCAATTTATCAAAGCGATACAAATACACTCATTACTATAGCAGCTTGGGCTTATAAGGAAAGTGGGTTTTGTGGGCGGGTGGGGTGGATTTATTCTTTCGCGGGTGTCACGCACGCTATTATTAATAATTAATCAAAACCGAGCGATAACGTAATAGAGTTTCAAACAGTCTGTTGGGTGTCGCAAGCTTCACCCAACCTACCTTTAAAAACCTATTTTTTGCTAAATTCTCGCAACACCGCTACAAAACCATCAATTTGCGCCTGAGGCGTCGCCCAAGAGGTAACAAAACGTACGACACTGTGATTATTATCTAAATTTCCTAAATCGCTAATTAGTGTGTATTTTTAAAGCAAGCTATAAGTTGCTTAAGCACAAAAAAGCAATTAATATGTTTCTAATAGTATTAGATTAAGACAAATTATGAGCCCTTTACACTCTCAACTAAAAAAACGCCGGACTGCATTAGGACTTAAACAAAGCGATATGCTGATGCGTACCGGTATCTCCAGACAGCAGTACCAGCAGATTGAGTCTAAGGGTAATCCTCGGCTAAATACGCTTGAACTAGTAGCGCAAGGGTTACAGTGTGAGCTTATGCTCATTCCCAAAGATAAAGTGGCGCAAGTACAAGCTATTTTAGAAGGGATCGTTTTAGACAGCGCTGAAGCAAGTCATACAATAATAGGCAGTGATAGCTCGTCTCATGGTACTCAGCAATCAATGGACTATAAGGATTTGATTGATAACCCATGGCGAGACCTATTGGGAGAAAGCGATTGAAAGCCATTCAGGAAGTGAACTTTCTTAGGTTATCTTTACATGGCAGCGTAGTCGGCTATTTAGCGGGGCTACAACAGGGGAAAAATATACTGAGTTTTGCCCCTGAGTTTATAACTAATGAAAGTCGTCCAACTTTAGGATTAATCACACATCCTAAATTCCCAGTGTCTGCAAAGCTACTGGCCCAGCACTGGTCATATCAACAACGACTTCACCCCTTATTGTCAAACTTACTTCCCGAAGGCGCATTACGTTCTCTAATAGCTCAAGCACTAAAAGTACATGTGGATAATGAGTTTCAGCTATTGAGCCATTTGGGTCGAGACTTACCAGGCGCATTAATCGTTGAACCGTTATCTCTTGATGCAATACCCGATTATGTATTAGCCCAATATCCTAACAGTCAGCCTCGAGATATCAACCCTGAATTAATAGAAAACCGCTTTTCACTAGCCGGGGTACAGATGAAGTTTTCCACGCAAGAGTATGAAGGGCGCTACACCATACCTTATGATGGTCAGTTGGGCGACTGGATAGTAAAGACACCTTCCGTGCTGCATCAAGGTGTGCCGCAAAATGAATATACGGCTATGAGACTAGCGCAAATGGCAGGCGTGGATATCCCTGAAATAAAGCTGATACCACTAAATCAAGTAGATAACTTACCTGCAATTAACCTGCCAGATGAGACGCTTGCCTATGCCATTAAGCGCTTCGATCGTGAGGGGAGCTTGCGTGTCCATAGCGAAGACTTTGCCCAGATTTTAGTAAAGTATCCTCATGAAAAATATCGCGGAGGTAATTATGGGCAAATTGCTCGCATATTATATGAGTATACAGAAGACGGTTTAGCGAACGTCCAACAATTGGCAAGGCGTTTATTGGTCAATATCTTACTGGCTAACGGCGATGCCCATCTGAAAAACTGGAGTGTTCTCTATCCAGATAAAGTTACTCCGCGTCTTACTCCTGCCTATGATATTGTTTTTACTAAGGCTTATATGGCCGATGAACGAGATTTCGCTTTAAATCTTGGTAAGACAAAAAATTGGTATGAGGTAGATATGACGCAATTTGAAATTTGGGCAAAAAAATCCAGGATTCCTTGGCGAGCTATCAAACCCCATCTTGAGGACACTCTGGATAAATCACGAGCGTTATGGCCAAAAAAGCTAGAGGACTTACCGATGCTGCCACAGCAAAAGATATTGTTGAACGAGCATTGGCAGATGCTGCAGAGGGGTTTTAGGATTTAATGATATTTTATAGTCATAAATAACGTTGGGAAAAATGCCTAAGCTACTCGGACTGTTCATTCTGCCTAATAGCTTTAATCGCAAAAAGAGAAGAAATTAACGACCGTTATGATGTGATTATCATCGATGGCTATGTATTTTTAGCTGGGATAAGCAAGCCAGGTTTGGGTAAATATCTCTATGATAGCTTAGCCGGTAAACATAGGATTCCTGCTATGGCCACCGTTGTAAACCAGTTGGGACGGAATTGATTGGCAGTTAAGCATAGTTTCTCAAACAGTCTGTTGGGTGTCGCAAGCTTCACCCAACCTACCTTTAAAAACCTATTTTTTGCTAAATTCTCGCAACACCGCTACAAAACCATCAATTTGCGCCTGAGGCGTCGCCCAAGAGGTAACAAAACGTACGACACTACGCTCGTTATCCAACTTTTCCCAAGCATAAAAAGCGAAATCCTGTTGCAAATAATCAATCACCGCTTGCGGTAAAATGGCAAAGACCTGATTGCTTTGGGTTTCGACAAATAGCTCATGACCATTGTCTTGTAAAGCCGTCGCCAGTTGCTGCGCCATCGAGTTGGCATGACGACACATCTCCAGATATTTATTATCCTTGAGCAAGATTGCAAACTGTAGGGCTAGTAGGTAGCCTTTCGCCAATAAGCCACCATGTTGCTTAAGATAGACATTGAAATCTAAAGCCAAGTGCTTATTCGGGATGATGATGACTTCACCAAACATCGCACCCATCTTCGTACCGCCCAACCAAAAGATATCTGCGAACTTAGCGATATCCGCTAGGGTGACTTGTTGAGCGTCACTAGCCAATGCTGCACCGAGTCGAGCGCCATCAATGAACAAATACATATTGTGTTCACGACAATAGGCAGACAGCTGCGCCAATTCGTCGTAGCTATAGACTGTACCTAGCTCCGTTGTGTTGGAGATATAAACGGCTTTCGCGCGCACGACATGGGGCTGTGAAGTATGGCGTTGACGTATTGCTTCGATAGCAGCAACGGTAAGCTTGCCATCGGTGGCATGAGTGGTGATAACTTTATGACCCGTAGCTTCAATCGCGCCTGCTTCATTTACGGCAATATGACCGGAGGTACAAGCGATGATACCATCGATGGGCGAGAGCATAGCTGCGATACAAACCAGATTCGCCTGCGTACCCGTAATACCAAAGTGAATAGCAATATCGTCGGCATTGTTTAAATTCTTATCATTACTGCCAAGTTGACCCCGTAAGATTTCACGCACTTGCTCAGAATAGTCATCAAAGCCATAGCCAACATGTTGCTGCAAATGCGAGTCTTGCAAAGCAGCTAGAATATCAGGATGGGCACTTTCGCTATAGTCATTCAAAAAGCTATAGGTCATCAGGGGTCTCTCTTATTTATTGGTAGTAAGTTATAGTTTGGTTTACTGAAAAAAGGCTCATGCCAACCACTAAAGCTAAAAATTAAAAAGCCCAAACCCGCTCTAAGGTCATGGGACCAGAGCGTGTCATAAAGGGTTTATAGTGGCTAGAAAAATAAAGGTACAAATTAAGTGCTAACAAAGTGGTGAGTATAACCGTGTGAATGCATTAACCATACGGGCCCATACCATCGGTGACCGTGCCAAATACGGTAGCGCGTTTAATCACTTCAGCGGCCCAAGCGCGGTGAGTGGCAGGTTCTAACATAGTATTATTGTATTTAAAGACGGCTTTAGCTTCCGAGTCGAGGATAGCTTGTGCCTCATCGAGGATACTGGCGGGCACACGATAGGCTTGATGCACTAACGGAATTTGTGTGGGATGAATCACCGTCTTACCGACCAAACCTAGCCCAACGTCTTGGGTTAGCTCTTGCATAAATAAGGTCGGTTGGTCGAGGTATTCAAACACGGGCGCCGTCAAATAAAACCCGTGCGGCACAAAGCAGCCGAGCAGCTCATAGATTAGCGCACCGATAGGGGTGTTGTAGACGCTGCTATTTTTTGGACGACGTAATCGCAAAGCGGCGAATAAATCATTACCGCCAATACGTAAGGCGAAAATGGTCTGATCAAAGCCTTCGCGTAGTGCCACAGCTAGCTCTTGGTTGTGAATTGGGTTAAATAAGGCGGCGGTCTCTAAGGTCGGCATCAGTAAACTGTCATCAGCAATATACTGGCAAGCCATTCGCCAGCTAGATAAGCTAGACATATCCACTTTAGGTAAGACATAGCCATCGACCAAATCGATATGCTCAAAGTCAGCCAATTGTCTGAGCATCTGCGGGTGGCGGGGACGCACAAATACCAAGGGTCTAACAAACGCTGCGGGTTCAATACCATTCTCAGCTTGGGTTGCTAAATGCTGTGCCCAAGCGCTCAATAAACTCTGTAATTGCACCAAAGCTATCTCAACGTCGGCTTCACTGACTGCATCCTCTAAGCAAACGATAATGCTATTAATATTGGCTAGCTTGACCCGGCTGATCACTTGCCAGATATCCGTGCGGGTCGCTGGCATATAGAGACTGGCCCCTAACGTATAAGGGTGCATAGCACAGCTGCGTTGTGCAATGTGCAAGTCGGCGGTATTAACAATATCAGCATGCTTGATACTGTCAAAGGTAGCGAGCGTAGTAAGTTTGCTATGGGCCATAGAGGGGATAGTCTTCGCTATTGATAAGGGAAAAAAGCGCTATGGATATATTAAAAACGCTATAGTTATGAAAAGTTTGCATGGAGCAATAGATAAGTTTGGCATGATAAAGGATGCTTATACCCTTTGCCTAGTAAAAATACATGATTTTACTATTACAGTCGCTCTTCTTAATTGACTTAGCTATAAATAGCGCCATTCGTGGCTACTTTGACAAGGTAACAGGGAAGCAACCCTTGTCGAATTAATAGCGAGCCAGTTTTTAGTAAGCTTCTGATAAAAATGCTAAATAATAAAAGATTAGCTACGTTTTTTGATAATGGTAACTGCTTGATAAGGCAAAATTTCAGCGCCTAACACTTGCACATCGATGTTTTTCTGCGTACAAATATGGCGTAATAAGACCGTGTCAGGGTGGTCAGCGGACGCGAGTAGTACTTGCTCAGGGTCGCGGCGTAATAGGGCACGCGTTGCTTCAGCGATGGTAGGCTTAATTCTATTCATGTTAGCGATATTATAGCGTGTTGCCAATGACTTTATAATCGCTTGAGTGCTATAGCGTGGGGTCTGATGAATAGGCAGCAACGTTAGCGGCGATTCAGCAGAATCTAGTTGCCGTCTGGCAGCGTTAATCGTATCGATAAACGCTAAACTGTGGTCATAATCGATTAGATTATGATAAAGCACGCTACGATGTAGTCCCTCTTTTAAATCTGCATAGGGCTCGGTAAATAGTGTACGAGAAATCAATCCTGAGACGGTACTGCCAAGTAGTCCAGATGGAATGAGCCAATCGTCATTACTGGCGGCTAACCAAGCGACACCTGCAGGATCGGCGAGCGTCACCAACGGTATCGCATTATCGCTAGCCGATTGATTCTGATGAAAGATATTAGCGTAGTAGGGATTACTAGGATCGGCATAAACGGATAGGCTGCTAACCAACTCACCGTAAATCGCTCCTTTACCGGTCCAACCATCGATAAAGACGATAGGGCTGTCAGGGTGTTGCGATAGGATAGTGTGCATAGCGACAGGGTCGAGGCCACGGTCACGGATAATGCTCATGCCATAGTGCTTACTGGGTAGCGCATAAGGGCTAGTTTTATCACTTAGTGCTCGTTGTAATAGTACGCCAACCGGCAGACCCGCCCGCACTAAACTCACTAGAAGCAACGGCGCTGACATCGTTACCTTTACTTTAAATACATCATGCAACGTATACGCTAAGTTGCCAATGTCCGTTGCCATACGTATATGGCCTTGTTCTAAGGCCTGCTGAAATAGGTGCTCATGGGTAGCGGTCGGTGGCTGCTCTAAAGTCAGCATGTCTGAATAGTGCTGTTCACCCGACTGAATCAGCGCTTCTTTTTGCTGCACTGGCACATTAGCGACGCTAGACTCGTCGACGATATCGAGTAGTAAGGTAACGTCACTGGCAAGGTAGCTGCCGGATTGGGCGGTAAGGGTCGGGGTCTTCGCTAGCGTCATAAGATTTTAGTCAGTATCAGATAATTTTTAAGAGAATAATAAGCCCCCCTTTAGTTAAGGGGGATTTAGGGGGATTTTATTAGCACGGTCGCAAAAAAGTGAGCGGATTTAAACTACCCTTTACTCTATTCGCTAAACTTATCATGTAGCTGACCATGATTTGGTGTGCCATACCAGTCTAGTAGTTGCAAAAAGGGCAAGTCAGCTAAGCTATCACCAAAGCCAAAACTTGGGCGCTGCTGGTCTAAGCACTGCTCAAGCAAAAACTGCACTGCATGACGCTTATGCACGCAATGCGGCAGTATAGCTAGGTTATTCGCATTCACATGGATATAAAAATGCTTGGCTAGCTCGGGCAATAATTCAGGTAAGCGCTTGGCAAGAGCCGCCAAAGCCTCATGATCTTTTCGAGTATGTTTTACGGCCAGATAAATCACTAAGTCTTGGTCTAAAAAAGCATCTGAATGGACAGCTAGCTTTAATTGGCCTTCGTACTCTGCGTTTAATTGTTCAATAGAATTTATCAGCTTAGCTAAGGCAGCTTGTAGCGGAGCAAGTTTTCCCTGCATTTGCGCTTGCCAGTCTAATTGATTGCTGCCATCTGGTTGCTTAATCATTGCACCGTGGGTTAGGACTTGCCAACTATTAAATGGCAGTTTTATCCGCTGAATCTCGCTCGTATCACGTGCCGTCACTACTATCAATTCTGTGCTAGCAAGCAACCAATTAAACATTGTCGCTTGGCGCTGAGTCATAAAGCTCAAAGGCTCCCCTTGTTTATTGACCGAAGCACAGACTAAATTGGCAGGCACGCTAGTGGGCAAATTCCAAGCATCAATTTTACGCTGGGTTTGGAATAGGGTATCGTCCAAATCCATTAGCGCGTACGGTTTTATTATAGTATTTATCGAATCGGAGCTAGGCTTAAAGAGGGGAGGTGTGGCTAACGGTTGAGACATAATAACCCATGGTCGCTATAAGCAGAAGTTTGCTGGTCTACTGACAAAAAATATAAGTGTTAGTAAAGGTTGTTTGAGCCATTATAGTAGCATAAAAATATTGCAAACAGACTAGCCGCTGGTAGCAGGGATTATGAGAAAATAAAGGATGTGTTTTGCTAGGTTAGGGATAACTCCGATGCAACCATTTTCTAGCTAGTTTCTATTAAATGGGTATCTTGCCTTATAGTCATTAACAAAGACTAGCAAGCCATACCTTTTTCTGCTAGTTTGCCTCAACTATTTTGACTTTACCGGTATAAGCCTACGAATTATACCGCTGTTCTTATACAATACCCTTTATAAAATAGAGCTTTATGGAAAATACTATGATGAACACCCCGATGGAAAAAAGACCGGTATTCATGCCACGAGTGAATAGCGACAATCTGGTGAAAACGGACATGGTGCATTTTGAACGTCATGTGGGTTTTTCTAGTAAGCAAAAGAAAAAGTCGATCAATGACCATCATAGCGTCATCCGTAAAAAGTATGGCTTTAAGAACGTTTTAGAGATGTCGAGTAAGTCTAAAGAGAAGCTGAGTACTGAGCTTAGCGCCTTTTATTTAAAGCTTACAGATGACAAGACTGGTGAACAATACAGTGTTGAAAACGCCTTTCAAAGCAGTAAGGTGTTTGAGAATGGCGGCCCTTTTCGAGACCTGCTAACCGTATCCCCGCGTCAAGCTAGAAAAGATGAGCGTCTGCATAATTCTGGTGCATTAACAGGCTATGATTACTTCGGCATGGAGTGGGATGTGGGGCCATTAACCACCTTTTATGATTGGTTATATGTGAACGCCCTCAATCAAAATCCTCAGCTTCATGAAGCCGTTATGCAGTATCAGGCCTTTACCGATATGGAATTTAACCCTAAGAAATCCATCCATTGTCAGGCTTATTCTTTAGCGATGTTTGTGGCGCTGAAAAAGCGCGATTTGCTAGATAAGATTGCAGACCCTGTAGACTTTTTTGAGCTATATAGTGAGTTTGATATGAGTAATACCGAGCACTTATTAGAAGACGGTTGGTTTTAATAAGTCGCTAATAAGACCTCATTGGTTATTTATTTGCTATCAATCATAGGGCGGCATCAATTAGTCTCAGCCGCCCTATTTTTTTTAACTCAATGAGTTGTCCCATCTAAACCGCTGGACTGACCACCAGCACATTCTCTAAGTTGAGCCAAATAGCATCTACGCTATCCGCAGGTGTCTCGATACACAGCACGATTAAATCCCACTCGTTAGGATCAACGTTATAGACGAAATTTGTCATGCCCAGACCGTAATGGTCGCTGAAGCTGAGCATCGCGTAAATCGCGCCGCCCAAAGCAATCGGCGAGCGGGTTAGCGCGCTAAACTTCACGCTGCTGTCTGTATGAGCGGCTTCATCATCGTCATCTTGTCGACGCTCTAAGTGCTCAGCCAATAGAAACGGTAACCAAACAAACTCATTACTGCCCAATACTAAGATACGTTTTGGTAAGGGAGTGTCTTGCCAGTTCTTCACTTGATAGTGACTGCTGTACGCTTTCTGAAACTGGGCTAAATAATCCGCAAAACCCTCGGTGCTATCTAATGTAGGGACACGACCCCAATCACCAGTACCCAGCACAGGTTGGCTACCAGCCTCAGTAGTATCGACGCTAGGCATAGTAATAGGCTCAGGATTCGCCGCATCGGTCCATTGCCATGCGCCCGATAACAGGTGATGGCGCTCAAATTTGATACCGGGTAAGCGACTGCCAATGCTGTCATCTGCGGCGAACTCTCCCAACGACCAATCCACCAAAGTGGTGAGATGCACTTGCTGCAACTGGTCGAGTCCGGCCTCACGCAGGGCGGTCACCACATTGACACAAGTATTGCCGGTAGAGGCCTCATCGTCGACCATAATTAGGGTCTTGCTAGCGAGCAGTTGTGCTTGTATCACAGGGTCACTACTTTGATAAATCAGGTGCGAGCTGGCATGACTGTGGTCTTCGCTAAAGGTAGTGAATAGCTGGGAGTTTGGCTGCGCATGACGGGTCGAATTCAACAGCAAGGCATTGGGATAGCGTGCTTGCAAAGCTTGATGCACACCTGCGGATAGGCCGACGGCGGTCTCTGCCATGCCAATCACTAAAATAGGCTCAGGCAAGTTGTCTGGCACGAGTGTGGTCAAGTTAGTGAACGCTCGACGCATCAGCTTGGGTGAAACAGGAATATGCCGACCTAGGACTTTGGAGACGAACAGAAACGCTCGCTTGGGGTTGATACGTTGTGCAAAGCCCAGTAAGTCCTCAAGATGATAGCTCTGTTGCTGCAATAATTGGTTGTCTAAGGGCGGTTGGATTTGATAAGTCAGATCGAGATTGCCACGGGGTAGGGTAATGGTGCGTTTGTTCAGAGAAGGGGTTTTGTTATTCAAAATGGGGTACTCGTATTGATTATGGGTAATGTCTTGTTTTATTAAAAAGATATTAATAATTTTAGGTGCTTATAGGCTAGGTTAAGAGGCTAAAGATTTAGGATGGATTGAGTCAGGACAGCAATACTTTTTAAATTAGAAGCCATGCACTTTCCTTACCCTATTCTTTTATAATTTTTTTATTCTAAATTAGCCCTGGCAACCGACCAGCCATAAAGCCCCGCGACTCTGCTTGCTCAACTGCGGTGTGGTTAAAGGTAGCGACTGGCTATCTAGTTGGCCATGACGATTTGCCAAATCCGTTAAGCTCATGCCAGCGCTGCTCAGTAGGGCAGATAATAGCTGAAATTTCACCGCATAGTTCATGTTTTGTGCATGCTCGTGGCTCAGGCTAGAGGTCACCATACCGACGACCTCGCCTGAAGGCAGCAATAAAGGACTGCCGCTAGAGCCTGGCTGTATCGGGGCGGTAAATTGGATATAGCGGATATCATCACCAAAGCCAGTGAGGGCAGAAATGCAGCCCTGCGTGACTTGCAGTTGACTGCTGACGCCCGATAATGGAAAACCTAAAGTGGTAATTGTTTCTCCCAATATATCATCACATTGTTGGGCTAAGGGTAGGTAGGAGGGGAGCGGCTCGCTAACTCTAATGATGGCAGAGTCGCTACCGATGTCACTCAACACGACCTGGGCTTCACGATCCGTCTGACCTTGCTGTCGAATCGCAATGATAGCGGCAGACTCAACCACGTGATAGCAGGTCAATAAATGATAAGGGTCGATGGCAAAAGCTGTACCCGTCCAAGTCTCACCGGGTTCTACCTGTCTTGGTGGCCGCTGAGAGTCATTGGGCTGACTGTTTTGCTGTTGTTGGCTTTGAGCCTCTTGAATGAGCGCATGGGTATTAGGCGAGCGGGTATCTAGGCCAATCTGTACCCGCTGCTCTAAGCTGTCCAATCCTTGCGTCGAAGTCTCGCCTAGCGCCCGGCATTTAAACTGGCCATTGCGCTGATAGATCTCTAGCACGATAGCGGCTTTGACATGACGCTGCATTGATTTAAAGTCATACTGAATCGCATCATGATTAATGCTCAGACGAATACTATCTAGCTCGACCGCTGGCAAGTTGAGACTAGGCTCATGATAGACGTAAGCAATCAGTTGCAGATAGCTGACGCCTTGCTCATCAAATAACTTCGTTAAGTTGAGTTGCCAAGCGCTTGGGCTATTAGTACTGTCTAGTTTTGCCCAGTCTTTGGGCTCATGCAAGTAGGCAGGACTACAAGCGGCTTTACGACTCTCATCGAGGGGCAGCCATAACAGACCCAGCTGCTGACCAAAAGCACTTTGATTGCTCGCAGAAAAGGCTACCGAACACTGCGCATTTGAGATAACGGTATTTGCTCCTAGTACCAAAGTCGTCTTTGCGGTCATATGTGGCCTATTTATTATTATTTAAATGGATTGTATGTTGCGAGACTTTCTAAGTATTCATACTGTGCTTTCTTATTCTAGCGGATTTTGGTGGTAGGTCGCGGGTTTATTCACAGGACTATCAATAAGACTCTAGATAGGTCAGTAGCCTTGCTCATTTATACCAACTAAAGTACAGTATGATTAATAATAAAAAGGTCTGTTTATGAGTAATATCAACAAAATCCCCACATTCGGAGAACTGCTAAATGCGGGCATCCAAACAATAAAAAACCTAAGTAGTAGAAACTCTATTGGGCAAGCCGTGTTTTACCGTGAGTTTGAAAAGCTGGCACAAATTATACCTGAGCACAAATCGTTCATTTATGTGAGTAATCATGATATTCGTAATGAGTGTCACGCAGGCACCCCTTGCTATGACGAATTGATGGCTCTGGTATTGCTATGTTTATCCGCTATAGGGCTAGTAAAAGAAAACCGCTTTAGCTTTTCTCCTAACCTCACTCAAAACTTTGCGAACTTTATTACTTTTGATGAGAAAGTGACGCCTAAGAACTTACTAAGAATAGACCCATTTGGCAAAATATATTTTTGGATGACAGGAGATAATTTCACAAAATATATTAACGAGGGTATTCCTAATAGTGACTTTATCGCTGATTTAAGCCGACTGGAACATAAAGCTTTTGCTGATTTAAAAAAGGCTAATGTCGCAGCATATGGTAAAAATGGCGATCCTTTAATCAATCATCTGATTGAAGAGTCTATGCGCCGAACCTCTATCTTTATGAATAACTATGCGGATGCTACGGTCGCTAGTGACTATGTCAAAGTGACGCCAGACATGATTATGGTGCAGTTGGAAAGCTTATCACCGCTGCAATTTGAATGGTTCTGCCTCAAGCTAGTCGAGCGCTCTTTAGAGATTGAAAGCCCAGAGAGTAATCTGACAGCACGGCATACTGGCCGCTCTAATGACAATGGCATCGACGGATTAATCAGCCAAGACTATCCCAATGGAGAGGTGCATACCTACTATATTCAAGCCAAGCTGTATAGTGCGGGCAATAATATCTCTAACGGTGAGCTGCGCAACTTTATTGGCGCTTTACCGCCACAGAAAACTACTCATCACGGTATATTTATCACTACCACTAGCTTTACGAAGCCGGCAAAAGATTATGCTGAGTCTATAAATTCGCACAGTCTCATGCTTATTGATCAAATTAGCTTAATTGAACTAATGATGCAGAATAAGGTAGGGCTAAAGGAAGTTAGTGCTAGGCCAAAGCTAGTATTAGACAGTGATTTTTTTGCGAAGTTGAAGAACTATTAAGCGTTTTACAGGGGTGTTCAGGATTTTTATTCTGTCAGCATCCCTTATCGTAAGGTATAGAAAGAAAAAACCAATTTATATCGTAGCTATTAACCGTTACCATAAGGGCTAGATTTCCTCTTAATATAACCGTCAATTATGATTTTTATCAACGAACACATCAGCCTCGAAGACAGTGAAGTCGATACTAGCGCCATTCGCGCTCAAGGTGCCGGCGGGCAGAATGTCAACAAAGTCTCCTCGGCGATTCATTTACGCTTTGATATCCATGCCTCAAGTCTCAGCGACCTGCATAAACAACGCTTGCTAGACAGCAATGACAGTCGCATTACAAAAGAAGGCGTGCTTATCATCAAGGCGCAGCAATTTCGTACGCAAGAGAAGAATAAAGATGATGCTTTTAAGCGCCTGCAAGAGTTTATCACTAAGGCTATCCACGTGAATCCGACTCGACGACCCACTAAACCTAGCAGAAATGCTCGACGCAAGCGGGTGGATGAAAAGACTCAACGGGGCAGGACTAAGTCTTTACGGGGTAAGGTGGATTATTGATGAGGTTAAAGATAGTATTAGAGGTCGAGTTTTTTAACCGAAGAAGTATTTCATGAAGTGGGAGTTTAGTCTAACTGGCCTTATTCTTCGTTCGTTGAATGACTCTTTTAAGCAGTGGGATATCCACGTTTGATATATTGTTTTTGATGGGAGTATCTGTATCTACGCATACGGTGTGATGCCAGTCTTAAGGTGTATTCCTCTATGGCGCATCCATAGTGTTAGTCCTATTAGCGTTCATGCTATAAGCCACCAAGAGACTATTAAATAAGATGATAAATAGCTGTCTGATAAGGGATTTCATGTGCTTTACCATCAATATAATCAGCGACTGGTTTTATTAAAATAAATAATATCTATTCTCAGGAAAATATTAGACTATAAACTAGGAGGACGTAATAGCTAATTTTTATTTTTATATTACTTGTATTCTCATAAACAGTTAGTTTTACTCTATTCGTTTATAGACTCTATTAGGTATTAAAGACTCCTGACCAAGTAGCCTCATTTTTCTTTGATATATTATATAGTTAATTTTAGCTAAATCTTTATTTCCAGTTAAGTAATAGCTGTCTGCGATATTTAAGTATGCAACTATTCGTTCAGGATTAGCTTTGATAACTTTTATTAGAGTAGAAATTGAATCTTCATAGCGTTTTAATTTGCTTAGATAGACAGCAAAGTTATTTGCTTCGTTAATGTTAGAGAGGTTGATATTGGAGTATTCACATTGAAAAAGATCAATTAGACCGTCAATCTCCTTTTCTGAATTTGCATTTTTTAAGTTGTGAGATAGAGAAAAGCTATATCCTTCACTTTGTGAGCTTTCGTAAGGAATCCATACTGGATAATTACTTAAATAATCCCATTCACCTGAACAAAATAAACTTTCACCTTTGGTATTAAAAACAACAGAGTTATTGGTTTCATCAATAATTACACATTCAGATGATGTTTCAGAGGGAAAGCCATCCATTTTGACATCAAAAGTATATAATACGAAACGGAATTTATACTCGCCATGATTATAGGTAGATTGACGTTCAATATTTTTTCTATTATAGAATGCGTGCTTATCTACTATTTCTCCATTACACATATGGAGATTTTCTTCATTAGTTTCTGTATTTTTGCCGAGAGATATCGAGCAGCTAGAAATAACCAAGCTTATAGAAATGATTGCAAAATTCGTTCTATTACTAAATATCATTAAACGCATCCTTCATTTTCCTATATCTGTTTTTGGCGTCGGTCATCCTTCTATTTTTGCCATAATGCTCAATTATTATCTTCTCGTAATTCCCTCTACTAGAACCCCAGTCTTCTGGGTTCTTACTAATACTGGGGTGGTCTCTAAAGAATACCCCTAAGGATTTACCAAAATCCTTAGCGACGTATGCAGGTCTATTAATAGAGTGGTCAAGAACAGTAGCTCGGCCTAAATACCCTTGAATATAAGTTTTTATAGGATAAGGGTATTTGCCGCTACTGGGTTTTAAGGGTTTTGGACTAATTGCTCGTCGAAGCCTTTTAATTAAATCTTCAATTTGAAGCCTAACATACTTAGGATGAATAACAGCCTCAATCATGGATTCTATTGGTGAAGAAGAAACTGTTTTTTTAAAATTGGTTTTATTACTTCCTTTTCTTATAAGTGACTTTAATTTCTTTCCTTGCATGCCTTGGTATGAGACTCTTGCATTAGAACCATTCCCAGTTACCTCCCATCCACAATTAGAGAACAAAGATTTAAATAAATCAGGATTTTTAATTTTAAAATCAGACATTTGTGTAGCTAGCTCACCTCCGTTTCTACTATTAATAGTTTTTTGCATAGCACCAGCAGTGATAATTTCACTATCATACGATTGTACGGAATCAAGTTTTCCTTCATTAGGAGATACTACTTTAAGTATCATCTTTTCATCTCTAGTAAGTGCACCATTTTCAATCAATTCATCCCATTTCCCATAACCAGATAGTGGGGTTTTTCCCCAATAGACTGGTCCATAGTGGGTTTTCCATCTAGTTACTTTTACTTTCCCTCTATATTTTAAACCACATGAAGATTTTGGCTCTATCTTTTCATCTACTTCTGGCTCGCTTTCCCTAGTCTCTGTCTTCTTGATATGCACAGGTACTTTAACGGTTTTATCATGCTTCATGCGTGTGATAACAAGATTGAACTCTTTTAATAAAGTGCCATTAGGTCTGAAAATGTTGATGCCCAACTCATCTCCAATAAAACTACTTATATTGAAAATACTATCTTTATCTATATCTTGATATATGGTTTCTTTAAAACGATAATATTTTGATGTGAGCCTAAACTTAGCATTTGGATATTTCTTATTGCCCTCTTTATCAAAGATTCTTAGGGTGATTTTGCTACAATATTTTTCTAGTGGATGCTTAAGTTTAATACTGTATGTGATATGAGCAGTAATCTTATAGCTTGAGTGAACTTCAAAGGTATCGCTTGGCATCAGAGGTTTAATATCGACTATCCGATTAGGGCTCGAATATAGTTCTACTAAGCCAGTCTTATCTGTATATTTGACATCTGACTGAAGGTTGCTATTCTTATAGGCTGTTTTTAAAGGAAAGTTCGGCATAGGCTTTCCGTTACTGTCAGTCACCTGGGCATAAAAAATGATTAGATTAGATGTATTTGATGAATATTCCTCTTCTTTATAGCCAACGCCAATGATGATTGGTTGAGTGTTACCGTCCTTACTATTAATGAAGCAATTGTGTTCATAGTTACTATCAGGTGTGATAATGTCGATACCAATATCTGAGTTAGGAGAGGCGGGGAAGCTAATAGTACCCGCCGCAGTAGTAGTTCTTATCATCGTTGCGTGTGGACGGTTTTTAGGATAAGTTCGGACTTTGAAGTTGGCAAGTGGTTTCCGATTCCTATCTCTCACATAAAGGGCGACGGTAACTAAGTTAGGCATCCTTCTTTTCCTCATCATCTTCGTCATAAAAATCTACAGTGTCTTTATCTCTATAGAATCCCTCAGCATAGTCAGGCTCTATGCCGTTTAGGCTGTCTTCTTCTCCATATTCGTCTTCTCGTAACTCCTCTTCAATGTCTACTATCTCATTCAAGAACAATAGTGCAGTGACGTCTTTGGGTGTTTCAGTGTAGAAGCGTTCTGATGTATCTTTGTCTGGTTTGATTAGGTAAGACTGTTTTATGACGTTTTCAGTCTTATTATCTATGACGAAGAGCTGTTTCATCATTCGATTATCTGTTTCGAACTCTTCAACGATATCTTTCAAGAACTCGTAGTTAATTTTCTGGCTATAACTAGTTGGTTCTGAGCTAGGCAAACTCAAAACAGGCGTAAAAACCCGAGCCCCACCAACCAAACTCTTCTTAACCGCCTTAACCTTAATAGTCCCCGGACACACCAACTTCACGCCACTGCTATCAATCGTGATAGAAGCCCCACCACTCGTTTGCAGCTTAATGCGTTCAGGACTGGTCAAATGCACCTCGCCAGACTCACTACCAATCGTCATCGATTGCTGAGCGTTGAGTTGCAGCTCGCCCCCTTGTGCCTGAACCGCTAGCGCCTCTCTATTAGCACTCACATGAAAGCCTGACTTCGCTGCTTGACCCCCCACGCCAGATAGCGATTCAATCTTATCGGCTAGCAGCTGATAATTACCCGCCACAGAATCCGACTGCGTACCGCCTGACTGACGAATGATTGTCTTCGCCGACCACAGTGTACGAACGCCCGATGCCAATACACTATCGCGGCTTACTAGCATCACATCGGGTGCGCCTAATACTTCGGTACTTAATGCTTCATCGATAATCTGCGCAGTCTTCTCAAATGCTTGAAGCGTCTCATCCACCTTCTGCTGCGACTGCAGATGTGCTTGCTTAGCTTCCATTAGCGTATTAGATAGCTCATGGCTCAAATTTAACTGACGCTGGCCGGGGTCATTGACCAAAGCCGAATCATGCTGAGCTTGGCTATGACGGATGCCAAAGGTCGATAGCAGCACGCCCTCATTACCCATCACTTGCATACCATGATCACTAGCGGCTCTAAAACCTGCACCACTATCACTCGATTGATGATTACCAAATCGATGTCTCATTACCCCAAGCTCAAGCAGATGCTCACTAGGGGCGAATACGCCTTTAGCAGCCACAGTAGGGGATTCGGCATTAGCACGACTGCCCGTATTCACCGACCACTGCATACCGACTTTGTTGGAGGTATCGTCAAACAGCAGTGCCGTCTCGCTAGTATTAGTAAGTCCAAACTGACTGATACCCGAAACCCAACCGGCATGCGTATCATCGCCTTCTATTTCTGACGCACCCATAGCACCGCCATGCCATCTAGGGGATGCGCCCCCTTGTAAGTTATAGCGATGCGATTGGCCACCCTCCTGATGAGTCACATCATGCTCATCAACATCGCCCATACCAATACCGTCATAGAGACTGCGGCAGATCACCGGACTGTCGACATCACCATACCAATGTGAGAGTAGTACGGCTTGACCTTGTCTAGGGGCAAACTGCCAACCGTGCGTTGCTCCCGATGACAGCTGCAGCGATCGTAGCGCTGGGGTTGCGTCACTGGCTGAGTCGTTAGCTCCTGACCAAACAGGGGTAGTGACAACCTCATGAAGTCCTGACTCGGTGACCGTGGACGCATAGCTTGGATTAGCTTGTTTACCGGTTCGCGCTTGGGTTAAACCGTGATAGATGGCCTGTGCCCAAGCTAATGAACTGGGGTAAGGACAATAGGGTAGGGCGCTATCTAACAACTGAGCTGTCACCCAGACACCAGTGTTCCGAGCAACCTCACAGCTTTGAAGGGGAGCACCAAGGTCCACTAGCCAATCACGGATTTGAGTTTGATGATGGTAAGAGACGCTATCGCTAGCGGGCTCAATACCGATAACCTGCGCTGCTAGACAATAGGCCTCGACGCTACCGATAGAAGGCAGGTCGGTGATAACCACGGGAGAGCCACTTACTAACCCCCGCATGGATCCGGAGGCTTGCCAATGGTCACGGTGACAGCCATTGGCCATAACATACTGTTGGGCCAAGCGATCGGCGTCTGCCTCACTAGTCGCTCGAGAGGGAGTGGCAATAAGGGTAGTGCTGCCCTCGATGCTAAGCGACGACTCATCAAAGGCGTGGCCTTCATAAACGCAATCTGCCGCCATGCCATCGGCACGGATCACTACCGTCTGGCTACCGAGCTGCTGGGAGATCGGTTGTAATTCGCGAACAGTATCTTGACCGGACTGAACTGAGGTGTGTGCATAGGCGTATCTAAGGGGTTGAAGATTAAGCTCATCCAATTGGTTTATAAGCATCCAATAGCCCAAAGTGTCGACAGTCTCGTTACTGTCTTGATAGCCTCTGTCTTGAGAGCCTCTGTCCTGTGACTCACTAGCTATCCAAACGGCGCTCACGCCAATATCTGCTAAGAGTCCCATGACAAACTCCCGATCGCTGACATCATCTTGGGTACGGAACGCTAGCAGTGAATGGATAAGTTCGGAGGCATTGAGTGTCTCAGACAGCCGCCATTCAAAGTGGTAAGGCTCAAGGACGGTAGTAACAATATCTAAGGTTGATTGTTGGGTGAAGTTGCGAGTGTGAACCGACTGAGTCAGTAGCCAATCGGGTGAGACGACGACCAACTCATAGAGATGCAAGGCCCCATCTGAATGTTGATAATTAACCTCACTAATGAGGCCAGTTCGACCCGTTGAGCTGTGAGTAGCAGACAAAGTAGATAGCCGAACATATGTTCCCAATATTTCGACACAGGACTCAGGTGGCAATATTGTCTGACTGTAGGTTAGTACTCGAAATTGAGTGGGTTGATTTAGGCAAGAATGATGAATAAAAGCTAAGGGGAGTAGCCTTGGTAAGCCGCTAAGGCTAGGATTCATGGTGAGTTGATGAAGACGATGGGCTTGAGAGGGCATAAGCAAAGTTCCCCTGGCCGCAGCCTAAAAGTCAGGAACGGAAGTCAAAATGAATTATTATAAATTAGTTTTAATTAATTATTAGATAAGAAAAATTATAGAGATTATTGAAATATTGTCAAGTATCTGTATAATCAAACTTAAAATAATCGTCTAAAGTAGGTTAATTTTTAGGCCTATTTCATAACTTTTACTAAAAAAATTGGTATGTGGTCTTCACGATTATTTAGAATTTCATGGACTTATTTAATAAGAGAGGCGAGCTTAACTATTGTGTCATTTATAACAATAAACAAAATTAGGCAGGACTAGCTGCTAACAAATAAAGATAAGAGACTTCTGAGCAAGCTTTGCTTTTGACTTTTTTGATTACCTTAGATGGAATACTGGATACTTATGATTCACACCTTAATTAATCGATCGATATCCCCTAGCTTTCTACCCTCTAGCTTACTAATAGTGACTTGCAGCGCTTGTCTATTATTAACAGGCTGCCAATCAGGACCAAAAGCAGAAACTTCAGTATTGGCCATCGAGCCTTTGCCCCAGTACGTTCCTCCCGCTGAACTTAGCGCACCCTCAGTGGGAGGTTTATTGCTAGGGGAAGCTGTAGTGGATGAAAAGAGCGATGATTGGAGTGCCGAGCAATGGGTAGATATTGCCACGAGTCTCTATCAGGAACAGCATTATGCGCGGGCATTGAGGGCAGCCAATATAGCGCTAGATATCGACGAAGCGTTATTGCCAGCACGTCAGATCGCTTTATTAGCCACTATTAAAATTATGCAAAATAATAGCCATGCTTTTCATAAAAACAAAGCAATGAGCGCCGATGACAAAGCGGACTTAAAGCAGTCACTCACTGTGATGACTAGCCTAATTAATACGCAAAAAGTGGCATTAACAGACTAAAGCTATGCAAGGTTTTTATAAAAATAATTGAGAAATAGAGGGAGTAGTGGTTTGGTTAAAGCAGCAGTTACTGGCATGTTGATTATGCTTGGGGCATTAAGTGGCGCTCATGCAGAACTAACAATTCAAGAAAAGGACCCTGGGGCAAGCATTACCAATAGATACGCGCTGCTACTAGATGCTGACCCTACTTCAGTGGAACTGCATCAATTAGTTGCCGATTTGAATCAGCGGGTGACTAATAACCCGAAGGATGCCTTGGCATGGGAAATATTGGCGCAGATTTATGATCATAATGGCTATGAGCTGTATGCACTCTACGCCGCTAGTGAGGCCATAGAGCAGGGTTCTAGTACGAGCAAACTTGAAAAGATATTGCTCGATAACAGCGCTAGTGTCGCTGAACAGCAATTGCGCTCGGGCTACCTAAGTCCTGACGTTGATGCCGAATTTTTTCAAGAGTATCAGTTCGCGATAAGCAAGATGTATGGTGATGTCTATGGCTTTAACTATGACGAGTCCTTGCCAAAACCGCCAGTCGTCCGTGCCAGAGTTAATAAGAGAGCGGTAAAACGGCGAAATACTTCCAGCTCTCGACGCAGCAGTACTAGAAAACCTCGTACTGTCAGAACCACTGCAGCTACCCCTCGTAGGCGAACGCCTGCAAAACCTAGAGCTAGAGCTAGAGTTAAACCACCTGTAGTAAGACCAAAGCCGCAGGCGAGACGGCCTGTAGCAAAACCTGCTGCCAGTCGGAGACGCTCTAGCTCTGGCGATCCCTTTAAGATATTGCGGTGAGGCTAGTAAGAAAAATACGTATTACTCATTCTATTTACCTTTAAATCCATTAGCGCAAAACAACCATTACTTAGGGGACGACTATGGCCAGACAAGATAGCGTACAAAAAAAATTAGCGAAAGTTCGCGCACCCAGAGTGCATTTGACTTATGACGTAGAGATTGGGGACGCTATTGAGACCAAGGAGATTCCTTTTGTAGTCGGGGTGTTGGGGGAGTTCTCAGGTGACTCGACCCTTGAGCAACCGCGATTAAAAGATAAGAAGTTCGTCGAAGTAGATTTAGATACCTTTGATGAAGTGATGTCTGGCTTGGCACCACGAGCGACGTTTCGAGTCGATAATGAATTGAGTGAGAAGGCAGGAGAGTTTGCGGTAGATCTAGCCTTTAATAGCATCGATGACTTCCGCCCAGAAGCGGTAGCGAATCAAGTTGAGCCCTTGCGACAGCTGGTTGAGGCGCGAGATCGCTTAGCCGACTTGCGAAATAAAATATCTGCCAATGAAAAGCTAGAAGATTTATTGGACGATGTCTTAAAAAATACTGAGCAAGTCAAACAAATGGCAGAACAGAATTTAAGCGATAGCGAGGAGTAAGGTATGAATGCCCAAGCCCAACAGAGCACCGAAACCACTGAAAGTTATGACTTGCTGGAGGAGATTGTCAATGAAAGTAATATTGCCAAATCTGATGACGAAAAAATCCGTGCTAAGCACCAGATTGCAGAACTGGCCAATGAAGTCATGCAAGGTACGGTCACTATTTCTGACAATTTAGCGGCGTCTATTGACAGTCGTATCGCTCAAATAGATGCTCTGATATCGAAGCAGCTCAGTACTATTATGCATGCCCCTGAGTTTCAAAAGCTTGAGTCCAGCTGGCGCGGCTTGCACTACCTATGTAGTCAGACTCCGTCAGAGTCAATGTTAAAAATCCGTATGCTCAATACGAACAAACGCGAACTGACGAAGGATTTTCAGTCATCGATCGACTTTGACCAAAGTACGCTATTCAAAAAGATTTATGAAGAGGAGTTTGGCAGCTTTGGGGGTGAGCCTTATGCAGCCTTAGTGGGTGACTTTGAGTTTACTAGACAAAATGCGGATATGTATTTGCTTGAGCAACTCTCCCACGTTGCGGCAGCGGCCCATGCGCCATTTGTCTCCGCAGCTTCTGCGGAAATGTTTGGTCTAGAGACCTTTACGGATATTGGTCGTCCCCGTGACTTGTCCAAAATATTTGAGACGGCGGAGTATATTCGCTGGCGAGCTTTTCGTCAGTCAGAAGATGCCCGTTATGTCGCCCTAACGGTCCCACGCTTCCTAGGCCGACTTCCTTATAACCCTAAAGATGGGACGGTCGTTGAAGGCTTTAATTTCATTGAGGATGTTTCAGGGGCGGATCATTGCGATTATCTCTGGGTGAATGCGGCTTATGCCTTTGCCTCTCGTTTGACGTCAGCCTTTTCAGATTATCGCTGGTGTGCAGCTATCCGTGGTGTAGAAGGTGGTGGGTTGGTCGAAGGGTTGCCAGTGCATACTTTTAAGACCGATGAAGGGGATTTGGCACTGAAATGCCCAACAGAGATTTCGATTACCGATCGCCGCGAAAAAGAACTGAGCGATTTAGGATTCATTCCTTTAGTCCATTGTAAAAATACTAATTATGCGGCGTTCTTTGGCGCACAATCCGTTCAGAAAGCCAAGACTTATCAGAATGACGATGCCAATGCCAATGCAGTGCTCTCTACCCAACTGCAGTACATTATGGCGGTCTCACGAATTGCCCATTACTTAAAGGCCATGATGCGCGACAAAGTCGGTAGTTTTTTGGCGGCAGGTAATGTCGAAGCCTTTTTGAATGATTGGATATCCCGCTATGTCTTGTTAGATGATGGCGCCTCACAAGAAGCTAAAGCTCAGTACCCACTGCGCGAAGCTTCTGTTCAAGTTGTAGAAGTTCCCGGTAAGCCTGGGGTCTACAAGTCTGTGGTCTTTTTACGACCACATTTTCAGCTAGACGAATTGTCTGTTTCTTTGCGGCTAGTCACTCAGCTACCGCAGTCCAGTAACAGCTAATCGATAGCAACCTGTAAGGCTAAACTTAATCCACTAATAAAAGGTGCATGGTATGAAGGATATTTATATTCAGTTTCGCGGTAAATATAAGATTGATGGCGAGTCTCGAGATAGCGAGCATAGAGGCTGGCTGGAGGTCAATACTTGGGATCATTTAATTCGCCAACCTAAATCAGCTACTGCGAGTAGTGTGGGTGGTCATACCTCTGAGCGTTGCGAACATGCTGACATGACGTTTATGAAAGACTTGGATTCTACCAGTCCAAAACTTTGGGAAGCGTGTTCGGCAGGGTATACCTTTGATGAGGTCCAAGTCGACTTCTATCGTGCCAATGGTGACAAACGGGTTAAGTATCTTGAAGTTAAACTCAAGCATGCCCTGATTGCCGCTGTAGAGCCATCAGTAGAAGAAGAAGGTGTCCCGACAGAAGTCTTCGGTATTAAGTACGCTGCTGTAGAGTGGACGTATACCCAACAAGATATCGATGGGTCAGCGAAAGGCGCAGTGACGAAAAAATGGTCATTAGCGAATAATACTGCGACTTACACCGCTTAACTAAAGCGGATAAGAATGATGAGAGTCTCTGATTGTTTCACTTTACTTTATAAGAAAGGTTTGTAGGTAGGCCTTTCTTTTTCTAATTTAATTGCCGTAGTTTATTTCTATTCTCGTTATATCACCTTGGCCTTAGAGCGTTAGTTTTAAGAGTTAGCACCCATTTGATTACATTTTTGATTACATTCATTGTCTAGGAGCTCTAGAGTCATGAATTTTGGTGTCAAAGACCTTGGCTTTCGTCCCAATTTGTTTGAGCAGCTATTTGACGACAGTCCGCAGCAAGTAGGAGATCAGCTATTGATTCGTCGGCTCAATATCGATGAGTTAAAAACCTCAGTTGCTCGCGACTTAGAAGCCTTGCTCAACACCCGTTCGGTAGTTGGCAAACGCGTTGAAAAATTTGAGCTAGTACGGTCTTCCATATTAAATTTTGGGATTCTGGATTTCGTTGGGTTAAGTAGTGCTAATCCAATGGACTGTGACTACATCTGTCGGCAGATTGCCAGCACAGTAGAGCAGCAGGACTCTCGGCTAAAAAATGTTCGAGTCAGTTTGGATATTGGCGCGGTAGAAGTTAATCAACTGTGCTTTTCTATTGAAGCGTTACTCAAAGTCTATCCGGCCCAAGAGTTGGTCAGTTTTGATGCTTTTTTTGAACCGAGCTCACAGCGCTATCAAGTGAAGTAGCTATTACTGTAAACCTTATCAATTTAAACCAAAATAATTCAAACCAAAATAATGTAAACCTAAATAGCTTGAAACGTCAGTCGCTTAAAACGTAAGTTACTAAAAACGTCAGTCATAACCAATAAAAAATGCCCTTTTTAGAACGACCAATATTGAACCACTTAGAGGCAATATGGACAGTCTACTCCCATACTTTGAACATGAGCTCAGCCTATTTAATAAGCAGTCCAAAGAATTTGCTAAAAAATACCCCAAAATCGCAAATCGTTTATTAATGGCGCATGATACGGTGGAAGACCCTCATATTGAGCGGTTGATCCAAGCGTTCTCACTCATTAGCGCTCGTATTAATAAGAAATTAGATGACTCCTATGCTGACTTTACAGAGTCGTTATTAGAAGTCGTCTATCCCGATTACCTCAAGCCTTTTCCCTCAGTCTCGATCGCGCAATTTAACTTAGGCGTGCAAGCTAGCGCGTTAAGTGCCCCTGTCGAAATGCCCGTTCGTAGTGAGTTTGCGACGCAAAAAGTGAATGGTATAGCCTGTAAATTTCAGTCGACGCAAGCGGTAGCCCTCATGCCGCTCCAGATGGAGAGTGTGAGTTTTGAGACAGGCCAAGAAGTCTATGATCATCAGTATGGCTACCTGAATGGCTGTATTAGTATCAAGGTTAAGGGCCTTAACGCCAGCTTTGATTATCAAGCCCTATTACAATACCCCTTAGACCTATATATCGACGAGGATGCTAGTCAAGGAACGAGTCTTTGGGACTTGTTATGTTGTGATATCAAGCAGACCCATATCTGCGGTGAGCAAACCAAAAAGATGGTCGGCAGTCCCTTTGAGTTAGTAGGCTTTGCTACTGAACAGCAAGTGTTGCCTAATCAGCGGGTGAGCAATGCAGCAGCCAGTCTATTAAAAGAGTATTTCTACTTCCCCGAAAAGTTCAATTTCCTACGTTTAGATTTGGGTAAAGTCTGCCCGGATCTAGCAATCAACGCGTCGGGATTTGAGATTCGATGCTATTTTAAGTTTGATAAAAAAAACACCATTCGCTTAAAAAATCTTCAACAGCTGAGCATTAGCAGTATCAAACTATTTTGCACGCCCGTCGTTAATCTTTTCAAATTAGCCGCTAAACCTATCCAAGTGAGCCACAGGTCAGTCTATTACGATTTGGTCCCAGACACACGGGCACCGTATCATCACGAAATCTATGATGTCCTCAAAGTAATCGAGTCCAAACAAAACAACAACCGGTTAATCCAACGGGACTACCACCCTTTTTATGCCCTCAATCACTATGAGCAGCAAGATGAAGGCCGCTATTATCATATTAAACGAGATAAAGACTTAGCCGAATTTAAGCAGGGGTTTGACTATCAAATCCTGTTTGTAGAAAAGCATCGAGAGGACTTGGGCGGCTCGACCAGTATGAGCATAGCTTTGCAGTGCACCAATAGAGACTTGCCTTCTCAGATTGTATTTGGCCAAAATCGAGGTGATCTCTTTGCTGAGGGTATGAGCAGTTTTGGTAGCCTGTCTTTGCTCAAACAACCTACTCGAACCGCTAGGTTTGACTATACCGGTGAGGAACGTTGGCGCCTAATTTCACTAATCAGCTTAAACTTTTTATCGCTTGCTGCGCAAGATGCCGAATTGATGAAAGAGTACCTGTCACTCTATGACATCACGCAATCCGCCGCAAACAAACAGCTGGTCGAGGGGATAGTGTCCATCACCACGAGTATTAAAGCCAGACGCATTCAGCGCTCACCGCAACCGGGATTTGTTCGCGGGACGGTTGTCAATATCGCCATTAACCAAAAGCAGTTTTCCGGAGTGAGTATTCGGCAATTTACCTATTTACTGGCATTTGTCTTTGGCTATCACGCCAGTTTGAATAGCTTCGTTGAAGTGGTGATTTCTGATGCAACGACTAAAAAGGAGGTGTTCCGGTGTCAACCGCGCAGTGGTCTCAGTCCTCTTATCTAAGCGAATTAATAGCCCAACCACAAAGCTATGAGCTGCTGCAAGCAGTTCGCTTGCTGTATCACGAAAATAGCTTAGGTCATCAGCCCCTTAAGGTGCGCTATCGAGCTTCTTTGTCCTTAGCTTTTCCCCTAGCCGAAATTGAGTCGATGACTCTAGCATGGCAAGAAGGTCGCGACGCTTCGCTAAAAGCAGGCGGGCAAGAAGATACAGCCATTATGCAAAAGCTAGGACTAGGAAGTAAGCCAAAATCAACACATTCGGTAAATTACAGGCCTAGACAGGTCGAGTTATATCCAGCCGTGATAGGCCTGACTGGTCCATTGTCAGCACTACCAGCGTTATATACCGATTACTTGGCTTCACGAGTGACTCATGCCAAAGATAAGGCCGCTCCGGAGTTTCTGGACCTATTTAATCACCGTCTGACAGAGCTGTATGTGGCGTCTAGCTGGTTTTATAACCTGCCATTACAGTATGAACTCGACAGCAATAAAGACAACTATTTGCTGTGCCTGCGCGCGCTTGCCAGACAACCCAAAAAACTGACGGCCATCGATAGTCTCATTGCCTATGCTGGGATGATCGCACCGGGACGTCTGACCGCCGACCAGTTGTCACAGGTATTGAGCAACTTTTTAGACATTAAGGTGAGTGTGGAGCAGTTTGTCCCGGAATGGTTTAGTTTGCCAGATGAGGAGCAGTCAGCCCTAGGCGGTGAGTTTGCCGCACTTGGGGTCTCGGCTTTCTGTGGAGAGCGGGTCGTCCAGTTCGACAGTAAAATTCGTGTGGTGTTTCACTGTTTAGATAATGATCGCTACTTAAGATTGCTACCTGCAGGCGATATGTACCAAGTTATCGTCGATTTTATCCGGAAATGGTGCGGAGTCAGCTTGGCGGTAGAAATACAACTGGAGCTCGACAAAGCGCATATTAAGTCATTGTCGTTGTCTGAAGATAGTTTTGGCAGTTTGGGACGAGGCGGGTTTTTATTGACTGCCCCTGCTAAGTCGCATCATAGCGACACACGCTTTGCGCTACCCATTCAATAAATCTTGACGCTATTGATCCCTATAAACGATTACCTAAAGACGAAATAAAAGGATAAAGCTATGAGCCAATTAAAGGCGGTGATTACTCGACTGAGTCCTAGCAGTCGTCAATGCCTGCAGCAGGCGGCTAGATACTGTATCGATTTGGGACATAAGGAAGTCGATATCGTCCATCTCCTCCATGAGTTGGTGACTACTTCGCATAATGATGTCGTACAAATTCTCAAAACCAATAAAATCGCTAGTCAATCCGTTATAGAGGCGCTTGAGACAGCCCTAATGCAGAAGAACCAAGGGGCAGGCGAGACGCCCGTGTTTAGTCAGCAGCTAATAGCGCTTTTAGAAGATGCCTGGCAAGTCGCGAGCAGCCAACAGGGATGCAAAGGGGGTCAGGTTGAGATTCGTTCCGGTCATATACTATTAGTCTTGCTGACTTATGAGCGATATCAGGTGCGGTTGGCCGAGCTGCCCGATGAGCTGCAATATATTGATCGAATGGCGCTCAAAGATGACTATGAGCGTCAATGTAAAGGCAGTACTGAAGCCAGTGCCAGTACTATTAACAGTAGCCCTAAGCCTACTCAGAGAGAGGACGGTAGCCTAGATAAAGCGGACAGCGCCACAGTCGAGGAAGCTAAAGGCGTAGCAGCTACTCCAGCTCTCGATAAATATACCTATAATCTCACAAAAAAAGCCGACTCGGGTCAAATCGATCCCGTCATCGGTCGCGAGTTTGAAATTCATCAGTTGGTCGATATTTTAATCCGGCGCCGGCAGAATAACCCCATTTTGACGGGGGAGGCGGGCGTAGGTAAAACTGCTGTGGTCGAAGGCCTAGCACAGAAAATCGTAGACGGCAGTGTCCCCGATCAGCTAAAAGACGTGGCTATTTGCAGCTTGGACTTAGGCTTACTGCAAGCTGGCGCTAGTGTCAAAGGCGAGTTTGAAAACCGCCTAAAGCAAGTCATCGAAGAGGTTCAGTCTTCACCTAGCCCTATCATTTTATTCATCGATGAAGCCCATACGATGATTGGTGCTGGGGGGCAGGCCGGGCAGAATGATGCGGCTAACCTACTTAAGCCGGCACTAGCTCGCGGTGAGTTGCGAACTATTGCAGCCACCACTTGGTCAGAATACAAAAAATACTTTGAAAAAGATGCCGCATTATCTCGAAGGTTTCAAGTCGTCAAGGTGGAAGAGCCTGACATCGATACGGCGGTAGCAATGATTCGTGGCCTTAGCCAAAAGATGCAAGATCACTTTGACATTACTATTGAGGATGATGCCCTGCGCGCGGCCGTCGAGCTATCAGCACGGTATATCAGTGATCGTCAGCTCCCGGACAAAGCGGTCAGTGTATTGGACACTGCGGCGGCTCGAGTGAGTCTATCTAAGACGGCTACCCCAAACCCATTGGATATGCTGAACGCCCTCGACAGTCAGCTTCAACTACATCTGCACAATTTAACTCAACAACTTGAGCGAGTCGGCGGGGCAGATGACAAAGACAAGCTCAGCCAACAGATCGCTTTACTCGATGATCAGCGCCAACAGAATCAACAGAAAATCACGGATATGACGACTCAATGGCAAACGCAGCGGTCTTTGAGTGCTGAGTTAGATAGTTTAAATGCGGCGCTTATAGGGGAGCTTGAAGTTGGTGATCGCCTTGATAGGCAAGCAGCGTATCAAACGTTGGAGCAGGCGCTTAAAGAAGCCCAGACCTCTTGTCGTTTGGTACATCCTGTCCTAGATCAACTGGTGATTAAACAAATTATCTCGGACTGGACTGGGATTCCCTTGACGGATATGGCGGGGGATGAAAAAAACCATATTCTCACCCTAGCAGATACCCTGCAGCAGCGGGTCATAGGTCAGGACCATGCCATCGAGGCTATCGTCAAACGCATTCATACTGCCAAAGCACGCTTGGATGATCCCAATCGACCGCAAGGGGTGTTTATGCTAGTAGGGCCTAGCGGCGTCGGCAAGACTGAGACAGCGCTGGCTTTATCTGAGGTGCTGTATGGGGGTGAGCGTAACCTAATTACCATCAATCTGTCGGAGTGCCAAGAGGCGCACAGTGTCGCCTCGCTAAAAGGCTCACCTCCGGGTTATGTTGGCTACGGGGAAGGCGGGGTACTAACTGAAGCTATCAGACGTCGGCCTTATAGTGTCCTGCTGCTTGATGAAGTCGAGAAGGCACATCCAGATGTCTTAGACTTGTTTTATCAAGTCTTTGATAAGGGGGTGATGGAAGACAGTGAGGGGCGAGTGATTGACTTTAAGAACACTTTGATATTACTCACTAGTAATGTGGGCTCTTCAGTCATCATGCAACACTGTATTAATACCGACCTGGAAAACTCTACCTTTACCTTACCTGGTAGTCAGGCCTTAAAACAGCTGATCAATCCGCAGTTGTATAAAGTCTTTAAACCCGCATTTTTGGGTCGACTCACCGTGATTCCTTATTATCCACTTACTGATGAGGCCTTGGCCGAAATCATTCGCCTCAAACTCGATAAAATCAGCCTGCGGCTACAACAAAATTATGAGGTGCCTTGTCATATTGATGCTGAGGTGATCGAACTGATTTTATCTCGCTGCCACGAAGTGGACTCGGGAGCGCGTAATGCGGACGCCATCATTAGTCATACGTTACTACCCCAACTGGCTGCCAAGCTGTTGGCTCATGATCATCATGAAAGCGTCTTGACGAGCGTTACGGTATTCGTCGATGACAACGATCAGTTTGCTTACCGATTGGCGATAGAGGATATCGTACCTTTGAGCCAACTCGTTCATCAAAGTGAAAGGGAACAGGACGATCTTGTCATCGAGAATTCAGAGAAGGTAGCGGCTGGTAACCAGCAAGATAATCATTTGGAAAGTACTGCTAATCAGGGTGATAAGGCTCCGTCCGCTCCATCTAGCGATCTGCCACTGTCTCAGGACGAGGAGATAGCGCCATGAGCACCTCCCATCAGCAGTCAGCTCCTGAGTTTCCCTCTATAGAGACCCTCGTCGCTCCTATTACCGACAGTCGCCATGGGGTAGGAGAAGACCTTACCTTTGATCAAAGGCTCGATGCTATAGTCGCTGCCCGCCAAGCTGATGACCCGCTATTGGCTCAAGGCAATTGGGTCACTGAGCTAAAAGTTGCGGATTGGGACTTTGTGAAATCCCAATGTGCCGACTTATTGAGGCATACCAGCAAGGATTTAAAGCTAGCCCTTTGGTATACGGATGCTCTCAGTCACACGGATCATTTGGCAGGTATCAACTATGGTCTGTCATTATTACTGGCCTTGCATGAAGAGTATTGGCTCACCATGTATCCGCCACTTGATGGTGAAGAAGACAGTATGGATATCCGAGCAGGATTATATTCATGGTTTGTCAAAGCGCTCACAGAAGACCTCAAACAATTGCCTCTATCCGACCCTTCAGAGGGAGGCTCGGGGCTCTATAACTATAATCACTACCTGACAGCCCGGGATCATGACAAGCAACGTCTGCAAAATCCAGACAGTGATATCAAAGGCCAACTTAACCTCAATGACTATTACCACGCTATTAAACATAGTGACCGGGCTTGGCAGCAGACGCTGATACGTGAGCTAGGTGTTATCAGCTCACAATGGCACGCGCTCACTGATCAGCTTAATGACTTGATGGGAATGGATGCGCCAGTATTTGCGCCGGTGACAGACTTAATAGCTGCCATGATTCTGCATATAAAACCTCTGCTCCCCCAACATTTGGCAGAAGAGACTAGCGACGAGGACGCAATGGCTAATGACAATGAAGACGGAGCAGGTCAAGAGCATGATGACAGTCAGACGAGTGGCCCCTCAACTCATTCTCAGCCAATGGTTCAATCAATTAAGCCTACTAACTTTAATCCGCAAAGCCGTGACCATCGAGCCAATCGCCAGCAAGCCCTCAAGCTGTTAAGCCAAATACAAGACTACTTTGCCAGTAATGAGCCGCATAGCCCGGTAACTTATCTATTAGGACGGGCGATTGAGTGGGCTGACATGCCGCTAGATCAGTGGTTGACTCATGTCATCAAAAATGAAGAGCAGCTAACCGCTCTTACTGACATCATCGGCATCAAACCTGCAGAAGAGAGCTATTAACCGCTTATTGAATCCCTAATTAAGGAGTGTGACATGGCATGGACCCAATCGTACCGGCATCTTCAGCTCACTTGTGAGCATCCCGATATTGCTAGTAGCCTTATCAGCCAAGCTGAGCTCTGTGAAAGTCTGCTTGGCGCAGCGCTACCGGCAACGGTGTGGGATGCGGCTGCACTATTGCCCGCTCCTAATGACTATCCTAATCCCTATCATCAAGGTCAGAGCCGGGATAGAGGGGCTCATGATTTCGAGCAGTCTTTTAGAGACCAGCAGTTGGCGCTGTATTGTGGCTTTCGCTACAGCATCACGCTAATGAATGACCAAGCGGATCTAGCTGTTGAGGGCTGGATAGGGCAGGGTGTTGCACTGCACTGGGGGACCGGCGACTTGATGATGCCCACACAAACCCGCCATGGCATCATTACTGAAGTAACGGCACTGGGTAGCAATCAAGGTATGGCGGCATATCGAGTCATTTGTGAGCCGGGCTTAGCACAGCTGAGATTGGCCAGTCATAATCGCCGCCATCATCATTTAAGCCTGGCTGAGCTAATTGAAAAAATAATTAGCCCTTATGAGCTAGACATCGAAATCGATGATCAACTTAAAGACTGTCACATCCAGCATAGTGTCCAATACAATCAGACCGATCTGTCCTACCTACAATATCATTTGGCACTATTTGGCATTACGGGTTACTACCGTCATGAAGTCGATGGTCATACTCTCGTACTCGTCCCCCATGATGCTGAAGTACTGAGAGCAGATGCGGCTGACATTCATAGTATTCTCAGTCAAAATCCTGCCAACCTTGCCGATCGCCAAGACCGAGTGACTAGTATAAAACCCAAGCTTCGCCATCATCTTGGCCAGTCGCAACTGTCTCGCTATGACAATAGATTAATGGGCCAATATTCAGGCTCACATAGCAGTGACCAGCCGCTGAAATATCCTAGCGAGCATGCAAGGTTTCTACGCAGTCAGACTCGAATGGACGATGAGATGCTTACCGAGTTGGCGAGCCGCTATCAATATCTTCAAGAGCAGTATGCCCATATGGGAATGCTGCAAGGGAACATACGTCACCTGACCCTGCCCAGTGCGCATCTGGTTGAGGGCAATCCTTTTATCACGGAGCCTATCAGTCTGGCTGCTATCCATCACCGTATTAATAACCACTTGCCTATCGACTGGTTGGGCAAAGCTCAGTTTGATCCCATCACCCTGCAGCCGAAGCCAATGGCTAAAGAGGATGCAAACACTCAAGATCAAGAAGTTCATGAAATCACCGCCCTATATTTGCCATTCCCGCATCATCATCATATACCCTTTGCTACACAATTAGCGCAACTTGGCCAGCCACATCCCAGTCTCACTGGACTGATGAGTGCGAGTATTATCGACACGGATAGCCAGGCTGTCACGACAGACCGTAATCACCGAGCGCATATCCACTATCACTGGCAAAATGATGACAATGAAGCTAGCGATGACACCGCACATTGGGTCCCTATCGCTAGTCACCTAGTCGCCGATCATATGGGTCAGACCCATCCACTGCGTCATGGTCAGCACGTGTTAGTCGACTTTATCGGTGGTGATATCGCCCATCCGGTCATTGTAGGCAGTACCCATAATGGGGTCGGTAATTCTGATGCCCAACATAACAGCATAGCCAGTGACTCCGATGCCATCGATGCCACCAGTCCGGTTTGGTTTATCAATCAAAGCCATGCCCATCCTATCGACGGCATCAAAACCCAAAGTATCGACTCAAGTCGGACGGGCGATGCCAATAAGGACAGCCTGGTCAATGGCTACAACCAAATTGTATTTGACCAACATCCTGATAGCCCGCAGATCAACCTCTATAGCAGCAGTCACCAGAGCAATCTCACTCTAGGTCTACTGTACCAGCATACTGACCATTAACGCGGCCAAGCGCGAGGTCGTGGTATAAGTTTAGAGACACAAGCGGCAGGGACGCTGCAAGGGGCCAAAGGCATCCACATTAGCAGTCGCAACCATAACCAAAGCGACTCGCATATGAGTCATGATAGCCACAGCAAGCTGCAAACCGCTGATCAACATCTTCAAGCGTATCAAATGCTGGCCGAGACTCATCAACCTGTGGGGCTGGTGGAAACCACTAGCAACTCAAATAATAAAGGCTCAGGGCAATCAGGAGAGCAACAGACACCGTTTGCCAAAGTCAGCCAAGATACTAATTACAGTGTGCTCAGCGAATCCGGTCAATGGCAACAGCCGCATGTGCTTATCGACTCACAACGTCATCTTGCAATTATGACGGGTCAACATAGTCAACATACCAGCACTCAAAATACGCACTCGCATGCTACAGACGATACTCACCACCACAGTCAGACGCAGATGAACCAGCTGGCATCGGGTGACATTCACTACTACTCAAATAAATCACAAACTCATACCGCTACCCATGGCGATATGACGTTGCAGGCACATCAAAGCGAGATGCGTCTAGACAGTGAGCAGACGCTACGCATCCATAGCCGAGACAGTATCGAGATCATCGCGCCCGATACACTGACGTTAAAAGCAGCGGGCAGTGGCATTGAGATGACTGGGGGCAATGTGACCTTTATCACGCCGAGTCAAGCGGGTTATAAGGCCAGTAAGCTGGATTGGGGGAGTGGGAGTGGGTTGAGTTTGCCAATAATTCATTTACCCAAAGCAAAGTTGGCTGAAAGTCTTGATTATTATTTGCGATATATTGCATATGATCAGGACGATAATCCGATTGCACATGCTAAGTGCTTATTATTTAAGCCAGATGGGACGACTGAAATTCATACCACTGACTACGAGGGTAAGTTAAAGCTCATCGTTGATGAAGAGCCGCAGAACTATGAGCTCCATGTCATAGTACAGCAAGATGCTGAAGCTGAAGCTGAGTCTGAGTCTGAGTCTAATAAAGGGGCTTAATAGAGATGGCAACTAAATATACAGGTTTAAACCTTGCTGTATCAGACAAAGTAGATATCAATAAATTTAGATACGACCTTGTTATCACTTATGCTAGTGGAGAAGCAACTTATCAAAGAACAACTGGCTCAAAGCAAAAGGTAAGATTGGCGGAGAATAAAAGTTTTAACAATCAAGGGCTAACTCATGAATATAAGCTACCGTTACGTAAAATTGACGAAATTACTTATTATATTAAGCTGAATGGGACGGTAGTAATCAAGGTGACAGCTAAGCCTTATAGTCATAAAGGATCACATAGCAAATACAAACTGAAAACAACACCCGCATCATCAATGAAGGACTCAAATACTATTAAAGAAGTCCTTGTTGATCGTACAGAGGTGGCGTGGCATCTAGTGAAAATAGAAGAAACGTTAGATAGCTTTCTTAATAGAATCTATAAATATACCCCTAGCATTAGAGAAGAAAATATATTCCGTAAAAACAATCCCCATTTGATAGGTGATCCTGTATTACGCTTACAACCAGGTGATATTGTAATTCTTGCTAATACAAACAAAGAAAATAATGAGTTAAGAGAAGCAAAAAAGCAGGCGAAAATTGCTAAAGATAAAATTGAGGCTTTGAAAAAAGACAGAGAGTTCGATGCTGAGATACTGGCCTACAACGCTGATATCCTGCATGATATTTTATTAAATGCTGAATATGTTGCCATTACAAATAGTCCTGTAAAGAGTGCTGATAAGCCGTCTGAAGATATAAATCATGCCGCCATAGCTGCTGGTACGTCACAGGGTATAGTTACCTTTTTAGAGGCAAGTAATAAAGAAGTAGCTAAGGCTTATAAAGCAATTATTGAAGCTATGGAGTTTGAAAAAACTGCGGGGAAATCCGGAACAGCAACTAAGTATGCTAATCCTAAGCATTTTTCTAAATTTAAAAGAAAGTATGCTCATCTATTTAAAAAATATGATAATGCTTTTTCCCAGAGTTTCTTTAAAGTGGAATCAGGTGCAATAACGAATAATTTAAGACGGCAATTAAATAATAGTGCTTATGCTCGACCTACAAATTATAAAGGTGGTATTAAAGCTTACGTAAAGAACTTTGATAATATGGGTAAAATAACTAGAGCGACCAAAGTTGGTGGGAATGTATTGATTGCTGTGAGTGTGGCAGATGCAACTATCAATGTTAGTAATGCTTACAAGACTGGAGACAGTGATCATACGCAAAAAACTATTATAAAAGAGACTTTAAAGCTTGAGGGGAGTTTAGCAGGAGGTGCTGGCGGGGCGAAAATTGGAGCAGTTGCAGGAGGAGTAGCTGTTGCAGCATTTGGGATAGGAACGGGTGGGATGGGCTTTGTGTTAATTGGAGCATGTGCAGTAATTGGTGGGGCAGCAGGTGGGTACTTTGGAGGCGAAGCTGGTGTTTGGGCTGCTAATATAATAAACGAATAATGAGATAGAATAATGATAACTAAAGAGACCATAGAATGGATAGGTGTAACTATTTTCATAGGAGGAATAGTTATTTGGATGATATCTCATCAGATTGTTATTAATCATACACAAAAAAACTTAAAACCCATATGTCGTGATTTATACGGTGATGAAAATTACTATACAGGTAAGCTTGATCTGTATGAAATTATATATATTGAAGGGCTTGCTGTGGCCTTGTTTCTTATTTACCACTTTGTGTATAAGAAACTTAATAGATTTACGATTCTTAAAAAATACGAAAATAATGATGTGATTTTTCCAAATCTTAGTCCAAAGAAAGCCTTAGCTGTTATTGAAAAACATTATAAATGGTTAGTATTATGCACCGTATCAATGTTTTTAAGTTTTTTATGGATTTTAGGTACGGGCCTCTGTATGTGGCTAGCAAAAAATTTAGCATAATATTTTTCAATAGTTACAAAAACCCCTTCAAATCCAAGATAGTTGTTCATCGAGAAGCCTAATATTAAAAAAAGCGAGCCCTAAGAAAATAGAGCTCGCTTTGTCGTATAAGCAGGGTCATAAAACTAAGATAAGAAAGCAACCTATCAGGCTACCTTTCAATTTAGAGCTTATTCAGCGGCAATAACCGTCACTTCAACCAACAGGTCAGGGTGAGCAAGCGCCGACTCACCACAAGCGCGGGCAGGCGGCAACGTATCAGAAAACCACTCGTCCCACACCGCATTCATCGCAGCAAAGTCATCCATGCTCTTTAACCAAACAGTAGCAGAGAGGATTTTTGACTTATCACTGCCGACTTCTTCTAGTAGCGCTTTGACTTTATTCAAACAAGTCAAGGTTTGTGCTGAGATATCTTCTTCAACATTACCCACTTGTCCAGATAGATAAATCGTCTGATTATGGATGACGATTTGGCTCATTCTTGCGTTACTTTTAAATTTTTGCATAGTTAAGCTGCCTTTATTTTGGTTTATTGGTCTTTAATTTGATTAATATTCAAGTCTATTGATCGCCAAAGCGTTTGCTGCTGAACGGCTCTAAATCGATAAGAGGCTCTTGGCCATGCATCAGCTGCTGTACGACACGACCGGTGACTGGACCTAAGGTAAAGCCTTGGAAACTATGACCAAAAGCAAACCATAAATGGTCATGCTTATCTGCTGCACCGATGACTGGCTTCATATCGGGCATACAGGGACGTGAGCCACACCAAGCCTCTGACTCGACTGCGTTTTCTAAAGGTAAGACTTTTTTCACATGTTTCATAACGGAAGTCAGCTGACCGAAGTTCTTCGACGCATCCATCAAGGTCATTTCTGCCCCAGTAGTGATACGAATGCCTTGCTGCATGGGGCCCATCGCAAAACCGATATCCATATCAATCATACTGTGATTGATCATGTTCTTTTGCGTCACTTCAAAATGCTGATGGTAGCCGCGCATTGGGAATAAGGGGATTTTATAGCCCAAGGGTTCAATCAAATCAGAAGACCAAGGGCCCGCAGCTACAACCAAGTCATCACTATAGTAATCGCCATCGTCTGTCGTGACTTTCCAGCCGCCCTCAAAGGGCTCAATAGCTATCACACTGTGCTCAGCGATAGCACCACCCTTGGCCTCGAAGTCTTTAGCATAAGCTTTCACGAGCTCACCTGGGTTGGTCACCTGCCAAGAGTTTAACCAGTGAATACCGCCAACATAGTCTTTGAAATCAACGTTGGGCTCCATCTCTTGCAATTCTGCAACCGTTAAGACTTTATGGGTGACGCCTTGCTCAACCGCTTCGCCTGCTAATTTCACCGCGTTATTGAACTTATCTTCAGAACGGTGCAGCTCAATCCAGCCTACGCGACGAATCAGATGTTCAGCGTCAGCAGCAGTAATCATCTCTTGATGCTCGCTAGTGCAATGCTCAATCAGGGTTTGCCACTCGCGGTCAATTTTGCTGACCTCGGCAGGAGACGAGTGCTGCCAGTATTTCAATAAAGCCTGGCGATAGCGTAATACAGCAGGCCAACGATAGCGAATATCGGTGCTGTGATTGGGGAGGACACGAATCAGTTCAACGAGTTGGCGTGGGAAGGGACGAGTATGGATAGCTTCACGTTGGATTAGTCCTGCGTTACCGTAAGAGGTCTCAGAACCAGGCGGACGTTTATCTAACATTAGAACTTGAGTGCCGTTGTTCTGTAAGTGCCAAGCAATAGAAGTGCCGACCATGCCTGCACCAATGACAATGACTTGATAACGCATAAAAAGTCCTTTTAATTATGGATAAAGTAAGCAATATGGACCGGCCATATCATCGCTAATGGAATAGAAATATAAGAGTAAAACGGTTTTATACCATCAATACTATGCCGACCAGCCTTAACATAATTAGGGCTGGGTCTGCTGCGTGCATTGACGGGCTAAGGCTTTGTTTACTGGGCTGTACTCACGTATAAGTAGAGCTCGGTTAAGCGATACATAGAGCGTGCAAATCAATAGGACTAAGAAAATAGCCGCTATGATTTATAGGGCTTAATTTACCACAATTACTAGGTCTGATAATAGCCCAAATAACATAATAGTTTTTATTATAATAACTTTAAGTTATATAAGACTGGCGCGGTCAATACCAATAGTGATTGGTAAGGGTAAGCCACTATATAATAGCTAAAAAATTAATAACTACCGATACAAAACATAGCCATGAAATTAATGTGCAGCCATCGATAAGATTGAATTTTTAGGAGAGTTTTTTCGGATAAGGATTGTAAGACATTTAGTCTCACTAATCATATAAATAAGCAGAATAAAAAATACTATTGTGAATTTATCGCCTTTTATTCTGTAGAAATCACCGTTTGTCTAGAGAATTTGACTATAAACATAAGTTAACCTACTGTTATGACTGCAATTTAAAGACGTAATATTCATCAAACCGAACGATTGTTTAATTTTACTAAAGGCTTGTTAATAATTTCAATTTAAACTAAAAACAGATTAGAAATGACTAAAAAAATAGTACTAAGTCTATAGGAGCTGAATATTTTTGGTATTCAAGAAGTGCAATCTATCGCTCTGTATTTTGCTAGCAGCTCCATATAAATAATTATAACGATTTAAATAATGAGTAACTCATGCGGTTTGCTGTCTTAGAGGTGAATAGCTTCTAAGCAATAGATTTTATGGTTTATAAATGCAGTTTTCGGAGTTAAACGATGACAGTTCAGTTCAATGTAACTAATGTGACTTTGGTAATGATGGCAATTACTTTAACGGGTTGCCAGGTAATAACCCCTCAGCCTTCCTCTACTATAGACGGGGCGCGCCAAGTGAACCAAGTGGCATGGACCAAGTCCGGAGCTGCATTTGACTCGGCCAATCAAGAGCCGCTGCCTAACCATCAAAGTCGAGTTATTATTGTGCGTAAGCAGGATAATGATCCGCTAGAGACCAGTGCCAATATCGCTATTGATGGTCGCTTTCACACCAGTCTGCAACCTGGCCACTATTCAGAGGCCATTGTATGTGCGGGCCAGCATGAAATCAGTGCGCAATTAACTGGCCAAAAGACTAACTTACTGCCTGCAGTGACTCAGCAGCATGCCTTAGAGAATCAAAGTACACATTTCTTCGCCGTTGATGTCTCCGACACTACGCAAGAGCCTACTCTTCGTTCTATAAGCTTGGATGATGCTGAGCTTTTATTAGCCAATAGCACCCGCCAAACCCATCAGATTGATCGCGTAGTTACTAGCTGTGTGAATGAGCAGCCAGCCGCGGCAGCCTCTAGTATTCCAGCAACTGTTCTTACTCCTGCGTTACCACAAACCCCTGCCAATATTGATGACACCGTCACCGTTAACATGCCTATCGCATTGGATGTCTTATTCGATTTTGACAGTAGCCGTATCCAACCAACTTATTATCCACGCTTGAGCAATATAGCGCAGTTTATAACTGCTAATGCTAACACCACAGTAGTTATAGAAGGTCATACGGACAGTAAAGGTCCCGCCAGTTATAACCTCAAACTTTCTACAGCTCGCGCTAATGCCGTTAAGACCTATTTAATGCAGCAATACAGCATTGATCCCCAGCGTCTGACGACTACCGGCTATGGCGAAAGCCAACCGGTCGCTAGCAATGACACAGTGCAAGGCCGGCAGAGTAACCGGCGCGTCGTTGCCACTATTAGCCAAAACTAACTTCTTATTGAACTGCGAACCCCTACAGTGAGTCTGATGAACGTGACCTACTGACTGCAGGGAGGTTCGTGCACCTATATTTATTTAAAAAAGCTGTTTACCACACTTTAATTTATCAAAATCTTGTATCTAAACTCAATTATCTTACTAATTTATCAAGGAATTTATATGTCTACTATTATCGTTAAAGTTAATAATCAAGTTAAAACTGTCGCTGAGCATACGGTCGTCACTAAAGATGGCCAGCCTACAGTCATTAAAGCCATTAACAAGGTGAACTATGAGCTTTTTGATGAATCAATCGGCCGTGCGCCCACGCATATTATTACTAAGCGTGTCGCTAATGATTTGCATATTTCTTTTGAAGATGAAGGCGAGGCGTCTGACTTAATTATCGAAGGCTTTTATGGAGATACCGAGAGTGCACTGATTGGTATCGCTGAAGATGGCAGCTATTACTACTACATTCCTGATACTGGTGAAGTCGCCGATTATGTCACTGAGCTGGTCGCAGGCGATATCGAAGGGCAAGCTTTGGGCGGTAATTCTCAAGCCTTGCCATGGTGGGTAGGAGCTTCGCAAGAGTCTGGTTTTAATGCCTTACCTTGGTTGGCAGGACTAGCGGGAGTGGGTTTAATTGGCGCCGCTTTAGGTGGTAGCAGTAATAAAGATAACAATGACAGCCCGCAAGCGCCGGACAATAAAGCTCCTGAAGCTCCAGTATTTGAAGTGACTAATAATGGTACGCAAATTATTGGTACGGCAAAGCCGAGCTCAACCGTAAACATCGATGTGAATGGTGACGGTAAGTCTGACTATACTGTGAAGGCCGATGACAATGGTAAATTCGTCGTAGATATTAGCGATAAGCCATTGAAGAATGGTGAAACAGTCACAGGTACGGTTACTGATGCTCAAGGCAATACCAGTAAGCCGACAGAGGTTGTGGCTAAAGATACAACGGTACCAAAAGAACCTACGATTGAAGTAGGCAAGGATGGCACGGTTAACGTAACGCCAGCAGACGATGACACTTCTAACTTAACCGTTGATTTCACTGATAAAAACGGCAATGCACAAAAAATAGAAACTACCAAAAACCCAGAGACTGGCAAATGGTCACCAGTGGGCGAATTGCCTGCAGGCGTCACAGTTAATCCAGATACGGGCGCAGTTACAATTCCTGCTGGCCAAGTAGACGGCAGTAAAGACATTACAGCTACCGCTAAAGATCCGGCCGGTAATGGCTCTAACATCGTCGAAGGTGGCGATAAAACAGACCCAAAAAACCCTACTATTGATGTGAATAATGATGGCTCTATCAGTGTAACTCCTGCCGATGACGATACGTCTGATTTAACCGTTGACTATACGGATAATAATGGCAAGGCACAGAAAGTTGAAGTTACTAAAGATCCTGTATCCGGAGAATGGTCTCCAGTGGGCGAGCTGCCTGCCGGCGTCACTGTAAATCCGGAAACGGGCGCAGTCACTATTCCTGCTGGCCAGGTGGATGGCAGTAAAGATATAACGGCGACAGCAAAAGACCCGGCTAGTAATAGCTCTATGGTTACCGAAAATGGAGATAATACAGACCCACAAGCCCCTGCTATAGAAGTAGGTAAAGATGGCTCAGTCAGTGTCACTCCAGCGGACGATAAAGATACAACTGACCTAACGGTTGACTATACCGATAAAGATGGCAACGCACAGAAAGTTGAAATTACTAAGGATCCTGTAACTAACGAATGGTCACCTGTGGGCAAATTGCCTGCAGGCGTGACCGTTGATCCAACCACGGGTAAAGTCACGATTCCAGCAGAAAACGTCGATACCCGCGAAGACGTGACCGCGACCGCAAAAGATGCAGCGGGTAACGATGCTACAGCCAATCAAAATGGCGATAAAACGGATCCAAAAACCCCAACGATTGATAAAGGCGATGATGGCTCTGTCGTCGTCACTCCAGCAGATGACAAAACGTCAGATTTAACCGTCGACTATACCGATAAAGAGGGTAATGAGCAGAAAGTAGAAGTGACTAAAGACCCAGAAACGGGTAAATGGGAAGTTGTAGGCGAATTGCCACCTGGTGTCACAGTGGATACTAATACTGGTGCAGTAACCATTCCAGGCAATCAAATAGACAACCGTGAAGATGTCTCTGCGACTGTTACAACCCCTGCGGGCAACGAATCGACAGCTACTGAAGGCGGTGACAAAACGGATCCACAAAAACCGACTATCGAAACGGGTGATGATGGTGCGGTAAGTATCAAGCCTGCCGATGATGATACGTCTGATTTGACAGTCGAATACACGGATAAAGATGGCAATAAACAAACCATTGAAACGACTAAAGATGCCGAGACTGGCAAGTGGTCAGCAATAGGTGACTTACCTACAGGCGTGACTGTCAATCCTGCTACGGGTGAAGTGATTATTCCTACCGGACACGTTGATGGTCGAGAAGACATCAAAGCGACGGCAAAAGACTCTGCAGGAAACACAGCTAAAGTCACCGAAAATGGGGATAAGACGGATCCTGCCAATCCTACGATTACTGCTGGTGATGACGGCTCTGTAACCGTAACGCCAGCGGCTGATGATACTTCAGATCTCACAGTAGATTACACCGACGCTCAGGGCAAACCACAACAAGTCGAAGCTACCAAAGACCCAGTGACCGGTAAATGGTCGCCAGTGGGCAAATTGCCTGCAGGTGTCAGCGTTAATCCAGAGACTGGCGAAGTCATTATTGCTGCAGGTCAAGTCGATCGTATGAAAGACTTGACGGCTACTGCAAAAGACCCTGCCGGTAATGATGCGACAGCTAACTTAGAAGCTACTATTGATAATACGGATCCAGAAAAACCAACTATTGACGTGGGTAATGATGGTTCAGTCAGTGTCACTCCTGCCGATGATGATACATCTGGCTTGACGGTTGATTACACCGATAAAGATGGCAAGGCACAAAAGGTTGAGACGACTAAAGATCCTGTCACAGACAAGTGGTCGTCAGTAGGTAAATTGCCTGCCGGTGTGACTGTTGATCCAACGACAGGTGAAGTCACTATTGCTGCAGAGCAAGTAGATGGTCGTG
Source organism: Psychrobacter sp. CoH-33_TS_01 (assembly GCF_058189395.1). Lineage (NCBI taxonomy): Bacteria > Pseudomonadati > Pseudomonadota > Gammaproteobacteria > Moraxellales > Moraxellaceae > Psychrobacter > Psychrobacter sp. CoH-33_TS_01. The sequence goes on from NZ_JBVGQI010000008.1 coordinate 159,304, forward strand.
AAGATGTGCAAGCAACGGCGAAAGATCCAGCGGGTAATACCGCTACTGTCACAGAAGGTGGTGATAATACAGATCCTGAGCAGCCTATCATTGTAGTGGGTAAAGATGGCTCGGTCAGCGTTACTCCTGCTGATGATGACACGGCTGACTTGACCGTTAATTACACCGATAAAGACGGCAAGGCACAAAAAGTTGAGACGACTAAAGATCCTGTCACAGATAAGTGGTCACCAGTGGGTGAGTTGCCAGCGGGTGTGACTGTTGATCCGACTACAGGTGAAGTTGCCATTGATGCAGAGCAAGTCGATGGTCGTGAAGATGTGAAGGCCTCTGCCAAAGACGCTGCGGGTAACGAAGCTATTGTCACTGAAAATGGTGACAATACCGACCCAGAAAGCCCAGTGATCGAAGCTGATAACAGTGGTGTCATTAGCGTAAAACCAGCAGAAGATGATACTTCAGACTTAACCGTTGACTACACCGATAAAGACGGTAATGAGCAAAAGGTTGAAACGACTAAAGACCCAGAAACAGGTAAATGGTCTCCTGTCACTGAATTGCCAGAAGGTGTGACGGTAAATCCTGAAACCGGAGAGGTGACTCTACCGAAGGATCAAGTAGATACGCGTGAAGATATCATCGCAAACTCTAAAGACCCTGCGGGCAACAATGCTACTGCAGTCCAAGGTGGTGATAAAACGGATCCAGCCAATCCGCTAATCGACACGGCTAAAGATGGCACAATTAGTGTGATGCCTGCTGATAAGGATACTGCTGATTTAACAGTGAGTTATGTTGATAAAAATGGCACTACTCAAAATATCGTTACTACTAAAGATGCTGAAACCGGTAAATGGTCACCAGTAGGTACTTTACCTACAGGCGTAACGGTTGATGCGGCTACAGGTACAATAAAGCTTCCTGCCGCCCAAGTGGATGGTCGTGAAGATGTGACAGCTACTGCCAAAGACCCAGCGGGCAACCAAGCCACTGCCACAGCAAATGGTGACACTACGGATCCTGCAGCCCCAGCAGTCACCGCGGATAAAGAAGGTTCAATCACTGTAAAACCTGCAAAAGATGATACGGCTGACCTGACTGTCGATTATATTGACGAGCAAGGAAAACCGCAGCAGATTGAAGCGACTAAGGACCCAGTTACGGATAAATGGTCACCAGTAGGTAAATTACCTACTGGCGTGACCGTTGATGCTACTACTGGTGAGATAAAAATTCCTGCGGAGTTAGTCGATACTAGTAAAGATGTCATTGCTACCGCTAAAGATGCGGCAGGAAATGATGCTACTACTACGCAAAATGGCGACACAACTGCTCCTGATGCACCAGCGATGACAGTCAGTAAAGACGGCAAGCAAATCAGTGGTACTACAGAACCTAATGCTAAAGTAAGTATTGATACTAATGGTGATGGTAAGCCGGATTATACTGTGACTGCTGATGCTAATGGTAAGTTCGTCGTAGATACTAGCGCGAAGCCTTTAGTTGACGGTGAAAAAGTTACAGCGACGGCAACAGATAAGGCCGGTAACACAAGTCAGCCGACGACCGTAATAGCGACAGATTCAACAGCACCTGATGCTCCGAAATTGCAAGTCAATACGGACGGCACGCAACTGACGGGTAAGGCTGAGCCTAACTCAAAGGTCACTATTGATACCAATGGCGATGGCAAACCTGACTATACGGTGATTGCGGACGCTAATGGTAAGTTCGTGGTGAACACTAGCGCAAACCCATTAGTAAACGGTGAAATCATTACCGCTACTGCGACAGATAATTCGGGTAATGTGAGTGCGCCAACTAAAGTTAATGCTAATAATAAGAATGATCTAACTGTCGACGTTGCCGAAGATGGTAGTAGCGTGGTTGTTTCTAAAGGTACTCCAGGCGCTGAAGTAGAAATCACTGCAGCAGATGGTACTGTGATTGGTAAAGGTACAGTAGGTGCTGATGGTAGCGTCAAAATCACCCTTGCTCCTGCGCAAACCAATGGTGGCGAGATTACTGCTACTACTAATGATGGTGAGCAAGCTGAAGTAGTTGCTCCCGATACTACAGCTCCTAACAAGCCAGTTGTTGAGATCAATGAAGACGGTACGTCAGTGACTGTAACGGGTGAAGAGGGTGCTACGGTAACCATCACTACGCCAAACGGTCCGATCACTGGCACTATTAAAGACGGCACATTTACCGCCGCGCTTACACCTGCCTTGACCAATGGTGAAGAAGTCAGTGCCACCTTAACGGATGCTGCTAACAACACCTCATCGCCAGGTAAAGATAACGCTGTAGACAGCACTGCGCCTAACAAGCCGGTTGTTGAGATTAATGACGACGGTACGTCAGTCACTGTGACCGGTGAAGAGGGTGCTACGGTGACCATCACCACACCAAACGGTCCGATCACTGGCACTATTAAAGACGGCACATTTACCGCTGCGCTTACTCCTGCCTTGACCAATGGTGAAGAAGTCAGTGCCACCTTAACGGATGCTGATAACAACACCTCAGCGCCAGGTAAAGACAATGCTGTAGACACTACAGCCCCAAGTGCGCCAACAGATATCACTGTTGGTAATGGCGATAACTTCATCACAGCAGATGAGATCGATGCTGAAGGCAATATCGATGTGGTTGTTGGACTGCCAACAGATGCTAAAGCTGGCGACACCGTTGTTGTTAATGGCGTTGAGCAAAAGCTAACGGCAGAGGACATCACTGCAGGTGAAGCCACGGTTAAGATTCCAGCGCCAGCTGAAGGTGTGTCACTTGATGTGACCGCAACTATTAAAGACCCTGCGGGCAACGAATCACCAGAGCTAACTGAGACTGTAGGTAGTACCGACACCACAGCCCCAAGTGCGCCAACAGATATCACTGTTGGTAATGGCGATGCCTTTATTAACGCTGATGAGATTGATGCAGACGGTAACGTTGACGTGGTGGTTGGTTTACCAGCTGATGCAGTAGCGGGTGACACGGTTGTTGTGAATGATGAAGAGCAAGTTCTAACTGAAGATGACATCACTGCCGGTAATGTGACCGTTAAGGTTCCAGCCCCAGCAGAGGGTGAGTCACTTGATGTGAACGCTACTATTAAAGATCCTGCGGGTAATTCAAGCAACCCGATTTTTGGTAGTGCCGAAGTGGATGCTGTTGAAGGCGCTATCACGGCCATCGTTACACCAAACGATACTGATGACACGGTAGCAGTTACCGGTACCACAACCGATGTGG
>NZ_JBVGQI010000090.1:0-245 GCF_058189395.1 Psychrobacter sp. CoH-33_TS_01
TTGATCAGCACTCCGCCGCGGGCGGCGCGCTCGGTCGAGATGGCGACGACCAGCGGGATGGCCAGACCGAGTGCGTGTGGGCAGGCGATGACCAGAACCGTGATGGTGCGCACGACGGCCTCATCCGGCAGACCGAGCATGGTCCAGACGACCGCGGTGATGACCGCCGCGCCGAGGGCGAACCAGAACAGCCACCCGGCCGCTGTGTCGGCGATCCGCTGGGCGCGGGACGAGGAGTTCTGGGC
>NZ_JBVGQI010000091.1:0-245 GCF_058189395.1 Psychrobacter sp. CoH-33_TS_01
TCATCGATGAGGCGCTCAGCGCCATCGCAGCGAACGCCGACGATTACGATGCGAGCAACGGGGCGCCGCCGGCGCCGAAGATCGCGATCGTCACCTGTGCGGATCCCCGGCTGAGCGGGATCGTGAGGATGCTGGGCCTGGCCGATGGCGACGTCGACCTGATCAGGAACGTGGGAACCGTGATCGATGACGACTCGGTTCGATCCCTCATCGTCTCCACGCGGTTGCTCGGCACCCGGGAGATC
>NZ_JBVGQI010000092.1:0-243 GCF_058189395.1 Psychrobacter sp. CoH-33_TS_01
TCGGCGTAGCGGCGGTCGACGTCGGCCGCCTCGCGCGGCGCGGCGAAGGGGAGCGTGCCGAGCAGCAGGCGCTCCTCGGGCGTCAGCCGGCTGTTTCGCACCAGCGCGTCGGCGATGCTGTACTCGATGTCGATGAGGGCGACGTGCTGGGATTCCAGCTCGTCCACGCGCGCCTGCAGGGCCGCGCCGCGCTTGGCGGCGTCGATGCGCTCGCGGTCGTGACGCTCGGCCTCCTCCTGCAGC
>NZ_JBVGQI010000093.1:0-242 GCF_058189395.1 Psychrobacter sp. CoH-33_TS_01
GGCGGCGACGCCCGAACCGGATCCCGCCCGCGCGGCGCCCGGAGACGGCGCGAGCCGCCAGATTGCGTACGGCCGCACGTGCGGATCGAGCGAGACGTACTGGCGATGGCCGCGCCAGGTTTCCGCGTGCGCGGCGTCCTGTTCGAGCGCATCGAGCGGTTCGCCGTCGACCAGCCCGAGGCCGCGCCACAGCGCCGCGTCGAGCGTGAAGTTCGCGGCCTGCGGATGCCACGGGTCGAGGC
>NZ_JBVGQI010000094.1:0-241 GCF_058189395.1 Psychrobacter sp. CoH-33_TS_01
GTGGTTCTGCAGGCCGTGCACCAGGCTCGCCGGCTCCACGCCGAGCTCCAGCGACGTGCGCAGCGTGAGCCGCAGGAACTCCGTGTCGCCGGTCGCGAGGGCGTGGTGGTACGCGGGCCGGTTGATGAAGTCGTAGGACAGGTCCGCGCCGACCGCGCCGGTGTCGCGGATGTCCTCCACCGTCAGGTTGAGCTCCTGGAAGGTGAAGCCGCCGACCTTGCGCACCATGCCGGCGATGACG
>NZ_JBVGQI010000095.1:0-239 GCF_058189395.1 Psychrobacter sp. CoH-33_TS_01
GCATATCAGCTTGATACGCGGGGTGCCGTATGGGTCGATGCGTCGTCGAAGTTTACGCTGGACACTAACCCCGATTTGCTGCCTGACGTACTGGCCATCAACAACTCGTTGTACAACCTGTTCTCATGTCAGATAGGGGCACGAGCCCGTATATTCCAGCCGGAGTATGGGGCCTCCCTTCTCACTTATCTACAGGAACCAATCGATCAAAACACTGCGGATAAGATTCAGGTCGGCTT
>NZ_JBVGQI010000096.1:0-239 GCF_058189395.1 Psychrobacter sp. CoH-33_TS_01
CCGGATCGAAGGGCTTGAGCTGAACCATCCGGGTCGCCAGAGTCCCGCAGAACCCAGCGACGCCCTCCGCAAGATGGTTGCGGCGGCCGATGCCGGCGTCGTTATCCCAGATCAGTCGCCTCGGAACGGCGCCCAGCTGCCCACTCAGCAGCGACCACATGCCCGCCAGCAGATCCGGTGTCTTTCGGGTCGGCAGCATCCGGGCGGTGATGAACCGTGAATACGAGGCGACCATCACC
>NZ_JBVGQI010000097.1:0-238 GCF_058189395.1 Psychrobacter sp. CoH-33_TS_01
GTTGACGCCGGCTTCGATCGCCGTGCGCATCACCGACGTGCCGGCCGGCACCGTGACCGGCTGGCCGTCGCATTCGAGCGTGACGTCGGTGTCGGCATGCCGTTGCGGCGTGCCGTAGTCGGTTTCGTTGAATGGGTCGAATGCGCGCGCCTGCGCGGCGCTCTTGCACGCGCATTGGCCCGAGCCGCAGCCGCCTTGGCGGACGTTGTTCGTGTCGAGGGACATGCAGGGCTCCTTC
>NZ_JBVGQI010000098.1:0-238 GCF_058189395.1 Psychrobacter sp. CoH-33_TS_01
GGTACGTGCTCATGCGGAATTTGATGGGTCCGGTGATTGCCGATATCAAGGTCGAGAAGTTGCGGCCTCATGTTCGGCTGGTCAAGACACAGTATACGTTTCGGGCTAAGGGTAACGTTCCGTGGACCCGAATGGTAAGCAGTCTTGAGAATGATGCAAAGCGCCTGAAGTTGATCGCAGAGTGGGCGGTGCGCGACGCGCGGGCCGGACACATGATCCTGATTCCAATGTCTCAGGT
>NZ_JBVGQI010000099.1:0-237 GCF_058189395.1 Psychrobacter sp. CoH-33_TS_01
GCCATACCGTGGAGGGGTCGCCGGCGAGCTCCCGGTCGGCCAGCGGCAGGCTGAGCGGCGCGGTGGCCCGCGCACCGGCGGGCTTAGGCGTGCTGACGAGTTGCGCGTCCACCCGGACGACGCCCGCCGGCACGTACGGCACCCCGCGCGCGGTCACCAGGGTCAGCCGGCCCTGCGAGCCCTGCAGCGCGGGGAGGGTCGGGTCGCCGGCGTACCGGACGCCGATCACCTTGTAGG
>NZ_JBVGQI010000009.1:0-162368 GCF_058189395.1 Psychrobacter sp. CoH-33_TS_01
GCTCACAATGCTCGTGATTCGATGATAAATTGTACCAATAACTCATGAGATTTATCATCAATCAAGATACAAGGGTGTGGTTAGCGCAGCGTAACCCACCAATTTTATTTAAATTTCATTCAATGGCAGGTGTATGGTGTGCCCCGCGCACCAATAAATAGCTGGTATTAATTCACCTCACAATACTTCTCAAATAACCTGTAGTTCTTATTCAACCCTCCATATCCCCAGAAAAACTACCCTCATGCCAACTCGTTAGATGTCACAGCAGCGCTTTTCGGTATAATGGCTAAATAACCTTATTTTAGTAAATTAAAGTTTTAAGCAATTATAGTTCTAATAAATCATAGGACTACTACATTAAGCCCGTTACCTAAGAGAGCCGCTATGTCCGTGTATACCCATCTGAGCCAAGACCAGTTCACTGAATTTTGTCAAGCGTTTGGCGTCAATTTTGCCAAAGCTATCCCGATTACCCAAGGTATTAAAAACTCAAACTGGTTTATTCAGACCACGGAAGATGCCCTAAGCGGTGTAGAGAATAGCTACTCGTACGTGTTTACCTTATTTGAAGAGCGCCCACCTGAAGATATTGCGAAGATGGCGACGATCTTAAATAAGCTCAGCGGTAAGCTGCCGGTCGCTGCTCCCTTAGCTATCAAATCAAGCGCTACCGAGGCAAATCAAGACGGCTCTGCTGAATATCTCATTCATTTTGAAGGCAAAGCCATCACTTTAGTGCCTTGCTTAGCGGGCACACATCCTGCTAAAACTACCGCGAGTATGTGTCGCACTATGGGGCAGGCTTTAGCGGTATTACACAACAGTCTGCAAAGTTTAACCCCTGCCGAAGATTATGGGGTGCCCCTGTATCCGTGGGACCAAGTGCGCGACCGTGAAATCCAATTTATGCCCGGTGACGAAGCCAAGCTGATGCGTGATATTTGGCAAGGCTATGATGAGCTGCCTCTTAATAGCTTGCCACAAGGGTTATGCCATCTAGATATGTTTGCGGACAATACCTTGTGGGATTTGGCGGGCGGGCGGGAGACCTTGACCGGTTTGCTCGACTTTACCGAAGTGAGTGCTGAACATTATGTGATGGATATTGCCATTACTATTAATGACTTCTGTACCACTTGGGGCGATGCTGAAGATGGTGAGACCGTTAACTTTGATACAGCGAAGATGCAGGCTTTCTTAGAGGGTTATAACAGCGAGCGCCCCTTAACCGAAGCGGAGCAACACGCATTGCCGGTTATGCTGTCAATGGCCGCCGTAACTTTCTGGTTATTGCGCCTAAACGTGATTTACTACAACCGTGAGCAAGGCCGTACTGGCGATAATATCATGGTCAAAAACCCGGACTTAATGAAACGTCTGGCCGCGTATCATTGGGGTAGAGTAGAGAAGTTACGGGGTCTTAAATCGACCGTTTTTGTCTTAGAACATGTCAGTCGTAAAGATACGGATAGCGACACTTATAATAAGGACATGAAATTAATTGGTGTCTTTGCCACTGAGTCGCAAGCACAAGCAGCGATTGAGCAATTAAAATCGCAACCGGGCTTTAAAGACTATCCAGACGGCTTTCATATCGATGCGTACCCCCTCGGTCAAATCAATTGGCAAACCGGCTTTGGGGGTTAATAGTCACCACTTGCCCTATTCATTTTAATTGCGCAAATACAGGGTTTATCCCAAGGAAGCCATAATGACGAATCAAATTGACAACTGGCACAAGCTGGCCCGCTACGACACCAATATCCAAGGTGAGCTGCATGCGGGTCTGCTGCGTAATAATGGCCTAACGGTATCGCTGCAGTCGCTAAGCGGCATCCCAGGGATGAACTCGGGGGCAGTATTATGGGTACAAGAGGACGAATTGGCACAGGCGCAGCGCATTTTAGACAGTATAGAAGTCAGCGATGATGCCGATGCGTCAGACGATAACGGACAGGATGGAAACGAATAAATGTGTCAATTACTCGGTATGAATGCCAACACCCCAACCGATATTAGCTTTAGTTTTGCTGGGTTTCGCCAGCGCGGTGGTATGACGGACCATCACGAAGATGGCTTTGGCATTGCCTTCTTTGAGCGTAGTGAGTGCGAGCCTTGCGATAGTAATGATTCTGAGGCTAATAGCAGCTTTAATAACTCTAGTTTTAATAGCCCGAGCTTTGGTAATAGTTCGAATAATAATGGTCTTAATGACAGCGGCGTTGATGGGGCTACGGTTGCGCAACGAGCGGCGACTGGATTGCGCTTATTTCATGATAATAAGCCCAGTCATTTATCGCCTGTAGCGGACTTGGTGCATAATTATCCGATTAAAGCTATCAATGTGATTTCGCATATTCGCAAGGCTACCCAAGGGCAAAACTGCTTGGCCAATACTCATCCCTTCGTCCGCGAAGTCTGGGGCGAGCAGTGGGTATTTGCTCATAATGGTCAGATGAATGAGGCTTTTGTCCGCCGTTGTGAGCGTCTGAAAAAAAATGGTAATGCGGAATATTGCCAACCCGTGGGTAATACGGACTCTGAGATGGCTTTTTGCTATCTCATTAACCGCTTGAAATCGACCTTTAAACAGCGTCCCGATGATGCGGCTCTATTTGCCTTTTTAACAGCGCAGTGCCGTTATCTAGCGGCCAATGGGCTATTTAATTGCTTGTTATCCAATGGCAATTGGCAATTAGCGTATGCCGGCAGTTTGCTGTTTTATCTCACGCGCAAGGCCCCATTTGGTGAAGCACGCCTAGCCGATGATGATTTAGCGATTAACTTTAGTGATGTCACCACGGATAAAGATAGAGTGACCATTTTAGTCACTATACCCTTGACCAAAAATGAAAATTGGCAGCAGCTAGCGGTCAATGAGTGTGCCATATTTAAAGATGGTGAATTGGTGCATCAAGATCGCCCGAGTCAGCGTAAGTATCTGACTATTGAGGAAGGCAAAGCTATTGCTAAGGCGGTTGGGGCTAGTGTTTAGGGCGGCATAATGTTGGCTCAAATACGGGTCTAAACATACTCCCCACAACACCGTTTAAACTTCTCACCCGACCCGCAAAGACATGGCTGTTTTTGCGTCACATTCATAGCGACAGTCGGGTCGAGAAAATACCATTTAATCGGAGTATTCTTACCCGCTTGTTCTGTAGTTTTTACAAAAGTAGACAGCTCATGGTGCGCTTGCAAGCCCGCATCTGAGTTGAAATACGCTTTAAATTCTACCTGAGCATGGCGTTTGCCTAATTTTGCTAGGTGCTGCACAATTTCTAGGCCTGCCCAATCGGTAGCGATCGCCCAGTCTTCGATAGCAGCTTTATCCAGTAAGGCTTGCTGAGCGGGTAGAGTAGTCGCAACGATATAATCCGGCAGTACTAAAACAAACGCAGCATAACGTGAGCGCATCAGTATTTCGGCCGTATCTGCACTGCGTTCGCCCTTGTGTAATGGTTCGCAGCACTGCGCATACGGTAGAGGCGAGTCCATAACCTGACGAGAGTTGGGATTGATTTGGCAAGGACAGATAGCGTCAGTAGTGATGGTCATAAATAATCAACTCAGGCTGGTAAACATCAGTATTCAACGAGTAAGTGTGCACTTATTTTATGGTCGAAGTCAGGCTACTAAACAGCTCTCTAGGCAATAAGCCATCTTTAAGAATCATCCAAGTAATAGGGTCGGTTACTGTGGACCAAAACTCGGTGAAGGGGGGCGCAAATACAATACCTACCGCCAGTAAGGCATACAGGCCAATATACCAGTAACGGCCACTGTCGCTATAGAGCTTCATTGCAGTGCCTGAAGAGCGTTTGAGCCGACTATTTAACAGGTCTACGCTGTAAGCCTCGTCCAAACCTAAATGCACCATGGAGCCGATAAACAAAAATAACCCATAAAACCAACTGGTCATAGCGGTGGTGTCGAGTAAGTAATAATTGAGCATGACCAACCCTAGCGCCAGTACCCCCATATAAGGGACCGAATGGATGATGCCGCGGTGTACCGTGATTTTGGTAAAGACATGGAATATCCCATAGCGCATCAAGCCGTAGCCTGCCAGCCAAAGCGCCATTAGCGATAACAAGGACAGCTCACTGCGCCAGTGCATGACGAGGCTAAAGGCGAAGAATAAAGAGGCAAAATCAAAGCCTAGCCTAATCGGGGTAGAGTTGTCTGAGTCGATGTCGGGCAGTAAACCACCAATAGTACCGAGGGCGATACAAATTAGAAACTCATGGCCGCCAAGTAAGCCCGCTTTATAGCCGACGATACCTAAGACTCCGCTGACCGCGAAAGCCCCATTCAGATGCGTTTTAAAATTTGCCATAGCGTGTGCCGTTATTGGGTCGTCAGAATAAAAAACGCCTTATAATACCATGAGTTCAGCGGTGGCAGCGTCTTAGCATGATATGCCCTAGTTCAAGGTTGGGATAACGTTGACTTGCTGCTGCTGGCCATGATTCACTTTACTTATTGCAGAGACTTTATTTCCCTGTTCCTCTTATTCTATATAACTTCCTATTTATACTTGATGGCTATGACTGATTTATCTATACCTACTGCTAATACTACCCCCTTAAGCCCCCTCTCACCTATACAGCAAGTCGATTGGCAAGCGCCTTGGCTACAGCATTTGACCTACCAGCCCTGTATGGTGAACGCTCCTGAAGCAATGGCTCAATCGTCTGTCCTCGCGAGCGTAGCCGCTTATCTAAATCAGGGGTTAACTCAAGCAAAAACTAAAGCGTTAATGGCTAATGATGAGTCAAGCGCTGCCACTGATAACTCGGCCTTAACCTCAGGGCGCGGGCAGACCTTAAAGTTTGTTGCACAAGATGATTTACCGGAAGGTATGGCCTACGAGACCTTTATCGCAACGACAGGTGGAGTGCCCACACGGGAAAATCTACACGATTTATTCAATGGCAGTATTTGGCTGACTTTCCCGCAGAGTAAAGCGTTGCTCAATCGCTACCAAGCGCAAGCTATCGATGAGGCAGGTATTTCAGGCAGTCGCGGTCGAGTTCGCGATACCATCACGGTGTTTGATGAAAACGGCGCTATTTTAGTCGCGACAGATTCTTCTATTGGGGAAGCGCTAGCGAATTTTGATTGGCAGAATGGTTTGGTGCAGCCGCGAGCATTGTGGGACCACCCTATGCAACCTAATGCAAATGCTAAAGCGGCTGTCTATATCTTTGGCCATGCTCTATTGGAGCAATTAATTGAACCGCGTAAGCCTTTATGCGCGCATACGCTTATTTTGACGGTTAACCCAGAATTTTTTAGCTTGTCCGTGCCACACCGGATGGCGCAATTAGATCAGATATTAGCCGTTAAATTAGCAGAAATTCTGCGGGATGAAGGGGTCACGCCACGGGTATTCTCGCCATTGCCTATCTTAGGGGTGCCGCATTACTGGCCAGAAAATGCTAACCCAAGCTTTTACGAAGATACTTTTGTGTTTCGTAGCGGCCGTCGCAGCTCTAAAAAATAATCCTATAGAGCATCCCTAATAAATAGCAGGGTAGGCTGACTATATAAATCTAGTTTTCTGCTAAGAAAATATTGAGATGAGAGCTTTGAGACTAGTGACCATGTTACGATTCCGCAACCCATTCCCTCTTATCTGTCATTAACAAGATAGCGGTTATCTGCTATGGTAAGAAGATACCTAAATAAAATAATATTTAGAAAATCTACCTCAGATTGGCCGCTGATTTATGGGCTGGTCTGTTGATGACTTTAGCGATATTTTAACTTACCCGATGAATGGATTCATCCCATGCTCCATGCTTAGTTTTAGGCTTATTAGACGCTCTAATTGAGTGCCTAAGTCCGATTAAGAGACTAAGCTATACAGTCCTCCTTTCAACAATGACCTTGAGTCCATTCCTATAGTCGCTAATCACTTAGTGAGTCACTGAACGATTTTGCTCATATCTGCTATTTTCTTCTACACCGTTAGCAGTTTGGGTTTTAACAGCCTAGCTGGTTTACTTATTAGCTTAGCGACAGCCCATCGTTTTATAGCCGACCCGCTACCATCAAGCCACCTTATAACTCTCTTCAATAATAAAGATAAGGAAGCCCAAATGACCGATATTTTCAACGTAAAAGATACCCTAAACGTTGCTGGTAAGCCGCATGCTTATTACAGCCTACCTAAACTTGCCCAAGTTCACGAGAATATTAACCGACTGCCTTTCTGTATGAAGGTGGTATTAGAAAACCTATTGCGTAATGAAGACGATGGCCAGTCTGTTGGTAAAAAACATATCGATGCGGTCGCCAATTGGGATGCCGCTGCTGAGCCGAGCCAAGAGATTGCCTTTATGCCAGCGCGTGTGGTCCTGCAGGATTTCACAGGTGTACCCTCAGTCGTCGATTTAGCCGCTATGCGCGATGCTATAGTCAAATTAGGTGGTAATGCGGAGCAAATTAACCCGTTTATTCCTAGTGAGTTGGTCGTTGATCACTCAGTCCAAGTCGATGTCTATGGCCGCGAAGATGCTTTAGACCTCAATAAAAAGATTGAATTTGAGCGCAATAATGAGCGTTATGAATTTCTGCATTGGGGCAAGCAAGCCTTTAATAATTTCGTGGTCGTGCCACCAGCCACGGGTATCGTGCATCAGGTCAACCTAGAGTATTTAGCGCGTGTAGTCATGGCCGCTGAGCAAGACGGTGAATTGGTTGCCTATCCGGATACGGTATTTGGTACGGACAGTCATACCACGATGATTAATGGTATTGGCGTCCTAGGGTGGGGCGTTGGTGGTATTGAGGCGGAAGCTGCGATGCTAGGTCAGGCCTCGTCTATGCTGATTCCACAAGTGGTGGGCTTTGAGCTGACCGGTAAATTGATGGAAGGGGTGACGGCGACCGATTTAGTGTTACGGGTCGTGCAGATGCTAAGAGCGCATGGCGTGGTCGGTAAATTTGTTGAATTCTATGGTGAAGGCTTACACCAAATGCCATTAGCAGACCGCGCTACCATTGCCAATATGGCGCCCGAATACGGCGCTACTTGCGGTATCTTCCCGATTGACCAAGTGGCTATTGAATACTTACGTCTTTCTGGCCGTTCTGAAGAGCAAATCGAGTTGGTCGAAATGTATGCGAAGGCGCAAGGGCTCTGGCACGATGCGGATACCCCAAATGCTATCTATTCAAGCAACTTAACCTTAGATTTAACTACCGTAGTGCCCTCATTGGCCGGGCCAAAGCTACCGCATCAGCGCATTGCGCTCACCGACATGCATAAGAGCTTTAGCTCGACCTTGACCGAGATGACGCAAGATCGCAAAGCAGAAATCGTAGGCAAAGTCCGCTTTGATCAAGAAGGTGGTGAGCAAGAACAGGCTAAAGAGTTGGCTGCTGAACCCAAGGTTGAAGTTGATACCGAAGATGAGGTGGCGAAACAAGAAGGCGTTTATTCTACCGTCTGCATTAGCGATAAAGAGCATAAGCTACGCGATGGTTCAGTAGTGATTGCCGCGATTACCTCTTGTACCAATACCTCAAACCCGGCGGTAATGATTGGTGCTGGCCTGGTCGCTAAGAACGCTGCTGCCAAAGGCCTGAAAGCCAAGCCTTGGGTAAAAACCTCGCTAGCCCCAGGCTCAAAAGTCGTCACGGATTATCTAGAAAAGACCCAGTTGATGGATGAGCTAGAAAAGGTAGGTTTCTACTTAGTCGGTTATGGCTGTACTACCTGTATCGGTAACTCAGGTCCTTTGCCTGAAGTGATCGAAAAAGGTATTGTGGAAAAAGACTTAGTTGTCGCGTCAGTGCTATCCGGTAACCGTAACTTTGAAGGTCGGATTCACCCGCATGTGAAGACCAACTATTTAGCCTCACCACCCCTAGTCGTGGCTTATGCGCTGGCAGGAACGGTCGATATCGATTTGACCACCCATCCGCTGGGTCAGGACGAAGACGGCAACGATGTTTATCTTAAAGATATCTGGCCGACTACCGCACAGATTGATGAGTTAATTGCCAATAATATCGATGCTGATATGTTCCATAAAAACTACGGTGAAGTGTTTGACGGTAGTGAAGAGTGGAATGCGATTAGCTCATCTGATAGTCAGCTGTATCCGTGGAGTGAAGCGTCGACTTATATCAAAAACCCACCGTTCTTTGATGATATGACTATGCAACCCGAAGGTATCCCAGATATTGAGAATGCGCGTATTCTCGGTCTATTTGGTGACTCTATCACCACGGATCATATCTCACCAGCGGGTAATATCGATGCGGGCTCACCGGCAGGTAAGTACTTGCAAGAGCGCGGTGTATTGGAAGCGGACTTTAATAGCTATGGCTCACGCCGTGGTAACGATGCGGTCATGACTCGTGGTACCTTTGCCAATATCCGTATCAAAAACTTGATGATGGATGGTATCGAGGGTGGTTACACTTATTATCTATCGGGTGATAGTGCTACGCTAGCCGATGGTGAAAAGATGGCCATTTACGATGCGGCGATGAAGTATAAAGAAGAAGGTCGCACCTTGGTTGTGTTAGGCGGTGAGCAGTATGGTACGGGCTCTAGCCGTGACTGGGCAGCTAAAGGCACAATTCTACTGGGTGTGAAAGCCGTACTTGCCGGATCTTTCGAACGTATTCACCGCTCTAACCTAGTCGGCATGGGCGTATTACCGCTAACCTTTAAAGAAGGCGAGAGCATTCAGTCGCATAATCTAGATGGCTCAGAGGTGCTTAGCATCACTGGTCTGAATGATGGTGAAAGTGAGACTGCAACTGTGACAGCCACACGTGCTGATGGCAGCCAGGAAGTGTTTGAGGTTAATGTCATGCTGCAGACGCCAAAAGAGCGCGTCTATGTGCGTCATGGCGGCGTATTGCACTATGTACTGCGTGAGCTCGCCAATGAGAATATTGCCGCGACCGCGTAAATTCAGTTGCGATACTCTCTATTTTAGAAAATCGTAATTTAAGAACGCTCGGCTTAGGCTGGGCGTTTTTTTATGCCCATTATTGTGCGGCTTGAGTTTTATTACAGCGCAGTTATTCTCAGAGAATCCTTTAACACTTCATGATAGCGTTGTGATTACTTTGCTAGGCTAATAGCAGATTTATACCCTCATAATAGAGTAAGCCATGCTAATAACTAACCCTTTGCAAACGCCTAGATTTCGTTTTCATCTTGGCTATTTTCTTTTAGCGCTAACCATTTTTTTAATCGAAATATTAATAGCTAAATACATGAGTGGCTGGGTAAGAAGTTATCTCGGTGATGTATTGGTCATTGCATTGCTATACAGCGCCATAATGAGCGGGGCAGCGCTAAACAAAAAACTCGTGGTGCTATTTACGTCGATAGTCGCATTTACCATTGAGTTTGCCCAGTATTTTAAACTTGCAGAACGGCTTGGGTTTGCGCCGGACAGCTTGGCTTATATCGTATTGGGCAATACTTTTAGTGTGGAGGATTTAGGCTGTTATGCCGTTGGGGCTATATTGATTTTATTGCTTGAGCGTTTTACGTTGAAACTCAGCTATTGACGCATTTAGCCATATTAGACTTTAAATAGCTCCATACAGCTGCTCACGTACAGTTACTAACATCGCTAAAGCCACCTCATGATCCGGCGTCTCCGGCAAAGTACTGTTAGAAAAGGCAGCCGTAATCTGCTGGGTCAACTGCTCAGCCTGCGTTAATAAGTCATCATAATCACTCTTACCCGACTTTATAGCGAGTAATTCCTCCCTATTGGGACGTTCAACAACAACTTGTCCCGTAGTAGCGATATCTAACGCCATCTCGAGCAAGCGAATAGTATGCATCATATTCTTCGCATCGTACTGCTTACCGTGCGATATCGTAGTCTGATAGCGGTCTTCGTTGCGATTGTCTACCCATTGCCAGTAGTCTTTATAATCCTTACAGTATTTGCTAAAGCCCTGCTCATTAAAGGATAAATAACCTACGGGGGTCATGCCTTTAGGAATAGAGCTAAGTCGCAGTTGGCTAGCTTCTGGCTTTTGCATAAGCCCTGAAAAACCAAGTGAACCGTCATAATCCACGTACATGGCATACATTTGCGTAGCTTTTGGCATGACCACCAGACCGATTTGACGTTGGGTAAAAGGCTGCTGCGCTAACCATTCTAGTAAGGGAATACTATGGTTGTCCGCAAATACCGAGCAGAAATCCAATAGGGTCTTTTTTTCTTTAGCCATCGGGTTGACGATTTTCTTATTCAGCCCGCGCGCCTTTTTAATCTGACTGCTGGCAAAACCAGCAAAGGTATTCTCACACAGTTTACTGACGAACCATTCGGCTAAAAAGAGCTCCATAAGCGGATGGCGATATAAGACTTTATCCGCAGGCGTTGCTAGTAGCTCCATCATATTGGGATTATTCTGTAGCAGCAGCTCGATATAGCGGCCCAGTTCGTAATACACGATATCGTTGCTAGCATTACTAACTTGCGGCACATACTCGTTTTGCAGCCCATAAAAACTTGATTTGGGCATATAAAACACCCCTTTGATATCGGTATCCGATTGTGGCGTATCCAGACCATAAGCACGGCTGCCCGAAAGACACTCTAGCAATATAAGATTGTTAGCTTTTAACTGCTCGATGGTAAGCGGGGTGGCCATGGTTACTCACTTTCTATAAAGCTTGTTATTAATAAATTAGCGTTGGTTTGCAAATAAGACGCCTTAGCTACTAAGGCGTTATTGACTCAGCACTACTTGCCTAAAAAAATCATTCAATGAGTCGGTATTCGGAGTATCGAGCGGGGTAAGTTCCGCTGCGTCAATGCTTTGCCATAAGTCATTAATGGTCTGTATTAGTAAAGGCGATACGGACACCTTATGACCTTCAGCGCAATGGCTTTTTAAGTCAATTAACTGAATTATCTCAGCTTGTGCTTCTAAATTAATTAACTCAAACATTGCTGCCATGACTACGGGAGGCGGTGTCTGCTTAGTCATAGTCCAATTCGCCGCCAGTAAAGCCCGCAATAAGTAAAACAGCTTTTTAATTTTAATGGGCGCGTTTAGCTCTAGACCAGTACTAGCCGTCTTTGCCATACCGCGATAATGATGCAGAACAGCGATAGGCTGAAAATAAGCACTACTAATATTTTTGAGGGTTTTCATCGCTTCGGTCTGCTGCCGATAGACGATAGGCGAGTGCAGCCATTCAAAAATGACAGCGTTAGATTTATAAATGAGTTGCAGAGCTTTTTTAATATCCCAACCACCAATATCAAAAGGAACCGTAAGCAAATCCTCTTGGATAAATTCAAAAGTATCTTTACCTTCAAACAGACTGAGATACCAATCCGGCGCATGGCAATATAACAAGCGCACATCATAGTCGCTATCCGGTGATGCAAAGCCCCAAGCGCGGCTGCCACTCTCGATAGCGTGTAAGCAGGTAATTTGCTGCTCAGCACAGACTTGCTCGATAGTTTGGATAATGATGGTCATATCGCTTAAGGTAGCTATGCCAGTATTAGTAGGGGTCGCCAGATTACTTGGTACAGTCATTATTTTTATAACTCGTAAGGTTTATGGTTAGCAATATGCTAATTATCCTACGTGAAATCTTAGCAAGAACCTAGCTAAGTTATTTGGTTCTATTGCTTATTATTACTTTTCCTCATTGACTCTATATAACGTGCATAAAAAAACGCACCCAATATTCTGAGTGCGTTTTTTGCTTGTGCTTAGCGTATGTTAATTAGATTAGAAAAGTTGCTTTTCTAATGAGCTAATTATTTAACGTTGTCACCCCAAGTTACGATAGGCTTAGCTAGGCGGTAGTTAGCAGCCGCTTTGCGAGCACCCATAGTACTGGCTAGGAAAGTAAGTAGAGCACTGATTAACCAGAATAGGCCTGAGTATAGTGCCGCTTTACGAGCGGTATCTTCAGCAGTGTCTAATACTTGGTCCACTTTCTGCATACCTTGGTCCGCTTTCTGCTGGGCAGTAGCAATAGCTTGCTCAGTTTCAGCTTTATATTCGTTGAATGACTCAACAACTTCAGTACGTACTTGCTGCGCTTCTGGCTCACTTAGGCCATTGGCTTGTAGACGAGTGATAAACTCAGGACCAGCTAGCGTTTGTTCCATGCTAGCGATACGTTGTTTAGCGATCTCGTCAATGTTGCGCCACGTATCCAAATCAGTAAAGTCTAATTCTTTAACTTCCGCTTTGTTTTCGTTCAATACTTCTTCTAAAACGTCAGCAGTTGCAGAGACTTGCTCTTGATCTAGGTTTTGTGTGTTTTTAGCGACCATCTTCTCGATGTCGGCACGGCTAATATCGCCAGTGACACGGTCATACATAGTTTTGGCTTCTTGCTGGATGTTCATATCCGAGTTTTCTACTACTGAACCTACTGCGCTAGCACCAGCGCCAACAGTTGAAGCCGCTGCACTAGTTACTGTGCTCACTGTGCTACCAACCGCTTTAGTAGCAGTACCCATGATGCTAGTAGCACCACTGATGGCTAAATAAGTTGTCAAAGCAATTATAGCGGCAGCAGTTAGCATACCAGTCAAGGTCGCATCTTTAGGGTCGATAGCGGTGCCGTCACCAAATAGTGCTTCTGGAGCAGAGGCTTTCACAGCGAAATAACCCGCAACGAATGCACTTACTAAAGCCGTAATAGCGGCATAAATACCAGCACCGATGCTAGTGCCTTTAAGGTCAAACGGTAAGAATGAGCTCAATACTAGGGCAAGAGCCGTCATGGCCATGACAACGACTAAACCCATAAGTAAGCCCGCTAAAACACCGCGCCAAGAAGGGCGACGTTGTGGAGTATAAGTAGGCATCATAATATTTTCCTCTGTTAAGCAAATAGTTGTTTATTAACTCATTGCGTAATTAACACTCTGAAATAAGCATTGTTAATTTAATAAAACAACTCATATAATATAATTTTAAAAGTAAGTCCACTAGCATCATATGCTAAAAATAGATGCTAGTGATACCGCTCAGCTGTTAAGTTACGTAAGATGGGCGAGATTATATAGAGCCGCAAAGCAACTGTCGTGAGGGTTTTAAGTAACTCTGTCTTGTTGACTATGAGGTTTTTAATAAACCATGTAAGCTATACATAAGTTCGGTTACTTTTGTTCATTAATAAGTAAATTATGTAAACTAATCTGTAGAAACGACTTGTGGAAAATTATAGAGTAATGTTTTGCTAAAGAGTATTTTAATAAATAATAATATAATATTGAAAAAACTGCATATAGACACAGATTGCTAAAGAATAACTAGTTCAGAACACCAAAGAAGTTTTAAAGAGGCCTAAACGGAGTGCCAAGAGAGTAATCAGCAGGAAAAAAGAAGATAGGAGAGTGGCAAAGGCGAGAATAAATTTTAGACAAAAAAAATCGCCCAATCCGTTAGATTGAGCGATTTTAGTAGTGGTGTCAGCCACTGAATAGTGGCGTCCCCAGGGGGATTCGAACCCCCGTTACCGCCGTGAAAGGGCGGTGTCCTAGGCCTCTAGACGATGGGGACGCAAAGAGTAGTTAAGCTTCATTGGTATAAACCAACTATCATAACAATCAACATCAGGGTGGAGATTAGCCTAGGGACTGATGTCGATACTTAGTGATAAACTATTAACAGCATAGTAATGGTGGAGCTAAACGGAGTCGAACCGTTGACCCCTTGCATGCCATGCAAGTGCTCTACCAACTGAGCTATAGCCCCTCACTAAGAGATGCGTATTTTAGGTAAGCTGAGGGTTATTGTCAAGAGCTTTTGCGCGAATTAATTCAAATAATTGAAAATAATTTTTAGTGGCTGAAATTTGATGACAAATTAAGAGGGTAAACAAAGAGATAAGGACCCCTCAACGCTAAGTATTACCAAGTTGAGAGACCCTATACTGCTCAGGTTAGTTGGTCAAGACTTAGGTCAGTTGCAATGACCCTTTAGCATTCATGACTAAATCAATCACATCATCGGCACCAATCAGGCCAAAGCGCGGATCAATTTCAGATTTATCAATGCCGTTATGAATCATACAAGCTTCGCAGACCAGGACTTGGCCGCCATGCTTGATGAACGCCTCTAGCATATCAACAGCAGGTTTGAATGGTGCACCGATATCCATACCGTTAAGGGCATCGGGTTTGGCTAGATGTACGGCATCTACCATTAAGATAACGGTAGCAGAATGACCTTTTTCAGCAGCTTTAGCGGCCATAGTGTAGGCAACGGTAATTTTATTAGGATTGCTAGCATCGTCAAATAAAGTACCGACGTAATCTGTAGTTTTAACCACGTTATTCTCCTTGGTAGATTTTTAATTGTCTGTTTTTAATCGAGTAGATAGTAATGAAATACCACCTTTATTAATATACTAACATATATTATATATTTTTATATAATGATTTGTTGTTTGAGGGTTTCAATGTGATTACAGAGGGTGAAGGGCTAGATGTTTTGAGGGCAGAAGGGTGTCAAATAGGGTATGGACTTTATTTTTTCCGTGTGTTTTATCCACGCTACTTGTGCTATTGATCAATTGCCATACTTCCTTGCATATATTATTTTCTGTCGGCTGTAGCCACTTCACCTTTTAATTTATGCTATTTTTCTATTAGACCTAACGTAGGGTGCGCCCAGCGCACCAACAATGATAAAAATTGAACTTTTCTCACAGGGCTCAAAAATGTCGCAGTACATTCGCTCTTATACGCAAGGCGCCACTTATTTTTTTACTTTGGTCGCCCATGACCGACGCAAAATATTTTGTGAGATGGATTTTCTACAAGCTGTTAAACACAGTATAAAGCGAGTACAGCAGCAAGAGCCCTTCGAAATATTAGCTTGGGTGCAGCTGCCTGATCATTTGCACTGTATCTGGCAAATGCCTAACGATGAGGCTAATTACAGCCGACGTTGGTCAAAGATAAAGCGTTTTACCACTCAGGCTTGCCCGCAATATCAATTGCCCATTGAGGACTTAAACTATTCAAAGGTAAAAAGAAACGAGCGTGGTCTTTGGCAGCGTCGATTCTTTGAGCATCAAATAAGAGATGAGGCTGATTTTTTTAGGTGTATGAACTATTTGCATTACAACCCGGTTAAACATGGGTTAGTGAGCAGGGTCAGAGATTGGCGATATTCCAGTTTTCATAGGCATGTTAAGGAAGGCACGTACCCTGTAGATTGGGGAGCGGATGTGGTCGATTTTTCGGAGGATTTTTTGCGTGGCTTGGAGTAGTTTATTTTAAATGGTGCGCGGGGCGCACCCTACGGATATTGATAATTTTTATCCATAGGTTGTCACCCTGCGTTTTTACTGAAAGCTATACGCTAATAGGGCATTAAATTGCCCAAATGTTAGAGCTATATCGCATTACCACCACCGCTATTCCATGCTTTGGTAAAACCTGTAACAGGGAATATAAATATCTCATTGTTTAACTGAATTTTGATAGGTAATAGTGCTGTTTTAAAAAGATTTATGACATATGTATTGCCTCTATCTGTTTGAGGTGTGTAAGAATAATATGTGGTTCCTGAGTCACCAAATTTCTTGCACCATCGAGACATTTTTACAGCTTGGTTATTGAAAATCATTGTGATGTCTTCAGGAATTATACTTTCATATTTACAGATATTTTTATCCTGTATATATTGATCTAGAAAATATAACCTTTGCTCTCCTGATTTTGCATGAGCAATATGAGCCATAAAATATTTAGGCATATCGTCATAGTCACTACTATAGTAAATACCAGCCTTTCCTGATGCAGCTGTCCATTGTTCTGTATAGTTTGCAGTTGTAGCGTGACTCTGCATCGCAAAAAGACCGCTTATCAATAGCGGTGCTAGTAATTTTATAATTTTCAAACTGCTCATCTCCCAATAAATTAAAATTTAATCAAGGTTTCTCGTCAGTAAGTTGACAGTATTTATCTTTAATATCAGATAAAAAATAGAGTTAATTCAGGACGTTATGCCTAAACCTTTATTTTACCAATTTAGCATCATATAGTGCAAACTATTGTTAGGTTTAAGGTGTGAGATTAGGGTGCGCTCAATACGCCCATTAAAATGCAATTTTTATTCCTATAATAGATATTTCAGTGTTTTAAAAGTTGTGATAGCGATTTACTTTTCGCAATTTCTGGTGCGCATGGCGCACCCTACGAAACTTTCTAAGAGTAGTAGCGTTGGGTATCGTAAAATCCACCCAACCTACATCCAGAATTTTATTGATGGGGTAGCGTGGGTGTAACCCACGGGTTCGCAGAGTAATCTCATGAATACCCTATCGCCAAAACCTCATCAATTAACACTTTTCTGTGTTTCGCACATATAAAAAGTTTCACCCATAAAAAATGCCCAGCCAAAGCCGAGCATTTTTATCATGATAAGACTAAATCTCAAGGCTATTTAGTCAAAAGACTATTCAGCCGAATCCGCCAAAAAGTTCGGCAAATCCGCCGACGTCTTCTCTAGTTTCTTTAGTTTCTTTTTGCCTAAGCCACCCAAGACTTCGACCGCATGACGCAGACGGTTCAAGGTCATATCGGCACCGATAATATACATCGAGTTCATAACCGGCGTCGAAGAGGTGCTGCCCGCAATGGCGATGAAGAACGGGGCCATCATATCGCGCAGTTTGATATTAAGCGCAGCAGAGAGACCTTTCAGCGTAGCGTAGATATTCTCCTCGCTCCACTCTGGCAATACTTCCAGTTTCCACAGGGTAATCTGCAGAATCTCAATCACTTGCTCAGGTGTCAGCGTTTTATGCTCAAAATCTTCGGCAGTGATGTTAGGAAGGTTTTGATAGTAGAAACCTGCCCAATTAACCGCATCAGATAATAGGTTGATACGTGGTTGAATCGCCGCCGCAATCGCGGTCAATTTGTCTGAATCATTCGCCCAAGCAAGAATCTTGTTTTTCAATTCTTCTGGGGTTAGTGCACGCAACCATTCCCCGTTTAACCAGCTCAGTTTCTCTACATCAAAGATAGGGCCGCCTAACGAGACGCGTTTTATATCAAAGCTAGCAATCATCTCTTCTAACGTGAACTTCTCTTCTTCGTTTGGCATTGAGTAGCCCATACGACCGAGGTAGTTGAGCAGCGCTTCTGGCAGCATGCCGGCATCACGATAGTAGGTGATAGACGTAGGATTTTTACGCTTAGACAATTTCGATTTGTCTGGGTTACGCAGCAATGGCATATGGCAAAGGGTGGGCATTTCCCAACCGAAATACTCATATAACAACTGGTGTTTAGGCGCTGAGTTGAGCCACTCTTCCCCACGAATCACATGGCTGATATCCATCAAGTGGTCATCGACGACGTTGGCCAAATGGTAAGTCGGCATACCATCGGTCTTGAGCAAAACTTGCATATCGACCTGTGACCAAGGGATTTCAACTTCGCCGCGCAGCATATCGTTGACGATACAGGTACCCTCAGTCGGGACGCGCATACGGATGACGTAAGGCTTGCCCTCAGCGACCATCTTGTCGGACTCTTCGCGAGATAAATCGGCATAGCGACCATCGTAACGCGGGGTCTCGCCATTGGCCATTTGCTCAGCGCGCATGGCGTCTAGCTCTTCTGATGTGCAGAAACAGCGGAATGCGTGGTCTTTATCCAGTAATTCTTCAGCATACTTTTTATATAAGTCACTGCGCTCGCTTTGGCGATATGGCGCGTGTGGCCCACCAATATCTGGACCTTCTGACCAATCGAGACCCACCCAACGCAATGCATCCAAAATCATCTTTTCTGATTGCTCGGTAGAGCGCGTCTGATCCGTATCTTCGATACGTAGGATAAACTCTCCGCCATGCGCCTTAGCAAAAGCTAAGTTAAATAGCGCAATATAGGCGGTACCGACGTGAGGAAAACCAGTCGGAGAGGGTGCGATACGGGTACGAACAGGACGGTTGCTAGGGGTAGGTTGGGTCATAGTAGTCTCGATAACGGGATGAAAAATATAATTTTATGAGTTTAATAGGGTGTGACAGGCTGGTTGAACGAGTTGGCTCACTTTAATAGCTTAATGATTCAAAGTACTAAGCTAACAGTACTTAGCTAACTAGTGGGCGTAGTCAATACATGGGGACGACTTGGCGACGAACCAATAGGAAAAAGTGGCCGATAATAAAGGTCAATAGGCCAGGCCATAGCGTCCTAACGCCCCCTGACTTATGAGCCCTTGGCTAACCATTGGCAGATGTCGTTGATGCATGGTGCCTATTATAACAGGTATTAAATCCCTGCTCGTATATTGCTGTCAGCAGTGCTTTATGTTTCATACGCCGATTTTCGTCAGATTAACTTCTCGTTTATGGGGGCATCACTTGACATGACCGGAGAGCTTGCGATAATGACAACTGCAGTGGCTAGGCTGACGGCAAACCTTGAGTAAGGTACTTTTCACGTATTTTACATCGTTTGCCGCTAGTATTTTGCTACTATATTATGGTGCTACCAGCTATTAACTTTTAATACAGAATATCGTGAGAAAATCACAATAGAAACTTGCTATTATTGGCGAGTAAAAGGTTATGATGAGCTTTTGCGAGCTTGCATAAGTCATGCAGAATGGTGAGCGTGCTTACTCATTCAATGAGCCCCTTTATTATCGATAATAAGTACTTACGCTAAGCCTAGCTAACGACACTATCCTTGCTTTGCTATCTCCTAGCTTTTCCGTAAAAAAGCTTTTATAGCCGAGCTATTACACAAGAAATTTGCCTTGAATGCCTTATAATACTGCACCAACCGAAGACACTCCCACTCCTATAGTCGCTGAGACCCTAAGTCATCACGCTGTTTTATTAGAAGAAACAGTGGCCGCTGTTTTGGGTTTAAAATCATTAGCGAAAGCGCCCGCACAAAAAGCCAGCGGTATCTTTGTGGATGGGACTTTTGGCCGCGGTGGCCACAGTCGCCTGTTGCTCAGTCATTTGGCAGAAGACGCGCGGTTATTGGTGTTTGATAAAGACCCAGAAGCTATCGCAGTGGCGAATGAATTGGCCGCTAGTGACCCACGGGTGACGGTCATTCATGACAGTTTTGCCACTTTACAGGCGCGCTTGGCCGATTTAGGTATCGCTAAGCTGACCGGACTGATGGCCGATTTGGGCGTATCGTCACCGCAGATTGATGATGGCAGTCGCGGCTTTAGTTTTATGCGTGATGGGGCAGTGGACATGCGCATGGATACCACGCGCGGTCAGCCGGTGTCGGCATGGTTAGAGACCGTAGAGGTGGATATTTTGGCCGATGTGCTGTATGAATTTGGCGAAGAGCGCCACAGCCGCCGTATTGCGCGTGCTATCAAAGAGATGGACCGTTATGACTCGACGCTAGAATTGGCCGAAGTCATCAAGGTGGCGCATCCCAATTGGCAAAAGGGCAAGCATCCTGCGACGCAAAGCTTTCAAGCCATGCGCATTTTTATTAATAATGAGCTGGGTGATGTCGATAGCTTCTTGGAGCAAAGCTTAGAAGTGGTGGCGACCGATGGCTGGCTAGCGGTGATTAGTTTCCATTCGTTAGAAGACCGCCGCATTAAGCAGTTTTTGCAGCGTCATAGCCGAGGGCAATACCCGGAAGACCAGAATTTGCCGATGCCGCCCAAGCGCCCGCGCTATTTTTCGAAGCCAAAGCGTATTGGACCGAGTGCTGCTGAAGTGAAGGGCAATCCACGCTCGCGCAGTGCTTGGTTGCGAGCCGCACAACGGACCGATATCCCGTATACGCCGCAAGTAGATAGCTACTAGCATTTTTTATCCCAAACTTAGCTTACCCCTTTACAATATTTTTATAATTGAGATTGACATGGCAGCAACAGACAAATCCGTCTCAAGGCGAGCGGGCAACGATTCGACGCCAGATGTGGGGGAAATTCTCTCAAAACGCTTTGTGGGCGTGAATCTCTATGTCGTCATTATGCTGGTACTCGCCGTGCTTATTATCGGGACTGGGGTCAAAGCTGCTGAACAAGTTCAAAAATATCATCAGGATTATAAAGTCTTGCAAGACATGCGCAAACAATACCGTAAGCTCCAAGTCGAACACCAACGTCTGCTTATCGAGCAGCAGACCTTTAGTGCCACGCCGCAAATTGCCAGTCGTGCCGTCGCTGAGTTGGGTATGTTCTCACCAGGTACGAAAGACAAGCTAATTTTGCAGCCCGGTTCCGAGCCTGCCGATGTACCCGCTAATATAGCTAGCGGCAATAAGTCATCGGCTGCTAGTAATACCCCAGCTACCCCTATACCCACCGATGCTACGAGTGACCAGACTGACTCTGCCTCAGCCGCGACTGAGGTCACCCCATGAGTACCAAACAACCTAAAACGCCAAAAACGCCCGCTAAAAAAACCACTGCTAAAACGACGGCCTCTAAAAAGCCTAGCCGCAGTAAAGCCAGTAGCGCCAGCACGGTTAAAGTGACTGAGCCCTTGCGATCCAAAGAGTCAGCGCAATCGGCTAAGCCGAAGTCTTCGCGATTCTCCCTAAAAAAAGCGGACAAAGCTGAGCAGGGTGGTGCTTACACCAGCGTTAAAAACCGCAAGTCCCTAGTATTTAATCGAGCTACTGGGGCGTCCTCTCGTGGTGGTGTCGAGGCGGATAAATCTCGTTTTCGGGTCATTTGGATTCTAGCTTTAGGCGTGTTGGTCGCTTTGATAGGCCGGGCTTACTACATCCAAGTCTTAAATGCCGGATTTTATCAAGAAAAAGGCAACCAGCTCATCACTAGCGTGCGTACGCAGCCCTCCTATCGCGGTATGATTACCGATCGCAATAATCTCCCCTTAGCGGTCAGCGCCCCTTTGGCAACGGTTTCTTTTAGTCCACACGATTATGCGCAAGAATACTATAGTATCAAAAAGGCTATCGTGACCAATCCTGAAAACCCTAAGATGCAAGCGCGTATGCGTAAACGTTTAGAGGCCATGGATTTAAACCGTCTCGCTGCGGCTGCGAATGTGCCGGTAGATAAGTTAAAAACAGCGGTGGCGATTGATGAGTCGGTCGATGTGACGGATGAAGAAGCGGTCAAAGCTGCACTGCCATCCGGTGCAGGCTCGCATTACTTCCCGTTATTAAACAAGGTCACCCCAGAGATTGCGCAAAGTGTCACCTCGCTTGATTTCGTAGCGGTCTATGACAAAAACTTCTTCCAGCGTTATTATCCGCAGCCGCAACCCAACTCACAGCTGCTAGGCTTTATGGGCCAAAACGCTAATGACCCAGAGGGTGGCTACGAAGGGCGCGCAGGGATTGAGCGTCAGTATGAAAAAGAGCTGGCTGGCGAAAATGGCAAGGTGATGGTTCTAAAAGACGCTCGCCAAAACAGCCTGAAAGAAATCAAACAGGTCAAACCTGAGATTGCCGGTAAAGATATTGCTTTGACCATCGACTCACGCTTGCAGTACTTACTCTATAAAGAGTTAGAGAAAGCGGGACGTCTGCAGCAAGCACGTTGGAGTACCGGCATGATTGTAGATGTGCAGACCGGTGAGGTGTTGGCGCTATCGACGTGGCCGTCGTTTAACTCTAATAACTTGAATGAGATGACGGGGGCCAACCAGCGTAACCGTGCCGTATTAGACGTGTTTGAGCCCGGTTCGGTCATGAAGCCCTTTACAGTGGCCGCCGCCTTAAAGTCGGGTAAATATACCAGTAATTCGTTAATCGATACCAACCCAGGGTCTATCCGTGTCAGAGGCTATACCATCCGTGACCATAATAACTTGGGGGTGATTAACTTTGCGACCTTGCTGCAGAAATCGAGTAACGTCGCGTCGACCAAGGTAGCGTTATCATTGCCACCAGAAGCCATTACCGATATGCAGCGTCAGTTTGGTTTTGGCAAAAAGACCCCGCTACAATTCCCTGGAGAGGGCAGTGGTCTGGTCGTGACGCCAAAAGAAAATGAAACGGCACGCCGCGCCACCGTCAGTTACGGTTATGGTCTGCAAGTCACTTTGGCACAAATAGCTCAGGCGTATAGTGCTTTAGCAGCTGGCGGGGTTATGCACCCATTAAAGCTAGTTAAGACGGAAAAGCCTGCAGCGAGTGAGCGCTTAATGGAGGCGCAGCAAGCCCAAGATATCGTGGAGATGTTGGAGTTGGTGACTGAGCCTGGTGGTACGGCGACGGCAGCGGCTATTGATGGCTACCGGGTCGCAGGTAAGACGGGAACGTCACGCCGTGTGAATCCTAAAGGGGGCTATTATACGGATCAATATCGCAACGTTTTTGTCGGTATCGCGCCGGCGTCGAACCCGCGCTTGGTCGGTGTCGTGCTGATTGAAGATCCGCGTAAGCAGTACTACGCTGGTCTCACCGCAGCGCCCGTGTTTCATAGTGTGATGAAAGAAGCCTTGCGTCTTTATAATGTGCCGTTGGATAAACCGCTCAAGACTAAATAATAGCGCTCGCACCTAGCAAGCTATTAGGCTAGTGAGAAAAAATACGTAGATAAAGAGAGAGCAGTCTGTCCGCTTAGGGGGACTGCCCATTGTTTTTACCTTTAATTTAGCCTTTTTTTGGCTTAGGGATTTTGCATGACCTCTGGTACTGATAACGCCCTCACGCTACAGCAGTTATTGACGTCACTAGCGCCTGTCTTCGCTAACCGTGATGGGCAAGATTTAGAGGCTGCAAACCCTACTACTAAACAAGTTAACTCCGCTTATCAGCAGCTTATGCAAGCGGATCCCACCGTATTACAAACGCCTTTCCACCAATTTCAACTCGATAGCCGCCAAGTGGCGCAAGCTGATGTCTTAGTCTTGCTCAAAAGCCAAACGCATGATGATGCTCGTAGCGGTCTATTCGCTAAGCAAGCTATGGATAAGGCGGCATTTATCTTGTCAGAGATTGACCCACAGGCGCTCGATATTGTTGAGCCCAGCTGTCCTATTATTTATAGTGCAAATATTCGCGATATTCTAGGCTCACTTATTCAAACGGCTTTGCTGCAAACGACGCTCAGTGTAGACGGACAATCGCTATCATTGCCGAAAGTCGCTGCAGTCACGGGGACGAATGGTAAAACCACCATCAGCCAGTTGCTCGCTCAATTGTGCCAAGGGGCAGGGATGAGTAGTGCCATTATGGGCACGGCTGGCAACGGTAAATTGGGTCAATTAACCCAAGCCAGTCATACCACTGGGGATGCGTTGGCCGTACAAAATTTCTTGCTGAATATGGCCAATCAATCGGTCGACCTATTGGCGCTAGAAGCCAGCTCGCATGGTCTGCATCAGCAGCGTTTACAAGGCGTGCCCATTAAAGTCGCTATTTATACCAATTTAAGCCGTGATCATCTCGATTACCATGCGGATATGGCGGAGTACGCCGCAGCCAAAGCGATGTTGTTTAATCGCCATTATTTCCCCACCTTGACCCATGCCATTATCAATAGTGATGATGAGTTTGCCCCGTTAATGCTAGAGACCGCGCAGCAGAGTGGTCTGGAAGTATGGACGTATAGCTTAAATGCAGCGTCAGACGCTACTTTTGTGGCCCGCCAGATTGAGCCCAGTTTAGAAGGTGCCCGTATTGAGATAGCCAGTCCGTTATTGAATGGTTTGTCAACAGAGCACGCTAGTGATAACACTTCTAGAAACCCTGCTCAGGCCAAGACTATGTGGGTGGATAGCCCCTTGCTGGGCCGTTTTAATGTGGCCAATTTATTAGCCGCTATTGCTGGAGCTATCGCTTTAGGCGTGACTATCGAGCAGATTCCTGCCCTAGTGGCGACCTTAGAAGGGGCGAGTGGCCGGATGCAGCGTATTGAGAATACCGCGGGCTATGACCAAGGCTGCTTTATCGTGGATTATGCGCACACACCAGATGCGCTGCAACAAGTGATGACCAGTCTAAAAGCCCATTGCGAAGGTACGCTTTGGGCGGTATTCGGGTGTGGCGGTGATCGCGATGCGGGCAAGCGTCCGTTAATGGCACAGGCCGGATTAGCAGTAGCGGACCAAGTCATTTTTACCTCTGACAATCCGCGCTCAGAAGACCCCCTTGCGATACTACAAGATATGCAAGCGGGCATGACCGCAGAGCAACACGCCCGCACCCATATCGAAGCTGATCGCCGTAAAGCGATTTTTTATGCGGTAGCGCAGGCTCAAGCTAATGATATCGTAGTGATTGCGGGCAAGGGTCATGAGACTTATCAAGAAATTAAAGGCGTGCGCCATGATTTTGATGACACGGTGGTGGTGAAAGAAGCCTTAAGTCAATAACAGCCGGGTGCAAATGAAGTCAGCAACTTACTCCCGTTAAGTCACTGAGCACTTATTTGAATAAAGTAAGACACAGATAGCGCTACAAGTTATTCCCATAGTTAAAGATAACGCAAAAGGTACCCTATGACAGACAAAGAAGAGAGTTCATCGGCAGGCGCTGATAACGAGCTGCACTCGCAAGGACTATACGTCTGGCAGGCAGAGAACTTGTTGGCCGCTACGGCGTCGCTAAATAGCCATTGGCTACCGGCTGCTGATCAAGCCAGCAACCCAACGGCTACAGTCTCCGTGACCAGCTATCGTATCGCGACAGATACACGGACGATTAAGCCGGGAGATATCTTTTTAGCCTTGTCAGGAGAGAATTTTGACGGTCACGACTATATCAATGCCGCCGCCAGCAAAGGCGCTATTGCGGCAATCGTCGAGCGCCCCGTGCCGAGCAGTATTCCGCAATTGGTAGTGAGCAATGCACGCCTCGCCTTAGGGCAACTGGCGGCGTACCGTCGGCAGCAGCATAAAGATTTAAAAGTGATTGCGATTACGGGCTCTAGTGGCAAGACCACTTGTAAAGAAATGCTCGGCAGTATTTTTAGCCGGCTTGCCCCTACGCTGATCACGCGTGGTAACTTAAACAACGACTTGGGCGCGCCCATGATGCTGCTAGAATTATCCGATCAGCATCAATATGCCATTATCGAGTTGGGCGCCAACCACATTGGTGAGATCGCCTATACCACTGAGATAGTGCAGCCGGATGTTGCTTGTATTCTCAATATTGGTACCGCACATTTGGGTGAGTTTGGTAGCCGCGAAGGCATTTGCCAAGCTAAGGCTGAGATTTACCATACGCTAAGCCGCGATCAATACGCTATCGTGCCGGATAATGACGACTTCACCAACCAACTGCGCCGTATCGCCGAAACCCATAGCGACCATGTGCTGGGCTTTGGCAATACCGACATTAGCGCCAGTCACTTGGACGTTGAGCCGGAACGCAGCGAGTTTAAGCTGCATATCGGTAGCGAAGTCCATGATATTAATTTACCTTTAGCGGGCGAGCATAACGTGAATAATGCGTTGGCCGCCGCTGCTTGTGCGCATGCATTAGGCGTGTCCGCAGCAGATATCGTAATTGGCCTAGAGAATGCCCGTCCAGCGAAAGGCCGTCTCAACAGTCAGTTGTTGGGCATGCACCGCCTGATTGATGACACTTATAATGCCAATCCTCACTCTGTGCGTGCTGCTGCGAAAGTCTTAGCCGCCCAGACAGGCACACGAATCATGGTATTGGGCGATATAGGTGAGTTGGGTGAAGCTGCTGTCGCCGAACACCAAGCGCTCGGCCGTGCAATTGCGGCTACCGGTGTCGATATCTTACTGTGTGTCGGTGATCTCGCTCGCTTTAGTGTGGACGGGGCTATGGAAGTCGGTGGCATTGCAGCGCAAGCATTCACAGACAAATTGGCGCTGCTGAACTATTTACAGCAGTATCTACAGACTCACGAAGATCGTCCATGTACTGTCCTATTTAAGGGCTCACGATCTGCCAAAATGGAGACGCTCATCGAAGCGTTGCTAGGGGAGTAAGTAGTGTTACTTTGGTTATTTGAATGGCTCGGTCAGTATTACACACCTTTTTCCGCAGTGTCCTCTTTGACCCTACGAGCCCTGCTTGCCGTGGTCACAGCGCTAGCATTTAGTCTCATATTGGGCGGTCCTGCGATTGCGCACCTGCGTACCTTAAAATATGGTCAGGCTATCCGCGATGATGGCCCACAATCACATTTGGCGAAGACGGGCACCCCCACGATGGGGGGGATTCTGATTTTAAGCTCAATCGCTGTGGCCACGCTCAGTTGGGCGCGGCTCTCTAACCCCTACATCTGGATTCTCATCGTGGTTATGGTGATCTTTGGTGCCGTAGGGTGGATGGACGATTGGCTCAAGATTAAGTATAAAAACCCCAAGGGCTTATCCGCTAAGAAGAAGTATTTTTGGCTGTCTATGGGTGCGCTCTTCGTTGGGGTCTCCTTATATTATATTGCGCTCCAGCAACCTAATATGCAGACCACTTTTGAGATGCAAGACGTGCTGGTGCCGCTGTTTAAAAATTGGGTTATTCCTTTTTCAGCGGTGCCTTTTGGTATTGGGTTTATCATCTTTACCTACTTCGTCATTAATGGCTCCTCGAACGCAGTCAACCTAACCGATGGCTTAGACGGCTTAGCTATTCTGCCCGTCGTGTTAGTGGCAGCGGGTCTCGGCGCCTTTTCTTATGTCTCTGGTGACGTGCGCTTTGCTGATTATTTGCACGTACCATATATCGCTTATAACTCTGAAGTCACCATTGTCTGCGGCGCTATGATTGGCGCAGGTCTTGGTTTCTTATGGTTTAACGCGCATCCCGCACAAGTCTTTATGGGTGATGTCGGTGCCTTGGCCTTAGGGGCTATGCTCGGTACTATCGCCGTGATGACCCGCCAAGAGATTGCTTTCGCTATCATGGGCGGCCTCTTTGTAGCTGAAGCCTTGTCTGTTATGATTCAGGTGGGCTCCTATAAGCTGCGTAAAAAACGCGTGTTTAGAATGGCGCCGCTGCACCATCACTTTGAAGAAATTGGTTGGAAAGAAACCCAAGTGGTCGCTAGATTTTGGATTATCGCGATTGTCTTGGTCGTGTTGGGCTTGATGACGTTGAAATTAAGATAAACCTCTAGCAAGAGAGCAATACAACGTAAACGGTAGGTTGAATAGCTATTTGACCTACCGTTATTTTTTTTATGCTATGCTATTTTTAGCCGGTGTCGTTCCGCATAAGCTTACCTTTGATAAGCTCATAATAATTTTCGTTAATTCCTCGCACCTTTTGCCCACCCGAATAAGAGTCTGCCGTGTCGCCATTTACTGTTTCTGTGCCCAATCCTACGTTTACTGCCCCTGATTTTATTTGTCCACTTTGTCAGTCGCCTCTACAAGTGAGCGCCAAGACTTGGATTTGCGATGCCAGTCAACAGCCACCTCTTATGGCAGATGGCATAACGCCTGCAAAGCTGACTCAGCATAGTTTTGATGTGGCGCGGCAAGGCTATGTTAATTTATTGCCCGTCCAGCAGAAGAAATCCAAAGCGCCTGGCGATAGCCCAGATTCTATAGCGGCAAGACAGCGGTTTTTGGCGGCAGGGCACTATGCGCATTTGCAGGCACTGATTTGTGAGCAGTTGACGCAACTGCCTAGCGCAACAGTAGCGCTAAAAGAAAAGGTGGCGCCAGTAATAGAAGAACAAGTAGCGGGTAAAGAGGCGAAGTATTGGGCAGATATCGGCTGTGGAGAGGGCTATTACACCTTAGCAATGCGCGAGGCGTTAGTGAAGCAAGGCATCACGGGTTTCATCGCAGTTGATATTAGTAAGCCTGCGGTGGTTACGTTGGCTAAGGCGAGCAAAGCGGCAGGATGCTTATGGCAGCAGGATACTGAGCAGGCAGTAGCGCACGACAACGGTATTTTATACCCGTTAGTCGCCAGTGCAGCGCATTTGCCTTTACCGCCGGCTAGCCTCAACGGTATTACTACTATCTTTAGCCCCATTTTGCCGGAAGTGTTTGCGCAGATGTTGCAACCTGGCGGCTGGCTAGTGATTGCTAAACCGGATGTTGGCCATCTGGCCTCAGTGCGCGAGGCACTATTTGATTCGGTCCGTGAGCACGATTCTGATAAATTTCTCACGCAACTAGAGCCGTATTTTGAGCAGCACACCGTCTTATCTTGCGCTCAGGATTTACAGCTGAATCAGACGGATTTAGCCGATTTACTCACCATGACCCCTTATGCTTATCGGGCACAACCGGCCAAACGAAACGCTCTATTAACGTCTGCTAGTGAGACTGAGTTTAAGACAGAAGCTAAGTTTGTGGTTTATATTCTGAGTAAGCGCTAAGTCAGTTTTCTCTATTCGCTAACCAAAAAAAACGCTGAGTCATTCATGGTTCAGCGTTTTTTTTACCTAACAACTCTCAGTATTGCCCATATTTTTAGCCCTTATCCTATAAGACAGGGCCAATCGTAGCGACCACATTATTCCAAATGCGTCTCGGTAAGCTCCAGGCTTTAACAGCGTCTTTGGTCACGGCATCCGAGTCGCTAATGTAGTCGAATTGGCGCGCGATAATAGCAGCGGTTAGGGCCGCATCACTCAGGACGATATTATTTTCATAGTTCAAATCAAAGCTGCGTAAGTCTAAATTGGTCGATCCGATCAAACTGACCTGACCATCGACGGTTAAGGTCTTTGCATGCAGTAAACCGCCTTTAAACTCATAAATTTTCACGCCTGCTTCCAACAGCTCCCAATAATAGCTGTGACTGGTGGCTGCCACGACGAAAGAATCGTTGTTTTTTGGAAAAATCATAATGACTTCGACCCCGCGATAGGCAGTGGCACACAGTGCGCTAATCAGGGAGTAGTCGGGAACGAAGTAGGGGGTAGAAATAATCAGTTGCTGCTGAGCCTGAGTGATAAGCGTGGTGAGAAATTGCGGGGTGGCTGCACGGCGCTGGGTAGGGCCATCTGCAAATACTTGGGCGGCAAACCCTGCCGTGGTGTCCTGATTTAGCGCCTCCTTCGCTGCCGTAGGATAGTTAAAAGCGGCTAGTGGCGTGTCTGGATTGGCCATCAGCCAGTCGCTGGCAAAGAGCATCTGTTTTTGCGCAACGATAGGCCCTTCAAAGCGCACCATGATATCGACCCAAGGCGCATATTTAGGCTTCACTCGAAACTCTGGGTCAGCGCAATTTTGACTGCCACAATAAGTAATGGTGCCATCGATGACCGTAATCTTGCGGTGATTGCGCAGGTCGATACGGCTGGTCAGCAGCACTTTAAAAATATTGCGAAAGGGTAGGGCAACTCCAAGCTGCACGCCCGCGTCTTTCATCTCTTGCCATAGCGGGGAGCTGAGCATCTTGCGCGAGCCCATGGCATCGACCATCGCCCGACAAGTGACCCCACGCTGTGCTGCGCGAATCAAGGCTTTGGCCGTATTAATCCCGGTCTCATCGCTGAGCCAAATGTAATAGAGCACATGAATATGGTCGGTTGCCGCATCAAAGTCCGCAATCATGCGCGCCCTTGCCGTCTGGGCGTCCGGCATTAATTCAGCGCGATTGCCTGTCGTGGTATTAAAGCCGGTGACCGCCGCTCCGTAAGCAAACGCCGGCTGGTATTCCGTCGCTATATAGTGCTTGAAGGTCTGTGCATCGCCCAAGACTTCAGGGTGACGCTTATGCAAATCCTCAATCGTAGCGTGATGTTCCTTAGTAATCTTACGCCCTAAATGCACCTCGCCAAACATCCAATACACAATGACACCAAGATAAGGCAAGGCCAATACCACCACAAACCAGGCCAGCCGAGCAGACGAGGTCAGGTCATAACGCGCCAGAATCCGTAACGTGATGAGCACCAATAAGAGGAAATGCACGGTGAGTAAGATATCGCTAAAAGTGATATCTAATATCCTTAAATCATTGACAGTGCTAGGGTTCATAGCAAAGAGTCATCCTATTGGCTCGTGGTTGTAAGCGGGGTTATCAGCAGAATTGTCTCACCAGTCATAGAGTTTTGCACTCAGCTAAGAGATGAGCGCTTGCCAATAAACGGGCTAAAAAAGTAAAGGTCTAGACGGGTTTGCCGCTCAGTTTACGCTGTTGATAGCGGCTGTAATAATAGATGGCCAGACCGGGGATATAGAGCAGCAATGACAGCAGCAAGTTATCGATTCCTGCCGCGTAAATCAGCCAAACGCCATAAACGCTGGCCCCTAAGCCGACCGCTTTAATCCCCCAACCTGCCTTTTCTTGAAAAGCGACTTTGACCAAATAAGCCCCCACCAAAAAATAGGGAATCAAGATCATAGAGGTAGAGATCAACACCAAAGTAGTATAACCCTTGCCGGTCCATAGAATCATCAGCAGACAAAATTGTACGGTCAAGCTGGTGAGTATTAAGGAAGTATAAGGGGTGCCTTGGGCATTTTTTTTGGCAAATATACGCGGGAAGGCATGATACTGGGCCGCCGTATAAGGGACTTCTGCAGAATAAAGAATCCAACTTAAATAAGAGGCCAGTACGGAGACGATTAGCCCTAAGCTGATTACCCATTTGCCCACTGGACCAATCATCTGCGCCATCAATCCAGCCATAGAAGGATTGGTCAACCCTGCTACGTCTACTCTACTCATCACCCCCAAAGACAGCAAGGTAATGGCGATATAAAGTACTAAAGCGCAAATGACCCCTATATAAGTGGCGCGGCCAATATCCGCTCGCCGTTTGGCGCGCCCCGACAAAACCACTGCCCCTTCTATACCCGTAAATACCCAGAGGGTAATCAACATGGTGCCTTTGACTTGCTCCATAAAAGGAGTGGCTAACGTGGTGCCAGCACGATCGGCATTAAAAGTGGGCAAATCAAAAGCGTAGTACGCAAAGACTATAAAGGCCAATAGCGGTAAGCTTTTGGCCAAGGTAGCAATCAGGTTAATAAAAGCCGCTTGTTTGACCCCGCGCAGCACCAGATAGTGCACGGACCATAAAATGATGGACTCGCCGACAAAGGCCCAAACGGTATTGCCTTCGCCAAAAATGACTCGGTTAGGACTGTCTACAAAGCTGCCCAACGCAGCAAAAGCGACCACCAAATAGCCTACCACGCCAATGGTGGCACACAGCCAATAGCCCCAAGCCGAAAAAAAACCTGCTAAATCACCAAATCCTTGTCTGGCATAAGTATAAATACCGCCATCCAGCTCAGGCTTGAGTCGAGATAGGTATAAAAAGCAACCGGCCAGAAATAAAATCCCAATGCCGGTAATTACCCAGGCCGTCAAGATGGCGTTTACCCCCGCCACCTCTGCCATATTTTGTGGCAAACTAAAAATACCGGCACCAACCATTGAACTAAATACAATGGCGGTGAGCATGACTAAGCCAATTTTTTGTCCATTTTGCATGGCAGCATCTCTATTTTTGCGTGGTCTGATTAAAGTTTTGGCTCAAGACTTTGATATGCTCTGCGCCAATACCGCAGCAGCCGCCAATGACAGAGGCGCCTATGGTTTGCCACTTTTTGGCCCAGGTCAAATAGGCGGGTGGCGTCAAATCGCTACGGACCTCATCCAGGCCCGCATTGGCAGTAGCGTCTTTAGTTTGCGGTGCAAAAGCATTGGCATAAGCGCCGAGCTTAATATGCTCGGCTTGGTTGTTTTTGAGGGTGGTTTGTGCCACTTGCAAAGCTTGCGCAATGACTTCCGGTTGGCAGCAATTAAACAGGATGCAGCTGACGTTCAACGTCACTAAGCGCTCGACTGCCGCTTGCACGGTCTCGCCTGATCTTAAGCGCGGGACGTCGAGTGCCTCGCTATCCTCCAAGGTAAAAGCGACCCAAAGAGGTTTGTGGGCCTCATCCCATTGCGCTAATAGCTGGTGAATGGCCACGGCCTCCGCTATTAAGCTTTGGGTCTCAGCAAGCCAGAAATCCACATAAGGCGCCAAACCTTTGATTAAAGGTGTGGCTATGACTTCTACGCGCTCAGGTTCAAAAAGATCAGCGCGATAAGAGCCAAACAACGGTGGTATAGAGCCTGCAACTTGAGTGTCACTACTTTCTAGTTCGACCGCTTGACGCGCCATCTTGCCAGCAGTTGCAGCCAAATCCTGCCCTTGTGCTGTGAAACGGGCCTCACCAATATGAAAAGGCACCAAAGCATAGCTGTTGGTAGTGATGACTTGCGCGCCACTTTGTATAAAATCACGATGGACTGCGCAGACGATTTCCGGCGTTTCCATTAGGGACAGCGCCGACCACTCCGGTTGACGAAAAGGCGCGCCATGTTTTTCTAACTCTCGGCTCATGCCGCCATCTAAAATAGTGACTGCTGGAATTGACATAAAAAATCCTTTTATATTGAGTTTTATTTATAAACGTAGCATGGAGGGGTGGGCTATTAAAATCATAATAGACCCCAGGACATTAGGGAATGATACCTCGCACGAGCAGCTACTGTGCTTGCTAGGTGATGTTGATATTGATATTGATATTGATATTGATGTTATATGGTAGTTAGGGTTGCGTCTGACTGTGCTGAGAAAAGGGTACTATTTTGTCAAAGATTAGAGTAAATACAAAGGCATAAACCAAAAAAAATAGTAATAAGGCGGCTGCCATAATAAAGGCCTAGCAAATACCCCCGCCATCCCAACCATCTTCTATAACAATGCCCATCAAAAACACCGCTTTGGCGTGACCAAAGCGGTGTCTGTGGTTTTCTTACTGTGCAGTGTACTTACCGGTATTCAAGAGAGGACTGTCTCCTAAATAGCCTTATAGAAAACTAGGTAAATGGCGTGCAGGGTCGGTCTCGCGAGCGGCGAGCGCATCGGCTACCGTCATACCCAAAGCTTTAGCCACGCCCTCACCATACGCCGGATCACACTGGTGGCAATGACGAATGTGGCGGTACTTAATAAAATCTAAAGCATCGCCCATGGCGCGAGCGGTGTTAGCAAACAATACTTGTTGCTGCTCGGCACTCATCAGCTGAAACAAAGCCCGTGGCTGGCTAAAATAGTCACTATCGTCCTCACGGAAGCTGTAGTGCTGCGCTGAGCCATTAATCTTCATAGGCGGCTCGGCATACTGCGGCTGCTCTTGCCACTGGCTAAAGCTGTTGGGCTCATAATGTGGACGGCCGCCGTAGTTATTATCCGCACGGCCCAAGCCATCACGCTGGTTGCTCATGACCGGGCAGCGGGGCTGATTTACCGGAATTTGATTGCGGTTCACCCCCAAACGGTAGCGCTCAGCATCGGCGTAACTGAATAGACGAGCTTGTAGCATACGGTCTGGCGAGGCACTGATACCCGGCACTAAATTGCTCGGCGCAAACGCGGCTTGCTCGACATCTAAAAAATAGTTGTCTGAGTTACGATTGAGCTCAAACTCGCCCACTTCGATGAGCGGATAGTCACCTTTTGGCCAGACTTTGGTTAGATCAAACGGGTGATAGGGGACTTTGTCTGCATCGGTCTCTGGCATGACCTGCACATACATGGTCCACTTGGGATAATCCCCTTGTTCGATAGCCCCAAACAAGTCGTTTTGATGGCTTTCACGATCGCCACCGATGATGGCTTCGGCCTCGGCGTCCGTTAGGTTTTTGATGCCTTGCTGCGTGCGGAAATGGAACTTCACCCAAAAGCGCTCGTTAGCCGCATTGATAAAGCTATAAGTGTGCGAACCAAAGCCGTGCATGTGGCGGTAAGAAGCTGGGATACCGCGGTCACTCATGACGATAGTGACTTGATGAAAAGCCTCAGGCAATAGTGTCCAAAAGTCCCAGTTATTCGTCGCTGAGCGCATATTGGTACGTGGGTCACGTTTGACCGCTTTATTCAAATCTGGGAATTTTCGGGGGTCACGCAAGAAGAATACAGGGGTGTTATTGCCCACCATGTCCCAGTTGCCCTCTTCGGTATAAAACTTCAAAGCGAAGCCGCGGATGTCTCGTTCAGCGTCAGCGGCACCGCGCTCACCTGCGACGGTACTGAAGCGCGCGAACATTTCGGTTTGTTTGCCCACAGTGTCAAAAATTTTGGCCCGGGTGTAGCGGATGATGTCATTGGTGACAGTGAAGGTACCGAAAGCACCCGAACCCTTGGCGTGCATACGGCGCTCAGGGATGACCTCGCGGTTAAAGTCAGCGAGCTTTTCATTCAGCCAGAGGTCTTGTGCGAGCAAGGGTCCGCGCGGTCCTGCAGTCAGGCTGTCTTGGTTATCAGCGACCGGAGCTCCGTTGCTCATGGTCAGATTGGTTGGCGCATAAGGGCATTTTTTATCGGTCATAGTGATCCTCACTTAGCAATGAGTCTGAAAGGCAACCTCTCGACTCTAATAAAGGCAAACGTCCATTTGCGTATGCCGGTTTAATAGCCCCATTACACCCCATTTATGAATATTTGTAAAACAAATTAATCATATGAAATAGTTTGGTTTTTTAGAATGATGGTGGCTTATAAAGCTTGGTGACAACCGAGCCATTAGAGGGAATGAGGCGACGCTAATATAAGCGGCTCATAGATAGACTAAGCGAGGGTTTTAGGGGTTGGTCTCTTCAAGCATCAGCAAGAACACAGCTCAAGCATTGACCTCATTGGGATAAGACAAAGTAAAAATCTTATCAAAGACCAAGGTAAACACAAAAGTATAGACCAAGAAGAAAAGGAGTAGCGCGGCTTCCATGACAAACGCCTCCCAGAGGCCTACCCCATACCAAAGCATATACAGCGGCAAGCAGATTAACACCAGCCCACCTTCAAAAGCTAACGCGTGAATACTACGCACGATAAAAGTACGCTCGGTGATCTGCCAACGGCGCTCTAACCGCTCAAACACGGTATTAAAGGTAAAATTCCAGATCACCGCTACCGCTGAAACCATAATGGCTACTGGCAAAGATTGCGCGGCCTCACCACCGCTTAACAGCATGAGGATAAAGGTGGAGGCTAAGATGGCGATAATTTCAAAGACAGTTACGTAGAGTAAACGACGTTTAATAGGGCTTAAGGTAATCAACCGACACTCCAACGAGCCTTGTTGGCTGTTATTTGAAATATGAGCCGGTCCGTCCCGGTAAAAGATACAAGTAAAGATGAGTCGTTATAAAGCGAGACCACGGTTTCCGTCTGCGCTTATAAAGTGCAACGAGATATTATCGCTTACAATCAAATGGTTATCAAATCAACATGCCCGATAACAGGGTTAGCACACCCATCGATAACAGTTTTATAGTAGGGGGCTATTACTGAATGACCGGGGTGCCTTCGGTGGTAAAGGCAAAGCTTTTATTATTAAAATTGCCAATCATTACCGCCTCAATCACGGGGGTAACCGCCTTATCAGCGCCTTCAACCTCAATAATAAAATTGGCTCCAGAGCCGCCCTTATTTTCCTCTTTTTCGACGATATAGTTGAGGGTCGCCATCGGGGGCAGTTCGATAGGGCCCTTAATATAAGCTTTGACTAAAGCGCCATCGGTATCGTAGTAATCGATTTTATTGATATATAAAGATTTTTTTAGTGTGGTATTGCGCACACTTAACGTCGCGGACAACAGCACTTTGCCGTTATTACTATCGGTATAGATATCAGAGTAAATCGGCACGTAAAAGGTCTGCTGATATTTAAAGTGACTGCGATCCACCTCTGATTTGATGGCTAACGCTTCAATGGGGTCTTTTTGCTCCTCGGAGAGCATGACATTGGGGTCTTGCAAGGACTCATTACAGCCAGCACATAACAACAGGGCGGCAATAGATAGGGCAGAAATACGATATTTATTCATAGCTTTTCCCTGCTTAGACTAGTGGACTTTGACCCCAACACTGCGCAAAAACTGGTTGATATGCTTATTCGCCCCATATACGACTAAGATGTCATCCGCCTGCAAGACTTGGTCAGGTTGCGCCAACCCTTGGATACTGGGCTTGCACTGGGTGCGGCCAAAACTGTCTTCATATTGCTCATAGCGCATTGTACTGAGCAATTTGATATCGAATTTATGCTCGAGCTGTAGCTCAGCCACATCCTTACCAATTAGCGGCATGGGAATGCTGATTTCGACGATACTAAAGTGCTCACTCAGCTCAAAGGAGTCTACAAAATAGCGCAAAGACAAACGTTTTGCCCAGCGCATCGCCGATTCCTTTTCGGGGTGAAAAATATCGTCGACCCCAATCGCCTGCAGTACTTTTTCGTGGAGCGGGTTGATACTGCGGCTGATTAAACGGCGTGCTTTCAAGGTCTTAAATAGCGCGGTCGCCATGACATTGGCGCCTTGATTTTCGCCAATGGCTACGACCACAATATCGGTGTCATTAATGGGCAGCCCATTCACGGTAAACTCATCGGTGGCGTCCATGCAAATAGTATGGGTGATGACTTCTTTATAAGTCTCTACTTTTTGCATATTACTATCAATAGCAATCACTTCATGGCCTTGGCTGGTCAGCGCGATGCCTAGTGATGAGCCAAAACTGCCTAACCCTGCGATGATATATCTCATAGTATTCCTTGGGGCTTATGTCACAGGCTATGCTGCCTAATATAGCGATAAGCCGTTAGTTAATAGTAATCTCTTCAGTAGGATAACGATAGTTACGTTCGTGTCTATTTTTGAGCAAAGCAATAAATAGCGTCAACATGCCCACGCGCCCGACAAACATAATGGCGGCAACTACCAGCTTGCTAAAGGTCGATAAATCAGCGGTTAGGTTTAAGCTAAGCCCTACGGTACTGTACGCAGAGAAGCACTCAAACACCACCTTGATAAGGTCCAGCTCCGGTTGGTCGTAACTAATCAGTGTGACCCCAGTGCCGATCACCAATAGCGACAACCACATGATAGAAAACGCACGGCGGATAGAAATCTCGGCAATTTCCCGTTTAAACACTTCGACTTTGCTCTGCCCGCGCGCTAGGCTCAAGGTATTTAATAGCGCGATGGCAAAAGTACTGGTCTTGATACCCCCACCGGTAGAGTTAGGGGAGGCACCAATCCACATCAAAAAGATGGTCAGCATAATAGTCGGGAAGGCGAGGGCGTCCATATCGGCAATATTAAAGCCCGCCGTACGCGGAGTGGCTGCGGTGAATAGACCGGTGATGAGCTTGCCCATAAAACTAGCATGTTCGGCCAGCACCCCGTTATATTCAAACATCATGACCCCAACTAGACCAATGAGTAAGAGGGCGCCCGAAGTAATCAAGGTAATGCGGCTATTGATATTGAGTAGCCACGGCTGATAAGTATAGCGAGCATCGTGACGGTACAGCACCCTTTGGGCACGATGGCGCAAATAGCGCAGCAGATTCACGACAATGACAAAGCCCATACCGCCAAATAAAAAGGTCGTACTGATAATCAGCTGTAGCGGGTAGTTAAAGCGCAGCGCTTCGTCATATAACCCGGCACTAAAAGTGGAAAACCCGGCATTACAGAACGCCGATACCGCATGGAACACGGCAAAGAATAAGCGCTCGGATGGGTCCATACCCGCTAAATTATAGATGCTTAGGTAAATGAGTAGTGCGGCCAGCGCCTCTACCCCAAAGGTAACATAAAGGATAGATTTTAGCGTGGTGACCATATCTCCCATCCGTTGGGAGTAGTTCATCTCACTGATGCTCAGTTGGGTCTCGTAACTGACGCCCCCCTTAAAGAAGTAACTGAAATAAGTCACGAAAGTTAAGATGCCTAAGCCCCCAATCTGGATGAGCCCCATGATGATGACTTGACCTAACGGGGTAAACCGCGTCGCTGTGTCGACTACAATGAGTCCAGTAACGCAGACGGCACTGGTGGCGGTAAAGAGCGCATCAACGAAGGTTAAAGGCTCAGTAGTGGCATTGGGCATCATCAGTAATAAAGCGCCGATCAAGACCACGAAAAGAAAACTTAGAATAAAAAACTGTGGAGGGTTGAGAAAGGCGCGATTTAGCGTGAAATTATTGTCGGAAATCTCACGGATAAAAGTGACCAATACGGCGACTTTAATAGCGACAAAGCCATCTACTGCACCGGCAAGGCCCGAGCGGAATAAGTCTGTAAAATGCAGCACTAATAAAATCAAAATAGCGATGCTGGTCAGCAAGTCAAAAACAGCGACTTTATTCACGGTCAGCGGGGTTTTTGGGCGCAGATAGCGGCCTAGAGTGGTGACAAAGCCCAAAAAAATAATGACTAAATAAAACAGATGAAAAATTTGCTGCAGCCAATTAGATAGGTTAAACCCGCTATCGACGAGCGCTACTCCGATGCCAATAAGGCTGATAACAATAGTAAACTTATTCAATAGCCGATACGGTAGGGCTGCGTGCATAGCCTAAATCCAGGATAGGAATAACCAGAATACTTATACTCCTTTTTTTAGCGGTCTACTAAGGCTGCTTACAAATAAACGTAACGATTTATGACATTGTTCGCCCTGATTTTTTGCAAAAAATAAGCCACTCAAACGAGTGGCTTATTGTTAATAGCAGAGCAATTACCCTTAGCTGGCCTTCTTTTTACGCTGCACAAAGGATAAATTCAAAAAGTGCTCAAGCGAATCATCGGTAATATCTAACCACGGCTCTGGTAACTCTGGAGCTAAAGTACCTGTCAACGTCGAGCGATAGGCTTTTTCTCTAAAGCCCATGATGTTCTTAGCTTTGTCTTTTTTCCACTGCTTAAAGATTTCGCCTTGTTTTTCTACAGCAAATTCTGGATAGTCCGTAGCGTTATTCAAATCACGGATATACTTCGCTTGGAAGTCAATTTCTTCATCCGTATTCTCTACGGCGGCATAGTCTGCCAACCAGCGTTGCTCATCAGCTTCACGCTCTGCCAGCTCAGGCAATTGGATTTGATCCATCATTACATCACGGGCATACCAAGCTTGCGCATCAAACATATTAAAGGTGAAGTACTGATCTTGCATACCAAGATAAATCAACTTGGGATTCGACTGCCAAAAGATACCTTTATAAAGGTTGGCAGGGTACAAGCAGTTGTGCGTTTGCAAACGCAACTCGTCCGGCAAAAAGCGGAAATGGAACAAGTAGCCGGTACACATAATCACGGCGTCAAAACGCTGGCTAGTCCCGTCGGCAA
Source organism: Psychrobacter sp. CoH-33_TS_01 (assembly GCF_058189395.1). Taxonomy (NCBI): domain Bacteria; kingdom Pseudomonadati; phylum Pseudomonadota; class Gammaproteobacteria; order Moraxellales; family Moraxellaceae; genus Psychrobacter; species Psychrobacter sp. CoH-33_TS_01. Next base: position 39,006 of record NZ_JBVGQI010000009.1, read on the forward strand.
AGTGGGCGACATCGCCTTCAAAATGAGTGAGTAGTGGCACTTCTTTAATGCCATCAGGCCAATCATAACCGAGGGCTTTAGTGCGATAGCTGATGGTAACCGACTTGGTGCCGTATTTATAACATTGCGTACCAATATCTTCGGCAGAGTAGCTGCTACCCACGAGTAAGATATCTTGGTCTTTAAACTCTAAGGCATCGCGGAAATCATGCGCGTGCAATACGCGGCCTGGGTACTCTTCAAACCCTTCGAAATAAGGCATATTTGGTGTTGAGAAATGACCGGTTGCCACGACGACGAAATCAAATTCATCCGTCTCTTGCTCACCTGTCTTATGGTTCATGACGGTTACAGTGAATTTCTGCGTCTCGTCATCAAAGGTCACCCAACGGACGGGGCACTCAAAACGGATATATTTGCGAATATCCTGCTGATCGATACGGCCCATAATGTAGTCTTTAAGGATTTCACGCGGCGGGTACGACGGGATAGGCTCACCGAAATGCTCTTCAAAAGAGTAATCTGCAAACTCTAAACATTCTTTAGGGCCATTCGACCATAGGTAGCGATACATGCTGCCATGGACAGGCTCACCATTTTTATCTAGACCGGTACGCCAAGTGTAGTTCCACATACCGCCAATATCATTTTGTTTTTCATAACATACTATCTCAGGCAGATTCTTAACTCCGGCTAAACGTGCTGCTTCGAAAGCACGCAACTGCGCCAAACCGCTTGGACCCGCTCCTAAAATAGCAATTTTTTTCCTAATCAAGACTAACTCCTTTAAAAGTAATGAGTTATTACTATAACATGTTTAGAGAAGTCGTGTTTTTATTGGATTTTTAGAATATGGAGGGCAAGTATGGTGGCTGTTAGCGCATAATGCGTGGTTTTTATTTTTAAGTTTTACTGTAATTAATAAAATATTATTTATGAGGGTTTAGCTTAAAGATAGGGACTATGTATTTAACAATTAACAAGCTATAACCTTTAAGTATGTGTGTAAGTAAATCGTTGGAGGGAGCCAATATCCTGTTGTTTGCATTCTAAGTCACATAAGCGGATACTTTTACTTTAATGTTTTTATGAGCTTATATAGGCGAATGTAGCAGCGGAATTATTAGCATAAGCTATGCAGAAAAATAAGGAGTGTTTATGTCTGCAACGAAAGAAGATATAGTGGCCTTTTTGGCAGTAGAGTTTCCCACTGCCAACTGTACAGTAGAAGCAGTTAGGGAAAACGGAGCGACCTTATCACGTGCTATTGGCCCAGACGATCTGCGTCCTGGGGGCACGGTCTCAGGCCCGGTATTGATGGCCGTAGCTGATGTGGCCCTATACGTCGCTATATTGGGTAAAATTGGTATCGTACCGTTGACAGTGACCACCAGTTTAAACATTAACTTTTTGCGTAAACCTTCTGCAGAGGCGCGTATTATTGCGGAATGCAGTCTGATAAAAGTAGGGCGCACGTTAATTGTAGGTGAGGTTTCTATCTATTCAGAAGGCTCTTGCGATTTAGTAGCGCATGTCGTGGGCACCTATGCCATCCCGCCTAATCGCTAAATTTAGTTTGTAATCATAATCTTATATCGCTAGCAAGGAAGCTAACACTATGAATAATCCTATCGCTAAGACCTCAACGAATAATACTACCCCTATAAAAGAAGCTGTTAATGGTCAACTTATCGAGGCAAAAACTTCCGTAAAACAGAAATTTTACGACTTTTACTTAGATGAGCATCAAAATATGGCTTGTCGTCGATTGCATTTCGCGGGCAGTAGCTTTGGTCTATTAGGCTTAACTAAGGCAGTTAAAGAACGCTCAGCGGCACCGCTCGTGAAAGGCATTGCTGCGGGCTATGCTTGCGCTTGGGTAGGCCATTTTTTCTTTGAAAAAAACAAACCGGCTTCTTTTAAATCTCCGCTCAAAAGCTTTGCCAGTGATTTTCGGATGTATGGGGATGTGCTGCGCGGTAACTTAAGCTTGAAGGATAAGAATTTAGATAGGGTACGTTAACGACAGCTAGGCTTTGCTAGGACAGATTAATAAACAGCAGACATAAAAAAAGTAAGTTATGAGAGGTCAATAAATAACCCCAATGCTAGCACTGGGGTTATTGATGAGATTAAACTGCGCGGACAACTGTCTTAATCGCCAAACTCGGTACCTGCAGCTGCCATTTCGAGCAGTATCTCAGCCGGTGCATAACGCTGCCCGTACTTATCAGCCAGCTCCTGGCTACGTTGAACGAAGTTATCGACCCCTACTGAGTTGATAAATTGCAGCGTGCCGCCTAAGTGCGGCGCAAAGCCCCAACCAAAGATCGAGCCTATATTGGTATCAGCCACCGAGCGCACGACTTTCTCTTGATAGCACTTCGCCGCTTCATTGGCTTGTACATAGAGCAAGCGATCAATGATGTCCTGCATAGGCGGCTGCTCAGCTTTTACAGGGAAGTGTTCTGCGAGTCCTGACCATAGCTTCTTACTCTTGTCCTCGCCATAGTCATAAAAACCTTTACCGGCTTTGCGGCCCAAGCGCTCCAAATCACCACCTAACTTGTATAAGACCGTGTCACCAGGATGTTCATCAAGAGGCTTGCCTTCCGCTTGCAAATCTTTGCGAGTTTGCTCTTTGACATGCATGGCTAGGCCTAAAGACACCTCATCTTGCAAGGCTAATGGCGGCATTGGCATCCCTGCTTTCACACCCGCTACTTCAATGCTGCGGGGATTGATGCCTTCGCCTACCATCGCCAGCCCCTCATTGATGTAAGTTCCAAAGACGCGTGAGGTGTAGAAGCCGCGCGAATCATTAACCACGATAGGCGTCTTACCAATCTGCAGAACATAATCAAAAGATTTGGCCAGCGTCGCATCATCGGTCTCTGCGCCTACGATGATTTCGACCAAAGGCATCTTATCCACAGGTGAAAAGAAATGCAGACCGATAAACTGCTGAGGACGCTGACTGTTAGCCGCTAAGCCAGTGATCGGTAGCGTAGAGGTGTTAGAAGCATAAATTGCGGACTCAGGGATAACCGCTTCAGCTTGCTGGGTACATTTCGCCTTAATCTCGCGATCTTCAAAGACCGCTTCTATTACTAAGTCACAACCTTGTAGATTGGCATAATCGACCGTGGTTTTGATTTTATCGAGCAAGGCCTGTTTTTTCTCTTCGGTAGAGCGTTTACGGCTAATGGCTTTATCTAAAATCTGTTGCGAGTATTGTTTGCCTTTTTCAGCGTTCTCCAAGCTGGTATCTAGCAGTACCACCTCCATGCCAGCCTTAGCGCTCACGTAAGCAATACCTGCGCCCATCATGCCCGCGCCCAATACCCCAATTTTGCTCATCTTATGCGCAGCAAAACCTTCGGGACGAGATTGGCCTTTTTTGATTTGGTTGAGCTGAGTCCACATTGAGGTAATGAGGTTATTGGCCACTGGCGACATGACACACGCTGTAAAAAAGCGCGACTCAAGCTCAAGGGCGGTATCTATATCTAATACACTGCCTTCAAAGATAGCCGACAAGATATGAGTGATTGCCGGATAATTGCCATGGGTCTTTTGATAAGCCATAGCAGGAGGTACGGCCATAGATTGAGTGATATTATGGCTTTTGCCGTCCCCGCCAGGCACTTTAAAGCCTTTTTTATCCCAAGGCTGCGTAGCCTCTGGATTGGCTTGAATCCACTGCTTCGCTTGAGCCAATAAGTCGTCTTCATCGGTTGCTAAGGCATCGATAATGCCTAACTCTAGCGCTTTGGCTGGACTCAGCTCGCTCCCTTGGGTGATGAGCTCAATGGCTTTTAGCATCCCTACCAAGCGCAGCATACGCTGCGTGCCACCACCGCCGGGCAGCAGGCCAATCTTGACCTCTGGCAGACCCAGCTTAGTGCGAGGCGAGTCGATACAGATACGATGGTGACAAGCCAACGCGACCTCTAATCCGCCGCCTAGTGCCGTACCATTGATAGCGGCGACCACCGGCTTACCACAAGTTTCAATCTGTCGTAAACTGCGCTTTAAGGTTTCCACCAGCTCAAAGGCTTGCTCGCTCGTGGATATCGTCGCTAGCTGGTCGATATCACCACCCACGATAAAGGTGCTCTTGCCCGAGGCCAGAACCATACCTTTAGCATTGTCACCATTGACGAAGCTTTGTGCTACTTGGGTAAATTCTTCATTGAATTTATCACCGATGACGTTCATTTTTCGGTCTTTTTGGTCAATAGTGACGACCAATACGCCATTGTCATCGAGTTCAGCGCTGAACATTGACAAGCCATTGATATTGCTTTTGCTATCCGTAGTCATAAGGGGTCCTTTTATTCATGCTATGTATATGGTCACTATCAGGGATATAGCGTACGGGTTTATACGCGCTCGATGATCGTAGCGATCCCCATACCACCACCCACGCACAAGGTAATCATGCCGGTTTTAAGATCACGGCGTTCAAGCTCATCCAGCAAGGTGCCCATCAATATGGTACCGGTAGCGCCCAGTGGATGCCCCATAGCAATTGCTCCACCATTCACGTTGACGATGTCCAAAGAGATCCCCAGCTCTTTTGCGGTAACCATAGGCACTACGGCAAAGGCTTCGTTAATCTCCCAAAGATCAATGTCTGAGGCTTTCATACCGGCTTTTTCCAAAGCTTTTTGACAAGAGGCAATGGTGCCATCTAGCATGATAGTCGGCTCCGAGCCCACAACAGCACCCATCACAATTCTGCCACGCGGTTTCAGCCCTGCTCTTTCCCCGGCTTCTTTGCTAGCAATAATACAGGCAGCAGCCCCATCGACGATCCCTGACGAGTTGCCCGCATGATGCATAGGGGTAACGCTTTCAATCTCTGGGTATTTATCTAAGACTACGGCATTGAAGCCCATCTCTCCGAGTTTGGCAAAAGAGGGTTTCAGTCCTGCCAATTTATCCACGCTGGTATCAGGGCGGATGGTCTCATCTGTGTCTAATAAGAGCATGCCATTGATATCGTTGACCGGCACTACCGACTTAGCAAAATAGCCCTTTTCCCAAGCAGCAGCGGCGCGGTGATGAGATTGGGTGGCAAAAGCATCGACGTCGCTACGAGTAAAGCCATGAATACCGGCTAGTGCATCGGCGCCCACCCCTTGTGGGACATAGCCTATTTGCGAGTTGATGCGAGGATCGCTGTACCAAGCGCCCCCATCTCCGCCTAGGGGGATGCGGCTCATAGACTTTACACCGCCTGCGACTACCATATCCTCCATACCTGACATGACTTTAGCCGCTGCTAAGTTGATCGACTCTAGACCTGAGGCACAAAAGCGTGACTGCGTAATCCCTGCTACCCGCCGGTCCCAACCTGCATCCAAGACCGCCATACGAGCGATGTCTGAGCCTTGCTCGCCTACAGGAATGACGCAGCCGAGGACCAAGTCATCGACTAGGCTGGTGTCTAAATTATTGCGCGATTCTAAAGCTTGCAGCACAGTACGTGCCATCCAAACCGGTGAGGCTTGATTGAGACCACCTCCAGGTTTGCCTTTACCGCGTGGGGTGCGGACGTAATCATAAATATAGGCTGACTGATTCATATAAATCCTTTTATATCTTGATAGTCTAAAGAGCTTTAAATAGGTTTAGGGAAAAAAACCCTTAATAATTTATTAAACTATTAAGGGCGGTATAGACTATTTTTAACTCAGATCTATTAACCTAGTTCTGGTCGCTGGGCCAAAATATTGTCATATTGCTGGCGGAGCGCTTTCTTATCAATCTTACCCGTGCCTGACACAGGGAGCTCATCAACAAAGATAATTTTGTCGGGAACCTGCCAGCTGGCCACATTTTCTTTATACAAGTCTAGTAATTCCTCTTCACTCACTTCGTGACCTGGATTTACCGAGATAATGACGACTGGCCGCTCATCCCATTTAGGGTGATAAGCACCGACTGCAGCGGCAAGATTTATGGCAGGATGATTTAGGGCGATCGCCTCAAGCTCTACAGACGAGATCCACTCCCCACCTGACTTAATCAAATCTTTCGCGCGATCACGGATGGTCACATAACCATCCTCATCGATACTAGCGATGTCACCGGTATCAAACCAACCATCAGGCTCAAGCGCTGATTCTTCGAAGCCAAAATAGGTATCCATGACCCAGTAGCCTCGGGCCTGAATATTGCCTCGAGCGATGCCGTCATTGGGTAATAAACGGTTGTTATCTTCGCCATCGACAATACGCAACTCCACCCCAAAGGACGGGCGACCTTGCATCATTCTCCGCGCTACCATCTCATCGTCATTCAAGTCTTTGTGTTTGAGTTTGACCGTCCGATTCATGGCGCCAAGCGGACTCATCTCAGTCATACCCCACGCGTGAATGGTGTCACTATCAAAGTCATCTCTTAAGGTACGGAACATAGACTCAGGGCAGGGCGTACCACCAATACCAGTACGATTCAATGAGCTAAGCTTACTGCCGCGTGCTTTGGCAGCATCAATTAGGCCTTTCCAAATAGTAGGTACCCCTAGCGCTAGAGTCACCTGATAAGTGTCAATCAAAGTGACCAGACTATCACCGTCTAGCTTTGGTCCTGGCAAGATTAAAGCAGCACCTGCCAAAGCGGTACTATAAGGAAGTCCCCAAGAGTTGGCATGAAACATAGGAGCGACAGGCATTACGATGTCTTGCGCCGACATGCCTATAGCATCTGGAAGGCTAATAGCATAGGTGTGGATAATAGTGGTGCGATGGGTGTATAGCACGCCTTTGGGATTACCGGTCGTACCTGAGGTATAGCATAAAGAGCTGGCCTGATTTTCGTCCAAGATAGGCCACTCAAAATCATCTGATTGTGCATTCACTAAATCATCATAGAAAACCACGTCTGGGATAGCTGCCAGCACCTTCTCGTTAGGAGCGGTCATACAGACAAATTTTTCGACATTAGGAAGAGCAGGTTTAATGGCCTGAATTAGCGGCAAGAAAGTATCTTCAAAAAAGACGACTTTATCGTCGGCATCATTAATAATATAAATAAGTTGTTCAGGGAATAGTCGCGGATTAATAGTATGACAAACCAAGCCGCTGCCCGACACGCCATACCAGATTTCTAGATGACGGCGGTTGCTCCAAGCAATAGTGGCAACTCGGTCTTGTTGCTCTAGTCCTAAAGCCATTAAAGCATTGGCCAAGCGTTTAGAATTACTATGAATCTCAGACCAATTGCTTTCAGTGGTCGAGCCATCGGTCTCACAAGAGACCACTAGGGTGTCGCCATGGTAGCGATCGGCGTGTTTGATCAAATCACTGACCAATAGAGGGGTGTTCATCATTTTGCCTAACATAATTTTTCTTCCTTGAAAATTATAGAGAGAATTGCGAAATCAACTTAAAACTAAGTTGCTGATTAGAGTACGTCCTTGTACTGAGTAATAGGTATTGTCATAAGCAAAAATTTTTTAAATCATTATTTTATGTCCCTAACAAGTTGTATAGTAGGAAATTAAAAGTAGATTATCAATATCATAAATGGCGATAGTAACGATGATTACTCATTATTAGTACATATTAAATAGTTTATTAATATTTTTTATAATATAGCACCTATCCTAAAAATGCCCGACCAGATCCACCTAGGTTGTCAGCAATGTGCAGCGCTACACTGACGGATATTGAGAATTAATTGATGCCTTTGTGATTATATTGACAGAGGGTCAGCGGCGCGGGATGCTCAATGATAAAGTGCCGTTATATGTCTTGTTTGATGTTTTTATGAGCGTCTATGAAAAATAGACCAACAAATACACCAACACAAGCTAAGGGCAAGCCAAGGGATAGGTAGGATTTGCTTAGACAGATTGGGAAATAGTAGACACAAAAAAAACGCTCGAAGCGTTATATATAAAGGTTTGCAGAGGCGTTTGGGAGAGATTGGAACAGGATAGGAAAACTAGGAGTTGATAAGATTGGCGGTGAAGGAGGGATTCGAACCCTCGATACGCTATTAACGTATACACACTTTCCAGGCGTGCGCCTTCAGCCACTCGGCCACTTCACCGTCTTACTTTCAAGCCGCACAGTATACCCGAAATATTAGGGAGTGTCACCACTTTGCCCTCTGCGCCGCAAAATAGCCCATCACTGCCCCATACTAAGGCGAGCCCCTTTTATCAAGCCCTCTTTATAAGGAGCGATGGTGTCTATTAAGCCTACTTTACTGCCGATTTATCCCTAAAAAAGTCTCGCGGTTGAATCAGGCTTTGCACCACTCAGACGAACTTGCTACGATAGCGCTTTTCTATACTCGCTATGTTACTCGCTATGTTTGCTGTACCTTGCAGACATTTTATCATTGCGCCCATTTAAGGTTATCCGTCATCACAAGCTTGTCTAACACTACCCGTTTTCAATCCTTAGTTACCCTGTTGTTTATTGCGTTCGCTATTCCATCGCACCGGTTAATGAGAGGTTTCTTCCTAGTCATGACCTTTATGGTTATGCCAGTGGCCCATGCCGTAGAGTTTTATGACTGTAAAGATGCCTTTTATGGGGCGACGCCGCCAGACTATCTAAAAGCCTCTTTGACTAAGGATGCCTATCCTTTATGTTTTGATGGCTTTGCGACTATGTATTCGGGCGCTACCCGCACCGGTATGTGGTCCGCTACCCATTTAACACGCAAGCGCTTGGCACAAGCCGATACAGTGGCTAGAGACAATACCTTTCATGAAGAGAGTCGCATACCTGACTCTAAGCGCGCGACCTTAAAAGACTATTCAGGCTCAGGCTACGACCGCGGTCATATTGCCCCTAGTGCCGACATGGCGACGGTGAGCCAGCAATATGATAGCTTTAGTCTGGCCAATATGGCGCCACAATCACCGCGCAATAACCGTTATATCTGGCGTATGGCAGAAGCTGCGACGCAAGCGCTGACCAAGCAGTACGGTGAGGTCTATGTGGTCACTGGGGTTGCTTTTACGGGTAAAAAGTTAAAAAAGATTGGCTCAGGGGTGTTGGTGCCAAGCGATTTCTTTAAGGCCGTTTATATTCCTGCGATTGGGCAAGCTGGGGTGTACTACGCGCCTAATGACGAGTCAGAGCGTATTGAAATTATTAGTATTGATGAGTTGGCCTTACGGACGGGTATAGATGTGATGCCGGCTATCAATCCTACTGCTAAGTCGGAAGCGCTAGATTTGCCCCTGAGAGCCAGCGAGGTGACCGGTGAAGCGTTGCCAGATCCTGTAGAGGAGCAGGAGCAACAACCGTGGTGGTTGCTGCTGATTACTGAGATTATCTATTGGGTTATTGACCAATTGCGCCAATAACAGGCTCATATTTATAGAAGAAAGCTGATGGTTTTATAAAATAATAAGGCTAATGGCTTTATAGAATATTGCCGGCTATTAAAACGTCATAATCCGTGGTGTAGTTTGCCTTATAATGCAGGGCGTAGCCTATTTTCTTAGTTTAACGTTAGGAGTATTTGATTATGATCTCACCATTCGCGAATGACAGTGAAAGCATGCAGATAGGGGAGTTGGTAATAGAAAACCAGCAGGATAAAGTCATCGTGTACGGTGATATTGATATCTATCGTACCGCAAAAGGATTAGAGCAAGCGCAGCAGCTGCACGAGTTATTTGGTAAGATAGTACAAGCGTTAAGTACAGCCTCTACACAGACTCTAGAGCCTGAAAGCTTGGCGGATAGCACTATAAATGAAGGTAAAAATCAAGCAGATAGCGATTTAACCGATAACCCCTTTTTATAATTAACTTAATATTTGTTAACTTTATAGAAATAATTTATTATATAAAAATAACTATCAATCCATAAAAATTTGCTTATAATAGCGTTAAGAAATCCCAAATAACTCCTATTAATAGAGGGAGTTAGTTTGAGAATACACTTGTGTACTGATACTTAATATATCAAAATTTATGTCAAGTGTATAGGGAATAGCAAGCATAATGTTGAATAAACAGCGTTATGTATCAATCGTACGAAAGGAGTCGATTATGAAATTATTTACTAAAACTGCAATCGCGGTAGCTGGTATTGGTATTGCAAGCATGGCTATGGCCGCAGATCCAATCGTTGGCACTTGGCAGACGTTTGATGATGACGGCAAAACACCAAAAGGTGTGGTTAAAATCACTGAGTCAGGCGGCGTATTCACTGGTAAGCTAATTAGTACCGTGAAGCCAGAAGGCAAGAAACACGTAGGTACTACCGTAATTAAAGGCTTAAAAGCTGATGGCGGCAACAAGTACAGCGGTGGTAACATCACTGATCCAGTTAAAGGTAAAACTTACCGCATGACTTCTGAAGTTAGCGGCAACACCATGAAACTGAAAGGTTATGTTGGTCCGTTCTCACGTAGCCAAACGTGGAAAAAACAGTAAGTCACTAGGACTTATTGAAAGTCTAATCGATTAGTAAATCAGTTAGACTTAATAAAGCCCGGATAGCCATTTGGTTATGCGGGCTTTTTAAGGCCTGTTATTTATTAAAGCCTAATCTTTATTAAAGTGTGTTGTCTATTTAAGTCTGTTACTAACTAAGGCTTAGCAAAAGTAGGGAATAACCATCAGCTAGTAGCGATAAGTTAGTTCCCTATGTTATGGCCAACATAAAAGGAGCACTGGGCTCCTTTTTTTTACGCTATTTTTTACCAAGACTTTATTAGAGCATTTATTACCGGCTAATAACTCGCTTAAATGGGTATGAGCTTAAGCTATTATTTAACAAACTCAGGGTAAGCTTCCTGACCACATTCAGACAGATCCGCACCTTCGTACTCTTCTTCTTCGCTTATACGGATGCCAAAGACGGCCTTTAATATACTCCACACGATTAAGCTGCAGATGAATACCCAGAAGAAAATCACGCCCGCGCCTGCTAATTGCCCTAAAAAGGTCGCGCTAGGATTGGTCAGCGGCACCAGCATTAAGCCAAAGAAACCCACCACACCATGGACTGAGATGGCACCAACGGGGTCGTCTATTTTGATTTTATCCATGGCTAAGATAGACGCGACCACAATGATACCAGCCATCATGCCAAATATCGTGGCCAATAGCGGGGTAGGGGTCAAGGGTTCAGCGGTAATCGCCACCAGTCCAGCGAGGGCACCATTTAAGAGCATGGTTAAATCGGCACGACCAAAGATGAGACGGGCTAACACTAAGGCACCTATTGCTCCACCAGCCGCTGCGGCATTGGTATTGAGAAACACCATCGCTACCGAGTTGGCACTGGCAATATCGCCCAGTTTCAAGACAGAGCCGCCGTTAAAGCCAAACCAACCCATCCATAGGATAAAGGTCCCAAGCGTCGCTAGCGGCAAGTTGGCACCAGGAATAGCGCGAACTTCGCCGTTTTTGCCATATTTACCCTTACGAGCCCCTAATAATAATACCCCAGCTAGCGCTGCAGCCGCACCGGCCATATGCACGATGCCAGACCCTGCAAAGTCAGAAAATCCTAAATCGCCTAAGTTAAATAGGCCGAATACATCGTTGCCGCCCCACGTCCAGCCGCCTTCCATAGGATAGATAAAGCCGGTCATCACTACGGCAAAGGCAAAGAAAGCCCAGAGCTTCATACGCTCAGCGACTGCGCCTGAGACGATTGACATGCAAGTCGCGACGAAGACCACTTGGAAAAAGAAATCGGATGCTGTGGAATAAACAGAATCGCCGCCAAAGCCATTTTCTGCTGAAGCTGCTAAGGCATCAGGAACTAGTGACTCGTTTCCTGCAATACCGTTTAAGAAGAAGTCGCCGCCATACATAAAGCTGTAGCCGCAAATCATATACATGGTGCAAGCGATAGCAAATAGGCCGACGTTTTTGGCGAGGATTTCTGTGGTGTTTTTAGACCGTACTAGGCCTGCTTCGAGCATGGCAAAGCCGGCAGCCATCCACATTACTAAGGCGCCACAGATAAGAAAGTAAAAGGTGTCTAGTGCGTATTGCAGCTCAAAAATTTGGTTTTGCATTGAAATTCCCCCTTGAATTATTCATGCAGATTTTGTCAAAAAGACAAATGGGTCAATGAGACCCTGTAGGCAGGGCTTAGATAGCGTCTGGCCCTGTTTCACCTGTGCGGATACGAATAACCTGCTCAAGTGGGGTAACGAAAATTTTGCCGTCACCAATTTTGCCGGTACTGGCAATGCGCGTAATGGCTTCGATAGCAGGATCTACCATCTCATCCGTCACAGCGACTTCAACTTTGACCTTAGGTAAAAAGTCCACGACATATTCAGCGCCACGATACAGTTCGGTATGGCCCTTTTGACGACCGAAGCCTTTCACTTCAGTGACAGTGACGCCTTTAACGCCGATTTCAGAGAGTGCTTCGCGCACATCATCCAGCTTAAACGGTTTTAAAATCGCAGTAATAAGCTTCATAAAAACTAGTCCTTAGTAAGATAATGTCAGTGGTTATCTTTTGGGCTGCCCGGAGCAACCGTTACCTGTAAGTATTCAAAAACCATGCCAAGCGCGCTAAGGGGGAGAAGAGCGCTAGGCGGTTTAAGAAGTACTGATTAGGGAATAACAAACAGTGACATAGAGTTAAATGGGTCAATGATTAAAAAAAATAACAGATGAATTATAGCTAAATTTAAGGGCTCTAGGATAGGCATCCTGTGACGATTTGCTAATAGTTGCACAGATAATGTAGCGCAGTCTTAAGGATGCCAGCTCTGCGGCATGCCGAGGGTGCTCGTAAAAAAAACTGAGTAGGGGCGGAGGAAGGGATAAAGGCTGTTGGATAAAGGGCTAGCGAATGAAGTGGGCAGTATATAAACATTCAGGTTGGCAAGGATTTGTGAGTAAATCGCCGGATCGACAGTCATTGCTATAGTCTACTCTAAACACAGAATGTAGGAGTTGAATCAGTAATAATCGAGGGCGATAAGGGCAATAAGCCATAGCACGACAGAGATTACGCTATAACGGTACTAGGCAGTCAGATTTGATGTAGCGGCTTTAGGACTAAAATAATCTAGTGATTAGGCCGCTAACACCGTCAAAGTCAGTCATCTTAAGTTGGCATAACGGTGAATTGCTGCAGAGTTGGGTAGGTTTACTAACGCTAACTCGCCAATGGCACCATAATGGTGCATTGGTAGGCTTTATAGCATGAATAAAGCGAAAATGGCTTACTCTTTGGGGAATAATAAATAAGGGGTCTGAGTGCTGCCGAGTAATTTCTGCGTATCACTGCCGCGAAATAGCTCACGCAGGCGCGATTGGCCAAAGGCCCCCGTCATTAGCATGCCGAGATTGTGCTGCTTTTGATAATAGAGAATGGCGGCGCTGACATCGCGACTTTCGATGAGCGATTTTTTGCAATTAATCCCTGCTTGCTTCATACGGGCATAGGCCTCACGCAGTGCATCAACGTTTTCTGTGGTGTCTTTACCGACCATGACTATATGGACCGATAAGGTGCGCACGAGGGGGTTTTGACACAGCCAATCGAGCAGGCGATGGCAAGTAGCGCGGTTATCAAAAGCGAATAGGGCGGAGGTAGGCGCTATAAATGGTGCATCAGTCACCAAGATGGGGCACAGACTGGGGCGAATCAATTCACTCAGCGTGGCCTTGCTGGTCACATGGCGGCCAATGACCACCAATTGCACCACTTCATCGACGTAATCGATACTTTCTGCCAAGGACTCATGGCGATGTAAGGAATAGACCGATAGCTTATGGTGCTGCTGCTCGCAGTAGGCAGCGGCTTGATGCAATAAAATTTTGCCACGGGCATTGCGCTCGCTGTTACTGAGACGCTCCGCATTGGTAAACTGATCTAATAGCTGACTCTCGTCATCAATATTGATGCAGCCAGAATAATTGACGGCCGCCTGCCGATGCGTGCTTGGGACCGCGTGGAGCAGTCCGATCGGCGCTTGCAAGCGGTTAGAAGTCCACATGCTGGCATCTAAGACGGCTTGGACGTAGTCGGGGCTATCGAGACAAGCGATGACACTATCTGGTTTTAAATTACTCATAAAGCAGCAACACCATTCCACTCAAATCAATCTAGCACACGCCACATAGGGAGCAATCGTGCCGCTATTTATGGTCAGCTTAGCGGCGATCGCCAAGCTAACTTAAGGTAGGATAAGACTTATATTAATATTAACAAGCAACCTTGAATGGCTTAATCTAATAAGCCAATATCGCGACGATCATGGATCGAGAACTTGTCAATTAAGGTACGGCTAGCACTGTTTAATCCCACTACCTTGACATCTATCCCTTCGCGTTGCAAGCGCATCACTAGCTTGTCTAAGGTATCCACAGCCGTGACGTCCCAAAAATGGGCATTACTCACATCGATATGCACCGCATCCAAAGCTTCTTTCGTATCAAAGCTATTAAGAAATTGGGTGGTTGAGGCAAAAAAGACTTGGCCATGAGCATAATAATAACGGGTGTTGCTGGCCTCATCGTATTCACTATAAATACTTAAGAACTGCCCGATTTTATTGGCAAAGAACAGCGCGGATAATAGCACCCCTACCAACACACCGTAAGCCAAATTATGGGTAAATACGGTGGTTAATACGGTCGCTAACATCACGATGTTAAAAGACATTGGGTGGGTTTTAAATTCGCGGATAGACTGCCAATTAAAGGTGCCGATAGACACCATAATCATCACCGCCACCAGCGCGGCCATAGGGATTAAGCTGACCCAATCGCTTAAAAAGACCACCATAATGAGTAGCACGACCCCAGCGATTAACGTCGATAGACGAGTACGACCCCCTGATTTGACGTTGATGACCGACTGACCGATCATGGCACAACCCGCCATGCCACCAAAGAAGCCTGACACTACGTTGGCAATACCTTGACCGCGGCACTCGCGATTTTTATCACTAGGCGTATCTGTCAATTCATCGACGATCGTGGCGGTCATCATCGACTCTAACAAGCCGACAATCGCTAGTGCGATAGAATAAGGCGCGATGATCATCAGCGTTTCTAGATTTAGCGGAATATCGGGGATTAAAAACATCGGTAAGGTATCAGGCAGGTCGCCCATATCGCCAACATTACGGATATCTAAACCCATATATAAGGCGACAATGGTCAAGCCAACAATACAAACCAGTGGCGAGGGAATCACTTTACCAATTTTAGGAATTAGCGGAAATAAGTAAATAATACCCAAGCCAGCCGCGGTCATCAAGTAGACGGTCACACCGACTCTTTCTGTAGCTGGGTTAAGTTCAGGCAACTGAGCAGCGAAAATTAGAATGGCCAACGCATTAACAAAACCGATGACCACGGAGCGTGAGACAAAGCGCATGAGGTTGCCCAGTTTGAGCACCCCCATGACCACTTGAATTGCGCCACATAAAAGGGTGGCTGCCAGCAGATACTGCAGACCGTGAGAGGCGACTAAGTCCACCATCACCAAGGCCATGGCGCCTGTCGCTGCAGAAATCATAGCCGGACGGCCACCGACAAAGCTAATCACTACGGCAATACAAAAGGAAGCGTATAAACCTACTTTGGGGTCGACACCAGCGATAATAGAAAAGGCGATAGCCTCAGGAATAAGGGCCAAGGCCACGACCAGCCCGGACAATATGTCGCCACGGACGTTAGAAAACCAGTCATCACGCACGCTATCTAGAGAAGGTATCATCATAAAAGTCAGTAGTCATTTAGAGAAAGTTAAAAACTTAGGCCTATATTAGGGGCAGGGAGGATAGCGACATCGGCCCTAATATAGGACAGCAAGCCACGGTACTTTCCGCTAAACTGCGGGAGCATGATCCGTCAAGCCGCCCCTGTAAAGAAGGTATAGATTACTTAATTGAAAAGCCTTGGTTGTGATTGTGCATATCGCTAGGCTCAGCGCCCAGATGTCGAAATAACCGTGCTAGAATAAGAGCAAATTAGGGGCCAATTGAGCCGCAAAAAGTTGTCCAACCGCTTTACGATAGCGTTGCGGATAATTCTTAGCCAAACCGTCTTATGACGCCAGTAACTTAGTCGACAGGGAGTGCTAAGCAATATCACTTTTATTTCAAAGAGTTGATAGCTATAGCAGTTTGCTAGCATCATTTTAGCCTAGCAAAACAATCACAAAAATACTGCGCATCATAGCACACCAGACACAAAAGGAATAATGATGAGCCAAGACCCATCAGGCGATAACGTAAGCGTTACTTTATCCGGGCAGCTACCAAATCAGACGACAACCGCTATGAGCGCTACCCATACCAGCGTAGGGCAGTGGTCAGGCTCTCAAGCTGATAAAGCGCCGCAGATGATTCATAAAGGTGGCCTGCAAGTGGTCATTGGCCTAGGACAATCAGGCTTGTCTGCGGCTCGCTATTTGATCGAGCAAGGCTATAACGTCGCCGTGACCGATGGTAATACGAACCCTTCTTTAGCCGCTCAGTTGCCAGATAGCATAACGATTCGGCAATTTGGCCAAATCGATGGTCAATTATTACGTCAAGCTGCCCGTATCATTATTAGCCCCGGTATTGCGCTCACGACCCCTGAAATCGCGGCCGTGCATCAAGCGGGCACTCCGGTCATTAGTGATATTCAGCTGTTTCGTGATGCTTGCACCGTCCCTATCGTGGCCATTACTGGCTCCAATGCCAAAACGACGGTCACGACCCTAGTCGGTCAGATGGCCAAAGAGGCGGGCGTGAACGTCGGGGTTGGCGGAAATATTGGCTTGCCCGCTTTGACGCTACTGGACAATCCTGATATGACGCTAGCTGTGCTAGAGCTGTCGAGCTTTCAGTTAGAGACCGTCACCAATTTGGGCGCACAAGTCGCTTGTGTGTTGAATATGTCTCCTGATCATCTAGACCGTCACGGCGATATGCTCGGCTACCATCAAGCCAAGCATCGCATTTTTCAAGGCGCAAAGTCGGTTGTGATTAACCGTGAAGATGCGCTGACCCGACCGTTGGTGGCCGATGACCTGCCTAGAATCAGTGTGGGCAATCATGCGCCCGATAAAGGCCATTACGGGTTGATTACCGAAGCGGATGGCAGTGTCTATTTAGCGCGCGGCACTGAACTGCTATTGGCCGCTGATAGCCTGCATATTAAAGGCCAGCATAACCTGATTAATGCGCTATCTGCGTTGGCTATTGGTGAGCTGGCGGGCTTGCCAGTAGCGAGTATGGTCGAGACCCTCAAGCAATTCGGTGGTTTAGAGCACCGCTGCCAGTATGTGGCCGCAGTCGCTGGTATCGATTACTTTAATGACTCCAAAGGTACTAACATTGGCTCTACCATGGCCGCTATCGCGGGTCTCGGTGCTGTCTATGCGCCCAAAGGCGGCAAATTGCTGCTGATTTTGGGCGGTCAAGGTAAAGGACAAGCCTTTGGTGAGCTCGCGCCCTTGATTAACCAATATGTCGGGCAAGTCTTACTGATTGGCGAAGATGCCGAGCAAATTGCTAGCGACTTAGTGACTGCAGCAAAGAGTCCGGTCACTGAAGAAGTCGGTATGCACCAATGTGAGACCCTAGCGGCCGCGATGGCCCTAGTGCCGCAACTGCTCAGCAGTAGCCTATCGCAAGTGCAAGCGGTATTATTATCTCCAGCTTGTGCGAGCTTTGATCAATTTACTGGCTACGCGGATCGCGGCGAGCGGTTTATGGACTTAGTCGCTGCATTGACCCCTGCGGAGCCTTAAAGCTATAGACAGTAGCTCGCTTATTCTTCTTGTTTTTAGCACTACCTTAGCTCGGTGTCTATCGAGCTCTCCATTTTAGCCCTTTATAGATTTGATGATTATGGCGTTAACTAAATTTTCTCGTCCCCAGTCGCGTAGTAAGCGCGCCTCGCGACCTTTTACGGCTGGCGATGGCGTCCTCACCACCCCTTCTGCTAGAGCGACCCTGCTGGCAGGTGTGGGCTGTATTCTAGTGCTCAGTTTGTTGATGGTCGCGTCAGCTTCTATTCCCTTTGCGCTGAGTAAAGGGATGTCGGAGCTGTATTTCTTTGATCATCAACTTATGTACATGGGGTTGGGGCTACTGGCTGCGTTTGTGACGTATCGCATCCCGCTCAAGCACCTGTATCACTTGCCCAACCAGTTTATGATGTTGCTGCTGACCGCGATATTGCTAACCGTTACCTTGTTTGGCACGCCCATTAATGGCTCGAAACGTTGGATAGAGTTGGGCATATTTAATTTTCAGGTAGCCGAGCTGGTCAAGTTGGTGATGATTATTTTTGTCTCTGACTTTGTGGTGCGACGCTCGTATGAGGTCCGTAATGGCTGGGATGGCTTTTTGCGGATTTCTTCCGTCGTCGCTATTCTCACCGTATTCTTACTCTTACAACCCGATTTTGGCTCGCTAGTGGTGATTGTCGGGTGTATTCTGACGATATTTTATATCGCAGGGGCGCCGCAAAAACAGTTCCTCCTGCTAGGTGTTATTGTAGGGGGCTTAGCGTTCGCTGCAATCTCCATGGTGCAATACCGTTTGACGCGGGCGCTGTCCTTTCTCGATCCCTTTGATGATATTCAAGATACTGATTACCAGTTGGCGCGCAGTCTGATTGCCTTTGGTCGCGGTGAGTTTACTGGGGTAGGTTATGGCGAGAGTGTGCAGAAGTTATCGCATCTGCCCGAAGCGCATACGGATTTTCTACTGGCCATTACCGGGGAAGAGTTAGGCTTTATTGGGGTAGCAACTATTCTACTGCTAGAGGCGCTGATTATCGCTAGTGCTATGCGCATCAGTTATAGCGCCCTACAACGCCGCCAGATGCGCTTGAGTTATACCGCTTTTGGTATCGGGGTTATCTTTATTGCTCAGACCATTATTAACGCTGCGATGAATATGGGCGCTATGCCTACCAAAGGTCTGACGATGCCGTTCTTCAGCTATGGTGGCTCGTCCATGCTGATCAGTCTAATCATGGTAGGGCTGCTGCTAAGAATCTATAAAGAAAGCCCGGAAATTGAAAAAAACCAATGCCGTCACTATTAGTTTTTTAGAAATTAGCATGCCGCTAATCAATAAGCGCAAACAAAAAAATACGGTCTGATATAGGCCGTATTTTTTTGTCTAAAACTAAGTTAGGTAAGGCCTAAGTAACTTTTAAGTAAGGCCTAAGTAATTCCTAAGGTATGTTGACCTTGCAACGGCGCTATGTCCCACTGGGCGATAGCTTGCGCCAGCATCCGCTCAGGCGTATCAAAATCAACTTGCGGTTGTAATAATAACTTTAGGGCAAGTTGTAGCAGCTCGCTAGGATAAGCCGTATCTATGGGCAAGGCTAAATTCTGTTTTGACAGCTTTTGTCCGCTGGCATTCAGCACCAGAGGCAGATGATACCAGTGGTCCACCGTGGGCAACCCAGCTGCGCGCATGATACTGATTTGCGCAGTCGTCATGGGCAAAATATCTAAGCCACGCATGATGTGACTGATATTCTGTAAGCCATCGTCAATACTGGCTGCCAAGATATAGTTGATAGTCCCATCTTGACGCCTGACCACCACATCGCCCTCTAATTGCTGGGGATTGTGCCACTGGGGCCCTTGAACACCGTCCCTAAACCCAATCAGATGGTCTGCTAGTTGTAGACGAACTTTATACTGATGGCCCTCTAAGTGTCGCGGCAGACACAGACGCGGGTAAGGCGAGGTCTCAATACCATGCTGTTCGGCATAGGTATTGAGTGTTTTGCGAGAGCAATCGCAGCCATAGGTCAACGCCGCTAACTGGTCCTGCAAATAGTCGTTGTAAAGATCGGTACGTTCCGACTGATATAGGACATCGCCATCCCAACCCAACCCTAAGGCCTCTAAATCCATCAGAATTTGCTCAGTAAATTCGTCTGAGCAGCGCGCCATATCGGTATCTTCAATGCGCAAGCGCCATTTACCGCCTAGCGATTTAATATGACAATAGCTAGCAATGGCTGTCGTTAACGAGCCCAGATGCAATTCGCCCGTCGGTGAGGGTGCAAAGCGGCCAATAGGCTCGCGCAGGGGGGCTGTCATAGTCGTGGTCGGCTGAGAGGTGACGGCATTGAGCATAAGAAAATCAGTGATAGGGTGCATGAGGGTCACCTTACGTTGAGTAAGGAGTAGCGGCTATCAGGAGTAACAGCCGGTAGGGCGCGGGGTGTTAACCCTTAACTTATGAACACGTTACCAATATATGTATTCATAAACATAGCTCAATAGAGCTAAGAGGCGAAGCCGACAGAATGGCCGCTTTACCTCGCAGTAGTACGGTCTGATAGCAGACTAGTAGTCTCTATAATATAGCATAAGTGGGGTAAGCTCTATAAGTTAAGGCCAGATAGCACCCAGCTCAAATAACACGTAAAAAAACCGACCTAGTTACCCACGCGAGCGCAAGCAAACAGGTCGGCTACTTATCACAATAGCTTGCTAATTAAGATAGCAGGCTCTTAGGCCTATTAAGCGTGGCCTAAGTTTTGGCGCTCTTTCATCTCAGCTAGCGTTTTGCAATCGATGCACTGGGTAGCCGTTGGGCGCGCTTCCAGACGACGCAGGCCAATCTCAACGCCACAAGTCTGACAAAAGCCATAATCATCGCCATCAATCTCAGCGATAGACTTGTCAATTTTGCGGATGAGTTTACGCTCACGGTCGCGGGTACGTAATGCTAGCGCAAATTCTTCTTCTTGCGTAGCACGGTCGTTGATGTCGGGCATAGCACTAGACTCGTCCTGAATGTAGGACTTAGTGCGATCCGCTTCACCGATCAATTGCTCCTTCCAATGGATAAGAATCTTTCTGAAGTGCTCCAACTGCTCATCAGACATGTACTCTTCATCTTTGGCAGGCTCATAAGGCGTGAATTTGATATCCGCCGGGGTAGGGGAAACTTTGCTCATAAGAAATTCCTACTAATTCAAAATAATAACAAGGGTGAACTCATTCTTGTGGCACTACAGCGATAGTCAAATTAGCCGCCTAGACCTATCTTAGTAATACCGTCCCAAAAAGTGATGTCTAGATAGCACGAAGGCTATGCAGCGCTGATCACTCATCTTTCTAATCTTTGGCGATAGTCCCTTCACTGCTGAAAGATATCGTCCACCGCACGTGCCGAACACAACCATTAAACCAACTATTATTCTTTTATTCTCAGACTCAAGGTGATCACACAATGAGGATTTGAGTAAGGGCTACTGTGCATACGATAATACCTTTTTACTCTAGGGAATACCGCAAGCCGCCAACCCTTAAACCCAACCGTGGCTAAGCCCACCTAAAAAATCCGCTCTATTAAAAGCTATACCAGCAACATTTTCAACCTATGAAGGGTGGAGAATTGTGAGCTTGTGTTCAGATGAATTAGCTATTCTGAACTAAACCATACGGTTAATTGCCCTATTTAAGCGGCTTACTCAGTACAAGTCAATCGGCTAATTTAGCTAGAATGGTTGGGCGACTGTCTATAACGTAGCTGACGTGTTATGCGGTACGACAAGTAGTCGCTGTACCCAACTTTTAATCTGCCCATCAGCGCCCAATTGTAGCCAACGATAACCAGGTCGGGCTTCGTTATCGTAAGCAAACTCATCCACGTGTGGGCGAAACTGGTAGCTGGTCGCCGGAGCTGCGTAGACAGTAATGCCTTGCTTATGCAGCACCTGCTCCTGATGAGTATGGCCATGGACAATCGCTCGCACTTGCGGGAAATCTGCCAATAGTGACCATAAATCCTCAGGGTTTTCCGCCATATGAGCATCAATCCAAGCCGACTGCATTGGCAGCACATGATGATGCAAAATCAATAGGGCCGGTTTATCACAGCGGGTGAGTTGTGCGCTTAGCCAGCTCATACTCTCTAAGTGTAACCTACCGGCCACTTGCCCCGGTACGGAAGTGTCTATTAGTAAAATCTGCCAGTCCGGGGTGGTAATCACATGGTGATTGACCAGCTCAGCATTGGCCGGCTGTGCAATCAGTCGCCGCTGCGCAAAAGGCAATTGCTTGCCAGTCTCGTCCGTCACGTCATGATTGCCTGCTATACATGCAAAAGGAATGCCAGTCTTGCGCAATCGTTTATAAATTCGCTCATAAATACTGGGCTTGACTTCACTGACCAAATCGCCCGTTACTAAAATCAAATCGCAGCGGATAGCTTCGGCTAGCGCTTGCGCCAGTACCGCTTCAAAATTTTGCTGCAAAGGGTTGTTGTGGATGATGGTAGCGGGGTCTTCGTGAAGGTGCAGATCTGTAATCTGCAACACATTAAGGATGCGGTCAGCAGGGGCTAGGGTGGTCGGCGGCTGTGGCAACAAGTCAGTCATCAGGGCGCACTCGCTAAACGTCGAGGCAATGGTAGCTGTAAACCATCACTAGGCGCTAAATACAGCCGCGAATGAGGTAACTGCCGCCACTCGGCTCTAGGCTTGGACGTGCCAGGCAATGTCTGGTAGCTGCCCCCAACCTCAGGGTATACATAGGCAAACATACGTCTATTCCCTTAACGATTAACTTAGCGACTACTGAGTAATCTACAGCCGTTTACTGGTCAAAAATCAGCCAGTCCAAACTGAGAGCAGGGTTATATCATATCTGTTATTATAATACCAGAAATTTCTATAAATTTTATAAATTATTAGGAGCGGCTAGCCGTAAGTTTTGTAGTTAACTTAGTGATAATTAAGGTCATAAAGAATATCACCGCCAATACCAAGACGATCGATAGCCCGGTTTGGATATCCAACCAGACACTGCTCCAGACCCCAACGGTCACCCCAATCTGCGCCAATACTAAAGCAACTATCACCATACGGTTGGGAGAATTGGCCAACAAACGGGCAGTGAGCGCGGGTAAAATCAGCATGCCGCTAATTAATAGGCTGCCTACCGCTTGTAGCGCAATAGCACAGAAGCCAGCAAGCACGCCCATAAAGAAGAGTCTTTGCGCCGCCGGATTAATCCCTTGGATACGGGCGAGCGCCTCATGGGTCGCCAGCTTAACTTGTGCGGACCAAATGTAGCGTAACGCTATGAGCCCTATCAAGACCGCCGCCGCAATCATAGGCAAATCGGCCCAGTCGCGCTCTAGCAGATTACCAAATAAAAAGCCTAGTACATTGGCTTGCTGGTCGGTCAATTGCGTCAACGTCAGTAGGCCAAAACATAATAAGGTGACGGCTACTACGGCGAGTACCGCATCCATAGGCAAGCGCTCATCGTCGATGACGACCAGACTAAATACCACCAACACGCTGACTAAAGCGATACCAATACCGCTCGGCAATTGCCACCACACGGCCAAACCCACACCGAGCAAGGTGCCATGAGCTAAGGCATCCGCAAAAAACGCCATCCGCCGCCAGAGGACCAAACAGCCCAGGGGCGCAGAAAGTAGCGCCAATAAACTTCCTGCAATCCAAGCAGGGGCAATGATGGCAAGCCAAGAAAGCATAAAAATTCACTTAAATTAATGCGTTATAAAAACAAAAGCCAAAATTGGCTTAAGGATAATAAAGGATGAGACGGGTATTTTATAACAACTCGCTAGGCGCATGATGCTCACAGTGGTGCGGTTTGTGGACATAAGGTTGCTCGTAATTATGGCCAAAGAGCTTTTGAAATTCCGCGGAGACGGCCAACTCGCTGGGCTGGCCCACACAGCAAATATGTTTATTTAAACAAATCACTCGGCGACTGCCTTTCATCACCCAATGCAAATCATGCGAGACCACCAGCATGGCACAGTGTAAGAAGTCCGGCAGCTCATCAATAAACTGATATAACCAAGCTTCGGAATCCGGGTCTAGCCCCTGCATCGGCTCGTCTAATATCAATAAGTTAGGCCGCTCTAACAGCGCTCGAGCCAACAGAACCCGTTGGGTCTCGCCACCGGACAAATGGCGCAATTGCCTTAATAACAGATGCGATAACTTTAATTTGTCATAAATAAAGTCTTGCTGGGCTTGATCGAGTAGGCGGGTATCGGCCTGCGCCAATAAGTCCTGCACGCGCAGCGGTAGGATAGGGGAGACGCTAAAGCGCTGCGGCACATAGCCCAGGCGTAATGGCTGCTCTGGGACGATTTTACCACTGCTCGGGGTCAGTAACCCCAGAATCAATTTGACTAAGGTAGATTTGCCGGCGCCATTGGGCCCAATCAAGCTAATGGTCTCACCAGCGGCTATAGCAAAGCTCACTTTTGAAACTAAGGTCTGTGGCCCTATGGCATAGCTGACTTGGTCGAGACTAAGTAACGGCGGCGATATAGTGGCGTTCGTACTACGAGTCGTCGCAGCAGGGTCAGTAATAGGAGCGGGGGAGACAAGGGAGGTCATGGCTACCTGATTTATTCGGAAACATTAAAAAAACAGGATATCACTATATCACTGTAGAGAGGAGACAGCCGTTAGGAGACGGTAGCGAGGATAATATAAGACACGGTACTATTATAATAAGACACGGTGTCATGCGCGTGACTAACCGCTATTGGCAAGACTGACAGACACCTTGCAGTTCAATCACGCTATGAGACACCTTAAAACCCACATCGCTGTTGGCGAAAGTCATCATCTCTTGCACCGGTAGACTGCTGCATTCCTGCACCCCTTGGCAAGCGGTACAAATTAAAAACGCAGCCGTATGTTGCAAGCGCGGATGGCAGCAAGGGATATAGGCATTGATGGAAGCCAGCTGATGAATAAGGCCTTGCTCAAGCAGAAATTCGAGACTGCGATAAATCGTAGGCGGAGCGACATTCTTACTCTGCGTCTTTTTATCACTAGCTGACAATTCTGTTTGATGCTGCGTGCGCACTTGCTGCAGTTCAGTGATTAAATCGTAGGCACCCACGGGCTTATCAGCTTGTAGTATAAGCTCATAAATTTGCTGTCGCAGGGCAGTAAAGCGCACGCCCTGCTGCTGACACTGCGCCTTGGCCATGTCCAAGCGCTTAGTGATGGCTTGGGGACCAAGATCATGCACGTGATGCAAGTGCTCAGAATGTGGTTTGTGGTCATCCATAGTGGCCATATTTGTCAACTAATATTTACTCAGTTTAAGCGATAGCCTGCCTTTGGGCAATACACTATCTACCGTTATAGGCATAAGGCCTAGGGTGAAGATTCGATTCTTAGTAATACGCCAAGCATGCCAGCTAGCGAATTATTCAGTTCGCTAGGTATACGACCGGCATTAAAAATGACTACCTGTAAAAATATTTGGTAATCTAAATCAACATAATCTATTGATAATCAAAGTGTAGAGTACAGTTGTACCGATATGCTGCAACTTATATCTAGACAGTCATTATCTTAATGTTATATTATAACATAATAGTAAGGTGCAACTAATACTTATCTTGACTAGGCAAGCTAACTTATCATATAGCTGTAATTTTATCAGTATGTTAACCGCTACTTATCAAAGGAGCAAGCGGTAATAATAGACTTTAGTCCAATAAATAGAGTTTTTATTCCCTAGAGTAAGATTAATAAGCAATATCATAATAATTAGGCACTGCCACGGTCTTAGTCAGCCGTAAACTATCGTGTCTTTACTGTCGTTCATTATATAACCCCTACCATCGCCCCCACGTTACTGAGACCTCTTATGCCAAGCTCAATATGCTACTTATTGCCAACAGCCCCTAACAGCATGCGCAGCCAACCACTGGATAGGGCTAAGCAGCCTGTATCCAATCACCCTTTATTTAAGGCCATTGTACCTAAAGGACCTGAGTCCAAGGGTGGTATAGGTAAAGCCGCTGTCTCAATGAGATTGCTAGGTATGACAAAGCTAGCCGCTATGGCAGCGACCAGCATAACGCTGCTGCTAGCGTTTGCCCCGAGTGCGCAAGCTGCCGGCGTGAGTGTCAGCAACTATCCTCTCTATCTACTGAGCAACGAGGTGACCAAGGGCACGCCCGATGCCAAGCGTCTGCTTGAACCTGGGGATGTGGGGCACCACGGTAGCTTAAGTCCTAGCGATATCAAAACGATTAAAGACAGTAAATATGTGGTTTGGTTTGGCAATCCTTTAGAGCCCAATTTAACCGATGCCTTAAAAAAAGCGCCCAATGCGATTTCTTTATTAAGCTTTAAAGCTTTTGCTCGGCAGCCGCTCCGTGATGTACAGGGCCAGCCTATTAAAGGTACTGAAGACCCGCATATCTGGCTCAATCCTGATAATGCTAAAGCCATTACCCGCGCCTTAGCGGTAATTCATAGCCGCGCTGATCCTAAAAACGCCCCACTATATCAGCGTAATACCGCAGACTTTGCCAAACGTATGGATGCAGCGGTAAGCCGCGTCAATCAGCGCAAGCTACCGGCGGGGACTAAAAACAGCTACTGGGCCTATCATGATGCCTATCAATATTTAGAGCCCGCGTTAAAGATACGTCTGGCCGGTACGCTCACCACCGACCATCACCTGCCGCCAAAAGCCAGTCAGTTTCGCTGGTTGCAGCAGCATCGCGCCAACCCTAAGATGTGTCTTGTGTCACAAGGTAAGGTGAGTTCCGGGATCCAGAGCAAACTTGCCCCGGTCAACATCACTACGCAACTAGAAGATATGAGCGCCTCTAAAGACTTTGTCAGTGGTTGGCAGCAAATGGCGGGGGATATCCTCAGCTGTATGGCTAACCAATAACCTTTAAACTTGACAGCCGTTACTGAGCCTGACGTGAGCCTCTAGCAAGGGGCTTACGTGAGCAATTATTATTCGATTAATCATTGAAAAATACGCTTTTTTTGCAGGTTTGTGGTATATTCCTCTTGCACTACACCTAGGCTGTCCCTATAATAGGGGCGCTTAATTTTTACATCAGCAATGCTAAAGAAACCGTCTTACCTAAACTGTAATTATTATCTTAGTTATGGAGTTTATGGTAGGTCGTCTGCCTGCAAAGGCTATGGTTGTTAGCTATCGTAGGATGTCGTATGACTCAGCCTGCAAAACGCACGCAATCAGATCAAGTCGTTCGCGCGGTCAAACAGCAATTATGGGTCCTATTTGGCCTCATGGTGTTTGCGGTATTGTTAGACACGCTTTGGATGGGCACGCAGAGTGCTGTTGCTAAAAGCCTATCGCTGGGTGCTTTATTAAGTTTTATCTCTCAAGCCATATTTGCATGGTTTGTCTTTCATCGCACAGGCTTTCATGCTCGTCTTTATATAGTCCAACAGATGTACCGTGGACAGATGATCAAGTGGGCAGTGACGATCGGCGGATTTATTGTCATTTTCATTACCATACAACCCTTGTCAGCGCCTGCGCTCTTCACCGGTTTTATGCTAATGCAAATAAGTCACAGTTGGATGCTATGGCGCTTGCGCTAAGTTAAGGTATGACACCTACTTAATGTACAGCTTGCTTTATTAGCACCGCACTTTCAAATTTATAATATTTGCAACTTTGCTACGATAACTAACATTATTTTGTTATTTCATAGCGAAGACTGAGAGTAGGGGTCAAGTTATTGCAGCCCTTATGGTGGCTCAGTTAACTTAGAATGAATTATTAGTAAAAAATGACCTGACAAGGTCATATTTGGCTTACAAAGCGTAAAATACTAATAATTGACTTTACACAAATATGTCTCTGCATTAAGATAGACAACGAAATTGTGAACCTTAGCGTATTGGTTAATTGGATTTACAAAGAGAGCCGGCTAGGGAAGCTAGGCTTGTAGTCTTATAAAACACTATAAAGGGCGAATAGTAACTATGTTTCGGCCCTTTTTTGATAAGTGTTCGTTTTGTAGAGCACCCTAGATTTTGCACAGTAAAGCTAGACCGTTTTAAGAGATACCAAGTTTTAGAGATACCAGGTAGTAGCACGTAACGACCGCAGCAACAAGCAGTCAATGGGCACCCTAATATGGTGGCGTTCTCTGTCCTTGCCAATAGCAAGACAAGAGTATGAGCACCTTAAGTATTAGGCGATACAAACTCGGTGATTCAATCGTTGATTATAAAGAAGCGAAATTATGGCAGGCGAGCAAACCACAACAGAATATATCTCTCATCACTTAACGAACTGGACGTACGGCTATCTGCCGGGCGAAGGTTGGAAAGTTGCCTACACGGCTGAAGAAGCTAGTGCTATGGGCTTTAAAGCTATCCACCTAGACTCTATGCTTTGGTCTATAGGGTTGGGCCTAGTGTTCTGTGCGCTGTTTTGGATGGTTGCGAAAAAGGCCACTTCAGGCGTCCCTGGTAAATTGCAGGCGGCTATTGAGATGATCGTTGAATTCGTTGATAACAACGTTCGCGACTCTTATAGCGGGACTTCAAAACTGATTGCCCCGTTAGCGTTGACCATTTTCGTTTGGATTTTCTTGATGAACTTGATGGACTTATTGCCCGTTGACTTCATCCCAGCACTGGCTGGACAGATCGGTGCAATGATGGGCCATGACCCACATCACGTGTTCTTTAAGATTGTGCCAACGACCGATCCTAACATCACGCTCGGTATGTCGTTCTCAGTCTTTGCGCTTATTATTTTTTACAGTATTAAAGAGAAAGGTATCGGCGGGTTTGTAGGTGAGCTAACGCTACATCCTTTTAGCGCCAGTAACCCTATCGTGCAAGCTATCTTAATTCCCGTAAACTTTATTCTAGAGTTTGTTACCCTAATAGCCAAGCCTATCTCTTTAGGTCTACGTCTATTCGGTAACATGTATGCTGGGGAATTGATTTTCATCCTGATTGCCCTAATGCCATTTTGGATTCAATGGGCACTATCAGTACCGTGGGCAATATTCCACATTTTAATTATTACCCTTCAAGCGTTCGTATTTATGATGCTGACCATAGTTTATATGTCACTTGCATCATCAACTGAACATTAATTAGACATTCAATAGGTAAATGAGGATACATCAATGGATCCAGTATTAGGTGGTTATACAGTTATCGCAGTTGCACTGCTTATCGGTCTTGGCGCTTTAGGCACCGGCATTGGCTTTGCTATCTTGGGCGGTAAATTCTTGGAAGGCGTAGCCCGTCAGCCAGAGCTGGGCTCGCAATTACAAACCCGTATGTTTATCGTAGCAGGTCTACTTGATGCGATTCCTATGATCGGTGTCGGTATTGCTATGCTATTGTTGTTCGCCAACCCTCTAGCCGGTTAATCTGAAATCTCAGTTTGACTTAATTTGATCATGAACTTTGATCAATTAACTGATTTTTCATTAACAATGAGGTGATCACGTGAATATCAATTTTACCATCATCGGTCAAGCCATTGCGTTTGCAATATTCGTGGTTTTTTGCATGAAATTCGTGTGGCCACCACTCATTGCAGCGATCAATGAGCGTCAGCGTAAAATTGCTGACGGACTGAATGCCGCTGAAAAAGCAAAAGCTGACCTAGCTTCTGCCGAGCAAGAAGCCGAACTTGAGCTGAATGCCGCCAAAGCTAAAGCTGCTGCCCTGATTGAGCAAGCGAACAAAAGCGCCAACCAACTGGTTGAAGAAGCTAAGGTTCAAGCTCAGTCAGAAGGCGAGCGTATTCGTCAGCAAGCTCGAGCGTCTATCGATCAAGAAATCAACCAGGCGCGTGAGTCACTACGTGCCCAGGTCGCTGAGCTGTCTGTACTTGGTGCAGAAAAGATTCTACAAGACAAAGTCGACGTGCAAAAGCATGCTAGCATGCTAGATCAACTCGCGGCAAAGCTCTAATTGTGAGGATATAATGGCTGACTTTTCAACCTTAGCACGACCTTATGCCAAAGCTGCTTTTGACTATGCCAATGAGCATAGCGTGGCGGATGCATGGGAGGACTTTTTGTTTATTGCTAGTACTGTCGTCAATGACAAGTCTTTTCATGACATGCTAGACAATCCGGCCATTGCTGCTGACCAAAAAGTGAGCGCTTTGGTTGATCTTTACGACACCCAAGTCGCCTGCACCGAAGATACGGCGTTCAAACAACTTTTGAGCGCTACTGGCGCGCACAAGTCTGCGGATGCCGAGTATCCTAAAGTGTCAGCTGGCCTGCGTAACTTCCTCAGTCAGTTGGCAAACCAAGAACGCCTCGCACTGCTTCCTGAGGTTTATGAGCATTATCGTCGCCATAAAACCCAAGCGCAAAAGCAAGTCGATGCGTATGTGACCTCAGCGTATCCATTGACTGATGCACAGCGTGACCTATTCCAGACCCGTCTTGCAGCCTCGCTCAATGCCAAAGTGGTATTGCACGAAGCCGTGGATCCCAGTCTATTAGCAGGCGCGACTATCAAAATCGGTGACAAGATCATCGATGACTCTATGCGCGGTAAGCTAAAACAGTTAAAAACGCAGCTTATGGCTTAATAGTGGTTTAACTGAGCTAATTGCTTAGTTGAAAACGGTTAAGACTCTGTAAGTTGGTTATCATAAATTAAAGGAAACAAGGCAATGCAACAATTGAATCCAGCGGAAATCAGTAATCTGATTAAGCAGCGTATTCAAGACCTTGATGCGGGTGCAACTGCAAAAAATGAAGGCACGATTGTCAAAGTATCAGACGGTATCGTGCAGATTCATGGTCTTGAAGATGCCATGTACGGTGAAATGATTGAGTTTGAAGGCGATGTCTATGGCATGGCTTTGAACTTAGAGCGTGACTCAGTCGGTGCGGTAGTACTGGGTGAGTTCTTGACGCTACAAGAAGGTCAAAAAGCATACTGTACTGGTCGAATCTTAGAAGTACCGGTAGGTCCTGAGCTGCTAGGCCGTGTTGTTGACGCCTTGGGTAACCCTATCGATGGTAAAGGTCCTATTAATGCTAAAATGACCGATAAAGTCGAAAAAATCGCCCCAGGCGTTATCGACCGTCAGTCAGTAGACCAGCCAGTAATGACCGGTTATAAAGCCGTTGATACTATGATCCCAATCGGTCGTGGTCAGCGTGAGCTTATCATTGGTGACCGTCAGACGGGTAAAACCGCGATGGCTATCGATGCCATTATTGCGCAGAAAACTTCTGGCATTAAGTGTGTTTACGTCGCTATCGGTCAAAAACGCTCTACTATCGCTAACGTCGTGCGTAAGCTTGAGCAATCAGGTGCCTTAGAATATACAACAGTAGTTGTGGCTTCTGCCTCTGAGCCTGCCGCTCTCCAATACATCGCGCCATACTCTGGCTGTACGATGGGTGAGTACTTCCGTGACCGCGGTGAAGATGCACTGATTGTTTTTGATGACTTATCAAAGCAAGCCGTAGCTTATCGTCAGATTTCACTATTGCTCCGTCGTCCGCCAGGTCGTGAAGCTTATCCTGGTGACGTCTTCTATTTACACTCACGTTTACTTGAGCGTGCTTCACGCGTAAACGCAGCGTATGTAGAAAAATTCACCAATGGTGAAGTGGTTGGTAAAACCGGTTCTTTAACTGCGCTACCTATCATTGAAACCCAAGCCGGTGACGTATCAGCATTCGTACCAACCAACGTAATCTCAATTACCGATGGTCAGATTTTCTTAGAATCTAGCCTATTTAACTCAGGTATTCGTCCTGCGGTTAACGCCGGTATTTCAGTATCTCGTGTTGGTGGTGCTGCGCAGACCAAAATCATCAAAAAGCTATCTGGCGGTATCCGTACAGCTCTAGCTCAGTATCGTGAATTGGCGGCTTTCGCTCAGTTTGCCTCGGATCTTGATGATGCGACTAAGCAACAGCTTGAGCATGGTGAGCGTGTGACCGAATTGATGAAGCAGAAACAGTATCAGCCAATGAACATCGCTGACCAAGCTGTGGTTATCTATGCCTCAAACGAAGGTTTCTTATCAGATGTGCCCGTAGAAAGAATCGGCTCATTCGAAGAGTCATTGCTACGCTACATGCATGATGAGCAAGCGGACTTGATGAAAGAAATCAACGACACTGCCAACTACAACGATGATATCGCTGGCCGTTTACAGTCGTCTATCAATACCTTTAAGCAAAATCACAGCTACTAAGCTAATAGCGACTGCCTTATCTATAATCTACAGGCAGTGGCCAGCGGTCTCTTATTAGCGCCGCTGTTTATTAGTAAATGAGTTGAGTGATTGGCTAGGGTAGGGCTTATGATTGGCCTAGGCTGATAAAAGTACTGCCCACTACTGGTGTTATCAATAACGATGGCGCCAGTAGACCCAAGTAAGTGCTGGTAACAGATAATAAACTATCTAGCTTATTAGGCTTACGCCAAGCCCTACCACGCTCGCTGTAAGACAAGCATCGTAGGCACCGAATACAATGCTTTGTCGTTTATACTTTTGGTGAGCTTATCGGGTTATTTTTAGCCCAACGACTCGATAACCCTAAAGGCGTAAACAGGAAAGCAATCAGCATTTCTGATTAACGTTAATCGTCGCTAGCTGGCGAATAGCGGTCTGCAGACAGTTTGGTATTCATTTTTGATTTATATCCCACCGTATTGGAACCATTATGGCAAGCTTAAAAGAAATACGTGCCAAAGTCACCAGTATTAAAAGTACCCAGAAAATTACTCGTGCCATGCAAATGGTCGCAGCGAGTAAGATGCGCCGTGCGCAAGAGCGCATGGAAGTGGGACGCCCTTATGCTGATAGTATGCGTCGAGTGATCTCTCACTTAGTGCATGCCTCGTCAGACTATAAGCATCCATATATGGTCGCGCGTCCTGTCAATCGGGTTGGTTTTATCGTGGTCACCTCTGACCGCGGCTTAGCTGGTGGCTTGAATATTAACTTATTCAAAGCCCTCACTCGTGAGATCAAAGACTATCAAGATCAGTCTGTACAAGCAGAGTTTGCTGTCATTGGCTCAAAGGGCGTAAGCTTCTTTAAAAGCTTTGGCGGTAAAGTCACTTCAGCA
Organism: Psychrobacter sp. CoH-33_TS_01; assembly: GCF_058189395.1. Taxonomy (NCBI): domain Bacteria; kingdom Pseudomonadati; phylum Pseudomonadota; class Gammaproteobacteria; order Moraxellales; family Moraxellaceae; genus Psychrobacter; species Psychrobacter sp. CoH-33_TS_01. The sequence continues at coordinate 71,847 of NZ_JBVGQI010000009.1, forward strand.
GTCACTGACTATGGCGATAAACCGACCTTTGAACAGCTTAATGCGCCGGTCCAAGCCATGTTAGATGATTATGCTAAAGGCAATATTGACCGTATATACATGGTGTATAACAAGTTTGTGAATGCGATGACGCAAAAGCCAACCGTGACTCAGCTGGTACCTCTACCAGAAGGCTCACTCGAAGGCAGCGCCGTGCAGACAGAGCACAGCTGGGACTATATCTATGAGCCAGACATCAAGACTTTAATTGACGGTTTATTAGGCCGTTACATTGAGTCTATCGTCTATCAAGCCGTAATGGAAAACATCGCCTCTGAGCAGTCTGCTCGTATGGTAGCGATGAAAGCGGCTACCGATAACGCTGGCGACCTAATTAACGATTTACAGTTGGTTTATAACAAGCTGCGTCAAGCCGCGATTACCCGAGAAATTTCGGAAATCGTTGGTGGTGCTGCTGCTGTTTCATAATTGACTACACCTATATGTTAGAAGTTCAAGGAGAACGCAATGAGTAGCGGTCGTATTGTACAGATCATTGGCGCGGTTATTGACGTTGAGTTTGACCGTAGCAATGTGCCCCAAATTTATGACGCTCTGCAAGTCGATGGTACTGAAACCACGCTTGAAGTACAGCAGCAGTTAGGCGATGGCATCGTGCGTACGATCGCCATGGGTTCAACCGAAGGGTTGAAGCGTAACCTTCCTGTGACTAACAGTGGTGCGCCTATCTCTGTACCAGTAGGTATGGGTACGCTAGGTCGTATCATGGACGTATTGGGTCGCCCTATCGACGAAGCAGGTCCAGTACCTACTCAAGAGACTTGGTCTATCCACCGTGAAGCGCCAAGCTACGCTGAGCAGTCAAACAGCACTGAGTTGCTAGAGACTGGTATCAAAGTTATCGACTTACTATGCCCGTTCGCGAAGGGTGGTAAAGTTGGTCTGTTCGGTGGTGCCGGTGTTGGTAAAACCGTTAACATGATGGAATTGATCAACAACATCGCTCTAAAGCATGACGGTTTGTCTGTTTTTGCTGGGGTAGGTGAGCGTACTCGTGAAGGTAACGATTTCTATCATGAGATGCAAGATGCTGGCGTTGTTAACACCGAAAACTTTGAAAAATCTAAAGTTGCGATGGTATACGGCCAGATGAATGAGCCACCAGGTAACCGTCTACGTGTTGCGTTGACCGGTCTAACTATGGCTGAGTACTTCCGTGACGATATCGACCCTGCTACTGGTAAAGGTCGTGACGTACTACTATTCGTAGATAACATCTACCGTTATACCCTAGCCGGTACTGAAGTATCAGCCCTACTAGGCCGTATGCCTTCAGCGGTTGGTTATCAGCCAACGCTAGCGGAAGAGATGGGTCAGCTACAAGAGCGTATTACTTCTACACAAGCCGGTTCTATTACCTCTGTGCAAGCCGTATATGTTCCCGCGGATGACTTGACGGATCCATCACCTGCTACGACGTTTGCTCACTTAGATGCTACAGTCGTATTGAGCCGTGATATCGCTTCACAAGGTATTTACCCAGCGGTAGATCCTCTAGATTCAACGTCGCGTCAGCTTGATCCTTTAGTAATCGGTGAAGAGCATTACAACGTAGCACGTGGCGTACAGGAAGTCTTGCAGCGCTATAAAGAGCTAAAAGACATCATCGCTATCTTGGGTATGGACGAGTTGTCAGAAGAAGACAAGCTAGTCGTTTACCGTGCTCGTAAGATTCAGCGTTTCTTGTCACAGCCTTTCCACGTAGCCGAAGTCTTCACGGGTGCGCCAGGTAAATATGTCCCACTACGCGATACCATTGCTAGCTTTAAAGCAATCATTGCCGGTGAGTATGATGATTTACCTGAGCAAGCATTCTACATGGCCGGCGGCATCGACGAAGTCGTTGCGAAAGCTGAAAAAATGAAATCTACTGCTGCCTAATTAATGGTGCTGGGGGTAGGCGGCTTGGCCGTGACTGCCCCTGGTAATAGCAGCGTCCAGTTAGGAGATAAGCATGGCAACCTCAACCTTAGAGTGTCGGGTAGTAAGTGCTCGTGAAGAGCTGTATTCTGGTCCGATTACGATGCTGATTGCCACAGGTAGTGAAGGCGAAATCGGGGTGTTGCCAGGCCATACACCTCTTATTACGCTGCTAAAACCAGGCCCAATGCGTGTGCAAAATGCTCAAGGCGAAGAAGAAGTTATCTATGTCTCTGGCGGCGTTCTTGAAGTGCAGCCAAAGATGGTAACCGTACTGGCAGATACCGCAGTACGCGCCCATAACCTTGACGAAAGCAAAGTCATTGAAGCCCGTAAGAAAGCAGAGCAGATGCTGGCCAATCAAAGCGATCAGGTTCAGACTGGTGCCGCCCTTGCGTCATTAGCTGAGACGGTCGCCCAGTTAGAAACTATCAGAAAGTTCAAAAACCGCGCTTAAGTTAGCGTTTACTGCTGATAGCTTGCAAGTACTCTAAAAAACAGTCTTTTATAGGCTGTTTTTTTATGGCTAATTTTTAGTCAATACGGCATTATTCAGAGCCGCTTTGCTCAGTGTCGTTTTAGTTATTGGGCAATATTGATGCTATGATTAGAGGCTAATGCTAGGCTAAATTAATGTGTTTCCTCTATTGTCTATCATGGTAAGATGTAGTATTAGTAACGGTTTTAGCGTAGAATTTTACTCAGCGTACCGGTTAATATTTGGCTTTAATATTGCCTGCTTTGCAAAAATTTAGGCACATTGCGAGTCTCAGTAACAATAAGACAAACTTAGAGCTGTCTTTACCTCTCGCTATTCGTATCTCAAATCGTCATAATCCTATTTATCCCGTATTTATCACGGATAAAAAATGGTATCAGACTCTTTTGCAAAATCATTTTGGTGATATTTGTTAGTATTTTAAGGACATAACAATGGCAACATCTGAAGAAGACAACACCCCCCGAATTCTCATCGTAGAAGACGATGAGCGCTTAGCGATGCTAACGCAAGACTACTTGGTTAAGAATGGCCTAGAGGTAGCGATTGAAACCGACGGCAACCGTGCTATACGCCGTATCGTAAACGAGCAGCCTGACCTAGTGGTACTGGACGTTATGCTGCCTGGTAGCGATGGCTTGACCGTCTGCCGTGAAGTGCGCCCGCATTACCACCAGCCTATTTTGATGCTTACCGCCCGTACTGAAGATATGGATCAGGTACTTGGATTAGAGATGGGTGCTGACGATTACGTTGCCAAACCAGCTCAGCCACGCGTACTACTAGCGCGTATCCGTGCCTTGCTACGTCGCTCAGAAAATGCGCCATCAGAAGATGTGCCACAGCGTCTTGAGTTTGGCGAATTGGTCATCGACAATGGTGGCCGTTCGGTGACGCTAGATGATGAGTTGGTGGACTTTACTAGCGCTGAATACGACCTATTGTGGTTGCTCGCGTCAAACGCCGGTCGTATCCTATCGCGTGAAGACATCTTTGAGCGTCTCCGTGGTATCGAATATGACGGTCAAGACCGTTCAATCGACGTGCGTATCTCTAGAATTCGTCCAAAAATTGGTGATGACCCAGAGAATCCAAAGCGTATCAAAACCGTCCGTAGTAAAGGCTATCTCTTCGTTAAAGAAGGCAACTAGTCACTAACGGTGGTCTAGTTGGTTAACGCTAGCAGTCTTTGCTTAATAAAAAACCAGCAGTTTGCTGGTTTTTTTGCTTTATGCTGGCAGTTATGCGAATGGCCCTAATAAGGTGAATTTATTGGCCGTATTGTGTATTATTGCGGACGCTTGCTCACTAATAACCTGTTAGCGTTTGCTTTTAAGGCCAGCCCACTGCCTGCAGTTATTTCGAAACCTAGAATGGTGTTACCTCATGTCGCTAATTTCCTCCTTAAAGCACAGTATCTTTGTCCGCATTTATGCCGGACTGCTGTTAGTTTGTCTGTGTGTGGCATTATTTGCCCAACTGCTAATGGATACAGTCAATAAAGAGCGTGTACAAGCTTACCGTGAGAATATGGCGACCGGTGCCTTTTACTTGGTCAGTGAAGGGGTGACGCATCAGGAGTCCCAGCTGCAGCGCGACTATTGGCTTTCAGATGCTAGCAGTCTGTTCGGTGCGACCTTCAAGGTCATTCCTTTACCAGAAATCGACTTTAGCTCTAGCGAGTTGAATCGTTTGGAAAAACAGCAGACGGTCGTGCGTTATGATAAGCAGGGCCACTACGCGCAAATCTACCATAAGTTGCCGGAAGAAGAGTCCATACTGACGGTAAAGGTAGCGCAGGTCACCGAGCAGCAAGTGCGCGCTATGGCCATCTTCTTACTTGATGATTTGTCCCATTATGCCTCGCTAACGGACAAGCAAGCGCGCCTAAAAGAGCTTGAGGAGCGCTTCTCTTTTCCTCTCAGCCTACAGATGGTCAATGACCTTGGTCTAGATAATGACCAAAAGGCGCGGTTGCGCCGTGACGAAGTGGTGTTCTTATTCCAAGACAGTACCAGCAATAAGAGCAACTCCTCGATTAAAATCATCATTCCTTCCGAAATTAATGACATGGTGGTGGTCATGGGGCCGGTAGGGCTCTTTAACTGGTTCCCACTGAATCTCATTATTAGCGTGGTGTTGATCAGTATGTTCCTGATTAGTCTGGGGGTTTATGCGCTGATTTTCCCCTTAGAGCGCAAGCTGCAATTGATTCAGATGGGCGTCAACGAGGTCAGCCACGGTAATTTGGATACACGGGTACAAGTCATTGGTCAAGACGAGATTGCTCGGCTATCCGCCACTTTTAACGCCATGACTGAGCATATTAAGCGTCTAATTGAGTCGCAGCGTGAGTTAACCCGGGCGGTGTCGCATGAACTGCGGACACCGGTAGCGCGGATTCGCTTTGCCGTCGATATGCTGGCAGATACCGATGATGAAGAGTCGCGCTTTATGCAGCGGGATTATATTGATGAAGATATTGAGTCGCTAAACTCGTTAATCGATGAGATTTTGACTTACGCCAAGCTAGAAGAGGGCTCGCCAAAGCTGGATTTAGAATCCGTCAATTTGAGTGAACTGGTCGAGCAAATCGTGCGCGAAACCAATGCTTTGGGCAAGCCTATTACCGTTACCGCCAATCCACCAGGGGCCAAAGTTACCGCGATTGCCGATCGTCGTTATTTGCACCGGGTGGTACAGAATTTAGCGGGCAATGCGCTACGTTATGCTGATAATACAATTATCGTTAGCGCTGGGGTCAAAAAGGGTATTGCCTTTGTCTGTGTAGAAGATGATGGCCACGGTATTCCGGAAGAAGATCGCGATAAGGTCTTTATTCCTTTCGCCCGTCTAGATGACAGCCGTACGAGAGCTTCAGGCGGTTATGGGCTCGGTCTGTCTATCGTCTCGCGCATTGCCTTCTGGTTTAATGGCAATATGAAAGTCGATGAGAGTCCAAAATTAGGCGGCGCCCGTTTTATCATGACTTGGCTGGTGAAGCCTTTGACGCAAACGATCTCTGCAGATCAGATTACTCAAGAGCAGAGCGAACGTAAGCTTATGGATTCTTAGCCGCATAGCCCCGTTAATAACGCCTTCTCCATACTCATAAGACATGCGCTGATAGAGCTCCTAAACAGTTACTAAGTTATGTGCGCAAGTGCCCTAGACAACCGTTAAGCGGGTCTAGTGAGGCCTTCAAAGCGGCTAGGGTTGTCTTTCGGGCAGATATCCACTATATTTGCTCAACACTATGCCATTATTTGGCTGATGCTTAGAGAGCTGGTATAGGATGTAAAGGCAGGGCTGCACAGTAGGCTGCCTAACGATAATAAAAATTAAGGATTGGTTATGCCCTACGTTTTTGGCGTGTTAGTCATACTCAATGCCCTCATGCTGGGCTATTACATTTTTTTTCCGCAAGAGCCAGACTCGCAAAGCTTACAAAGCGCGCAGTCCGCTTTAGTACAGCCTATAGCTTTTGAAAACTCCTCTGCGCATGTACCGCCACTCATTGGTACCAAAAAGTAGTGAAGTTCTTAATGATTTATTATGCGACTCTTAGCGTAGCTGTAGAGTAAGGTTGATACCCCTATTCCCATAAAAAAAGCTTACGAGAGATCGTAAGCTTTTTTTATGGGGTAACTTTAAGGGTTACTAGGTTAGCCGATATGACCGACGTTATTGTTTGTTCAAACCTCTTGTACTTTTAAGCCGCTTTAACAAAAAGCTATTTTAGTCCTTACTTTGCTTATTAATTTGCCCTTACTTCTCTGGAGTAGGGTCTGCTAAACGCTTCGGCATCGGGACATCGGTAACTTTTGATAATAGCGGGATGCGCACACAAACTTGCAATCCACCTTCAGGGTGGTTAATCGCCTCGACCGTGCCATGATGCAGGTGGGCAATCCGGCCTACGATAGCCAGGCCCAAACCACTACCTTGGGTAGTCCGAGCCGTCTCACCGCGCTCAAAGGGCTGCATAATACGCTCTAACTGATCTTCTGCCACGCCGCTACCGCAATCTCGCACACAAATAATCAATTGCTCAGAGGCCTGACGATTCAAATCATTTTCAATAATCACATCACCTTCTTCCACAGGAGGCAGGGTTTCAGCAAAGGTAGGCACTATGGTCGCAGACAGATAAATAGGCGGCTTACCATAGCGGTTGGCGTTATTAATCAGGTTGATAATTAATCGCTTAATGGATAAAGGGCGCAGTGGAATCTCAGGTAAATTCTGTGACTCGTAAATAAATTCAAGCGGCGCTAACTGGATAATCACTTCATTAAAAATACTGTCTAAATCTGTCAAGCGCACAGGCTCATCAGAGCCATCCTTCATAAAGGAGATAAACTGCTCCAAGATGGCATCCATATCTTCGATATCATAAATCAAGCCTTCGCGGAAAAACTCATCTGGCAGCATCTCTGCCGTCAAGCGCATCCGCGTCAACGGTGTCCTTAAGTCGTGGGAAATACCCGCGAGCATAATCGTGCGCTCTTTTTGCGCTTGGTTGAGCGTGGTGAACAGCCGGTTAAAAGCAGCATTCACTTGGCGAATTTCGCTAGGTCCCTTATCCGTGGGTAGGGTAGTGGCATGGCCCATACGAATATAGTTGGTAGCGGCCCGCTGGAGATGGCGTAAAGGACGGTTTAATTGGCGGGCGAGTAGCGCAATGGTCAGTAAGGTCAAAAACGGCAGACCTAAGATAAATAGAATGATTAAAGTGGGGCTATATTGTGAATAGTAGATAATCGGCTCACGCAGCCAAAAGCTAGTATCCGCGCTGTCTTGCACCCACAGCTGCGGGGTGGGTTTGAATTTAAAATAAACCTCCACTGGGCGGCCTAATTGCTGACTGATTTCTGCCTCTAACACGCTAGTAAATAAGCCAACGAAAGCTTTATCTGCCACTTCCGGGAATTTCTGCTCATTCTCTACTACTACGACATGCGATTTGTCATAAACCCATTGCGCGACCTCAGGCTGCTGTGACCATTCTTGGCGTGCACTGGTAATGAGTTTCATCTCGCTGGTCAAGTAACGCGCATGGTTTTTCAGTTCAGGTAAGTACAAGCTGCGCCAAAAAAACCATAGCGTCAGCGCCACACTGATAAACACAATCGACATGACCATGAAAGTGGTCTGCCAAGTGGATGAATAGGCGCGCGACTTTGTAGGGCGGGGTCTACGAGAAGGAAGAGCGGGCATAACAAGGTTACTCACAATACTCAGGCAAAGTTTAAGGCCAGCAGATGGGTCAAGCGGCTGCTGCTTCGGGTAGCGGCTGGGTCTAGTAGCAGAATACTGTTATTAATAGATCATGTATTAATAAATAATGTATTAACAGACAATGGCCATAACCCAGTTAGTTTACCAGTTAACGGCAGGAGCACTAACTACTTTACGTGAAGAGGCTATTTACTCTCCGTGAACAGGCCTGGTCATAGGGTTGAGTTTATTTAAAAATAGTGTCCCTGCAGCCGAGTGGTCCAAGGTTTGTCTATACCTTTGTAATAGATTTTCAGGGCTTGCCAAATCTCGGCTGACGTCCTAAAATAAAAACATTTATCTAGTTTGCAACCCCTCAGCTCTGTGATATAATTATGCCCTTTTTGGTATACCTGCGAAAGAGAGAATTCATATGGTTGTTATTCGTTTAGCACGGGGCGGCGCCAAGAAACGCCCATTTTATCAAGTTGTTGTCGCTGACCAACGCCGTTCACGTGATGGCCGTTACATCGAAAACATTGGCTTTTTTAACCCACTAGCTAAAGGTCAAGAAGAAGCTTTCCGCTTAAACCTTGACATGTATAACGCTTGGGTTGCTAAAGGCGCTCAGCCTTCTGACCGCGTTGCTGCACTAGCTAAAGCTTATGCAAAAACGGCTACAGAAGCCACTGCTTAAATTTTTTTTATTAGCGTATCTAGCGGTTGGTTAGATGCGCTGAGTTAGTCACTGTTGGTCGCTTTTTTTATTATTTTTTAATTTATTATTCTTTAGTTAAGAGCGCGCAGTACTAGCCATTTTTATCCTTAGCAGTTGTTAGATATCAGTTGTCAGATATCACTGTGTCATCCTATTAAGAGTGTCTTTATCATCATGTCCTCAATGCCAAGCCCAGATGAGTTAGTAAAAATCGGCCAGCTAAAAAAGCCTTACGGCATTAAAGGTTGGCTATGGGTGTTCAGTGAGCTTGATGAGCGCGACACCATTTTTGAGATGCAGCCGTGGTGGATTAAGACAGCAACCGGTATCCGTCCGTTAACGGTGACCAACTGGCGTAAGCAAGGTGCGGGCATAGTCGCTCAATTTGAGCAGATCCCTGACCGTAATGTTGCTGAAACCATGATTGGCGTCCCGATTTGGACGGCAAAGGATGCTATGCCTGAGCCTGCGGAAGATGAGTATTACTGGTCGGATCTGCTTGGCCTAACGGTCATTAATGAGCAAGACGAGTGCTTAGGCGAGATTACTGAAATGTTTGAGACCGGTGCCCACGCTATCATGCGAGTGGCCGCGACCGACGCCAGTATCGACGCTGAAGAACGCCTCATCCCTTGGCACAAGCAAACGGTAGTGACAGTAGACTTAGTCGCTAAGACCGTCTTAGTGGATTGGCAGCGCGATTATTAATCATTACTAACGAGCAATAGGTGGTAGTAATGTATTTTGCGGTGATTAGTATTTTCCCTGAGATGTTTGCAGCGATCAGTCAGTACGGTATTACCGGCCGCGCAGTACAGCAAGGCCAAGTCGTCATAGAGGGGTTTAACCCGCGCGACTATACTACGGATAATTATCGACGTGTCGATGAGCGCCCTTACGGCGGTGGTCCGGGTATGGTGATGATGGCAGAGCCCTTAGCCCAAGCAATCGCTGCGGCTAAAGCTAGTGCTAGCGCAAAAGGTTGCCGTGTTGATGCCAGTCACTGTCCCGTCGTCTATCTCTCGCCGCAAGGCAAGACGTTAGCCGAAGCCAGTGTGCTACAGATGGCTGAGCTCGATGGCATGATTTTATTATGCGGTCGTTACGAAGGCATCGATGAACGCCTATTAGCGCAGCACGTCGATTGTGAAATATCAATTGGCGACTATGTACTAACCGGTGGCGAGCTGCCGGCAATGGTGCTCATGGACAGTGTGATTCGTCGGATACCCGGTGTTATGGGTGATGACCAATCAGCAGTTCAAGACTCTTTTGTCGATGGTCTGCTCGACTGCCCGCATTATACCAAACCAACGGTATACGCCGATGAGGCTATCCCTGAGGTATTGCTGTCTGGGCACCATGCCAAAATCGCGGAATGGCGATTTGTGCAGCAAGCTCAGCGGACTATAATGCGGCGGCCCGATTTGTGGCAAGCGTTTACCCCAAGCAAGCAGCAGCTCAAATGGCTGCAAAAAGCTGGGGTAGCGCTAGAAAGCGATGCGAGTCGCTAGTCTGCACGGATACCATACAGCAAACCGATAAAAATGCGCTGACCTGATTAAGCAAAATTTTAAGTCATTTAATTTCTATTATATTGAGCGCGTCATTGTATTAATGGCCTCTTAAACCCCAAGCGACTGCCGTAGCAAAATAAGCTGTGTTATGGTGATTTAATTATAAACAGGTGATAAGCGTTAAGCCTCTATCGTCTAATATGAGGAGCAACTCTCATGAGCAACAAACATTTATTAGTTCAAGCCGTTGAAAACTCTCAGTTAATTGAACGTCCAAGTTTCGCTCCTGGTGATACTGTTGTCGTACAAGTAAAAGTTCGCGAAGGCGAGCGTGAGCGTCTACAGGCCTTTGAAGGCGTAGTAATCGCTAAGCGTAACCGTGGTCTTAACTCTGCGTTTACTGTACGTAAAATCTCTAGCGGTGTTGGTGTTGAGCGTGCTTTCCAATTGCATTCTCCAATCATCGATAGCATCGAAGTGAAACGTCGCGGCGCTGTTCGTCGTGCGAAACTTTACTATCTTCGTGAGCGTTCTGGCCGTTCTGCGCGTATCCGCGAGAAGCTTACCGTTCGCCGTGTTGATAGCAAAAAAGCTGATGCTGGCGTTCCAGCCGAGTAGAGACTGCACCAGGAATCTAAGTCATTCAGACTAGATTTAGCAGTAATATCCTTTTATAGATCATTAATTGGGTATGCCAAAAAAGACAAAACCCCAACTTGAGCAATCGAGTTGGGGTTTTTGTTTGGGGCAAGAAAAAAGAACTGATAACAATCGGGCTTGCCCTTAAATCCACCTCCGGCCCCTCCTTTATAAAAGTAGGGGCGATCTAAGTTTTGCAGGCGTTACTAACTGTGCTTTACCATAGCGCTGATACGGCTGCTCTGGGTTTTAGAGCCACTGAATTTACGCAAGCGGATATAGAGCGTTTTGCTCACTGTCGCCACGATTTTGCCTTCTTCATCGAGGATGTCGATTTCGTAATCACGGAAAACCGCCTGCCCGCTTGCAGCCAAACTTTTGATGGTCTGCAGTTCCTGTTGGCAAACATGCATATTGGCAGTGACTTTACTTTTACCTGGCGCGACAAAATCAATCTGTGACGCTTTATCCCAGACCACATAATCATCCCCTAGCATTTGCATTAATAGCAGCATATAAAAGGGATCGACCATCGAATATAGACTGCCGCCAAATTGGGTGCCGACGACATTTTTATTCAGCGCCGTTAACGGCATAGCCACGCTACAGCGCCCGTGCACTAAATCCAGTTTGGTCATCTTTACCCCTGCGCCAAGATAAGGCGCATAGGTATTGATTCGCCACATAATCAACTTCGGCAATAAGGGCGGTAAGACTTTCTTTTTCAGCTGGATTTGCGCGCTGCGCAGGGTCTTTTGCAGTAAGGACATAAACAGAACTCATAATAGATACCATAATAATTTAGCACATTTTTTGGTGGCCGGCGTATTGAGAACTCATTAGGTTAATGACGGTTAGTGAGTTGTATTTATAGTCATTATTAATAGGATGATAACGGAATAATACTTAAATAAAGGTTAGATGCAGGCTAGGTAATGATTCAATTGAGAGCACGCCCTAATATAGTGATAACCGCCAGTGTTCACATAAAGATAGCCGGGACAGCCGCAAAATCAGGAGTGATAAATGATGGCGAATTATGTCGATATAGACCCTTTAGCGTCTCAAGCCGATGAGGGTACAGAAACAGAGATAGCAGCCAGTACAGAGGCTATCTGTGAGCTCTGTGGCCGCAATGAAGTGGCATTGACCCGCCATCATCTCATTCCTCGTGCTCGGCACAATAAAGCGCGCACCCGTAGGCATTTTAGTCGCGATGAGATGGTCACCGAGATTGCTATGATTTGTCGACCTTGTCACAGCCAGGTGCATCGCCTATTTGCCAACCATGAGTTGGCCAGTTATTACCATACCATTGCGCGTTTGCAAGACCATAGCGAGATGCAGAAGTTTATCCAATGGATTCGCAAGCGTCCAGCGGGGCTAAAAGTGCGGGTAAGGCGTTGATAAAAAAATAATTCTTATAATTAAAACAATAATAACCTTTATAATAACAAGGGATTAGTCGGTTTCTAGCTATATTCTCGATAATAGTAAGTAAAACTGCGGCTTACCACACTCGCTTTATGGAGATGAATCCCCTACAATAATGACCGAATTAGGTTAGGTTGGTTATCGGCGATGGTGATTAGACCTAATAACTGCGGTTTTTAACTGCCTGTACCACGAGCTACCACCCCCTTGCGTAGCTATTTTTTCTCTGACTTTTTCTTCCCTGCAGCCGACCGCTATCGGTATGGCAGTCGCTACTGTATTGCAGAATGAGCAGAATCTCATATCACATAAGGAGATGTAATGAGTCCTAGTCAGATCCCGACTCCCGGGTCTAAGACCACACTACCTGATAATAGCGACAGTATTACTGCCACCTCTACTACAGAGGACCATTCTGCAGCGCTGCACGGTACGTATGTCGATCTTCATAAGCCTAGCTCAACGTTTGCCAGTCGCGACGACTACCTCAATCACGAACTACAGATTATGCAGCCCAAGCGCTGGCGTCCTAACCTGCCGTTTCGGGATTATCGCTTTGAATATGAAGATACTATTCCGGCCATGGCCGCGACTATCGGTAAAGTGGTTATGGTGGGCGCTATTGCCGCCACCTTTGCGGGCCCACTAGGGCTTGGTGATGCATTCATCTTAGAAAACGTACGCTACGAACTGTTAATTGTCTCCTTCTTTATCATTTTATTCTCAGGCTTTTTGCTGCCCACGGCCAACTTGGCGGGTACGCATGGTCCGCTAATTCCTTTAATCCCTATTGTGGTCGCTGCGGGCGGTCACCCCATGGCGTTTGGTCTTTTGATTGGCGCTTTTGGCCTGTTGCTAGCCATTAGTAAAGGGGGGAGTCTGCTGGCCAACTTGACCAGTAAAGGCGTGTGCGGGGGACTGCTGCTTTATCTGGGCTTTATTGGCACCACCTCGCAAGTCAAAAACCTATTTGCTTGGGCAGAAGGCATCGGCATGGCACATATCGCCTTTGTGGTTATTCTGCTGACCATCATCCTTTACGCCGTCTTAGAAAATTATCAAAAACGCTGGCTAGCCGTACCGTTAAGTTGTTTAGTCGGCGGCGGTACTGCCTTTTTAATGGGCGCACCATTTGCGTTTAAAACCGCACCGGGTCTGCCGCATATGAGCCCAATGTATTGGTGGGGCGAAAACAGCGGTTGGATGCTCGGTCTACCGACGCTAGAGAGCTTTATCGTGGTGCTGCCTTTTGCCATCTTAGCCGTAGCTATGTGGTCGCCGGATTTCCTAGGCCATCAAGTGTTCCAGAAAATCAGCTATCCTAAACGTACCGAACGGGTATTAATGGACATCGATGACACTATGGTCAGTGCGTCTTTCCGTCAGGTCGCAGGCTCGGTATTGGGCGGCGCAAACTTCGCCTCCTCATGGGGGACTTATATCGTCCCGGCAGCGATTGCCAAACGCCCGATTCCAGCAGGGGCTTTGCTGACCGCATTATTCTGTATCGTGGCCGGCATTTGGGGCTATCCAATGGACTTAGCCATTTGGGAGCCGGTATTGTGTGTGGCGCTCATTGTTGGGGTCTTTATCCCGCTATTAGAGGCCGGTATGGAGATGACACGTGAAGGTAAAACCACGCAGTCTGCCGCCATCGTAGTCTTTGCTTCCGCCTTGGTAAACCCTGCGTTTGGTTGGTCGCTGACGTTATTATTAGATAACTTGGGTTTAATCGGCTCAAAAGAGCGCAGTGCGGGTCTGACCAAGATGAGCCGTTGGATTATCCCTGGGGTGATGTTTGTGGTGCTAACGGGTGTAATGGCTATCGTCGGTATGCTGCCGGGTATCCCTGCGTTGATGGCGAGCTTCCGTCATTAAGCGGGCAGTACTTAAGTTAGAATGACCGTAAAGCCAGCTTAGTGCTGGCTTTTTCACGCTTGCAATTTGGCCGCTATTGCCCCATAAATAGAGGATATTTCAGTATTTTGATGGCCTCGATCCTATGGTTACTGCTCCTACAACTGTCCCCATGCCAGCCGATGATAAACAAGCCCGGCTTAAGCATTTAATCAAGCGTCTGCCCAATTTGCCAGGCGTGTATAAAATGCTAGGTAAAAATGGTGACATCCTCTATGTGGGCAAGGCCAAGTCGCTAAAGAGCCGGGTAAACAGCTATTTTGCCAAGACCATTGACCATCCGAAGACTCGGGCTTTGGTCGCGCGTATCCATAATATTGAAACTATTATTACCCGCAGTGAGACGGAAGCGCTGCTGCTCGAACAGAATCTGATTAAAGAGCATCGTCCCCCTTATAACGTTTTGCTACGCGATGATAAGTCTTATCTATACGTGTTTATCTCAGCCGATCAGCCCTATCCACGGTTGGCTTATGGACGCGGCAAAGGCAACCATCAGAAGGGCAAGTTTTTCGGACCCTTTCCTTCTGCGCATGCCGCTAAAGAAACCTTGGTCATGATGCAAAAGATGTTTCAGATGCGCCAGTGCACCAATACCTTTTTTCGCCAGCGCAAACGCCCGTGCTTGGAATATCAAATTAAACGTTGCCGGGCTCCTTGCGTTGGTTTCGTCACGCCAGAAGAGTATGCCGAAGATGTGAATAATACGATTCGCTTCCTCAAAGGCGACTCGAGCGATATTCATAATGCGCTGATTGCTAAGATGGAAAAGGCGGCGGACGATTTGGACTTTGAGCAGGCGGTATTCTATCGCGATCAGCTGTCGATGTTGCGCGAAGTGCAAGCACGACAAGCCGTCTATACGATTAAAGGCGAGGCCGATGTCATTGCTATTGGCAGTCAGGCGGGCATGACCTGTGTGAATGTTTTAACGGTACGGGGTGGTCGGGTTTTAGGCGGTAAAAACTATTTCCCCGACGTTGATAGTAGCGAACCCTTACCCGATAATTTATCTGCCTTTATTACCTCGTTTTATTTCCAAGTCACCGATGATTTGCCGGCTGAGATTATCTTAAGCCATGAGTTGCCGGATCAACAGGCGGTCAGTGAAGCTTTAGCCACTCATTTCGGCAGTAAAGTAGCGATTAAGACCAGTGTGCGCGAGCATCGTGCCGAGTGGTTAGATTTGGCAAAATTGAATGCTAATAATGCGTTAAAGACTAAGCTAGGCGATTATTTAGAATTAATGAACCGCTTTAAAGTGTTAAAAGAAACCTTAAAAGTGGTGACGGATAGACCTATTGATCGGATTGAATGTTTTGATATTTCGCATACGATGGGCGAGGCGACCATTGCCAGCTGTGTGGTCTTTGACCAAGGTGGGGCGCGTCGTCGCGACTACCGTCAGTATGCCATCCATGATATTCAAGGCGGCGATGACTATGCGGCGATGAAGCAAGCGTTGACCCGGCGCTATAAAAAACAACCCTTGCCGGATCTACTGTTGATTGATGGGGGTAAAGGTCAATTAAATATGGCCAAAGAAGTGCTGACAGAGCTGGGCATTTTAGACGACACCCTGTTAATCGGGGTGGCCAAAGGCGAAGGGCGGAAGGCAGGCTTAGAAGTCTTACATTTCCTCTATCATGAGCCGCTCGATTTGCCTATGGACAGCAAGGCGCTGCATTTGCTGATGCATATCCGGGATGAGGCGCATCGTTTTGCTATCACTGCGCATCGGAAAAAACGCGATAAACGCCGTTCCTCTTCAGTGTTAGAGGTGATTCCGGGTCTTGGCGAAAAACGTCGTCGCGATTTGCTTAATCACTTTGGCGGTCTGCAGCAATTACTGGGGGCGTCGCAGCAAGAGTTGGGCGGGGTGCCGGGGATAGGTCCGGTGTTAGCGAATACCATTTATAAAGTCTTACACGAATAAGAGCAGCTAAAAATTCCTATAAAAAACGGGCCGTGAATTACTCTTCGCGGCCCGTTTTTTTGCCCCCTCCCTTTTGTAAAGGGAGGGTTGGGGAGGGATTCAATAAAACATCAAGCCTTTTCTGATAAGTCACAAAGCGGTAGCTAAGCCTACTCTTGTCATCAGTAACCGGCGCAGACTCAGCGCATCATCTAAATTATGCCCCACATGCACGTTTTCACAGTCGCTTAAGCCTTGTTTTTCAGCATAAACCTTTAATATCTGATATATCAATAAAAATACTTTACCTCTGTAATTTATAACCGCTATGTTAAACTAAGTAAGTACCATTATAAATTTGCTTTTCCATCAGTTAGTTAATCAATAATCAATAATCAAGGATGATGATGACCCCATTTAATACTAAATCCAGTTTTTTATCGCTTGCCATTGTCGCAGTTGCCTACGGGGTCAGCGTGCCTTCTACTGTTGCCCACGCCGCGCCAGCGTTAACTTATATCGGCGATTATGCAGATACCAAGACCCATCTATATAATTCTCACAATACTCGCGCGCTTAATATCGACAATGCCAACGCTTGGCTTGAGGTGGACGCTGGCGCTTATGGCGACAACATTGAGGCAATGCGCAACCACTTAAATGGGCAGGCTGAGATTTGCGCCATATTAAAGGCAGATGCTTACGGGTTTGGTATTAACAACTTAATGCCCACCATTATGCAGCATAATGTGCCTTGTATTGGTGTTGCCAGTAATGAAGAGATTCGCATTGCTCACAGCCATGGCTATAAAGGGCGCATCATGCGTGTGCGCGCCGCTACCAATGCTGAAATCGAAGACGCCATGCAATATGGCGTTGAAGAATTAATTGGCAGCCTAAAACAAGCAGAAATTGTCAATGAGCTTGCTAAAAAAGCCGGTAAAAACATTAAGTTTCATATGGCATTAAACGCTGGCGGCATGGACCGTAACGGTATTGATCTTAGCGTTAACCGTTTGCAGCAAGATGCTATCGCGATAACCAAGATGAGTAACCTTGACATTGTTGGCATTATGACACACTTCCCAGAAGAAGACCGCGAAGATGTGCTAAAAGGGCTAACAACTTTTAAACAGCAAACCGACTGGTTGATAAAAGCGGCTAATTTAGACAGAGATAAGTTGACCATTCACGCTGCCAACTCGTTTGTGTCATTAAATGTGCCAGAGGGCTGGTTTGATATGGTGCGCCCGGGGGCAATATTATTTGGTGAGCCGTATTTTGAGCGTGAAGATTTTAAATTTATAATGAGTTTTAAAAGCCGAGTTGCTAGCGTTAATTATTACCCCAAAGGCTCAACGGTTGGCTATGACCGCACTTATAAATTAACGCGCGACAGCTATTTGGCAAACTTACCATTTGGTTATTCTGATGGCTATCGCCGTACCTTTACCAATAAAGGGCACGTGCTTATCAATGGGCATAAAGTACCGGCGGTAGGCAAAATCTCGATGAATACCACAATGGTGGATGTAACCGATTATCCAGACATTAAATCGGGCGATGAGGTGGTTATCTTTGGCAAACAAGGCGATGTGGAAGTGACGCAAAACGAGGTGGAAGAAATTGTGGATACCTTATTTACCGAGATATATGCCAATTGGGGCAATGCCAATCCTAAGTTTTTAAAAACACCCACAGCAACCATGCCTTAACCATTTGTGTGATGCTTTCGGTAACAAGGACCCACAAAGCATTATCAAGTGGTACTAATCCCTCTACCATACCTTCTGATAAGCTATCCCAAGGCAAAAATTACTCAGGGGTAGTTGCAAGAACTGGGCGGTGTACCGGGATAGGTCCGGTGTTAGTGAAGACTATTTATAAAGTCTTGCCTGAATAGGGGACCTTAAATTTACCCATAAAAAACGGACCGTGAATCATTATTCGTGGCCCGTTTTTTTTGCTTTATTTTTTGCTCCCTCCCTTTACAAAAGGGAGGGGGCAGAATCTATTGAGATGTTAAAAGATTTATAGTCCCCCTTTTCAAAAGGGTGAGAAGCACTGCTTCGCAAGAGGGGGATTTTTTTAGTTATTAGTAAATATTGCACTTATTATCCTAAAACCGAGTTTAGATAACCAGTAAGGTCATCAAGCCTTTTTCTGATAAGTCACAAAGCGGTAGCTAAGCCCACTCTTTTCATCAGTCACCGGTGCAGACTCAGCAACTTTTTCAAAATCGCTAGGAATCTCAGGATAAAAAGCCTCGCCATTTTCAATACTGGTATCGACCAAGGTCAGCTCAATGCGATCGGTAAACATCAGCGCATTTTTAAAGACTTTCTCGCCACCGATAATCCAAATGGTATCGAATTTTAAACCGTGGGCTAGGTTGGCGGCATGCGTCAGCGCGTCATCTAAATTATGCACCACATGCACGTTTTCACGGTCGCTTAAGCCCTGTTTTTCAGCATAGTCTAGCTGAGTAGTCACCACAAAATTGACGCGTTTTGGTAAAGGTTTTGCGCCCATCGATTCGAAGGTTTTACGGCCCATGATTACGATGCCGTTAAAGCCAGAATCGGCGTATTCGTTGGTTTCTGCGGTGGTTAAAGCTTTGAAATGCTGCAAGTCGCCTGAGATATGCCAAGGCAGCTGATTTTCTTTACCAATACAGCGCTCGTTACTAATAGCAGCGATTTGGGCAACCTGGGTATGGGCGTAGCTCATAAATAGTCCTTGGCAGAAAAATAGGGAGAGAAATTGGGCGAGGATCTAAACCGCCACTGGTGCTTTAATGGCAGCGTGCGACTGATAGTTATCAATACTGATATCGGCAAAATCAAAGTCGAATATATCTTTAATGTCAGGGTTTAGCGTCAAGGTTGGCAGCTCGTAGCAATCACGCGCCAACTGCGTGTTTACCTGCTCGACATGGTTGGCATAAATGTGACAATCGCCCCCGGTCCAAATAAATTCACCAACGCCTAGATCGCACACTTGCGCGACCATATGGGTTAGCAGCGCGTAACTGGCAATATTAAAGGGGACGCCTAAAAATAAATCGGCTGAACGTTGATACAGCTGGCAAGACAGCTTGCCATCCGCCACAAAAAACTGAAATAGCGTGTGGCAAGGGGGCAGGGCTACTTGATTGGCTTCTGCGGGATTCCAACCGGAAACGATAAGGCGGCGCGAGTTTGGATTGGTTTTAATCTGCTGAATAACTTCACAAATTTGGTCGATACCATCTTGGCGATACTGTCCAGAGTCATCCTTGCTAGCGCCATAATTGCGCCACTGATGACCATATATAGGGCCCAGCTCACCGGCAGGACGACCAAAACGCGCAGTCTGCTCGGCGGTCGACCATTCGTTCCAAATACGCACGTTATGCTCTTGCAAATAAGCGACGTTGGTATCGCCCTTCAAGAACCAAAATAGCTCATAAATAATCGATTTAAGATGCACTTTTTTAGTGGTCATCAACGGAAAGCCGTCATTTAAATCAAAGCGCATCTGTGCGCCAAAATGACTGTAAGTGCCGGTACCGGTGCGATCGCCTTTTTGGGTGCCGTGGGCTAAGACGTAGCGAAGTAGCTCCAGATAAGCGGCTTCATTTTTACTCGTAATCATAGGGTTAAGCCTTACTAATATAGTGAAATCGCTCGCTTTAGCGTCGGTTTGCTTATACAAAGTGTATTTTCAAAATACTATTTTAAAAAAAATGAGATTAACAGTCGTAGTGCTATGGCAACCAACGCGCTTTATCTAAAGGTTAGCTGTTTATAAAGGCTAGTTATTTATAAAGGCTAGCGGTTTATAAAGGCTGTAAAAGTTAGCTTTGCGTCAGTAGCACTACTTTAAAGCTTAATATGTTGTGGTCGCTTTTGGACCCCAGTCGTAAACGCCGCGCTTATAAGCATAGGCGAACAGCAGCAAGCCAACGATAATCATCGGAGCGGTCAGAATCTGTCCTTTGGTCATCCAACCAAATAGGATGAAGCCTTGGTCGACGTCAGGCTGACGGAAAAACTCAATGATAAAACGACTCAAGCCATAGCCTAAGACGAATAGCGCTGAAGCAGCCATACGTGGACGCGGTTTTGAGGTATATAGCCACAGGATGATGAATAGCAGTAAACCTTCTGCGAACGCTTCGTACAATTGCGAAGGGTGGCGTGGCAACAAATACTGGCCATTCACCTCTAACATCCGCTCTTTTAGTGCAGGATTGGCCGTGAGTTGCTGCATGTCAAAGCCGGCCGCCTGTGGGAAATACGTGAGCCAGTTATAGCTGCCTTCTGAAACCCGGCCCCATAATTCGCCGTTTATATAATTGCCGATACGACCGAATAATAAACCTGTAGGTACGCAGGGCACTACAAAATCTAATACGGTGAATACTGGCTTTTTATATTTGCGGGCGAAATACAGCATCGCTAACGCTACCCCGAGGAAACCGCCGTGAAAAGACATGCCGCCTTCCCAAACGCGGAAAATATAAGCCGGGTTTGCCAATAACTGATCGAGCTGATAGAACAGCACGTAGCCAATGCGTCCGCCTAATATGACCCCGAGGGCACCAAAAAATACCAGGTCTGAGACCATCTCCGTCGTCCAACCTTCGCGCTTACTGCTGCGATACCAAGCGAGGCCATAGGCCGCGGCAAAGGCCAACAGATACATCAAGCCATACCAGTGAACTTGTAACGGTCCAGCGCTCAGCGCTACCGGGTCGTACTGCGGATGAATCATCATGAGGGCATCATACAAAGTGAAGAAAATGGTCTCATAATACCAAAAAAAGCCGCTTGAAAATACACTGGAGCGGGAATAGCTTATTGCCGCTAGTCTTTATGATTTCGCTTTACAACCGCAATCCTATAGCCCATCAGCCGCTAGCGAATTTCTCTTATTTTAATGCAAAGTTTGCGCTAGGCAATTTGTCACTATCTGTCTGATTGTTTACAGTAAAAACCAGGGAACTTGCGGGTAGATATTGGTCAGTTATTGGGCTGTTAATTCACCAAAAAGCGGGTAAGATAGAAGTTACTTACGCTTAGTGAGGAGACTGCTGTGCGGCTCCTAGCGCCCGTATTCAATGATAATTATAAAAGGACTTAGCCATGCCTCATTCTCCTGCTACCGCCTTCCTTGCCTTGCCACAAGCTAGGCGTAAACTCATGACTGTTAAGCTAATGGCTAGTAGCCCAAGGGCTATAATGACACCATTGCTGCCCGTTACCTTATTGGGCTTCACGGCCGTTGCTAGTGCGACTAGTGTACAGGCGGCCGTCAGTGATGTTGAGCAAGTGACCATCTATCAGGGTTTAGCTAGCGTGACCCGTACTTTACCCGTGACGGCAGCGGGCGAGCAAACGTTGGTGTTTTCTTGTTTATCTCCCTCTATCGACGAGGGCAGCATCAGCGTGCAGGCACCCCCCAGCGTCAATGTAGGCGAAGTAAGTATTGAGCGACTGACAGGGGAGCAGGCGGCTCAGTGCCAATATCAGACCGATACCAAAGTACAATCACAGCAGCAAACCTTAGCGGAGATTAATGCGGATTTAGAAGCCGCACGTTTGGCCAAAGCCTATCTGCAGAATCTCACCAAGGTCACGCAAATCAGTGTGGATGGTACGGTTGGGGGTAATGCGCGCGACCTAGAGACGCAGGCGAGTACTATTAATAAACGCATTTTGGTATTGCAGCAGCAGCAAGCTCGCGCACAAGATGCTCTCAATCAATTAATGGCCGGTAGTACCGGAGCAACACGCAATAGTGTTACTCAAGTCAGTGTGCGCACCGCCACGCGGACGCCCGGATCCGTCAAACTGCATTACCAAGTCCGCGGCGCCAGTTGGCAACCGACTTATCAAGCGCGCTTAAACACTGAAACTGAGCAACTCAGCATTATCGCCTCAGCCGTTATCGCCCAGCAGACCGGTGAGAACTGGACCAATATTCCGCTCACATTAAGCTCAGTCGACCCCAATCAGAACACCACAGGCAGCTTGCCGATAGTGCCGCGCTTGTCTCTGTATGAAGAAGAGCAAGATAACACCACCAAGCGCTTGTCTGCGCGCCCGATGGCTGCCCCCATAGTGGCCATGGCACAAGCGGAATACTCTGCGGACATGGCGGAAGGCGGCGGTATGGCCCCGCTACCGAGCTTTACCGTGAATAGCCAAGATAAAAACGGCATTACCGAATATAGCTTGCCGCAGCGAGTTAATATCCCAAGCGACGGTCGCCGGGTGCAAACCGTTATCGCTGAGCAGGCCGGTAAGAGTAAGGTCTGGCTGCGTAGCACTCCTGAACGCGAGCGCAAAGCTTACTGGTATGCTTCAGCTCCCTTCTTAACGCCAGCCTGGGTCGATGGCTCATTACAGCTATACCGTGATGACAACTATGTCGGCCAGTCCAACTATAGCTACCAGCAGCTTAAAGAGCAGGGCATTGGCTTTGGTGAAGACCCGAATCTACTGGTCAAACAATTAATCAATGAAAGTAAACAAGGCGATAAAGGCGTGTTGAACCGTACGCAAACCGTCACCAGCACGCAGTCCTATCAGTTTACCAACCAGCATAAGCGTACGGTGCGGCTGCAAGTCTTAGGTAGCGAGCCGGTCAGCCAAGATGAGGCTATCAAGCTCACAGTAACCCATACTCCGCCTGTAACTGAAAAAAATTGGAATGATAATAAAGGGATGGTGGCGTGGCAGTTTGATTTGCCGGCCCAGCAAACGAAAGTTGTGACCTCGACCCAGCAAATCAGCTATCCTGCCAGTAAGCAACTCAGTGGTAATTGATGGCAGGCCGTCGTTAACTATTAGCTCGCTATCTTGCATCTCCTATTACCACGACTCTATTTTATTTAAAGTCGACTAAAACAAGTTTATGAAAGGAAGACTATGTGTATCGTCGCCATAGCTTGGCAATTATTTGAAGAGATGCCGTTGGTACTGCTCTCTAACCGTGATGAGTTTTTTGCGCGGCCCACCCAGGCGCTGCATCAATGGTCAGACCATCCTGTTTACGCAGGACGCGATGAGAAAAGTGGTGGCTCTTGGTTGGGAATCCAGCAAACCAGCGCTGGCGAGCAAAATGGTCGTTGGGCGGCGGTGTTAAACTTCCGTGATGGCGTGCAAGCCGACCCAGAGCAGCGCTCCCGTGGTGATTTGGTCACTGAGTACTTAATAGGGGATTTATCTCCGATGGCGTATGCTCGCCAGTTGGATTTGCAAGCGTATGCCGGTTTTAACCTTATCGTTGGCGACCGTCAGCAAGCCGTATTAGTCAATAACCGCGGTTATCCGCCCACGCCGCTATTCGCGGGCTTGCATGTGCTGTCTAACGGGCAGCCTGATAGTGAGTGGTATAAATGCGAGCGTTTGCGCGGCCGAGTACGCCAAGAAGTGTTGCCGTTAATCGCTGAAAATAGTGAGCGCTCTTATTGGCAACAGGCGGCGTATGACGTGATGTCTGATCGTCTTAAGGCAACGGATGAGCAACTGCCACACACGGGCATGCCAATCGCTATTGAGCAGATGCTGTCTGCTGTCTATATAGAAGATGGCAGCTTTAAAGACTTTGGTTTAATGGGCAGTTATGGCACGCGCAGCCAAAGTATTTTAACCATAAGTGTGGATACTGAAGAAGCAGTAAAGTCTAATACCGCAGTGTCTCTACATTTAAGCAGCCGTCAACGGACACCTTTACAACAATAGCGTTAGTCTTTATCTAAGCGAACTTTGCTCATTTTATTAATGTAGAGCTAGATTATCTTGATAAAAAAAGAGCCCCTACTATAACCGTAGGGGCTCTTTACTAACCAATACTGCACTTTGCTTCAGTCTGCTGCCAATACATTAAGCGATTAAATGATTGGCTTGCTTAGGGATGATAAGCTCTTGTTTTAACGGCAGTTCCCGAGCGAGCTCTTGCAATGCTCGGCGGTAAACCCCGCGTTTAAAATGTACCACCTGACCTAGGGGGTACCAATAGCTGACCCATTCCCAATGATCAAACTCAGGTTTGACCGAATCAAAGCGAATATGTTGGGTATTCGGTTCATCTAGACGCAGCAAAAACCACTTTTGTTTTTGCCCAATACATAAGGGATACTGCCCATGACGGACGTAACGCTTGGGGAGGCGATAGCGCAGCCAATCTTGCGTGACGGCCAATACTTCGACGTGACGCGGATATAAACCGACTTCTTCCCACAGCTCGCGGTACATCGCATCTATTGGTGTCTCGCCAGCATCTATGCCCCCTTGCGGGAACTGCCACGCGTCGTGTCCAATTCGTTTTGCCCACAGGACTTGCCCTCTCGTATTTGCCAAGATGATACCGACATTGGCGCGAAAGCCGTCTGCATCAATCATGACGATTACCTTTTTAATAGTTTAACAATGTGACATTTAAAAAGTTATCTTAGTAAGTTAATCTGTGCTTTGCCTTTGGTTGCTCTCATTATAATTCGGCTTTAGCCGCGCAAAGCGCTAAACTAAATCACAAGATAAAAGTTGTTGCCCTTATTAGAACAAGAATCAGCGTAAATGTGTAACGATATTTTGCTATAAAAATGTTTCACAAATTAACCTAATATAAATCAATAGCTTATACATAATAATTTTCGTCATGAAACCTTATTGCGCCCAATAAGCGAAAACGAGCCTAATTTTATTTTACGGTAGTGATAAAAACAGTAGCAAACCTGCTCAAGGCTACAGAGCAGCAAACCTCACTCTCCTTTAGGTATGCTAAACTAAACCAAAATTAATAGCCCAAAACAATAGTCCAAAATAACATCAAGGATATCCCTTATGACCGATCAGAAATTCGCTTTAAACGCTGCAGTAGTTTGGCAAGAAAACGTGAGCTTTATAGGGACTGCGCCTTCTGGTAAAACGGTAGCTATCGATGCTGATAAGCAGACCGGTGCCAGTCCAATGGAGTTGATTCTATTAGGGTTAGGCGGCTGCGCCAGCTATGATGTGGTGACTATTTTGCAAAAGTCACGTCAGGATATTACCGATGTGCGTTGTGAGCTGTCTGCCAACCGTGCCGATACCGTCCCCGCCGTTTATACCGAAATCCATCTGCATTTCGTAGTGTCGGGCAATGACGTTAAAGAGAAGCAAGTGGCCAAAGCAGTCGAGCTATCTGCCGAGAAATACTGCTCAGCCAGTCAAATGCTATCAGCTGGTGGCGTAAAGATTACTCATGATTTTGAGATAGTAGCTGCCTAGGGAGAGGGGTCAGTGAATATGTTATTTGAATGGATTCCTGAAACCGCTAATGTGGCTATTTGGGCGATGGTGATAGCGAGTCTATTGCCATTAAGCTTTGCTATCATGGCGAAAATGCTCGGGGGTTTTGGTTTAGCTGATAATGCCAATCCACGCGAGTTTATGCAGCATGCTTCAGGGCCGGCTGCTCGAGCAAATGCCGCGCAACAAAACAGCTATGAGACCCTGCCAGTATTTTTAGCAGCCGTGTTAGTAGCGATGTTGTTCTTCGTTCCGCAGTCGATTATTAATTATCTGGCTTGCCTGTACGTCTTGCTACGCTTTGCTTATGGCGTCGCTTATATTGTGAACCTGCCGACATTTCGCTCGATCCTTTGGGGTCTGTCGATATTGTGTTGTCTGCTGCTGTTTTATTTAGCGATTCGACTGAGTGCTTAAGTAATAGGGTAATGGGTCAATAGGGCAGGCAGTAAATAAGAGTGCGAGGAAGTCGTGCTCTTATAGTATCTAATAGTTTAAAACCACTCATAATTCGCTAATCCGTCTCATACTGACGCAAGATTTGAATAATCACCGCCTTATCTTTCTCTCTCTTAATACTATTCCAAACTATCTGCGCTTCCTCATAGCCCTTGCTGAGCATGCCAAGCCACTGTTTATAGCGGCCTACCAACACTTTGTCATTTTTCGCATCGCCCTGCAAAAACATAATTTGAAAAGGAATAAGCTGTTGCCAAGTGACTTCGGAAGTAGGGTTCTCCACTTTGGCAATTAGGTCGGGTCGGGTCACGGCGCCGCGGCCTAGCATGAGATGGGTAGACTGTGCCTGTGCCATACAATCATGCGCTTGCTCAGCGGTCCAAATCTCGCCATTAGCAATCACCGGAATGGGCAACTCTGTAAAGCTGGCGATTTTATCCCAGTAGGCGGGTGGCTTATAGCCCTGGGTCTTGGTGCGTGCATGTATCGTGAGCCAGTCCGCGCCACTGTCAGCGATAGCTTGGCGGATATCTTCCATATTGCTGGTATCGTTATAGCCCAAGCGAATCTTAGCGGAGACGGGAATATGAGCAGGTACTGCGTCTCTAACCGCTGCGATAATATCACGCATTACCGCAGGCTCATCGAGCAGCACCGAACCGCCACGGTGGTTGTTCACAGTCTTGGCCGGGCAGCCGAAATTGATATCGATCGCTGGCGCGCCAATCTCACACACCGCTAGCGCATTCTCTGCCATCAGCGTAGGGTCACTACCGAGTAACTGCACATGAATGGGCGTGCCCGAAGCCGTTTTGCTGTCGGTCTTTAACTCGGGAACAAAGCGATAAAATACATGGTTAGGCAAAACATGAGCATTAACCCGAATAAATTCACTCACTGACCAGTCGTAAGGCCGGCCTAAGTCGCTAGCGATTTGCGTGAGGATTTGCCGCATTAAAGGGTCGGTGAGACCTTCCATCGGCGCGAGTAGGCGGACGGGATTGGCAAACCAGCTGTTAGTGACGGCATCGGCTGTGCTAGCTGCTAAAGGAGATAAGGTACTGCTCATGCGCTAATTTCCATAAATCACTTTTTTGCCTGACTTTAACCCCGAGATTAAATCAGAAATATGATGGATATCCAAGTTGGTCTGCGCGCGCGTACATGCCACATATAATAACCGCAACTCTTCTGGGCTAATCTTAATGCCACTGGTGGTCACGTCATAATAGAAGTCATCATCGAGCTGCACGCGCGACCATTCCAAGCCTTTGGCCTTATGGGCGGTAGAAATCACGTAATCCGCATCTTTCACATCGGTTAAGCTATTCACCGCCTTCGTCAAAATATCGGTACCATGATCATCTACTAATTTCACCAGCGTTTTTAAATCACTGCCTTCATTGGTCTCAGAATAATCCTGCACATCTGACCAATTATAGAAATACGCTAACTCAGGCACGCCGTAAGCTGGTTTGCCATTTTTTAGGTTCTCTGCCGATTGGCAAAAGCGTAGCATGCGCTCAGTATCGGCTTGTAAGGCGACTTTATGGCCAAGCTTTAATCCCATTAATAATTGTGTCATCGCCGCGGCATTGGTCCGGCATAGAATCGCGTCTTTTTTACCATGCACGAGTGATTTGGCCAGTCCCGATTCCCTATTGGGATTACCTTTGAGTGGGATATCTTCTTGTAAGGCGGCTAACAATAAGTTGGCCACCTCGGCAATAGGCTCGCCAAAACGGAACGATTGGGTCAATAGCGTCTGCGGTAAAGGCAGCTTTTTCATAGCATTGACCGCGCCGCGCCACTCATAAATCTGCTGGTGCGCATCGCCCACATAGATTACTTGGCGGGATTGCTGGGTCAAAATCCCCATCATTAACGGGTCAGCATCTTGCGCCTCATCAAACAGAATAAAATCAGCGGGAATGGTCGGTTTGGATAAGGCCCATAACTTAAGATAAATATCGTGACCAATACCCGCCGGATGACGTGGGTCAATCGATTGTAGCCAGCGCTGCTCGACGGCAGGGTAGAGGGCTTCACGCAATTGTTCAGCATCGCTCTCACTCAGCCAGCTAGGAAATTCTAAATGGCGCGGGGCCGGATAGCTGGCATGAGTGCTACAAAAATGACTGACGGCATCGCTGACAAAGCGGGCTTGGCGGGCAGGGGTCAAATTAATATATTTGCTCGAGCCTTCAACCTGACGTCTAACTTGAATGGTTTGTAGCCGTAAATCATCACCCAGGCGTTTGGGAGAGAATCTTGGCAAAGATAATTTCGCGGTAATATCACGCGGCACATGGCGATACGCTAGCGAGTGAAAAGTACGGCATTCCACATGCGGAGGGAATTTCTGCTTGGCCTCAGCAGCAATGCCTTTGTTAAAAGCTAGGTATAAGCCGCGACCACGCAGACGCTCGCCAATTAATTTTAGCGTGGTGGTTTTACCGGCACCCGCATAGGCCACCACTTTGAAGGACTTGCCATCCATCGCCATATTGAGCGCGGCAAGCTGCTCTTCGGTAGGGTCGGTCATATAAGTGGGCATGGACATAGCAAAATACCTATTGGGGACAGTGACTGGGTAAGGCCGAGGGTTGGCAATTACGGGATGCACCTTGCCCCTATAACTAAAATAAACACAATGGAATCGCTGGTGAACACCGCCAATTATTTAGCCAATAGCACTGCAAAATACGCGGCTAAAAAAAGCCACTGATTAAAGTTAAGTCAATGGCTTGGCAGCGGTCATAACTGAAGAGAAAGCAGAGGATAAGCAAGAGATGGCGCAGTTAGGCAACCCTATAGTGAATGGGGCTGCGAATATTGTGTTAAATAAGCTCGCTATTATAGCAAATTATTAGCCGTTCTTGGGGGTAGGAGTAACAGAAAAGACCCTAGGGTCATTCGTGATGGGCTAGCAGTAAAAGCGCTAACCATTGGTAAGAAACGCTGCCTAAAATTAGACCAATTCCCGCTAAGCTTTAGCAGGACGAACCAGCATTCTGGCTAGCAGTAAGCCTAGCTCAAATAATAACCACATAGGGATAGCCAACATGAGCATGGAGACACCATCGGGTGGGGTCACCACGGCAGAGACCGCAAAACACCCTACGATAATATAGCGGCGTTTATCCGCAAGGGTTTCTGTTGAGACTAGCCCTGCTAAGATGAGTAATAGCGTCACTACCGGTATCTCAAAGGTGAGGCCAAACACCATAAACAGCTTCATTGCGAAACTTAAGTAACTGGCAATGTCGGTCATGGGTAAGACGTTGTGCGGGGAGTAAGTGATAAAAAACTTGAGCACGCCTTTTAACACGATGAAGTAGGCAAAGGCGACCCCGGTATAAAACAATAAAATCGAGGAGAGTAAGACGGGAATGGCGACCCGCTTTTCTTTTTTATACAGACCTGGGGCGACGAACGACCAAATTTGATACAGGATATAAGGCATGGCCACGAAAGCCGCCACAAACAAGGTTAGGCGAATAGGCGCCATAAAGTTAGAGGTGATATCAGTAGCAATCATCGTTGCATTAGCGGGCAATTCGGCTACTAATGGATCCGATAAAAAATCATACAGCTCGCGCGCAAAGCCTACTAGGGCCAAAAATATGACCAATACGGCGACGCAAATCTTAATCAGATGCGAGCGCAGCTCAATGAGATGCTCAGTAATGGGCATGTCACCTAGGGTATCGGTCAAGTTGCTAGCGTCTGTCGCGGTCGTTTTTACACTATTCACACTATCTAGAGCCTGCTCACTGTCTGCTATTTGGCCTCTAGGTTTTTTACTCTTTTTTAGTAGGCTCATGAGGTTGCCTCAGTGCCTGTCGGGGTCATTCGGGTAAGAGCGTTATTTTGCGGAGCATTTAATAAGACGTCGGCATGATAATTGGCGCGTAACGGCGCAGGGGGTAGGCGACGGGCTTTATCATAGTCACCCAAACGAAACCACATATGCTCCCAAGGTCGGGTTATAGCCTCCGGCATAGTATTCACTGTAGCTTCGGTAGCCGTATCACCCGTAGGCAGTTCCGCAGAATTTTGCTTAGCATCAGATTTTTGGTGAACAACAGGAGTTTGCTCAGTAGCCAAGTCGCTAGTAGCATTTACTGCCGCTGCGGTAGCCCCAGATTTTTCTAGGTGGACGGCCTGAGTATTCGGGCTTGTAGTCTCTGCATCAGGCTTATATTGCGTGCTGGCGAGATGCTTATTTTGCGCATTTTCAAACTCTTGCATACTGCCGCGCAATTCTGCCATTTCCCGCTTCATCTCTGCTTCAGCTTGTTTAATCTTCGCCAGCTCTTCTTGCATCTTCTGCCGAGTCTCTGCCAAGTCGAGCTCAGCTTCAATCTCATTTTGCAGCGTCGCTACCGTACGGCGAAATTTCGCATACCAATGCCCAGCAGTACGTGCCGCTTGTGGGAGCTTTTCAGGCCCTAACACAACCAGGGCGATGACCCCAAAAAGTAAGAGCTCAGAGAATCCAATATCAAACATAGGCGTCTACAACGAAGAATGGCAGAGCGATATCAATATAAGTTGACCCGATATCGTTTTTAATAAATACAACAAGTTATGTGATAATAACGCACGATTCATTAAAGTGCATTGACAGCCGTAATCATACGTTATGCTTGTCATCGACCGAAGTCTTAGTCACTTTAAGCTCGTCAACTGGGGTGCCTGCGTCGTGGTTTAAAACGCGATGTTTATTAGCATGCTCAGTATTCTCGTCTTTGACGGCTTCTTTAAAGCCTTTGACGGCGCCGCCTAAATCTTTGCCGGCGTTTTTGAGTTTGGAAGTCCCAAATATCACAACGACAACGACGAGTAAAATAAGCCAATGAGTAATCGAAAAACTGCCCATAACGGTATCCTTAACACGTAGTGGAGGTAGCACTTATGATAGCATTTTACGCGCTGAACAAGAATGTTAGCGGTTGAATAACAGCTACTTAATATCTATCAGAGTTTATTAAGCCCTATAGCTTGGCGATAATAGCTGTGCCGGCCTTAGTGCTTAATAGTATCTTGAGCACACGACCGGCTAGCGTGAAGCTTTTTCTTCGATACCCGAGAGCCCAAAGCGTCTGCCAAGCTCAGTCAGTATCTGCTCAGAGCCGATATTAAACCATGCTAATGTGACTAAGGTATGAAACCAAACGTCTGCAATTTCATAAACTAATTCATGTTGCGCGGCTTGCAGGGTCTGAGTGTCTGATTCATCGTCAGCTTTAACATTGTGATGCTGTGCTAGTGCCGTCTCCAAATCTTTAGCGGCAATAATACTTTCTGTGCTTTCTTCACCGACTTTTTCAAGGATTTTATTCAAGCCTTTATGATAAAGACTGGCCACATAAGAGCTGTCTGGGCTGGCGGCTTTACGCTCAGTCAATACCGCATCTAATTGGCGCAAAATCACCGCCCCGTCTATCTCAGGGTTGTTATCAGTCTCAGTGTTGGTGCCAGTATCAGTACTAGTATCAGCCGCCTCAATAGGCACCGCTGTGCTGGAGGTTGATTGCTTGGCGTGACCATAGATTTCGTTAGGGTCTTTTAGGATAGGCGCAGCCACCTCCCAGCTCGGTTCAGCTTGTGACAGGTCAAGACGTTGATAGAAGCAGGACTTGCGACCGGTATGGCAGGCGATTCCACCTTGCTGGGTAACCGATAAGATAAGCGCATCGGCATCACAATCTAAATAGATGTCATGTACTTGTTGCACGTGTCCCGAAGTCTCGCCTTTATGCCACAGCTGATTGCGTGAGCGTGAAAAATACACGGCCGTTTTAGTTTGCGCGGTTAAGGTCAAAGCTTCTGCGTTCATCCAAGCCATCATAAGAATCTCACCAGTGGCATGATCTTGTGCGATTGCAGGGAGGAGGCCATCTTGATTGAATTTGATTGGGTTGAGCCAAGTTTGCATGGTCATAGGTGTCTAACTTTATAAGGGATAAAAGGAGCAGTAAGGGGGCGCTACTAGGGCTATTATCAGAGCCGCTACACTGTCTAGGCAAATTACTGCGAGTGCAAATTACTTTCAGTATAGATTGCTATAAGTACAGATTGCTGTGCGTGCAAATAGCCAAGCCGCTAGTGACCCATAATAAAGTGTGCGTTCGCATAAGGCAACGCACATATGGCTATCTCGCGAGTCCAAAAAGGCGTGACGCCACAGTGGGGAGTTTTTAAGGCAGAGGAGGTCAGCTAATCTTTATAAAAGCTGCAAAAATTTTTACCCACTGCTCTTTTTACCGACTGCTCTATAGAGGTAGGCTAATCAGGTCAGTGTAGATAATAGCAGCCACTATGCTAGTAACCTATAACAGGGGGTTATAATTCGAAAGGGGTGGGGTCGAGCGCTTCTTTGGTATGGGCATTCATAGCGATAATATGATTGAGACGGTAGTCAAAATTGACAAAGTGCAAAGTAGCTTTGGCGACTACTGAGCCATCAAACATGCGGCTGACTTTGATAGCTAAGCAGCCATCTTCATAGGTTAAATCTGTGATGCCTACCTCAAATAATAATTCTTCGCGAACTCTCACCCGGCTGTACATAGTCAGGGTTAGGTCATCCACTATTAGACCTTGATACTCTGCCGTTATTTCCTGAATCCCTTTGGCATAAAAGAAGCGCGAGCGCACCTCGGAAATCAATGAAGTTAGCGCTTCAATGGTCAAGTATTGTCCTACGTCTACTTCCGTACTACGCACGCGAATGGCCGTTTCAAAAACAAAGATTTTATCCGCAAAAACCAACTCTTGATTAGGCACTTTAGCCTCCAAGCATATCTAGCAATAGGTACAAAGCTATTGGCCACACTTGCTAGTCAATAGACATCCTTAAAACTCAGCAATTGTCATCTAGTAAAGCCCTCTGCAAATAGTAGCATATTTCTTATTGGCATAAGTGCGCCTTAATATGAATTATTTTAGCCTATAGCCCCTTATATTTAGAGTTGGTACCTGTTTAGAACGGATACGTTAGGAGTCATGGAGATAAAGTTTTTGGTTAAACGTCAGGATTAGCCTGAGATCAGGATAACCTCATATCAGGGGCGCTTTATATAAAGAGTGCTCTAGCACATCTGCAGGTGGCTGGATGATAATGATTTGAGACAGCGAAATACCATTCCTTACTCTGAGCTAAAAATACCATGCTTCACTCTGAGCTAAGCTATGAGCGGTCGCCTATAGCGGATGAATAGACCTTGGCAATTTGCTGGCTTTCCGCTATAATGTCGCCTCCCACCTCGAGGCAAATGTCTTTAGCTATGCGTTTATACTATTAGCCACTGCATTTGACGACCAGGTTCATCCTTTTATTTACCCCATAACCTTATTGTTAACGTGCTATTGGCTCGATAATAACTAAGGAGCTCAAGGTAAAAAAGATAAAGAGGCTAGTTATCATGAAAGTGAAAATGAAGACAAAACGTGGCGCTGCTAAGCGCTTCAAAAAGACGGCCACTGGTTTTAAGCGTAAGCAAGCTTTCAAAAGCCACATCCTGACCAAAAAATCTCCAAAGCGTATTCGTCAGTTACGCGGTTTGAAAATGGTTCATAAGTCTGATGTTGCAGCGGTTCGCCGTATGTGCCCGTATATCTAAGCGGACAGCTGACTTAGTAATTATTTAATCGCAACTGCTAATCGTTATTTTCGTCGTTATTGCTACCTGACTCTTGTGACTTATTAACGCCATTTGGCACTAATGATAATAAGAAAAGGTAACCGGTCTCCAAGCTTAACAGGCTTTATTGCAACTTATTAATAAGGTTGAGCTGAGACCAAGTAGCGACTATCAAAAAATCTTGGAGTAAATTATGGCTCGTGTAAAACGTGGTGTACAGGCCAATCGCCGTCACAAAAAAATCTTAAAACGCGCAAAAGGTTACTACGGTGCCCGTTCGCGTGTTTACCGTGTTGCCGTTCAAGCGGTAACTAAAGCAGGTCAGTACGCTTATCGTGACCGTCGCAACAAAAAACGTTCATTCCGTCGTCTATGGATTGCTCGTATTAATGCTGGCGCACGCTTAAACGGTTTAAGCTACAGCCGCTTTATCAACGGTCTTAAAAAGGCAAACATCGAAATCGATCGCCGTGTACTAGCTGACATCGCTATGCATGATGCACCGACTTTCGCTGCCTTGACTGAAAAAGCTAAAGCTGAGCTTGCTTAAGTTTATATTTTTAAACTTAATATCTGCATTGTTATAACGCAATTATTAAAAGCTGCCCTTAGCCGGTGGCTTTTTTTATGCCTGTATTATTTATTGCAATATAAAAGCAAGTCTTTACAATTAGGGCGTGTCGTCAATTAAGTCATGACACATTAGCGTGGTTAAATAAGGACACGCCTTAACACTCTGTTTTGATCAGGAACTATTATCACCATGAGCCATTTTGCAGATGAGGCCCTCGCAGGCGTCCTACCGACATTATCTGAGACCTTGACGGAAGTCACCCAAGCGCATTTCGATGAGTTTATCGCGGCCGCCCGCCAATTAATCGCAGGCGCAGCATCGCTACAGGATTTGCAGCAGCAGCGCGTGACCCTTACCGGGAAGAAGAGTGCCCTGACAACGTGGTCAAAGCAGCTGGGTAAATTGGATGCTGAAGACAAAAAGTCTTATGGTGCGAGTTTGCATGAAGTGCGCAGTGCTATTCAAGACGCTTTAACCGCCCAGCAGCAAGCGTTGGAAGTCGCAGCGCTACAGGCCAAGTTAGAAGCCGAGCGTATCGATATCACTTTGCCGGCTCGCGGTAGTGATAAAGGTCGTCTGCATCCGATTACTATGACGACCCAGCGTATGCAGCAGTTTTTTGTGCAGGCCGGTTTTAATGTCGCCACAGGCCCTGAAGTAGAGCACGACTACTATAACTTTGAAGCGTTGAATATTCCTTCGCATCACCCTGCGCGCGCTATGCACGATACTTTCTATTTTGATGCGCACTATTTATTGCGTACGCACACCAGCCCCGTGCAGATTCGCACTATGGAGGCCGGTGAGCCGCCTATTCGTATTATCTGTCCAGGCCGTGTCTATCGTTGTGATTCCGATCAAACGCACTCGCCAATGTTTCATCAGTTAGAAGGTTTAATGGTGAGCAAATCGAGCACTTTTGCTGAATTAAAAGGTCTGATTAGCGAGTTTTTAGAGGCTTTCTTTGGCAAATCACTGACCGTGCGTTTCCGTCCGTCATTCTTCCCTTTCACAGAGCCTTCTGCAGAAGTCGATATCTTGGCAGATAATGGCAAATGGTTAGAAGTGATGGGCTGCGGCATGGTACACCCCCAAGTCCTCAAAAACTGTGGCATTGACCCAGAAGAATATACGGGTTTTGCCTTTGGTATGGGCATTGAGCGTTTTGCCATGCTCTATTATGGTATCGATGACTTACGCTTGTTCTTCCAAAACGATGTGCGCTTTTTAAAGCAATTTAGCTAGCCTTATCGATGGCACCACTGGTCTTAGTGTCGACTACGGCTGGTGTCTCTGTTAAAAAGCAGATAAAAAGCAGCTAGAGAGCAGATAAAAAGTAGATATTAAATCAAAGCATTAACAGTATTGAGAGTCTTATGAAAATTAGTGAACAGTGGCTACGTCAATGGGTGAACCCCAACAATAGCAGTACCGAGCTTGCCGAACAATTAACGATGGCAGGTCTTGAGATTGATGATCAGTATGCCGTTGCTGCCCCTTGCGAAGGGGTGGTGGTGGGCCAAATTACTCAGGTTGCTCCGCATCCAGACGCCGATAAACTGCGTGTTACCCAAGTGGATATCGGTAGTGACGAATTGCTACAGATCGTTTGCGGTGCCCCCAATGTTTATGAAGGTATGAAAGCGCCAGTCGCGACGATTGGGGCAGTATTACCTACCGCTGATGGTCAAGGCTTTAAGATTAAAAAGAGTAAGTTACGCGGTATAGAGTCGCAAGGGATGCTGTGCGGTGCCTCTGAAATCGACCTGCCTGATGTGGTTGATGGCTTACTAGAGCTGTCTGCTGATGCACCAATAGGGAGCGATATACGCGACTATTTGGGGCTTGATGCACAAATTTTGGACATTTCTATTACGCCAAACCGTGGGGATTGCTTTAGCGTCCGTGGCATAGCGCGCGAAATCTCTGTTATCAACGATTTAGCCGTGACCCCACCAGCGATTACGGCACCGGCCGTCACTAGTGAGCAGCAACAAGCGGTGATTGTCACTGCCAGCGAAGCGTGCCCACGCTATCTTGCGCAGCTGCTTAGCAATATCGATCGCAGTGTACAGACCCCAAAATGGCTGCAAGATGCCTTGATACAATCGGGTCTGCGCTCGCATAACTTTTTGGTCGATGTGACCAATTATGTGCTATTAGAATTGGGTCAACCACTGCATGCGTTTGATGCCGATAAAATCGTCGGCGCTATCCAAGTGCGTTTTGCTAATGAAGGTGAAACGGTCGTCTTATTAAACGAGCAAACCGTTACCCTAACAGGCGATGAGCTGGTTATTGCTGATGACGAGGGCGTGTTAGCCTTGGCCGGTATTATGGGTGGCATGCGCAGCAGCGTCACGGACAGCACGACCAATATTGTGCTAGAAAGTGCCTTCTTTGCCCCCTTAAATATTGCTGGTCGCGCGCGCCGTTTTGGCTTGCATACCGATGCCTCACAACGCTTTGAGCGTGGCGTAGATTTTGAGTTGCCCGCATTGGCATTGGCCCGTGCGGCGAGCCTTATCGTTGATATCGCAGCAGCTACTGCCGGCGAAGTGACCACGGTTACAAGCGCTGAAAACCTACCGGCTCGCAATGAAATTCGTCTACCAATTCATAAGGTTAAAGACGTTCTTGGCATTGATATTGCAGTTGAAGAGATGACGCGTATTCTGACACAATTGGGTTTTGCGGTAGCGTCAGCAGATTCGGCATTGCTATGTACGCCACCGTCTTATCGTTTTGATATGGCCTTAAAGGAAGACTTGATTGAAGAGATTGCGCGTATCTATGGCTATGACAATATCCCGATGCAACTGCCGTCTTTGCAAGTCAATATGGCCTACGAAGACAGTGCGGATTTGACCTTACGTCTTAAATTGGCTTTGGTAGATGCCGGTTATATGGAAGCAGTGAGCTTTAGCTTTACTGATCCAAAGATGGAAGCGTTATTACAGGACGACGCGCTAGGGGAGGTGCTTACCTTGGCCAACCCTATCTCTGCTGACCTTGCGGTGATGCGTCGCACCTTATTATCGAGCTTACTGCCGTCGGTACAGTACAATTTAAACCGTCAGCAGCCGCGTATTCGCTTTTTTGAGACTGGGCTTAGCTTTGTCGGTCAAAGTGTCAGCGAACTAGTGCAAACCCCAAGTCTAGCTATGGTCGCTGTAGGTGATGTCTGGCCTGAGCAAGCATATGACAACCGAGCTTATGATTTTTATGATCTCAAGCACGATGTCGAGCAGCTGCTGCCTAGCGAATTTGCAACGACCCGAGTCCGGTATGAGCGTAGTAATTTAGCGTTTTTACACCCTGGCCAAAGTGCGGTGCTCTATATTGATGACGTTCGCGTCGGTTGGTTGGGTCAATTGCATCCGAGTATCGCGCAAAAGTTAGATTTGCCAGCGACTTGGGCGGCGCAGTTGGACCTATCTCCATTGTTAGAGTTAGCTAGAGAGAAGTCAGCCGTACAAACCCCTAGCAAGTATCCTCAAGTTCGCCGTGATATTGCGCTGATTGTGGATGCGGATATCGAGCTACAAGCGCTTGAAGCTACCATTCGTCAAGCGGCGGGTGACTATCTGACAGATCTCTGGTTATTTGACGTCTATCAAGGCGACAATATGCCAGAAGGCAAGCGCTCATTGGCTTTCGCTCTAGTGTGGCAAGATGCGCAGCAGACTT
Source organism: Psychrobacter sp. CoH-33_TS_01 (assembly GCF_058189395.1). Taxonomy (NCBI): domain Bacteria; kingdom Pseudomonadati; phylum Pseudomonadota; class Gammaproteobacteria; order Moraxellales; family Moraxellaceae; genus Psychrobacter; species Psychrobacter sp. CoH-33_TS_01. The sequence continues at coordinate 109,342 of NZ_JBVGQI010000009.1, forward strand.
TAGCCGATGAAACTATCAAGCAGGCTTTCGATAAAGTAGTAGCGGCACTGCGCGAGCAACATCAAGCGCAACTGCGTGATAGTTAAGAAATTATAGTAAAAAGAGTCTATAGTAATGTCTCGCTATGCCATGGTATAGAGTCAAGCGGTCCTATTCGACCTGCGCATACTCGACCGTGAATAGGGAGACTTACTGAGCCATCACCATCTTTGTAGGCATTCTCTGACAGCGGTAATTGCCCTAAATTGGGGCGTTAGCGCTTAGATTTATTGAATGCAGGGTTGCAGATAGTCTAGGTGACTAGTAATGAGTTATATTGAATATTAACTTAATTGTTAATTTACAAATATTATACTTGCTAGCGCTTTAATCAATTGATAAGGTTGTAAGTTAAGAATTACTAACAATTGTCTTGAATAGAGATGGCATATTCAAGGTTGCGACGTAATTACCTATAACTAGACAACAAGGAGCACATTATGAAGACATTGACCAAAGCTGATTTGATTGAGCACTTAATGCAGCAGATGCAACTGACGCGCCAAGAAGGGCGTTGTTTAGTAGAGAATTTTTTTGATGAGTTATCGACCAGCCTCATTGAAGGTAAAGTCATTAAATTATCAGGATTTGGTAATTTTGAGCTAAAAGACAAAAGAAGCCGTCCGGGTCGTAACCCCAAAACGGGTGAGCCTGTTGCCGTATCGGCAAGACGCGTAGTGACTTTCAAAGCAGGACAGAAGTTTCGTCAAAAGGTCGATGCCAACCTTTTTAGTTAAGGGCAGACGGTTATAACTCAACTTTGACCCTTATTTAGCCCTTCTTATAGTTATCACTGCTTATAATTATCACTGTTTATAATTTTAAGACGAAAAAAAAGAGAGCCTAGGCTCTCTTTTTTATTGCTTAATAAACAGACTAAATATTTAGACTATTTACTAAACTCAGTATAAATTACTGAGCAGGTGCTTCTTCAACAACAACTACGTCGTCAGCAGCATCAACAGCAGTAGCGTCAGTTGCAGCTGGATCAACAACTACAGCTTCAGTACCGTCAGCAGGAACTTCTGCGTCGATTTCGTTAGTTGCAGTAGCAGCAGCAGCGTCAGCAGTAGCAGCAGCAGCAGCGTCAACTTCAGCAGCAGCGTCAGCTACAGGCTCGCCTTCAGCAGCGCCTTCTTGGATCTCTTCTTGAGCGTCTTGAATTTCTTCTTGCGCGTCAGCTACGTCTTCAGCAGCGTTTTCTTTGTTGCTATCGCAAGCAGCAAGACCCATTGAAGCGGCCATAATACCTGATAGAGCTAGTAACTTAAGTTTCATAGGGATATCTCCATAATAAAAAAAGAGCAGTAGCCAAAAAAGTAAAAATTGACACAACGAAATTCGAGGGTCAATTTAACAAGTTGGAGCTACACAGCTTGCACGTATTTTATATAAACTCTATGACAAAAGAAAGCGTTTCTACATTTAAGTAACAATTAAATACACTGTTACATTCTTAAAGTCTTCGGTAACACCGAAGCCGCTACTTATGCTACCACTGACAAGCTACGCTAGGCCTATGCTGTATAGCATAGGGATTATAAATAGAGAGCTAAAATGACTAATACTAAAGGCAATAGTCATATTCAGTAGCTATAAATAATCGTACTAGAATAATCTACCAGCTGTTTCGACCGCTGTCGAGATTTTGCGACCAACATAAAGCCGTACATTTATACGAGTTAGGAAGCAAGTATAAATCAATATGACGGTAAAGCAAATCCCAACTGTAGCAGGATTGATGTGTATTTGTGACTAATGTTAAATGGGGATTATTTATTTTTATAACTATATGTTATAAGGAGTTAGCAGAGACATAACCCCTTATCTGCCCCAATATTTAAGCCGTATTAGCACCTGCTATTCATGCTGAGTAGGTAGCTAGGCCACTCAGCTTTATAATAAAACTATGCACAATTCACCACAAGCGGCTACGGCTATGCTAATAACAATATGCAATAATATTTACAACTTGATAGGGCCAAATAGTTTTTAATGTCGGTTTAAGCGCAATGTTGAGTCTCGGCATTACTAATTAGCTGATCATTGAATGATAGCGGCGTGGTCAGCTGGTTCATGAATATTGATTTTTGCAGCCTGAGTAAAGGCTTATAAAAGCCAATGAAGTAAATAGCCCCAGTATAAAAATTGTTATTTGGCATAGTAGCTAGTATAGAATAACTCAATTGCATTCAATGAGTGCGCAGGCAATAGTATCTGAAGTGAGGAGAGCCTAAGATGAAATGGCAGGGTAGACAAGGTAGCTCAAACGTACGTATGAGCGGCGGTAAAGCAGTCGGTGGCGGTATTGGTGGTATTATTATCGGTCTCATTTTATGGCTGGTCTTCGGGGTCAATCCGATGCAAGCTCTGCAAACGGGACAATCAGTAGCCGGTGGTAGTAGTACTAAAACGACCGAAGCCACTGATGACAGTCGTGATACGCAATTTGTTAAAGTGGTTTTGGCGGATACGGAAGCGGTCTGGCATCAGGTTTTCCAAGAGGCAGGTGGCACTTATAAAGAGCCTACTCTAGTGCTGTTTAACGGTCGCGTAAACTCGGCTTGTGGCGGGGCTACGGCAGCTACGGGGCCTTTTTATTGCCCAGGCGATGAGACCGTTTACCTAGATACTTCATTTTTCGCAGAAATGCGTCAGAATCTAGGTATAACAGGGGATCAACAAGGGTCAGGCGACGCTGAGAATGCGGATAGAGCAGGTGACTTTGCGCAAGCGTATGTCATCTCACATGAGGTCGGTCACCATGTGCAAACCCTTTTAGGTATCTCACAAAAAGTGAACCAAGCACGGCAGCAAGTTAGCCAAGCAGAAGGTAATGACTTGTCTGTACGTCAAGAGCTGCAAGCAGATTGCTTTGCTGGTGTTTGGGCCAATCGTAATGAGCAACGAGTACAGTTTTTGGAAGCGGGTGATATTGATGAAGCCATCAATGCCGCGGGACAAATTGGTGATGACCGTCTAGCCCAAGCTAGTGGTCGTGCTGTAGTGCCAGATAACTTTACCCATGGTACCAGTCAGCAGCGTGTGAACTGGTTTAGTCGTGGTCTAAAAAGTGGCGATATCCAATCTTGTGATACCTTTAGTGGTGCTTTATAACCTTCCATAGTGCTCTATAACCGTTGATGGCGCTGTGTAACCGCTAAAGTCAATAACTTAGTGGCTTAAGCTAATAAATGGTTCTTTAATCTAGTGCAAATAAAAAAGCCTGCAAATCAATTGCAGGCTTTTTTATTAGTAAAGTTAATAGCTTAACTATTAATCCTTGTTCAATAATTGACTATAATCAATTAGTTATGGTCGATCACATAGCCAGTACCACCACCTAGAATAGCACCTACCACAGCGCCTCTAGCGATGTCTTTACTGTCGCCTTTACTTTTGACTAAAGCACCAGCAGTAGCGCCCGCGATAGTCCCTTTAGTAGCGTTGTTCATAGTGCCATAGTTACCTGTTGACGAGCAAGCGGTCATAACTAAGGCAGAGGCTGCTACAGAAGATAATGCTAAAGTTTTAAGAGTTTTCATAACAATCCCTATCAATATAAAGTGGTTAGATTAACGCAAGCTGCTATCTAAAAATGATGCAACAGTAACGTCAAATACGCTATGCTCATCAAAGACTAACTAAAAACAAGCAACCTAGAAGAAAAGTTACCTTCATGTAGTCAGTCTTTATGAGTCAAGCTGCTTAAGATAATAATAGCGCACAATTCTTTACGGCTCGTACCAGTCTAAGGCGTTATTTGCTAAGGCTTGTAAACTAAGGTAGCTAGTTGTTACCTAAAACATTATTATCTTGTCAAGATTGTAAAACTACGCTAACTGTTTTGGCTGTAGTTTTTGCAGATAATAGAGTATTTGCAGACCATTAACAGATATAGCTCAATATATTGCCAATGATGAACAAAGCAGTATTTAGTGCAACCTTCTCTTAGCTTACCTCTTGATTAGATTAGACCTCTAAAAAATCAGCGCCTAAAACCCGCCCATAAAAAAGACCACCGAAGTGATCTTAGATAGTTGGCAGTCTTACCACCCGTTGACGATGATATAACCTATTAGTTTTGCGATTTACGCTTCATTTGGTCAAAGAAGTCATCGTTGGTCTTGGCTTCTTTTAGACGATCTAGCAAGAATTCAGTCGCGGTCACTTCATCCATAGGCTGCAGCAATTTACGTAAAATCCAAACTTTACGTAGCGTATCTTCATCCATCAGACGCTCTTCGCGGCGAGTCCCTGAACGCTTAATATTGATCGCTGGGAACACGCGTTTTTCGGCTAGGTCACGCTCAAGAGTAATCTCTTGGTTGCCCGTACCTTTAAACTCTTCGAAAATCACGCTGTCCATTTTACTACCGGTATCAATCAATGCCGTAGAAATAATGGTTAAGCTGCCACCTTCTTCGATATTACGCGCGGCACCAAAGAAGCGTTTAGGCTGGCCTAACGCATTGGCGTCCAGACCACCGGTCAACACTTTGCCTGAAGAAGGCACAATAGTGTTATAAGCCCGTGCTAAACGGGTAATTGAATCGAGCAAAATAACCACGTCTTGTTTGTGTTCTACCAGACGTTTGGCTTTTTCGATGACCATCTCAGCCACTTGCACGTGACGCTGTGGCGGCTCATCAAAAGTCGATGCTACCACTTCACCGCGGACCGTACGCTGCATTTCAGTGACTTCTTCTGGGCGCTCATCGATAAGTAAAACAATGAGATAGCACTCAGGGTTATTACGAGTAATCGCTTGCGCAATCGTCTGTAATAAGACGGTCTTACCAGCTTTGGGTGGGGCTACGATAATAGAGCGTTGGCCTTTACCAATAGGAGCAATCAAATCGATAATACGGCCGGTTAAATCTTCAGTCGTCCCGTTACCACTCTCTAGCTTGAGCTGTTCTGTAGGGAAGAGGGGGGTCAAGTTTTCGAAGATTAGCTTATGACGTGAGCGGTCTGGCGTATCAAAGTTGATTTCGCCAACTTTCAATAGCGCGAAATAACGCTCAGAGTCTTTAGGCGGACGAATCGTACCGGCAATACTGTCGCCCGTCTTTAAACTAAAGCGACGAATCTGGCTAGGGCTGACATAGATGTCGTCAGGGCCAGCAAGGTAGGAGCCTTCAGAGGAGCGTAAGAAGCCAAAACCATCCGGAAGGACTTCTAAAACGCCATCGCCATAAATAGCTTCGCCATTACGTGCGTGGGTTTTTAGGATAGCGAAGATGATATCTTGTTTACGGCTGCGTGCCATATTTTCAAGACCCATTTCCTCAGCAATTACCAAAAGCTCAGTAACGGATTTTTTCTTTAATTCAGTTAAGTTCATAGATAAGTCATTAGCAATTTATCGGAGGGGACTGCAATAGGTAGGGCAGCCCATGACGTAGAGAGTGGATAGCCATAGCGTGCTAACAGGGATACATAAGGGGTCGATCTCAACAGTCAGCTCAAGGCATACTAAGGTGATGACAAGGTATCACGGTATGAATCTGGTGCTGCCAAAGAGTCTTGGATAAGAACGTAAATATTCTGTTATTAATCGTCGTGTTTTGTGTTGATAAACACAGAGGAGAACAGCGGCTGCATGGTACTTCGAGCGCTTAGGAAACCTTTTAAGTTTCTCTTGTCAGCAGACTATACGGTTTTCAGGATAGAGTTGTCAATAATTTTTGTAAAAAAACGTGAATAAAGTTGGTAAGCTCGGTGGGGTATAAGCCGCCCTGAATAGGGACTTTATTAAAAAAGCCATCATTATCAATAACAATGGCTAGATTAGAAATTAAGATAGCACAGTTTGGGTTTAGATATGTTTATCTAATACTTTAGCCAATTCAGCTTTAGGCTGTAGGCCCATAACTGCGTCTACTTTTTCGCCACCTTTAAAGACAAATAGCGTAGGGATGTTGCGGATACCAAAGCGGCTAGCGGCTTGTGGGTTGCTATCGACATCTACCTTGACGATTTTTACTTTACCGTCGTATTCGTTGGCTAAATCCTCTAAGATAGGGGCAATAGCTTTACAAGGGCCGCACCAAGCTGCCCAAAAATCGACTAATACGGGTACGTCTGACTTTAGCACGTCTTCATCAAAGTTAGCATCGGTAGTGTTAATAATATTATCTGACATAAAGTCCTCACTTCTATAGGGAATTATTTATAGGTAATCAATGTGACATTATCTTAGCATGATTCCCGGACATTGACAGATGCTGCCCAGTTAATATAGCAAACAATTAATATTTGCATAATAAATCGCAACATAAGACCACACCGCTTGCAATCAGAACGAAAGAGACCTATGGCCATTACTCAAACCTATATCGACGAACAAAACCTGCTAGAACAACAGCATCCGCAAGCCTTCTTTACCGAGTTTGCCCAGTCTATCACTGTCTTTGAAGACGATGATATCTGGATAGTAGACAAGCCCGCCGGCCTATTGAGTGTCGATGGCAAAGAGCTGAAGGTAAGCCTACTATCCCGCCTTGAACGTGCCAATCCTGAGGTGAAATTGATTCATCGTCTGGATATGGATACTTCTGGCATTATGATTTTTGGTAAAAATAAAGCGGCGCAATCGCATATCAGTAAGCAGTTCATCGACCGGTTACCGCAAAAGCAGTACCAAGCAGTCGTGATGGGCACCCTAGCGGCAACTGAAAAAAAGGGTAAGATAGATATTCCAGTGCGCTATGAGCCGAGCTTAAAACCGCGGCATATCACCGATCCCAGCTGGTCAAAACAGGCGCTGACTCATTACGACGTTTTGCACCATGAGTTGCGGGCAGGCAAAGCGGTGACGCGAGTCGCTTTATACCCAGTAACGGGACGCAGCCATCAATTGCGGGTGCATATGACCCATATTGGCCATGTCATTATCGGTGACCCTATCTATGCTGAGGGCACGCCGCTGACCTTAGCGCCGAGATTGTGTCTACATGCGCACAGCTTAAGGTTGAAGCACCCAGTATTAAACGGTTGGATGGAGTGGCAAAGCCCTGTTCCTTTCTAGTAGCCCCCTTTTTAGCAGCACCCTTTTTTCGTACAGTATTTTTCGCTGTGCCTTTATTAGTTTAAGTATTGGTTTAAGGATGACCCTATGCAATTGCCGCTGTTACCGACCCAAACTTATAGAAAGGCGCGCAAGCAAATTGTAGCATTGCCGCAGACCTTGGCGGAGTTGAAACAACGCCTACTGACGCAGCATGGGGATGCGACCTATCCGCAAGCAGAGCAAGCACTACCGGATTACGAAGTGCTAATCATTGGGGCGGGCGTATCGGGTATTGATATGGGCTACCATCTGCAACAACGCTATAAAGAAAACCCGACTGTGCTAGGCCGTGCCGCAAAAAAGAGATTTCTAATCGTAGAGAAGCGCACAGATATGGGCGGGACTTGGGATTTATTTAAATATCCTGGGATTCGCTCGGATTCTGACATGTTTACCTTTGGCTTTGCGCATCGACCTTGGCTCAGTAAAAAAACGCTGACGGATGGCGCTTCGATTAAGGCGTACATTAAGCAAACCGCAACGGATGAACAATTAGACAGCGCCATTCGTTATCAAACAGAAGTCACGCAAGTGGCGTGGTCGAGTACAGATAAATACTGGACGGCAACGCTATATAATAGCGCCACGAAGATGACCCAAAAGGTCACTGCCAGTTTTATCGTGGGGGCGACGGGCTACTACGATTATGATAAAGGCTACCAACCTGACTTTCCGGGTCAAGAGGCTTTCAAGGGTGCATTGATTCATCCGCAGCAGTGGGCGGAAGATACCGATTATCAAGATAAAAAAGTTGTGATTATCGGCAGTGGGGCGACGGCGGTAACCTTGCTGCCCGCCTTAATCGATGCGAATGCGGACACCCAAGCCGCTCACGTCACTATGCTGCAGCGCTCACCGACTTATATTGCTAATGTGCCTAGCGTGGATGAAGGTATGCAGACTCTGACGGCAAAACTGCCGCTGAATAATGCCCAGGCCTATACGCTAGTCCGTTGGAAAAACATCCTCACTCAGCAAGGTATTTATCGCTTTGCCAAAGTAGCCCCGCAAGCCATGAAAGCGGTGCTGACCTACAAGGCCAAACAAGACCTGAAAGGCAGTGGTGTGTCGCTCTCTCATTTTACCCCAGATTACAACCCTTGGGATGAGCGCCTTTGTGCGGTACCAGATGGTGATTTATTTCAAGCCTTGCAGGGTGATAAGGCAGAGATAGTCACGGATGAAATCGAGCACTTCACCGCGACCGGCATACAATTGCGCAGTGGCCGTCATCTTGAGGCCGATATTATCGTTAGTGCCACAGGCTTGACCTTGCAGATGTTGGGCGGGGCAGAAGTAAGTTTGGATGGGGTGCCCGTCACCGTAGGCGAGCGCATGACGTATAAAGCGGTACTGGTCGAAGGCATCCCTAACATGGCCGTCATGTTTGGCTATACCAATGCTTCTTGGACGCTAAAAATTGATTTAGCCTGTGCGTATCTACTGCGTTTATTCGACCATATGGCTAGACATCGCTACCAAACGGTCGTCGCGCAGTCGCAATCTGAGCAGGGCGAGCAAGTACAGCGCCAAGTGGATACGGTCATGGGCGCGCTTTCAGCCGGCTATATCCAACGCGCTAAAGAGGTGTTGCCGAAGCAGGGCGATCGCTATCCGTGGTTAGTCACTAACAACTACATGACGGATAGGATCATGCTGAAATACCGCGGTATCGAGGATGAATGGCTCCGCTTTACCCGTTAAGCCTTAAGGGTCGCCACAAAGTCCTGCACCTGGTCGCTTAAGATGGCCCACAGTTTTTCTTGCGCGGCGATGCTGCCCCAAGCATTATGCGGACTAAATACCACCCGCGGGTGGTCAGCTAAAGTCAATAAGGGGTCATCATCACTGATAGGCTCTTGCTCAAAGACATCGGTGGCATAGCCTAGGACTTGCTCAGCATTGATAGCGGCGACTAAGGCAGCGGTATCGACCACACCGCCGCGAGCGACGTTGACGATTAGAGGCTGTTGCTCCATTTTACTGAGCGTCTCTGCATTAATTAAATGTTCGGTGGCTTCGGTCAAAGGGCAGTGCAAGCTCAGGACATCGGCGCGGGCTAAGACTTCATCAAAGTCGGTATAGTCGCTATTGCGCGGTGTACGGCCTTGATGCTCGGCCCACAATACGGTCATGCCAAACACGCGCGCTATCTCGGTAACGCGTTTGCCAATAGTGCCTACTCCAATGATACCTAAGGTTTTATCTTCTAAATCTAATAGCGGCTCATCGAGCAGACAGAAATTGCCGTCTTGTTGCCAGCTGCCATCGACCACTTTATTATGATAATGCAGCCCTGCACGCATACCATTGAGCATCAACATAAAGGTATGCTCAGGCACACTCTTAATAGCATAGCCCGCGATATTATATAAGAGAACATCATTATCTTTACAGGCGGTCTGGTCGACGTTATTAATGCCCGTCGCCGTTAATTGGATGAGCTTCAGTTTGGGCAATTGCTCAATGACATTGCGGCCAATTTTAACCTTATTGGCAATGATGATGTCGGCGTCTTGGCAGCGCTCGAGGATGATGGCGTCATCTTGTGGGGTACTGTCATACGTTTCATAATAATTTACCCCTGCCGGTGCTGGCAGATCGACACAATCCAAAAAAGTACCACGGTCTAAAAACACAGCCTTCATAAAATATCCTTTCTCAGCAATGATTAAACATGAGTTCCCTAATTAGCTATCTTAACAATAGCGTGCCTGCTTTGGTACTGTATACCTCGTTTAAATATTAAGGCGGCCAAAAACAGCTGCTATAAAAAAACTCAGTTCTCTGCCCCTTGAAAATCGCCACTGATGCACACATTAAGCCCCTAACGTTATATAATCTATGAGTCCGTGCCGTCTTTTGGTGCAGATGCCGCTATTTATGTCCTACTTTATGAGCGGTCACCTGTGCTCACTGATCATTGTATGACTGTATATATTGTTGTATATCATACAGTTGATTCAAGGCACTAGGCTTTGATTGATAACCGCCTCTTTAATTCGCTAAGCACACAAGATCCTATTCTATGACTATCTCTGCTTCTTCTCTACACAGCGCCGACTTTGCCGTTGGTCAACGTTATTTGTCTGACACTGAGTCTGAGCTTGGTCTCGGCGTCGTCATCGATGTCGATGATCGCTGTGTCCATATTCTCTTCCCACAAAGCGAAGAGACTCGGGTCTATGCTAAAAACTCAGCTCCCTTATCGCGAGTAGTGTTCAAAGTCGGCGATAAGATTACCGATCAAGCGGGTGAGACGCATACTGTGACCGGTGTGGATGAAGTGATGGGCGTGATTAAATATCAGGTCGAAGATATTGATAAAGGCATCATGGAGACCCGGTTGGCCGCCAATATTACTTTGGCCAAGCCTTTAGAGCGTCTGCTAGCCGGGCGTATTGAGCGTGGTGATTGGTACGAGCTGCGCCAAGATATTCTCCGTATGCAATCGGCGCTGGCAGGTCATCCGTTACGCGGTCTCATGGGCGCACGTGTGGATATTATCGAGCATCAACTGTATATCGCTCATGAAGTGGGCAAACGTATTGCCCCTCGCGTCTTGCTAGCGGATGAAGTGGGCTTGGGTAAAACCATTGAAGCGGGTCTCATTATCCATCAACAGCTGATGACCGGCCGCGCAGAGCGAGTGTTAATCCTCGTCCCGGATAGCCTGCAATACCAGTGGATGATTGAAATGCGTCGTCGCTTTAACTTGGACTTCGCTCTATTTGACTTGGTGCGTACAGCCGCGATTAAAGAGCACGATCCTGAGCAAAACGTCTTTGCTACTGAGCAATGTATTATTGCCAGTTTAGACTTGCTGCTCGACCACGATGACCTTTATGAGCAGGCTATAGAAGCGGGCTTTGATTTGCTAGTCGTCGATGAAGCGCATCATTTGCATTGGAATAGCGAGCAAGGTGGCAACGACAAGTACGAGATGATTGCGGACTTTGCTCATGAGACGCCGGGTATGCTGTTACTGACTGCAACCCCTGAGCAGCTGGGCTTAGAGAGCCATTTTGCCCGCCTGCGCCTTTTAGATCCCAATAGATTTGACGATTTAGACGATTTCGTAGCCAGTCAAGAGGCCTTCGCAGATACCGCAGCTGTGGCTGGCGTGTTAATCGCTGAACAACCGTTAACAGAAGGTCAAATAGCTGCGTTGGCGGGCTTAATTAACATTGATGCAGATGAGTTGGCGCCTATTAACGAAGATGACAAGCTGCGTACCCATGCGCTCAACGAGCTGCTCGATCGTCATGGCACCGGTCGTGTGCTATTCCGCAATACGCGCGATAGCGTCAAAGGTTTTCACGGTCGCCAGTCACAAGCGCATCCGTTACCCTTGCCAGAGGCGTGGCAGGGCTGCTATCAAATGAATGGCAAGCTGCGTGAGCAATTATGGGCAGAAGAGTCTCAGCCTGAAGGCGGTTGGTTAGAAGACGACCCACGGGTACCTTGGTTGATTAATATCCTTAAGGGCGACCTTAAGCATCATAAAGTCCTGCTCATTGGCCGTAGTGGCGCGACCATCGAAAGCCTAGAGGCGGTATTGCGTCTGCATGCAGGCATCAAAACCGCTATATTTACTGAGCATATGACGCTGCTTGAGCGTGACCAGGCTGCAGCATTCTTTGCCGATGATGAAGGCGCACAGATCCTACTTTGCTCTGAGATTGGCTCAGAAGGGCGCAACTTCCAGTTTGCTAGTCACTTGATTCTGTGGGATTTACCAGCCAACCCTGATACTTTAGAGCAGCGTATTGGTCGCCTCGACCGTATTGGTCAGACCCAACAGATTACCCTGCATGTCCCATATATTGAAGGCACAGCGCAAGAGCGTCTGTACCAATGGTATAACGAGGCGTTAAATATCTTTAACAATATCTCGCCTACTGCGCAAAGCGTGCAGGAACGCTATATTGTTGATTTAAAACCTCTATTAGAGGGTCAAGCGCCAGAAGGGACAGCAGTAGAGGCTGAATTACAGACCCTAATAGCCGCCGCTAAAGCGACCCGTCAAGACTTAGAGGCGCAGCTACAATCAGGGCGTGACCGCTTGCTTGAGTACAACTCTTGCCGTCCGCGTGTAGCCAACCGTATTGCCAATGCGATGCATGAGTTTGATGACCACAATATCCTCCCGCAATTCGTTGAGCGCTTCTTGGCCTCCGCTAATATAGAGTACAGCTTGCAGCGTGATGGCTCGTGGGTAATTCCACCTATCGATAGTGCGCAAAGCCATGAGTATATTGACGGCTTGCCAATCGACGAAGATGGTATGACGCTGACCTTTGAGCGTAACCAAGCGCTTACGCGTGAAGATATGGCTTATCTGACCCATGAGCATCCGCTCATTCAGAGCATTTATGAGTTAGCGAGCTCCGGCACCTTTGGTAATACCTCAGTGGCGATGCTAAAAAGTGCCGCCATGCCGCAAGGAATGCTGATGCTAGAGGTCAATTTCCGCGTGCAAGCGATTGCGCCAAAACTATTGAATCTACCAGCGACGCTACCTGTGCAAAACCTGCGCATTTTTATTAGTGAGCAAGGCGGTGACCTATCTGAGCGTATTAGTGCCGAGATGATTATGCCGCATATCGAGCGTTTGGATAAAACCCGCGCGCGTCAGGTGGTGAAGGTACGCAGTGAAGTGATTGAGCAGCGTTATCACGATGCGCAGAAAATAGCGCAGGATAAATTGGCAGAGATTGGCGCGCAGGCGAGTGCCCGCTTTAGTCAGCAGTGGCAGCGCGAGATTAGCCGCTTAAAGCATCTCAATAGTATTAACCCAAACGTGCGTCCTGAAGAGATTGAGCGCTTAGAGACGCTAAAGGCACAAGGGGAGCAAGCTTTAGCGCAATTGTCTCTCGTACCCGATTCCATACGGGTTTTAGTGGCGGTGCAGCCTTAAGCGCTGTTCGCCCACCCATTGCTGCTGCCGATTGTTAATATCCTTATAAATAGGGTATTAACATCTATACCTACTAAATTTTAAGCGAACTCATGCTAAAGTAACTGATACTGAATAAAAAGTAGCTGTTATTAAATCAAATGATTGCTATTAAAAAATTGACTGTTACTTAAGCCACCCCTAGATTATTAAGACTTAATGTTTAGTGCGACTTAATGTTATTCGTACTATCCCTGCTATGTTGAATGCTATTTGCGTACGACCCTAATATTTCAATAGATTGGAGACTCCATGCCTGATTATGCTGCACTGATAGACCAACTTTTAGCGACGGTCACTTTGGAAGAGATCAGCCCCGATGTATTTGAAGGGCAGAGTCATGATTATGTAGGCAAACGAATTTTTGGCGGGCAAGTATTGGCCCAAGCCCTGATGGCGGGCGCCAAGACACTACCAGATGATAAGCCATGTCATTCTTTTCACAGCTACTTTTTAAGTGGTGGTGATATCTCGCGCCCTGTCGTTTATCAGGTACGTCGACTGCGAGATGGCCGTACCCTTTCGGCACGCCAAATCACTGCTGTGCAGCATAAAGAGGATAAAAATGGCGAGCCTATTGAGCAAGTTATCTTTTCTATGATCGCTTCCTTTTCTGATGATGAGGCGGGTCTCGATTATCAAGGCAGCATGCCGGTCTATCCGCCGCCAGATGATCTATTGACGGAGCAAGAGCTAAAAGAAGAGTATGTCGGCAGTATTCCAGAGGCGCTACAAGCTCGTTTTATGCGCCAGCGTCATGTCGAGATTAAACCGGTTAAGCCGCGCAATCCCATCTCGCCTGAACCTATGAAACCTAAGCAAGCCAACTGGTTACGTATTAACGAGTTGGGCGAGCAGCCTATAGCTATTCAGCAAGCACTATTGGCCTTTGCCTCGGATTTCTATCTGGTAGGCACCGGCTTAATGCCGCATGGCGTGAGCTTTATGACCAAAGGTCTACAAGCGGCCAGTATCGATCATTCGATGCATTTCCATCGCCCGTTCGATATCAATAACTGGATGCTCTATGACATGCGCTCGGACACCACTTCCAATGCTAAAGGTCTGAACCATGGCCAGTTCTGGCAAGATGGTAAGTTGGTCGCTAGCGTGCAGCAAGAAGGCTTGATGCGTTTAAGACAGTAGCTTAATGAGCAAAGCATTAAGCTCAGAAGTATTTAGACCCATAAAAACAGCCCCTCATATTTATTATGAAGGGCTGTTTTTTATAGCGTATTTAAGCCGATAATCGTGCGACTAGCACTATTTGTAGATTAATCTACCAAATCAGCGTCGAAGCACTACGCTGAGAGATAAAGCCATCTGGCGTCTGGCCATTGGCCGCTTGCCAACGTTGGAAAGCCTTACGCGTATTGGTGCCAATCACGCCATCCGCGCCTTTAGTATCAAAGCCAGCACTGGTTAAGCGCTGCTGTAAATTGGTCACTTGCATAGTAGACAGTGGTTGCTCATAACGCGGCCATGACTTCTGTAGTCCGCCTTGACCAGAAATAGCTTTGCCCAATAAGCTCACACCTAGCGCATAGTTTGATGAGTTGTTATACACCTTAATCACATCAAAGTTTTTGCTCAGTAGTAGCGCAGGGCCATCTTTACCCGCAGGTAGCCACAGCTCAAACTGGCCATTGGCATCCATATAGCTGCCATTAATGCTGGTCACACCCAGTGCACGCCATTCAGAAAATGAGCGTTTCGTGCCCACAGTATTGTAATCAAAAGCGCCTGGTAAAGTCACTTCATAAAAAGGGGCTAACCCACGTACCCAACCCGAATTGCTTAAGTAGTTCGCCGTTGACGCTAGCGCATCAGCAGTAGACCAAGGGTTACGGTGACCATCGCCATCCCCATCGACCCCATGTTGTAGCCAAGTCCCTGGGATAAACTGGGTCTGTCCCATACCACCGGCCCATGAGCCATCAAGCTGTGTCCAATACACATCGCCACGCTGCAGCAATTGCACTAAAGACAGTAGCTGAGTCTCTGCAAATTCTTGACGGCGACCATCGAAAGCTAGACTGGATAAGGCGCTAGGAATATCGCTGTTGCCCGTGACTGCGCCAAAAGACGACTCCATACCCCAAATAGCCGCAACGATATCTGCACTCACGCCATAACGAGACTCAAGCTCTGACAAATAAGCGCGCTGCTCAGCAAATTTACGTTTGCCCGTACTTACGCGGCCATCAGATACTGCAGAATCAGCATAATCCCAAGGCATTTTCGAGAATTCAGGTTGACCCGAATCTAGCGAGATTACCTGTTGGTTTAACTGCGCTGAACTCATTAGACGCTGCACGTCTGAGGGGCTATAACCTGAAGCAATAGCTCGCGAAGTAAAGTCATTTTTCCAGTCATAAAAGCTGTTATAGCTCTTTGGTACGGGCTTCACCGTAGGCGTCTGCTCGATGATTACTGGAGTCGGTTTGACCTTAATAACTTGCGTCTGCGTCACTTGCACATTGCCTTGGCGTACCGGCGGTTTGGTCTGCATAGCTTGTTGACTGGCACAACCAGACGCTAAGAGTATGGCGGGAACCAACGTAAGATATTGCTTTTTTAACATAATAAAAGATCTCAAAATGGGAAAGAATGAAAATTGGCGCAAAACTAAAGCAAAGTCTGGAGTTATGACTAGCGTGTACTTAACTGAGTTTCGATAAGTCAGTTTCGATAAATCAAGTTACGAGCGGGCGTCATAAAAAATTACTGTAGCAATAAATGCTAACAAAGTCGATGGCATAAGTAAGGGGATTATCGTACTTTGGTAGGGGAGTTCAGCAACAATTCTATATTATGCTAAATCAAGCTAGTCCATAGCTGACAGCTAAAAAGTGAGGTAAGAATGAAATCATTGTATATCGTCAGGCACGGTCAAAGCCTTGCTAATACGGGCGCTGAGTCTATGCCGGATAAGGCTATACCGCTTACAGGCTTAGGTATTGAGCAAGCAAAAACGCTTTGTGATAACTGGCAAGCGCTACTGCCAAAGCCTAGCACTATCTATTGCTCACAAATGCTAAGAGCTCAGCAGACTGCGCAAATTTTTTGTGAGCATTACCAACTCGAGGCGCAGCCACTGCCTTTATTAAATGAATTTGGCTGTCTTGGGTTTGCGACTGTTAAAGGCTTAAAAGGTGAGGCGCGCGGTAAATTAGCGCAGCAGTATTGGGCGAGCGCAGACTTAACCTATCGCGATACAGAGGATTCGGATAGTTTTGCGGATTTTGTTGCAAGAGTTGATGGCTTTATAGCTTCAGCGGCTAGCTATTCACATCAAAGCGTATTTTTTGGTCATGGGATTTGGCTAGGATTGCTAGCATGGCGGTTGCTCGGTATCGATATTCAAGACAATGCTGATATGCGCCGCTTTCGTCAGTTTCAGACAGCTATGCCGATGTATAACACGGTCGTTTATCGACTGGATATCTCTAGTGATAGGGTGATGCAGTTACAAGTGGTTCGTATAAATTGATAAGTAGTTAATCTTGACCCCACGGCAATCCGTACAGCAGATTAAATGACGTAGCGTGTGGTTAGCGATAGCGTAACCCTTAAACTACTAAAAAACTTGCTCTAAGGTGCCTAACTTTTAAAAGCTAGAGAGGTGTCAAATAGCCATATTCTATAAGCTCGCTCGTCGTTGGCGGTATCATAGTTTCTAAATTACCAAGTTGTTCACTTTCAAGAAAATTTGAGTGATTACAGGCCTGGCAGAAAAATGCCAAAGCATCGTGGTTGCTGTATTTAACGAGGATAACCTCTCCACCGCCATCAGAGTGACAGTTGGGGCAGGTGTACGCTTCTAGTTCGACATAAAATAAATCTTCTAAATGACTCCTTAATAACATAGCGAAATTACTTCTATGTTTAAAAGGTATAGAAATCATCTGGTCTATACGACTATCAATATATCTGGAGAAACCAAGATAATTCTTATGAAAAACGGAATGATTAATGGGGTATTTATTAAAATCCAAGTCTTTATAAGCCAGTAATCCCCAATCAGCGAAAGGAGGTTGCGAAAAAATATCCTCATAGTCATTGATGACGTCGAGAATAGTTTGCGCAAACTCCCTAGGCGTAATAACTCCCATATCGCTAAATCTTTTTTTGATGCCGTTAAATATTTTTGGATTTAGCACCATAGATAACACCTTATGAAGTTAATTGGCGTAGGTTATTTAAAGACTCTCCAAAACCTTAACCATAGCCTTAGGCAAACCCAAAGTCGCCTGAGCCTGATTACTATCTGACCAAACCACATTATTATCCGCAGCTTGCAATGCCTTGGTTAATTCTTGCGCTTGCTCAGCACTCAAAGTCAGCTGTTGTGGCTGCAAATACCAGTGAAAGTGAGTCAATGAGTGCTTTATTGGAGCATCATCAAGCAGCGAATTACTAACTGATTGCGCTGTAAGTTTATTCTTGGCTAGCCATTCATTAATGATCTGCTCAGCCGTGGTGAATTCACTTTCATAAACGTCATCATCTTGTGCCGTGGTTAGCACCGTCTTACCCTGAGTTTTTTGTTGAAATTGAAGCGGTAATACCCAAAGTCCACCCCAAATGCCACTATCAGGACGCTGCAACCACAGTATTTCACCTAAATCATTTTGTATCAGTAGCGCATTGCTAAAGCGACTGGGTTTAGGTTTCTTTTTGGCCTTAACCGGATAGTCAGTCTCGCGACCTTGTGCATGGGCAATACAATCGGCACTCACCGGACACAACTCGCATTGCGGGTTTCGACGAGTACATAGCGTCGCCCCCATATCCATCATGGCTTGGGCGAAGTGGCCACTATCGTTGCTCGGGGTTAAGCGCTCCGCCAATGCCCACAGATCTTTAGTCGTCGCCGACTTCATGATATCGCTGTCAATCCCTGCCCAGCGCGTCATCACTCGTTTGACGTTACCATCGCAAATCACGCCGTAGCCGTGCAATCCCATCGCGACAATAGCGCCTGCTGTAGACAGTCCGACACCGGAAATGGCTTCCCAACCTTCGACAGTTTGTGGAAAGTCACCCGTCTCCTCGATAACGGCAACTAACTGCTTAGCACCTTTGTGTAGATTGCGAGCTCGCGCATAATAGCCAAGACCCGCCCAATGCTCTGCAACAGTATCCCAATCGGCAGCGGCCAAGTCTTGCACCGTAGGAAAAGAGGTCATAAAGCGGGCAAAGTAGGGGATGACAGTAGTGACTTGGGTTTGCTGCAGCATCACCTCGGACAGCCAAACAATATAAGGATTGGGCGTATCGGTCTTATGCTGCTGCCAAGGTAAATCGTGGCGACCATTGGTGTCAAACCATTTGAGGATGCGCGGGGCAAAGGTGTCTAGGGCTTGGGCTGGCTGGGAAAATTGGCTAGGCAAGAAAGTTCCTTATAGCTTAAAAAATAAGACTTAATCGTAAGGGCTTTATGGGGGTATACATAGGGTATGCAAGATAAGTACAGGATAAAAAAGGCAATAGGAGACGTTATAGTATTAGCGTAATGACGCTTCGCTAAGCCTGTTAAAGGGTATTCTTAGCGAAGGGTTAAGAGATAAGTTGATTGTGATTATCGTAAAAAATAATTTTTAAAAAGAAGGTTCATTGAGTGAAGCTTTTGCTGTTTAAGAGCATAGTATTGAACAGACGCAAAGTTGATTAACCCTACTTCCGGTTCTTTTTAGCCCGCAGACGACGCAAACGTTTTTCTTCTAACTTTGCTTCTTTTTTCTCTTCAGCTGCTGCTAGTAAGCCCGCGACCATGATCTCTTCCTCTTCACGCATAGCAGGGGTCTCTAAACTAATTCGGCCGAGCGTACCACTGCGCAGTTCATTGACTAAGATCTCGCTCATGCGATAGGTATCGACCACTCCGCCTCTTTGCAAAAGCCCGCGATTACGACCGGCTACCTCAAAAAACTCCCAGTCTGTCTTTGGTAGCTCGTCAATTTTATAGCGTGCCTTGAGCAGATGAGGGTAGGCCTCAATCAGATACTCAGCGGTAAAGCCCGCGACATCTTCAAAGTCAAAGGCTGTGTCTTTAATACCGCCTGTAGCGGCTAAGCGATAGCCAGAATTGGGGTTTTGAATTTTTGGCCAAAGCATACCTGGGGTGTCATACAGCATGATGTCATCATCAATTTTGATCAGCTGCTGCGACTTGGTCACTGCTGGTTCATCCCCTGTTCTAGCGATAGCGCGTCCTGCTAAGGCGTTGATTAACGTGGATTTACCGACGTTAGGAATGCCCATAATTAGGACTTTAATTTGTCTGCCTGTACCGACTTTATTAGGGACTAGCTGTTTGCAAAGCTGAACGATGCGTTTCACTTCAGCGGATTTATTATCGTCACAAGTAATCGCTTTGACTTGGTCTTGGCTTTCTAAGTATTCAATCCAGGCTTGGTTTTGATTGGGGTCAGCAAGGTCAGCTTTGTTTAGGATTTTAATGACCGGTTTTTGCCCACGCAGTCTGGCCACCATCGGGTTTTCGCTGCTATAAGGGATGCGCGCGTCAATCACCTCAATCACCACATCCATATTGGGCATGATTTCTTTGATTTCATTGCGGGCTTTGTTCATGTGGCCCGGGAACCACTGAATGGTTTGTGTCATTGCTTAACTAACCTTGTGTTGATTGGCGAGCGATTATGCCATCGACTCTAATGGTGGATCTTTTATTGGACCGTCTAACGGGAAAGGTCATTGGTTGTAAGGCTTATTATACACAAGCGCAGCTGCTAGCAGGGTTTGCATTCTAAAAGGGCTGTAAGGGAGGTTCAATTTACGGAGGGGAAGTATTAAATGGGCTAAAGCTAAGACAAAACCCAAGTTAAGGCTTCAGTGGGCGTAATACTCACTATATTTCTCATCAAGGTGCTCATGATAAGCATCTTGGTTCTCTGCAGAGCTATGGCTAGGTTGTTTATCCGCTAAGCAACCTGCAAGCTGCCGAGTCAATGGCAGTAAATCCTGCGTAGTTTGCAAAGCCTCCACGAGGTGACTATTTTCATTATTATCTAAATGGATAGTAGGCAACCGCTGCAAATAGTCTGCTACCAGTTGAGAGAGTGATTGGCCCGCCTGTTGGGAAAAAGCTTCTGCCTTAATAATTAGCGCCTCGTCTAGACTTAGCGTAATTTCCTTAGTCATGGGCTACTCCTTAGCAGGGATATTTAACCAGGCCAATAAAGATTTCTCATTACTTAATTAGCATACCCGTTAGCAGCTATTTTCACAAACGCCGCCGTTATTAAGGTGATAACGAGCCTTTCCCAAAATCTATCAAATTTCTCCATTATCCACAGGTTTATCCTCTTGTACCGGAGGCAGTGGCGCCAAATAACCAATCAGCAGAATCAAGCTACCCGCGCCAAGGAAGGAGACTACGCGCCAAATCGCTTCTGTTTGCGAGAGATCGACCAATACGAGTTTTAATACGACCAGCCCGAGTAAACCAATCCCCATAAACCATAGCAGACGCTGCCAATAACGGCTGGCAATAATTGTCGCTACTAAAGCTGTCAGCGTCCAAAGAATAGTTAGTCCCGTCTGTACTTTTTCGCTGTTCCAAGCGCCGTTATACCACAGTGGGGTATCGCTGAAAGCGTGCAGCGTGCGTACCAACATACTTGACAGATGCCAAAAGCTAATCAGCCCTAAGACGATAAATACAAAGTTGCTTGGTGACGGTAAGTTTTTAGCATAACGGCCATTAATTAACTTAGCAGGAGTAGGGGCTTGCTGCTGCAAATAGTAGGTACCCAGTCCGGCGATTAAGGTTAATATCGCTGCGATATCATATAAATTGAACGCAGGGAAATACGGTAAACCCCAAATGACGCCATCATAATAGGCATTGGTTACAATGACCCAAACCAGCACAAAGGGTAAGAAAACATTGGCGTTGTCCAAAAGAGCCTGTTGCCAATTAAACCAAGGTATAGGGCGTCGGGTTGAGCTATTTAACAGCTCATTTTCTGGTTGGCGATAGCTGAGCCATAGGCCGGCTAGCAACAAGGCCATAGGGATTAGTATGGGCATCACGCCTTTGGAAGCAGGCAAACCATAATGCAGGCTCGCCGCCAATAATAATACACCGGTCGCAAGCCAGCTGGCACTAGCAAAACGGATAGAAGATAGCGTTGAATGATACGACTGCCAAGTTTTAATCCATAGCTGTCCTACTATGAACCAACCTAACACTAAACCTACGAAGATTAGCCAGTGACCTGTCAGCCAAACACTATGAGATTCAAAGTGCTGCGGTAGCTGAACAATCAACATGAGATAAAATAAAAACGCTACGCCATGACTAAACTGACGACTTTCTTGCCAAGCGCGATAGCGATTAAGCACTAGATAGCCAATGAGACTAATTAAGGCGGCCAAAGCAATCAACATTGAAGTGGGGAATTGCCAAGCGCGGAACCAATGGTCCAAATCTAAGGTTAAGACAAAGAGTGTCCATACCATTGCGACTAAGGTCAACAGAGTCGTCATGACGGGAGAGCGCCAGAGCGCTTGGAAAGCGACACTTTGCTGATTAATACTACTAAGCCATTGCTGGGCAGCGTGTTGGCTAATTCCTAATGACGTGGCATAGCCTGCAGCGGGACTCGCTGTGGCATCTTGCACAAGGTTTAAGGATGCTTGTGAATTGACGGGTTGCTCGAAGGCCAACGGTGAGTTGCTGGCGCGTAAAATAAACACGGAGACCAGTGCACTTAAGGCGGACAGCGTGAGCGTTAACGTTGGGAAATCAGCCGTCGAGGAGTCCAGTATGTTGACCAGTAGACCAACACTGACGAGTTGTAAGGCCATACCAAATAATACCGACCAAGCGCGTAGCGAGCGGCGACCAAACCAGACTAGCGCTAGACCTTGTAGCGACCAGCCTCCGGCAATCCATTCGGCTTCAAATGCTAGCGGAATGACTAACGCTAAAAAGCCACAACCTAGGGCTAGCATACCCTCGGTGATAAGGGCATAACGCTGACTGCGTTTGATAAATAACGCACTCAAAGTCAGATAGACGGCCGCCAATACGGCACTGGTAATGGTTAATGCATGATTTATATCATTTAATAAGACTGAGAACAGACCGAATGCCAAGATAGGTACTGAGAATAACAGCCCGATATCAATGGGGAATAGATAGGCGCTGTTAGTATGTTTAGCATTATGAATGGCGTCTGGCGAATTAGCGTTACTCGGCTGAGCGGAGGTGGCTTCATAATCGGTGTTATAGGCAATGATTTGTTGGGCGTAGCGGATTACCACAAACAGGTACAGCGCTAGATGTAGAGCTACTAACGCGACCAACGCCCAACGCTGCGACTCGATAGCGGCTGATAAATTTTCAGTGAGGCCTAGGTAATAGGCAAAGCCAAAGGTGACCATAGCGCCCAATAGGTTGAGTACCTTCCAAGTGCGGTAATGGGCAATGACCGCAATGGCAACGTTGAGCAATAGATAGTAGCTAAATAGGGTGACTAAACTGCCAGTATCGGTGCCCGTCAAGATTGGAGCGAAGAAGCCGCCGGATAAGGCCAATAGCGCCAGTGGGAAGGCATTTTGCCGCACAGCTAAAGCTACTGTAAGCGCCGCTAAAATCCCCAGTGCTATGAAACTAGGTAGGCTAGAGATGACATGATAGACCCGATAGGCAAAAAAGGTACTTAGATAAGCAATCGCTAAACCGGTACCTTGTAAAGTAATCCCGTAGGTAAAGCGCTGTTTTGCCAGTTTTAATCCTAGCCCAGCCAACGCGAGCCCCGCTACCACCATACCACCCAGTTTGAGCCCAATCGGAATCTCAATAAATTCACTTAGTAAGCGCAGTAATAACACTACGCCGACGAGTAAGACAATAACACCGACACGCACGACTAGATTACCGCCTAAAAACCAATTTTTTAGCGAATAAACCAGTGAAGTAACCATCGGTAGCGAACGCTCGTCTGGTTCCATTGGGGCAGCAGGTGGGCTTGAAGGTTGCAAAGGGGTTGCAGCATCAGAAGCAACAGTTTCAGCCGCAAATATATCATTAGGCGGTGCTAAGGCATCAGCAGAAGGGGCAGATAGCGTTTGATTATCAAGGGTTTCTTGGGAGAAACTTTCTTTAGGAAAGCTATCTTGAGAAGTAAGATTTTGCTCAGAAGTATCTGCATGAGTAGCAGTAGAGACAAGAGGTGAGGTATTTATATTAGTACGGGAGTTGGTAGCATCAGCAGGATAAATAGTTCGCTGCTTAACTTGATTCAGTTCCTCTTTTAAATAGTCTACATCACGACGCAGTAAAGCTATGCGTTGATTGGCTTTACCAACCATCACTACTACGATGATAAATAGAACAATAAAAGCTAACCAGCCTGGCTGCTCTAGCAATAGATATAGCATCATTACCACTCACTCGTTGAATGAAGTGATAATGACGCTAATTAATCATAAACACAAGTACAGCGATTGTAGCTAGCGATTATGGTTAAACCCTAACGGATATAGCTACTATACCCAATTAGGAGTGCAAGTTAGTCCTGCCTATAAATAGGTTTTATAACAACGTTTTACTTTAAGCGGGCGGTCATGAAGTCGATCATTTTATCCCAACTTTGCGTAGCAGCGGTTTCGTTATAGCCTAGGTCTACGCCATTTTCGGCAGCGCGTTTATCAGCGTCAGGATTAGTAAAGCCGTGTTTCGCATTGTCATACACATCGACATGGTAACTGACGCCGGCGTTATCGAGCTCTTTTTTCAGCGCTTCAATACCTGCCATCGGTACCATAGAGTCATCTGCGCCATGAGCAACCAATACTTCCGCGTTAAACTTACCTTTTTCAGCAGGCTGCTTAGGCGTTGGGTTACCGTGGAAAGTTGCCACAGCCTTGACAGGCATACCTTCGCGCGCCATGTCTAATGCGATTTTGCCGCCAAAGCAATAACCAATCACACCCAGACGCTTGCTATCTACCGCCATCTGATCGCTAAAGTCATTGAGGACTAATTGGCAACGTCCCATCAACATATCTTGGTCGGCCAACATCTGCTCCATCCATTCATTCGCTTGGGCAGCATCCGTAGTGAGCTTACCTTCACCAAAGACATCGATGACTACGGTAGCAAAGCCCGCTTTGGCGAGTTTTTCACTGACAGAACGCGGATGCTCGACCACACCCCACCATTCTGGCGCGACCAAAATGCCAGGAGCTGGATTGTCTGCACTGGCATCTTCTGGTAAGGCTACATAGCTTAAAAGTTCCACACCTTCTGCTGAGGTGCTGGCGAGTTCAAAAGTTTTAATACTCATATAATTTCCTTATTTATTTAATTTATTCATTAGAATTTGTTTTGACATCTTTTGATAAAAGATAAAGCGTACCGTGGATAAAAACGGCAATAAGTAAGCTAATTTATTAGTTTTAGACCATAGGCTTAACTGATTGCTGAATCTAGATTTACGGCCAACTTGCTCACTTACCTTAACGCTCAGCCGCTCGAAAAACAGCTATAATACTGTAACTAACCCTAACTGATTGCTGCTCATGATTAACCTCTTCACGCCGTCCTCTCCTCAGCCAACGCTAGGCGAAATCACAGACAAACATACTGATGTAAAACTTGAATCAGCAGCTGCAAATGCTAGCCTGCAAGAGTCATCTAGCGCCCCTACTTTACGCCCATTATTTTGGCAGCGTTTCGCTTTGGATGAACTCACTACTGTAGAGTGGGAAGCCTTATGTGACGGCTGCGGCGCTTGTTGTCTGGTGAAGTTTTTGGAAGATTACGATGATCAGACCGACGTCGAATATACTGACGTGGCTTGTCGACTCTTAGACTGCGAGTCGGGTTATTGCTCGAATTATGCCGATCGCCAACAATATGTGCCCGATTGTGTGTCGCTGACCTACGATAAATTGGTCGATATGATGTGGTTACCCAGTAACTGTGCTTACAAACGCTTATATTTAGGCCAAGATTTGCCCGAGTGGCATTTGCTAATTACCGGCGATGCGGTAGCCACGCAACATGGTATGCGAGCGGCAGGGGTAGGGGTGGCAGGTCGCTGCATTAGTGAAGTTGGCGTGGGCGAAGAGGAGTTAGAAGAGCGGGTGGTAACTTGGATTGAGGTTTAGAGGGAGATGATAAAAAATGTACTGCATCAAATAGTTTATGGTAAGTTTATAACATGCCTTGTGAGAGCAGCATGGTTCCCTAGTGAGGACTTGAACGCTAAACTGTGGGTTAATGGTATTAACGTTTTAACTTGCTGAGATAAGCACAGTGTACTTCATGGTGTACTTACCACACATATTCTATTAGTGATTGGTGCGATTCAGGTTAAGGAGAGATGCGCCGCTATTCGTTTTCCCCATTCAGAGTTAGAAATGAAGCCAATATTTTCTGACTTTATTTCTTCTAAAATAGTATAACAAGCACTAAGCTGGTTAATAGTATTAATGATCTCAGTTTTTTGACGTTTCGCTTCAGTAAGTTTTTCGGAAATAGTAATTAAATCTTTATCAATATT
Source organism: Psychrobacter sp. CoH-33_TS_01 (assembly GCF_058189395.1). Taxonomy (NCBI): domain Bacteria; kingdom Pseudomonadati; phylum Pseudomonadota; class Gammaproteobacteria; order Moraxellales; family Moraxellaceae; genus Psychrobacter; species Psychrobacter sp. CoH-33_TS_01. Next base: position 134,960 of record NZ_JBVGQI010000009.1, read on the forward strand.
GAGAGTGCCATTGAAATGATCATTAAGGTATCTTTTAAATTCATTAAGAGTAAAACCGATGGCTTGTGCGTCTTTAATCATTTTAATACGCTCAATACATTCAGGATGAAATTCGGTGTATAGGCGTGATCCTGCTTGGCGTTTTCGAGATTTCAGTAGCCCCATCTCATCGTAATGACGAATAGTATCTTTGGTTGTGTTAGCTTGTGTTGCTAAAGCTCCTATTAATAAGAATGATGTATCAGATTCCATACTATAACCTTAAAAATATAATTTTTATCTAGTTTTAAATAACTATACCGCAACCTATAAAATACTATTGGCTTCTGAATATGGTGTACCCCAAAACAGACGTAGGGCTTGTTCTGTTGGTCTAAAAAATAGTAAAACCTTTAGTTTTCCAGAGCCTACCACACAAAGCTTCATTACCTGTGAACAGGCGATTGGTGATTTGCCTAATGAAACTATTGGAGATGTTGAGGGCTATTCCATTGAAGCCCAAATTAACTATCAGCGACTAATGCGAATGGATAGCAATATTTCATATTTTTTTGTTTTCTGTGCTGACACAAAACCGCCTTTCAAGGCAACGCCTTAGTATCAATATCACGGTTACGAGGTAGGGTAAGATAAGGGAAACGGCTCACCTTGGCCCGTATCTTTTTTTGTCGTTTGCTTGGATTACCCCAGATAACTTCTAAGGTGGTACCTTCGATGGCATACTCGGTTTCAATAACCGCCAAAGAAATCATACGACGGTAATAAAACGAATAAATACGTCCGCTTGAAATACCTATACTGCGACTATCTATCTGCACCTCATCTGCCACAACAATAGAACTCTGCGTTGTCCAAATAGGATTGGCTGGGAATTCCATAAACTCAAAAGGCTCACCAGACTCAAAATAAGAGGCATAGATATCCTTAATATCGTCCGCATACCATTCAAGCGTTACAATTTTTTTTGCTTGCTGCTGCATGGCAACTTCAAGGGCGGCTCTGCCAACGAAGTCATGATCAAAGGTGATCATATGCCCCCAACCTAAATCGATAGGGTTAAAATAACGACGGGTGATATCGACACCTGCACTGCCTGGCAGTTTGGCAAGCAAAGCATCGTATTTGCCATTTAGATAGTCCATAAAGTCTTCATCTTGGGTCCAAGCAGGTAAAAAGTGGATAAAGGCTTGGGCAAAACCATTTTCCGTATGATTCATACCATAAGCACGCATCCCTAGACGAACTAAGTTAAACGGTTGTCCTGCTGCCATTAAGGCTTGGTAAACCAACGGAGCATCTTTGATATCCCCATGCACCTCATATGCCAGTGTGCCTGCTACGCCCAACCGAAAAATCCGCACAGCAATACCTGTTGGTGGTAGTTCATCCCCGTAGATATGCACTGTGCGATGCCAAATAAATTTAATATCGCTGAGGGATTCTTGGGTGGCTGCCTCGAGAATTTTCAAAGATAAGGAACCACCCAGTTGGAACAGAAAGGTTTTGCCTGTCAAATCTTCAATATTGACATCATAGTTGCCACGACTGGCAATGTATTCTAGGTAAGGTGATAAAAAATATGATACGAACGCATTATCCTCTGTGCGAAGCAGCATACCATCCGCCATCACATTACCCTTATAGTTACACATCACGGCATGCTTTGATGCACCAACGCTAAATCGGCTAAAATCGTTGATACAATGATCGCGAAACAATGTTAATGCATCGGGTCCTGTGATGCGTGCAGGCATTGGTGGGTTTAGCCCAGCGTGCAAGTAACAGCTCTCTTTCCATGAAAGGACTTCTGTTTTCCAGTCCATAAATTGATAGGGATAAAGATGCCCAAACGCCACATTGTAATCGGCAACGTCTTTAAAAAAAGGAATATAAGGGCTATAGGGAATAGTATTCTCTTGCTTCATGAGTGACTCCCGTCATTAAGTAGCATGCGTCATCTCAAGTAATTGCTGTTTAAGGGCATGTAAATCTTTTTTGGCAGTGAGCTTGCCGCCGTGTAATAAATGGGTGAACCAAATGCCATCGGCTGCCATTCTGACTACTTCAAGCTGTAGGCTGTTATCGGTCTTTTGATGCTTCACCATACGCCCTGCCATCCACACATCCCAACGCTCAACTAGCTCAGGTCTGGCACACAGCGAAAATGTCAAAGCTGAAGACAATCTATCATCAATACAGGCAAAAAAAGTGGCATGGATATAGGCTCTAGTAAAACGACCATAATCGACTGTATCTTTAGCTAATAAATCGTCAAGCAACTTGTCAAGCATCGCTAATTCACGGTCAAATACAGCTTCAATTAGAGCCTTTTTATTGGGAAAATGATGAAATAAAGCTCCTTTAGTGACCCCTGCTTCAGTTGCCACCTTATCAATGCTTACCCCTGCAAAGCCGCACGTGGTCATTAAACTTGCGGTACTTTGTAATAAGCGATGCCGCACCATCTCAGGATTTTTTTTTGGTCTATTCAGATTAGTCATTAGCTATGCCCACTCATTTTAGAAAAGCCATTAATCACTACTACCCCAATCACAATCAGTGCAATACCTACAATAGCTGCCATATCTGGTTTTTGCTTAAAGACCAAGACGCCAATAACCACTGTTAAGATAATCCCGAGACCACCCCAAGTTGCATAAGCAATGCCAATGGGTAAGGTGCGTAATGCCTGTGCCAGCATAAAAAATGATCCTGCATAAAATACCCCACAGATAAGAGTCGGCACAAGGCGAGTGAAATGCTCAGATTTGCCTAAAAACGTGGTAGCGATGACTTCAAGTACGATGGCAAAAAACAGAGCAGCATAGGATAAAAGCGAGTTCATAAAATTAACCAGTAGGAAAAAATCCTATTATACATACCAACTAGTTGGTATACATAATAAAATTTGTAACTTTTTTATGTTAAATTTCTTTAATGGGGTCAGCATAGAATCTGGAAAGATTAGCCCGCTAAGTAATTTCTTTGAGTTGATGAGCCAAAAGCAAAGCTCTCAAGCCATCTTGTTTTCTTTAAGTATATTACTAGTTTTTTCCCTGTACAGAACCTGACGTAGTGACACTAACTGTATTGGTATAATGATATATGCCATTGTGGCAGGCTATGCTCGACAACGATTAAAAAGCCCAAAATCTCGTTAGAATTTCAACCGAGCTGGTGCATCGTTTATGGGACTTGCAGGAACTTGGCTAGTGGCAAAAGGTTAAGAATTTTTACAGCTACTATAAGCTATATACGGTGTACCTTCAGCTAAATTGATATCAGGTCTGTGAATAGAGTATACCCCAAGGAAACCAGCTATTTTACTCTTCAAACCTGTTAATAGACTACTTATAACAGACTGATATAATGGAACCACTTATAATGGTTTAATAGGTGCTATATTTATAAACATTATACTGATCATCAAGGGGTGTGAGAGTTCGAGTCTCTCAGCCCCTTTTTATTGCTTTATAAATAATAAACCCAGAATAAAAAATGGTGAAAAATTTTACGGCGTATCTGTTGAATCGTCCTGCATAAGCTTAGCTTTAGGTAAGCCTTGGCGAATAAGTTTCGAGTAAGCATCGACAGACTGATTGTCTTGAGCACTAAAGGTCTTGGTCTTCGGATTGATATGCGACTGACGATACCACTCATCCATTGACCACTTGCCGTCTTGATTATATTGAGCGTTCTTATCAGTGCTACTTTGTTGTATAGTCGCAGATTTATTAGCAATAGCGGCTTGTTTATCAGAATTAGTATTGGGCGTATTCGGTAAGATGCCTAAATCATACAGATAATTGGGCAACCAACCGGACACCCAAACGCGGTAATCCCAAGGTAGCTCACCACCACTAATAGCATGCGCCATGTAGAAGATAATATTGGTACAGTTGCTGGTCAGCGTGTTATACCACTGCGGCTTCGCTTGCAAGTCATCGGCAGCGGTAAGATAGGCCTCAAACAGTTTCTGTATTTCTGCTTTCGTCAGATTATCGATAGGGAATAGATAGACTTGTTCGCCACGCGCATTGGTACGGGTATAAATAATATCGCGTTCCTCAGCGGCGACCAGGCTGAGTTCGTACTGTTTAAAAAAGCCGCCAATCGCCGAAAAGCTTTCATTCTTCTCTTTGCGAATCTCAAAAGAAAAAGACAGCGGCTGCGCATCCTCGAAATGAAAACTCACCAAAGTATGGGCGATCAATGGTCCCATCCAATAAGCATTCGCAATATCCACCCCGGTAAGCTTAGACAGATCGACTTGACGCGTTTGCCACTGCTCATCCGCCGTATTCGCTGTATGCCAATCAAAATTACGTACATTATGTAGGGTAACTAGGTTTGGATTATTAGCATCGCGCTCGTAGTGTAAGACCTCGGCGACTTCAGGTTTCCAGTCGCGTTGTTGCTGCGGCGCTAAGGAGGCAAACCAAATCAACCCCAATAACCAGATGCCCGTATAAAGCCAGCCCAGACGCTTAGCAGAAGTGCCAGTGACGCTAGGCTTATGACGGGCTAGTAATAAGGCCAGAGCCAACAAAGCCACTACGGCAATCAAAGGCCAACGTAATAAAGGCGTGGCTGCCAACTCGTACCAGAATGCTGCGGTAAGCCACGCCGCACTCAGCACAATAGCTATACTAGAGCCCCATTTCCATAGACGTGGCAACCAACGTTTGGGTTTTTTGTGCCGCGTCAATGCTGACAAGGGTTTAGTGCCAGTAGTAGTGGGGCTATTTGCATCATCAGACGGGGGCATGGTTGGTGTTTACTTATAGGGAAATAATGACCATAGCAAACTTCTATCTATAGTGACAAGTGGCTGATTGGTAATCTCTTTTAATAGGGCGATTCAGCCGATAACAGGCCGCAAAAGCTGTATTTTTATCTTAAAGATATGGCTCTTATGAAAGGGCTCTTTTATAGCAATCCTTTATACGGCAAAGGCTCTGCTGATAGTAAGGTCAGAAAAGGTCAACATAGCGGATACAATTCACGTAAATTAGCCGTTGAATGTCAAATTGCCATGGGCTAAAGTGAGGGTAATTTGGTTAATAACGAGGTTAAATTACCCCACCATGTCTGACGACACTCCCAGCTCGAGTAGCTGGTCCATGCGCGGCTTAAAACGTTGGTTGCAAGCTGCGCCTGAGACCCGCGACGAACTTATCAAGCTGGTGCACAATTCGCACCAATTTTTAGAGCCCGACACTGTAGATATGCTAGAAGGGGTGCTCGATTTGCCGGCCACGCAAGTGCGGGAGATTATGACGCCGCGCCCGCAAGTGATCGGCATCCATGAGAGCACCAGTCTGCCAGAGGTAATGGATATTATCCTGGAGACTACGCATTCGCGCTACCCTGTCTTTGACAGTCAGGATGATGATGCGGTCATTGGTATTTTGCTGGCCAAAGATTTGATTCCGATTTTGGTGCATATGCTGCGCGATAATCAAGATGATATTGGCAGTACCCGTCTCAAAGACTTGGTGCGCCAGCCGCTGTATATCAATGAAAGTGCGCGCTCCGATACGCTGCTGCGCTCATTGCAGCGGACGCAAGTGCATATGGCCATCGTGGTTGATGAATTCGGTAACTTTGGCGGGGTCGTCACCATGGAAGACCTACTAGAGGAAATCGTCGGTGATATCGTTGATGAGCACGATGACTTTGATGAAGACAGTGATATCAATAACATTGTCCCGCATCCAGAAAAGCTCAACAGCTGGCTGGTGCAAGCCTCCACAGTGATTGAAGACTGTAATGATGAGCTGGGCACGCGCTTTGATGACACCGATGTCGATACGATGGGCGGCTTAGTCATGCAGGCACTGGGTAATGTTGGTGATTTGGAAGGGGAGGTGGTCACGATTGACGATTGGCAAATTACTATCGTCAACGTCGAAGGCCGCTTTATTAAATCCCTCGAGCTAACGCCCACGAATATCGCTGGGCTAGAAACTTAGATGCTAAAAGCTTAGCTGCTATTCACTATAGCAAAGCGCAGTTGACGTGATTTTAAAGCCACTAAACACTCCTCATGATGAGGTAGGGTTTGGTGGCTTTTTTGTATGCCGCTATCTAGAGCAGCTTAGCAATAGAGCACCACTATAAAGAGCGGCTATAAAGAGTCACGAAGCGGTACGAAGCTGTTAGATAATTATTGGTGAACACTGCTATCATACGCACGACGAGTTTGTTGTCTCGGCTCTAGTCTTTGCTGTTTTTACCTTATTATCTTTTATATCACTATCATCCCTTAAGTTTTATTGGAAGTCGCATGCGTCCTACCACTCATCATTTACAAAATCGTCTCGCCCGCAATCGTGAGAATAGCGGGATTAAGATACCAACGGCGCTTGCGCTGCTTATCGCTTGGTTGGCGGGGGCTTTATTTACTTTAGCCTTAGCGCCTTATGGCTATTGGATATTGGCGATTGTGTCGCCAGCGATTTTATATGCATTGCTAATTCCAAAGATGACCGGCAAGCGAGCCTTCCTCATAGGGGAAGCTTATGGGATGGGCTTATGGTGCGTAGGGGCTTTCTGGTTATATACCTCCATTCATGACTATGGCGATACCCCAGTTTGGTTGTCCTTAGTAGCGATCGCTGCGATGGGTCTAGGCATGGGGCTGTTCCATGGCTTTTTAGCGCTAGTATTTAACCGTTATATGGGCAAGCAGCCTTTTGCCTTTGCCGCGCTGTGGGTAATGCAAGAGTGGCTAAAAACTTGGTTATTCACTGGATTTCCTTGGTTGTTCGTCGGCTATGCCTTTACCGAGCAGCATTGGGTGTCGTCATTAGCGCCGGTTCTTGGGGTCTTTGCCGTCTCCTTGGTCGCGGTATTGCTTGCGGCGAGTTTGGTCGAAGCTGCTCGTCGTCGAGCCGGCTATTTAATGGCTAGCGTGGCATTATTGGCCGTGAGTACGCTACTGTGGCTCATCAACCCGCAATGGACTCAGGCAAAAGATGAGCCCAGATTAACGGTCTCGCTAATCCAAGGTAATATTCCGCAAGATTTAAAATGGCTGACTGAGTTCCAAGTGGAAACTTTAGAGATTTATGCCAAGCTGACCAGTACCGAGTGGGGCCGTGATATTGTTTTATGGCCTGAATCCTCTATCCCTATGTTTCAGACTGAAGCGTGGCCTTTTATTACCGAAATGGTCTCGCAAGCCCAAGCAACAGGTACGACTTGGGTTACTGGTATTCCTTATAAAGACGATGCTGCTTTTGACCCCAAAACCCAAAAATATCCGCCGTTTTATAACAGTGTGATTGCCTTAGGCTCGCAAGCGGATGGTTTGTATAAGAAACAACGTTTGGTGCCTTTCGGTGAGTATATTCCTTTTGAAGGGGCGCTAGATTTATTTCCTAATCTCGCCGGCAGTCAAGATATCATGAGCTATAGCCGCGGCAGTGCTGAGCAATCACCGCTGCGAGTGCGTGGCCACAATTTAGGCGCTGCAGTCTGCTATGAGGTGGCTTATCCCGATACCACACGCCGCAATGCTGCGGGGACTGATTTCTTACTAACCATTTCCAACGATGCTTGGTTTGGCACTTCTGCCGGTCCATTACAGCATTTACAAATGGTACAGATGCGTGCACTTGAGACAGGGCGTTGGTTTATGCGCGCTACCAATACTGGCGTGACGGCTATCATTGATGAAAAAGGTCATATCGTTGAGCGCGCTCCGCAGTTTGAGCGGTTGGTATTGCGCGGTGAGCTGGAAGCGCGTACTGGCATGACACCCTTTGTTCGCTTTGGCAGCACGCCTATTTTGATTATGAGTGCGCTTTTATTATTATTGAGCTATTTGGGCGCTCGTGCAGGTCGCCGCAGATATGCCAAAGTATTGCCCCATCATAAGAACCTAGAGAAATAACAGTCGTTTATAGCCCGATTATTAGATTTGCAGGCATTAATCCCCTGAAAAACCTGTGGGTTTGCACAAATCGCTATAAATTACGATATAATAGGCTAAAATTTTAACCTCTTTGTGCAAGGTAGGTCAGACATGTCATCAGATATTAGCGAAAATAACCCTAAAAAAGAGACACTCTATGCTTTAGGTGGTGTGGGACTATTTTTGGCAATTGTATTACTTATTGGAATTTCTGGCTTTTTGCGTCCAGCGGGCGAGCATATCGAAGCTGAACCTGTGGCTGAAGAAGCGGTAGCTGAAGCTCCTACTGACGCCGCTGCCGAAGCGACGGCAGAAGCACCTGCAGCGGATGATACGATGGCAGTAACTGAAGAAGTTAGCACTACGCCGGCACCTGCCGATGCTGCCGCTACTCCTGCTCCTACTGAGGCAGCTCCTGCAGACACGGCTACCGCTGAAGCGCCAGTGGCTGAAACGGCTGCTGCCGACACCGCTACTGCTGAAGCGCCTGCAGCAGAAACTGCTCCAGAGACGGCTCAATAATAGCCTTGCTCTGCGAAATTAAATAGACAGTCGTTATTCTGACCCTCTAATAGCAGCTAAGAGGTCACAAAACTCGCCTAATCAGAGGATTGGGCGAGTTTTTTATTGGCATTTTGTAGCTGCCACCTTTACATAAATGGGGCGTAGTGGAACAATGTCGCCCATATTTACTGGCCAGTTTGCTAGATTTGGGCGGTTATTTGTTTGGTTTATGACCTATACAAGGGTGACTAAATCAATACGATAGCAACAATGTAGCAGACCGTCAGTAAACAAAACTCAACCTAGACACCTGCACGATAGCCGCAGCGAAATGGCGGTCGATATAAGACAAGGTATCCAGGTCCCATTGTCTCAATAGCTTTATTTAGGATAAGACCTCGAGTCCATTAGCTAGCAAAATCTGTGCAGGTCGTTCGATATAATTTTGTTTAAGACAATGTTATAGCTAAAGGATTAATTTTATGAACACGGATTCACAACGCTCGCTGTCTGCCGCAGAAGTAGAAGCGTTAGACAATGGCTTTATGGGACATCCCAAGCCATTACGCTCGCTATTTTTCACTGAAATGTGGGAGCGCTTTTCTTACTATAGTATTCGTCCGCTATTGGTTTTATTCATGGTGGCGACCGTCAGTAGTGGTGGTTTTGGCTTTGAAGACAGCACGGCGTCAGCTATCTACGGGATTTTTGCCGGCTCTTTATATTTGGCGGCAGTACCGGGCGGTTGGCTAGCGGATAATTGGTTAGGTCAGGAGCGTGCATTATGGTGGGGCAGCATTATTATTGCCTTAGGTCACCTTTGTATCGCCCTGTCTGCCATGTTTGGTATGTCGTTATTTTTTATGGGACTAGTCTTTATCGTCTTAGGGTCAGGGCTGTTTAAGACCTGTATCTCAGTGATGGTCGGCGCGCTATATCCCAAAGGCGATGTGCGCCGCGATAGTGGCTTTACCCTGTTTTATATGGGCATCAACATCGGCGCGTTATTGGCCGCTTTAATCGTCGGGGTGTTCAAAGAAAAAGGCATGTGGCATGTCGGCTTTGGTGTCGGTGGTTTGGGGATGTTGGTTTCATTATTGGTCTACCGCTTTGCGGCCCAAAAGAACCTAACCCATTATGCGCGCGCGAAGAATATTGTGGCTGAGTGGGAAACTGCAAACGATCGCTTTAGTAATGTCGGCCGCTGGGTATTAGGTTTTGTTGCCCTATTAGCCGTCCTATTTGTCACTATCTCGACCGGTATGCTGCCGTTTAACGCAGAGTTGGTCGCTGAATACATGACCTATATTATCGCAGGGGTGGTACTGCTGTACTTCGTCGTGATGTTCTTATCGCCACGCTTAGATAAAACGGACAAACTGCGCTTACTGATTTGCTTAATCCTAATCATCGGGTCGACGCTATTCTGGTCTAGTTTTGAGCAGCAACCGACTTCGTTTAACTTATTTGCCGATCGTTACACTGATTTAAACGTAATGGGCTTTGAGATTCCTAGTATTTGGTTCCAATCGCTAAACCCGTTATTTATTCTACTATTAGCCCCTATTGTTAGTATCATTTGGGTCAAATTGGGCAAGCGTGGTCTTGAGCCTAATAGCATGATGAAGTTTGCCATGGGTATGTTGCTTGCTGCGGCAGGGTTTGCGTTGATGATTTTTGCAGCGAAAATTGTGGTCACTAATCCAGGGGCTTTAGCCTCACCACTTTGGTTAGTAGGTAGTTTATTGCTATTAACTTTGGGTGAGCTAGCACTAAGCCCAGTCGGCCTATCTTCTATGACCAAACTAGCCCCCAAAGGTATGCAGGGTCAGATGATGGGGCTGTTCTTTGCCTCGGTTGCTTTGGGTAACTTAGTTGCTGCCTTTTTTGGTGGCCATGTGTCAGCCGATAAAATCGAAGGTTTGCCAACGTTATTTACCACTATGACTGTATTCTTGGCAGTGACCGCAGTGATTTTACTAATATTGGCCAAACCTATTAGCAATATGCTTAAAGCCAGTGAAGAGGCCGATAAACTCAGCTAAACCTCACCTAAATTAGCTCAATTGTTAATAGTAAAATAAAGCGCGTTATCTTTTGGGATAGCGCGTTTTTTATGGCGAAATAACAGGGATATCGGCGGGACTCCATATCAAACCCTTACAAAAACCGTATGTCATCTCACTAGGCCAAGTCGTAAACTAGACGAATAGCAGCAATTGACTATTGAAAGTGAAGGTCTGCTATTGAATGTCACTGTTTTACCCCAATACTTAGTAACTTAGTTTTAGGTTAAAAATTAGAGTCTTAACCTATCTGTTTAATGATCACACTAAGTTATCAGACCATTAGCTTAAAGCTATTTTTTATCTCCAATCCGCTTAAATAAACCCACTGCGACCCAGTCCTGACCGCTTACTGGTGGCTTGTGCTATTAAAAAATGCATTATAAAAATGCAATTAAGATAAAAAAGCACTGAGCTACCCCACTGGGTCAAGCACTGTTAGGTCAGCAAGCCTGAAGGCAAAAAAGCCTAGCGCTTAATAAGGAAATAGCTATTTATGAATAAATCACCTATCAACAAACAAGTCATCAAAGACCGTATTGCTAGCCTCCGCGAAGTACTAAAAGCCAAAGACATTACCGCGTTAATAGTGCCTTCAGCGGATCCGCATCTATCAGAATATCTGCCAGAGTATTGGCAAGGGCGCTTATGGCTGTCTGGCTTTACCGGCTCGGTAGGCACGCTAGTCGTAACGCAAGATTTTGCTGGTGTTTGGACCGACAGCCGTTATTTCGTCCATGCGGCAGCACAGTTAGAAGGCACAGGCATCACCCTACAAAAATTGCAAAAGGGGTCACCGAACCATATTGAATGGCTAGCTGAACATTTAGAAGCAGGCAATAGCGTCGCTGTCGATGGCAATGTCTTGTCCTTATCTGAGCAAGATCGTCTGGTCGATGCGTTAGTAGATAATGACATCCGTCTTCTCACCGATAAAGACGTGTTGAGCGACGCTTGGCAAGACCGTCCTGCGCTACCAACCGCCAAGTTATTTGCTCATGATGACGCTTTTTTATCACAGTCTGCGAAAGACAAACTGGCGGCCGTGCGTGCCCAAGTTGTAGAGATTGGGGCCAGCCATCATCTAATTTCTAGTCTTGATGATATCGCTTGGTTGACCAATCTACGCGGTAGCGATGTCGACTATAACCCGGTATTTTTAGCCCATATGCTCATCAGCCAAGATAAAGCGACACTATTCGTTGATAATGCGAAAGTGGGTAGCGATGTACAGCAGTTGCTGGATGATAGTGGTATTGAGTTGGCAGAATACGATGAAATTAAAGCGGCGCTAAGCGAATTAACGCCAGAAGATTTATTGTTAATTGACCCTAATAAAGTCGCTGTAGGTACACTATCTGAGCTGGCTGACGGTATCAGCATGATTGAGCGCATTGCGCCCAGCAGCTTATTAAAATCGGTGAAGTCTGATCAAGATATCGAACACGTGCGTGAAGCCATGCGTCAAGATGGGGCAGCATTATGTGAGTTTTTCTCAGCGTTTGAGCAGCGTCTTAATGCCGGCGAGCGTCTCAGCGAATTGGATGTCGATAGCATGTTAATCGATGTGCGTAGCAAACAGCCACACTATGTGTCACCGAGCTTTCCGACAATTGCGGGCTACAATGCTAACGGCGCGCTACCGCATTACCGTGCTACCGAAGAGCAGTTTAGCTATCTAGATGGCGATGGCTTGTTACTGATTGATTCAGGGGCCCAGTACCAAAACGGCACCACCGATATCACTCGTGTGGTCGGTATTGGTAACGTGAGTGCCGAGCAAAAGCGTGACTTTACTTTAGTGTTAAAAGCGCATATTGCCTTAGCCGTAGCTTGCTTCCCAGATGGCATCGCGTCACCACTCATCGATGCGATTTGCCGTGCGCCATTATGGCAGGCACAAATGGATTACGGTCATGGTACCGGTCATGGCGTGGGTTATTTCTTAAACGTGCATGAAGGCCCACAAGTGATTGCTTACAGTGCCTCAAACCCACCAGAGCGTGCGATGAAAGCGGGTATGATCTCCAGCAATGAGCCGGGTCTGTATCGCGAAGGCGGTTGGGGTATTCGTATCGAAAACTTATGCGTCAACCAACCTGTAGCCAATCCTAGCGAGACAGAGTTTGGCAATTATCTGCATTTTGAGACTGTCACGCTATGCCCGATCGATACGCGTTTAATCGAGCCATCCTTACTGCGTGAAGACGAAAAAGCATGGCTCAATAGTTACCATGAGCAAGTTTTTAACGAGTTAAAAGACCGGGTTGACGGCGATGCTCTGACTTGGTTGACGCAGCGTACCCAAGCGATTTAGTTGAAATCCCACCCCAGCCCTCCCTTTAAAAAAGAGAGGGTGTATTCGGCTGACATAAGCTTAAAGTCCTTTTTTCACAAAGGGACAGGATTTAAGTACGTGCAAGAGATTTCTTTAAAACAAAGGTCTTTTCGTTGAGCCATAAAAAAGGAGCCTAAATTAGGCTCCTTTTTTTTATCGGCAGTGCTAAGGGGTAGGGTATTTATCAAACTGCTTTTAGTTTATTTGGCGCGTGCCAATTGGCGTTGTACTTCATCGCGTAGCCAAGCTTTGAGGTTTTCTGACATATCGGCCATCTGCTCACTGAGATAATCATCGATACGCACTTCTAGCTCATGGATGAAGTCTTCTTGCTCAGCACTGAGCTTAACAAATTCAGCGGGAACACAATCCCCTTGTTGATCAGGGCTTGCTGCACTGGCTGGAGTCGTAGCGGGTTGGGCAGTAGTCGCAGCAACTTCTTCGTCTAGTTGCGGTACTATCGTCAAAGTAGCGGTGTGCTCGGTATCTGCCTTTGCAGCTGTCTGAGACGTACTAGCTTCTTCGCTCTTATGATCGCTAGTTAGAGCTGCTTGCTGTTCTGCTTCTGCTTGCACCGCTTGTTGCTCAGCTTCTGCCTGTTCGGCTTGCTGCTGCTCGCGTTGCAGTTCTGCTTTTTCATACGCCTCTTGTTTGGCCTCTTCCTCTAAGCGGGCTATTTCCAAACGCTCTTGTTCCAATTGCTCTTGCTCGAGCTGTTCTTTTGCTAGCCGCTCTTCTTCTTGGCGTTGTGCCTCTAGAGCTTCGCGTTCGATTCGCTCTTGTTCTTGAGCAATACGTATTTTTTCGGCATCGGCGGCTTTTTGAATGCTGTCTTGAGTATACAGCTCATCCAGATACCCGTTTAGATCCGGTTGGGTAAAGGCAAATTCTGCGACTGTCGTATCGGTCTGTAGCAGCGTCATGATATCTTTGAGCTCTTGCACGATAGCTCCGCGCACTTGCCCCGGCGCTTGTGTCCAACGCTGATAGAATTGATGTGAAAATGCATACCCTGCCATAGTGCTTCCAAAATTAATAATAAGTTATCCCCTTATAATACGAACTACGGCCAGACGCTGCAAGCCCCTATAACGTTAAGCTCGCCGCAAAATGTAAAAAGCCCGCATCACTTACATAGAAGTAATGCGGGCGTAACAGTGGGCAGTATTGCAGTCTAGCCTTAAGCTCGGCTTTACCGAATCTAATCTAACCTATGAGTAGGTGCTAGGTGCTAGGTGCTCCCGCTACTGCCAACGAGCAAAGACCAATGAGCCGTTGGTGCCGCCAAAGCCAAAGCTGTTAGAGACCGCATAATTTAAGTCGGTCACTTGACGAGCGGTATGGGGCACGTAATCTAAGCGGCAGTTTTCATCGACGTTATCGAGGTTAATAGTCGGGGGCACCAGCTGATTTTGTAGCGCTAAAATCGTAAATATGGCTTCGATACCGCCGGCGGCTCCAAGTAGGTGACCGGTCATAGATTTGGTTGAGCTCACTAAAATATCATCTTTACAGTCAGCAAACACAGTCTCAATGGCAATCGACTCAGCGACATCGCCTGCTGGGGTACTGGTACCGTGCGCATTAATATAGCCCACATCACTAGGGCTAATACCGGCATCCGCTATCGCAATGCGCATAGCCCGGGCCGCCCCTTCGCCGTCTTCTGGTGGCGCGGTGATATGGCTGGCATCGTCGCTCATGCCAAAGCCAACCAACTCCGCTAAGATGTTGGCACCACGTGCCTTGGCATGCGCCAAACTCTCTAACACCACCACGCCGGCGCCATCGCCCATCACAAAACCATCGCGGTCTTTATCAAAAGGACGGCTAGCGCGGGTAGGCTCGTCATTGCGCGTGGATAAGGCATGCATGGCCGCAAAGCCGGATAAGCCCAGGGTACTCGAGGCCTTCTCGCACCCGCCTGCCAACATCACATCGGCATCACCATAAGCAATTAAGCGCGCTGCCAAGCCCATAGCATGCGTCGAAGTGGTACAGGCGGTAGCGACGGCTAAGTTGGGGCCGCGTAGGCCATGTTTAATCGCCACCAAACCAGCGGGCATATTGACGATAGAGCCGGGAATGATAAAGGGCGAGACTTTCTTAGGGCCTTTTTCGCGTAAGGTATCGCGGCTGTCTTCTATGGTTTGAATACCGCCAATGCCTGAGCCTAATACGATGCCGAATCTTTCAGGGTCGACATTTTCTACGAGCGCAGTATCAGCACCCACCGTTTCAATAAAACCGGCATCGGCTAGGGCGCTGCTCGATGCGGCGATACCATAATGCATAAACTCATCGTAACGGCGGGCGTCTTTGGCGTTCATATAGTTTTTGGCGTCAAAGCCGTCAAGCGTGCCCGCAAACTGGGCACGATAGTCGCTGGCGTCGAAATGGCTAATGGACTTGATGCCACTTTTGCCTTCGATCACACCTTGCCAGCTGGTCGCAACATCTAGGCCGAGCGGTGTCACGGCACCCATGCCGGTCACGACAACCCGTTGATGATCGGGACGTTGGTGATGGGCAGGCTTGCTACCATATTGATTAGTAGGTTGAGTCATTACATCCTTCCTGTCGCTGTCTTTTATTATGAATTGGGTGGTAAAAATGGGGTGGCGAAAGTGGTCACCTAATTAGGCTAAAGCATAACCCATCAGTATACGGGTGTAAACTTAATTTATGCAGCTGTGGTGGTAACGTGTCGACAAATGCACAGGCAAACAGGTTAGCCAAAACATACCTGCCCCAATACCACTCCTTTACTGGCACCGGTCACTGCGGGTAAATTGCCTACTTCGCCCATAATCGACTGCCGAGCCAGCCAAGCAAACGCCATCGCCTCGACCCAAGTAGGGGCAATACCTAAAGTATCGCTAGTCGTCAGCTGCCAATCCGGCAGCGCGTCATTTAATAAACTTAGCAAACGCGCGTTGTAAGCACCGCCACCACAAACTACCACCTCACCGTTAGTCAGGGTTAAACGCTCAGCCTCCTTATGAATGGCCTGGGCTAACGACTGCACAGTAAGTAGGGTTAAGGTCGCTTGCACATCTGCTGCACTAATGGCGATATTGGTGGCTGCTTCCACTAGAGCTATCTGCTGCGTGAGCCACCCTAAATGAAAGTCTTCACGGCCGGTACTTTTTGGAGTGGGTCGTTCAAAGTAAGGGTGGGTTAACAGTTGCGTCAGCAAAGCTTCATTGATGGTACCGGTCGCCGCCCATTGACCATCTTTATCATATAGAGGTTCTGCAGAGGTAATGGTGCCTGCTGCCACCTGATGTTGATACCAAGCATCGAGCAAATTATTGGCAGGCCCAGTGTCATAACCGATGACTTTATCGGGTTGACCGGCTGGCAGCACGGTAATATTAGCAATACCGCCTAGGTTCACGATGATACGGTCTTTGGGTGGCTGATTACCTGAAGCAGCGCCAAACTGGGCCAAATGAAAGGCCGGGGCAAGCGGAGCGCCTTGACCACCCACCGCCATATCACGACGACGGAAATCGGTGACGACGCTAATACCGGTACGCTCTGCGATGACATTAGCATCAACGAGTTGTAAGCTAAAGCCTAATTGCGGACGATGGCGTACGGTCTGACCATGACAACCGATGGCTAAAATAGAGGCAGCATCGATAGCGGATTTTTCTAGCAGTTCTACTACCACCTCGCTAGCAAATTCGGCATATTCGCGACTCGCCCAACCGAACCAATCTAGCTCGCTCTGCGGTTGTTGCTCGCCATCTACTTTAATATTCGTTAAGTCATCGACACCATTAGGTTGGCATAAGGCTAGCAAGACATTACGCAGATTTGCTGGGAAGTCTTTGGTATGGGTGGCGACGATTTTATTCTTTGCACTGCCATCTGTAGCCTCAGCATCATCCTCTTCATCAAACTGACAGATAACGGCATCTAGACCATCCAAACTGGTGCCTGACATCATACCGAGGTAATAGCCTGAGTCAAAACTGTCAAATAGGGTTTCAGATAAGGCATCTGCCAGCTCGTTAATATTATTAGCGTCGGGCTCAGGGAGGGCGTTTGGCATAATCATGTCCTAAATTTATTACGAATTAAAATAGAGAGTGATATGAAATGAGTTTTGAATGCATTTAAGGTATAAATTGTCTATTAGTTTAACTACTGTTATAATCAATAATAAGTGGATTGGGGGTTCCCGGTCGGCGTCTAAGCTTCTGGGGGTTCCTGGAGGCTTTTCGCTTTTTTGGGTAGGCTGTTTTTTGTACCAACTACTTTTGCTGTGGAATAACCTTAAGTCCATAGCCATCAAAGTCTTGTCCCACACAGGTACGACCACCTCGACACATAAACTTCTGTTTTAAGATATCAAAAGCCTGATTGGTTTGTTGAGGTCGTAGATAACTAATTCCTATTGGTCGAGCCACTAAATCTGCTAGTTGTAACCCTGTTGAGTTGGCTTGTTTATTAACAAATACGACATCAAAAGGTAGCGGTCGATTTTTACGATTCTCTCCCGTACACATTCGCCTAAACTCTAGTTCTAACTCTTTGTCTTCTTTTTTGCCTCGACATTCGACTAAGACATGCGTCTTACGATCCAGTTGCCCCTTTTCAGCTAAGAAATCATGTAGACCATCCAGACAAAATCCTAATGCTAAATGATATGGATTATCTATATCTGATAGGTTGCTATTTGCTTTAAGTTTAATCTTATCAATGACGCAAGCTACTAAAATGAAGTTACTGCGCGCCATAATATCGGACATATTACCCAAGAAATGCTGGTTTAACTTTTGATTATTCAATAGGGCAAAAGCATTTTTCTTTTTTCTAATCTCATGCTCATGTAATACAATTAAGTCATGGCCAAAGTAGTTGAACTTAAATTTTTCAATAGCAGGGACGATTTTTTCAGCGTAATGACGTTTATGAAAAATTGCAAATGCCAACACAAACACGGGATATTCAGGATCAATATTCTCTAGACCGTGATCACCACTTTCGTCCACATATACCACGTAATCGCTAAAAGATTCAGTTCCTGGTAGTGTATTGATATCTAATGAATTTGGTGTTTGATATTCGTGTAAATCCTCATCATTGGCAAAGTCAAATAGAGGCAATTGAAGGTCAGAGCTAATTGGCTTGTTGTTCATAAACGTTAGTCCTTATCATTCTAATTTATATTTTTGAAGTTAAGGGTGTTATAACAAGTTATACCGCAATCTGCCCCACCATATAATCCACCGCCTGACCTACCAACCGCACCTGTGCGCCAGCCTCTGTCGGTAGCAACTCACATTGTAGATGACCACGACGTTGCGAAACTTGTACTGCGGCAAGTTTAGATTTACCCAATTGCGCCGCCCAATATGGCGTCAGTAAACAATGCGCTGAGCCGGTTACAGGGTCTTCAGCTTTGCCTAATTGGGTATATAAACAGCGACTGACGAAATCTATGTTAGGGTCGTCACTCTTAGCCGTCACAATTACTCTTCTAGCGTTTAAACAGCCCCAGTGACTTTGGTCTGGCGTTAGCGCTGCGAGTGCATCAGGGCTGTCCAACACTACAATATAGTCTGAACCCGAGGTGGTGGTAAGCACTGCATTTATGACTAAATTACTGCTAATAGTCTGAGAATCGCCAGCAAGACCAATAGCCAAGTTTTCTGGCACCGCTGCTAACTCGACAGGATAAATGGGAATAGCAGGGAATACCATGGCATACGCGTCGGTTGTTTTAGTTACGCTCAATACGCCACTTTTAGTCGCAAAATTGATCACTGTCTCACTAAAGCCAAGGTGGGTAAATAGTACGTGAGCGGCTGCCAAAGTCCCGTGACCGCATAAATCGACCTCGCCAGTCGGCATAAACCAACGTAGCTCGTAAGTTGAGTCGTTAGCTACTATAAAAGAGGTCTCGGATAGGTTGTTTTCGCTAGCGATAGCCTGCAAGATAGCATCGTCTAACCACGACTCTAGAGGAATAACAGCGGCAGGATTACCGCCAAATATGCGGTCGGTAAAAGCATCTACTTGATAGATGGGCAGGGTCATAGTAGCCTACTGTAATTATATGCGAATGATATATAAATGATATGCGCCGAGAAGAAATATTAAGGCTTGAGACGCATCAGCCTTCAACGTAGTATAATCCTGATACTCTAACACTTTAATCTTGTAAATTTCATTAGAAAAGAGACAACCATGAGCCAAACTGCACCAACCGCTGCCGACCATGATCCACAAAACCTATCTTTAGAGGAGCAGCTAGCAATCATACAGCGCGGGACTCACGAGATACTGTCAGAAGAAGACCTGATTAGTAAATTGAAAGAGGGCCGTCCGCTGAAGATTAAAGCCGGCTTTGATCCTACCGCTCCTGATCTACATTTAGGTCATACGGTATTGATTAATAAGCTTAAGCACTTCCAAGATTTAGGCCATGAGATTTATTTTCTCATCGGGGATTATACGGCCAGAATTGGTGACCCATCTGGTAAGAATGCCACGCGTCCGCCACTGACTGAAGAACAAATCAAGGCTAACGCGCAGACCTATGCTGAGCAAGTCTTTAAGATTTTGGATAAAGAAAAGACCAAGGTAGTCTTTAACTCAGAGTGGTTTAGCAAAATGACTGCGGCCGATATGATTCAGCTGGCGAGCCAACAGACGGTATCGCGTATGCTTGAACGTGATGATTTCTCTAAGCGTTATGCTTCGCAGACGCCGATCTCTATCCATGAATTCTTATACCCACTCGTGCAGGGTTACGATTCAATCGCGCTAGAGGCCGACGTGGAGCTTGGCGGTACCGATCAGACCTTTAACCTATTGATGGGCCGTACTTTGCAAGGTCGCTATGGTCAGAAATCACAGGTTTGTATTACCGTACCTATCTTAGAAGGTCTCGATGGTGTCAATAAGATGTCTAAATCGCTGAATAACTATGTCGGCATTTACGATACCCCAGGCAGCATGTACCAAAAAATCCTGTCTATGCCAGACACTTTGATTCGTCGCTACTACGAATTCTTAAGCTTTAAGCCTATGGATGAAGTAGATGCGCTAATGCAAGAGATGGAAAACGGTCGCAACCCACAGGAGATTAAACGTATCTTAGCTGAAGAATTAATCGAGCGTTTCCATGATGCTGACGCCGCAGCCAATGCGCATAAATCAGCGGGTAACGTGTTAGCCGACGGCGAACTACCGTTGGATTTACCAGAAAAAACCTTAGAGTTAGAGGCTAGTCAAGACGCCCTGTTTATTACCCAAGTTTTAAACCAAGCTGAATTGGCTAAGAATAACGCTGCGGCTAAAGACTTAATCAAACGCGGTGCGGTAAAAGTGGATAATGAAGTGGTCGATGCCGGCTTTAGCTTAACTTCAGGTCAAACTGTGGTGGTTCAGGCGGGCAAAAAAGCTTTTGCTAAGGTGACTATTGCTTAATCACAGGGTTTTGCTCAAGGCATCTTTCAGATAATGGCTATATACGATAGCCACCAATAAGGAAGGTTAGGATGAAAACGATAGTATTAACGGTAAAGGACACTGCTGTACACCATGTCTTGGCAGTATTAAAGCGCCAGTTATCCGCTGATGAAGTCGTTATTCATCCGCCTACTCCTGTAGAACAGTTGGATTTGTCGCAGAATGACTCTAACTTTCATCAGAAATTAATGGAGTGGCGAGAAGAGAATCAGGCTCTATTATCTGATGATGACCCGTGGAAGGATGTGCGCTCCAAAGAGTTAGGTCGTGACTTTAATTGGGAAGATTAAATATGTATGTCTTAGACACTAATATTTTTTCTGAAATTATAAAGCAGCAGCCCAACGCTAAAGTGATGACGCAGTTTAAGCAAAATGAGCTTCATATATATTTAGCTACTGTCGTTTGGCATGAACTTATTTATGGCACGCTGACTATGCCTAGCGGTAAAAAACGCGAGCAGATAGCGCAATTTTTTTATGAAGAAGTAGCTAAATTCCCTTCACTATCCTACACCAAAGCTTGCGCTGATATTCATGCCACCATAAGAGCACAAGCTAAATCCGCTGGCACGCCTATCGCTTTTGTTGACAGTCAGATAGCTGCCATTGCTATGGCAAATAATATGGTGCTAGTAACACGGAATATAAAAGACTTTGCCGCGATTAAAGGCTTAAAATTAGCAAATTGGTTTGAGTAATCCTTTACGCTAAAATTAATTAATATAAGCATTACTCTATAACCTAACTACCTAAAAATATCATCCTTCAAGATATCTACCGCCATTTGATTCTGTGATTGGTGAAACTATCTTGTCACAGAGTATTAAAATCTGATTTTTGAATTGTGAGAGCTTAATGCTAAATCCACCTACTTTGTCTTATCAAGAGGTCACGCTTGAGCCACTAACCATAGCCCATGCCAAAGGATTATCTAAGGCTTGCCAAGATGGCAAACTTTGGACGATAGAGGTAACCTCGGCCCCCACGCCAGAGAGCGTTATTGACTATATCCAACTCGCGGATTTAATGGGCAACAGGGTAGCGTTTGCCGTCATTGACGACGCTTCAGGTCGAGTGATTGGCTCGACCAGCTATCATGATATCTTGCCAAATGCTAAACGTTTGGAGATTGGCTATACTTGGTATGCTAAGTCTTATTGGCGCACTCATGTGAATACGGCTTGTAAGCTGATGCTGCTAACCCATGCGTTCGAAACGTTAGACTACCAAACGGTTGGCTGGCGTACCGATGGCGAGAATTTGCAATCGCAAAAGGCCATCGAGCGTTTGGGAGCTAAAAAGGATGGAGTGATTCGAGGTAATCGTGTGCGCCGTAATGGCATCATCGCTGACACTGTGATGTACAGTATGGTCGCTAATGAATGGCCTGATACAAAAGCGATGTTAGAGCAAAAACTAGCCCATCATTCTTAATTCATTTTTCTATTAATTTCTAACTTTCATAAGCCTATCTCTATGACCCAATCTATCCAAGACCCTATTACCCAAGGTATCTACCGCCATTACAAAGGCAACTTATACCAAGTCCTGCATACCGCGCGCCACTCCGAAACTGAAGAGACGCTAGTAGTCTATCGTTGTTTGTATGGCGAATACGGCGTTTGGGTACGACCTATAGAAATGTTTGGCGAGAGTGTTACAGTAGACGGAAAATTAATGCCAAGATTTGAGTTGATTCAAGCCCTGTCATAGACTTATTGCTAAACACTTTAATTCGTAAATTAAAAGCCGTTAGCTAAATGGCCGACGGTTTGACCTGACCCCGTATCTCATCATACCTACCTTCCAAAAAGCCTTTTAATACTTTATAAAAGCCAATCGGTTCATCAAGTGGGACGGCATGTCCTGAATTTTCTAAAACAATTTCAGTAGCATTGGGCAGCATCTCGGTCACTTTACGTTGCCACTCAGGATCATACAGCTGTGAGCGACCGCCAATAAGATTGACCACTGGGATAGGTAGCTTTTCGGCCACGCTACGGAAGTCATAAGGCATGGCCAAATAAGCTTGCAGGCAACGCATCTTATGTTTCCAAGTTTTATGGTCAAAGAATACCAATTGATGGTCAGTCTGATGGGTCATTACTTTGATAAACGCTTGCGAGCGAGGCCGGCTAGCCGACATTAACGAGAACATCCGCTCAGTATCGGTAGTCCGACGTTTGAGGTCATGAGGCAGATGGGTAAAGCTTTCGACATCTTGATAAGCCAAACCTTCTGTAAGCAGGCGCTGAAACACATCAAAGACCTCGTCCTGACGTTCACCAAATAGACCGCCTCGCCAATCCGGTTGGTTATGTACAGTGGGGGTCTGGTCGATATTTAGATAACGACTCACTCGCGAGCTGCCATAACGACCAAAATAAGCCCACATGACCTGCGCCCCCATAGAGATGGCCGCCACGGGTAGTGCAGTCACCTCGCGCCAACTACAAATCTGCTCGATGATAGCGTTCACATCTTCCGCATACTGACCTAAGAAGTCAAATTGAGTTAGCGGAATCTCTTTGGATAAACCAAACCCCCGTAAATGCGGAATATAAAATTGATATTTCGTAGTCAGGGGCAGCACAAAAGGTAAAAACTCACGCGCGTCCATCCCATAGGCATGCAGTAATAGCATAGGCTTACCTTTACCGATGACGGTAATGGGTAGCGGTTTGTCACAGTTAGGCACCGCGACTTCGCGGACAGTGGCACGGTAGGATTTAGGGACTAAAGCAGTAAGCATAGGTGGGCGACTGTATGAAGAAATATCCGCTACCCTAGCACAAGTTGGTGAAAGTTAGCAGTGCTAAATAAGAGACTTTAGTCTACTAAAATTTGTTTTGAAGACTCTGGATCGAGTGTCTATTAGGTCAGCTACATAGACCGGACAGACGGTATATCTGAAATTTATGCGAGTCTGCTACACTAGCGCCATGATAAAATTATTTGGCAATAAATCCCAACAGCATGCTGCGACGAGGCCTACCTTGCCGAGTTTGGAGGCTAGTCTGTACCCTCTGACCTGGTCATATCTTAATGGGCTAAATAACAGAGACTTTAAGTTTAATAGCTCTGTAGATTTATTGTCAGCGATTATCTGTACTGAACCGGCGCCGAGTCAGCAAGAGTTTTATCAATTACTTTATGCCGATGAGGTTTATCAGCAATGGATAAATTTCACTGTGTTTGGCCGTTATATTCAGCGTAGTTTTGCCGCATTCCATAGCCAAAGTGAAGACAGTTTTAATACGGATATGCCCGACATCTTACGTCATGAGCTTATGCGTCACTCGCAGTATTTACCGATGGAGCAAGGGTTATTCTTTGGGGGTAAATTACCGCTACAAGTACGCAAAGATAAACTGTTCACCACGATGCTTAATCCTTGGACCGCGCTTATAAACGCCAAGCCCTCCGCCAAAGCATCTAGCAACACTCCTTTTATAGTAAATACAGTCAAAGTAAAGGGTAAAGAGGTCTTAGCTTTTGCCGTACGCCATAATAAACGCACTAGCGAGCGTCTGCGTAGCGAAGTGATGGTGCTAGATTTTAAAGAACTGCGTTTAGTGAGTGAGCGCGAGATTATTCCTGCGAATCCTAACTTCCTCGATATTCAAATTAGCCAAGTTATACTGCGTGATTACGAACTGCGTTAAGCCTACCGTCAATTTTGCTCAGAAAGTTAAATCTATTAATTACTAGGGAATAAAAAAGCAGCGACCTTATTAAGACAGCTGCTCATTAAAATAACGGTATTGGTGTAAGGATTAATCCTTGGCGATAGTCAAACCGTTGTAAGTCTGCGCGACCGGCATAACTTCAAGGCGATTGACGTTTACATGAGCAGGTGACTCGATCAGCCAAACTAAGATATCGGCAATATCCTCTGCACTCATGGACTCAAAGCCTTCATAGACCTTAGCTGCTTTTTCTTCATCACCATGATAGCGGATGTTAGAAAATTCCGTACCACCGACATTACCCGGTTCTAAGTTACTCACACGCACTTTGGTGCCCAGTAAGTCAGCGCGCAAGTTTAAGCTAAACTGCTGTACAAAAGCTTTTGTTGCGCCATAGACGTTGCCGCCATAATAAGGCCAACTGCCCGCGATAGATCCCAAATTAATGATATAGCCACTGTTGCGTTCAACCATAGCGGGCAAGATAGCGTGAGTGAGTGCCATCAATCCTTTGATATTGGTATCGACCATGCGCATCCAGTCATCGAGTTGCGCTTTATAAGCGGGCTCAGTACCTAGCGCTAGTCCAGCATTATTCACCAACACATCGATAGTGCGGAAATCTGCAGGCAGCTTAGCCAATGCAGCCTCAATAGACTCAGTATCACTAACATCCATTACTAACGGGAAAAAAGCTTCGCCTAAGGATTGCGCAATGGCGTCTAATTTTTCAGCGCGGCGGGCACAACCAATTACGCGATGGCCTTTTGCAACCAACTGTCTAGCAAGTGCTTCGCCAAAACCAGCACTAGCACCCGTAATCAAAATATTCATATAGAGTCCTTGTTTTATTATTGAATTGAAAAGAATAGAGGCATTGTTAACACCTTGAATTAATGACTAACAGGCTTAGCTTAGCAAATATAGTAAACCACGTGGCTAATAGAAAAATACCGCTAATAATTAGCGGCATCTCGAAATAAATCAGTCTGTTTAGTCTTGTTTAGTACCAAATATCTTATCACCAGCATCGCCGAGACCTGGGATGATATAACCGTTGTCATCTAAATGACTGTCTAAAGCAGCGGTAAAGATAGTGACGTCAGGATGGGCTTCATTGACCAAGCGTACGCCTTCTGGCGCCGCGACTAATACTAGGGCTTTGATATTTTTACAGCCGTGTTTTTTTAGCATCTCAATAGTTGCGACCATAGAGCCACCCGTTGCTAGCATCGGATCAATGATTAGGGCAGGGCGACGGTGCACATCTTTTACCAATTTTTCAAAGAATGGCACAGGTTGTAGTGTCTCTTCATCACGCTGTAAACCGACCACTGAAATCTTCGCAGTTGGGATTAAGTCGAGCACCCCATCCAACATCCCAATACCTGCACGTAAGATAGGCACGACCGTTACAGTCTTACCGACGATTTGCTCGCCTTCGATTTCGCCATTCCACCCTTGCATAGGAAAGGTTTCAATCTCAAAGTCACGACTCGCCTCATACGCCATTAAGCGGGCTAGCTCGTTGGTCAACGTACGGAATTTATAAGTACTACAGTCTTTTTCACGCATCAGGCTTAGTTTATGGCGCACTAGCGGATGGTCGATGATGGTCACATTTAGGTCGGTCATGGCAGGTCTCGTTATATTGTTATCGGTAGCAATCTCTAGGATTTACCTGGTATATGATAACAAAATTACCTGCAAACATGCCGGATTCTATGAGCAAAACGCCATAACTATAAAGATTTTTAACATAACTCTTATTTCAAGCCGCTGTGATGTTATCCATCATAAAAGCCACTATTATTAACCACTATTTTCATTAGCTTAAATAAGAGAGACCTTGTGAGCCACGCTACTACCCGCAGTTATCTACTCAATGGACTGCATTCAGACGATATTTTCCCCTACGATTTAGATGAGTCGGTCTCGCCACCGATTGAGTCGCACCCATTTCCGCCGTTTTTGCCTCCCGATGCGACAATTATGATGATGGGCTCTATGCCACCCACCCCTGATAAATGGGGCATGGAATTTCACTACCCCAACTTTAGCAATGACATGTGGCGCATCTATGGTCGGGTGTTTTTTGATGATGCCGACTACTTTCGCAATGGCGATGAAAAAGGTTTTGACCCTAAGTTAATTAAAGCATTTCTAAGAGAACGCGGTATCGCCTCTTGTCCCACGGTACGCCGAGCGATTCGTGAGCAGGGCAATGCCTCAGACAAACATCTCACTATCGTTGAAACCGTCGACTTTGAGCATATCCTACCGCAAGTCCCTAAAATAAAGACGATATTTACCACGGGTGGTAAAGCGACCGAGATTCTATTAGAACTATTGCCAGCAGACGTACGTCCCAAATTGCCTAAGACCAATCAAGAAGTGGACTTTCCTTTCGGTGACCGCGAGCTCAAGCTGTATCGTTTACCGTCGACGTCTCGCGCCTATCCACAGTCTCTAGATAAAAAGGTCGCTGCCTGGCGTGCTTTCTTTGAGCATGTAGGCAAACTGGATTCAGAGAGTGATGACTGACCTATATAGGTAGGGTGTGAAATAGGTTGGATTTAATTGCGCTGCTATTATAAATAGATGGTGGTACTTTTTTATCGGAGGGTTGTTTATATAATCAGGTTCTATATGTACGGAACTCATCCTGCTCTTTCTTGTATCACCTCCGCTAGGCGGGGTATACCTTATTGTCTGATGGCGTTCCTGTATTCTCGAGACCATCCTCAGGCAAGTGCCCCCAGTGAATAGGGGAGAAGCATTCTGGGTATTGTTTATGCTTTAAAGCTGCCAGAAAATCCCCCAACCCCCTTTTGGAAAGGGGGCTTAAAACCCTCTATATCTTATTTATCCAAGCGTGGGTGACAACCCACGGATTGATAGATACCTATATAAGAGGTAGGTCATAGAAAGAATCGTAGGGTAGGTTAGTGCTACCGAGCACGCG
This sequence comes from Psychrobacter sp. CoH-33_TS_01, assembly GCF_058189395.1. Lineage (NCBI taxonomy): Bacteria > Pseudomonadati > Pseudomonadota > Gammaproteobacteria > Moraxellales > Moraxellaceae > Psychrobacter > Psychrobacter sp. CoH-33_TS_01. Next base: position 161,936 of record NZ_JBVGQI010000009.1, read on the forward strand.
CAGCGTGCGAAGGAAGGACGTAACCCACCAATATAAGATGGTTGAATTAGAAACCAACTATATAAAGAACGCACCCTCCTTTTTCAAAGGAGGGAAGGGGAGGATTTCTAAGATGGTTAAATTAAGAAAGATGTATATAAAGTAGTCCCTCCCCCTAAGAGGTGAAGAACCAAGGAAGGGGTTCTGATAACTGAAATCATCACAACATGAATTAAATGAAATAAACTCTAAAAAGGGGGTTGACGCTCAAACTAGAATGCGTATAATACGCAGCCTGCCAAGAGGGAAAGCAAGTTAAAGATTATCTAATTTGATGATTGGAAGGCTTAAATGATAAGGGCTTAGAAGTTGAAAAGCTTTTAAAAACTTAGAAATTACTTCTTGACACAGGCTATAAAGCGTCTATAATACGCACCTCATTGGGACGAGCTAA